>JAFGEO010000164.1 GCA_016931575.1 Bacteroidales bacterium | reverse complement strand
CTCAACTGTATCCAGTGAGTCTGCACCTAAATCGTTAGTAAAACTTGCTTCAGGTGTTACTTCGCTTTCATCAACTCCAAGTTTGTCAACGATAATAGCCTTTACTCTAGATGCAATATCAGACATAGTTTAAATTTTAAATTATAATTAGGTTAAAAATCAACGGTGCAAAGAAATGCAATAATTGAAAAAAAACAAATAAAAATATTGAAATATTGATTCAAAATTAGCTTTTTTTGTCAAGTTTTCTCTACTTCTGTCAGAAAACCGTCTTTTCTATTTTATTGATTATGAAAAATATAGCCATTTTTGCCTCCGGGTCCGGAACCAACGCACAAGCCATTGCTGATCACTTCTCCGGGGGTTCTGAGGCAAATATCGCCTGTATTTTATCAAATAAAGAAAATGCCTATGTCCTGGAGCGTGCAAAAAGGCTTACTATTCCTGCCTACACTTTTACCAGGGAGGAGTTTTACGGTTCGGACAGGATCCTGAAAATCCTGGAAGGCCACAGGATTGATTTTGTTGTGTTGGCGGGCTTTTTGTGGCTGGTCCCGGAAAATCTGATTACTGCTTACCCCCGTGCTATCGTTAATATTCATCCGGCCTTACTGCCAAAATATGGTGGCAAGGGCATGTACGGCGGTAAGGTGCATGAGGCCGTCATAGCTAATGGCGAAAAAGAATCCGGAATAACCATCCATTATGTTAACCAGCACTATGACGAAGGAACGACCATCTTCCAGGCCCGGTGTGAGGTAAAGCCCGGAGACACCCCTGCTACGCTTGCAAACCGCATCCATGAGCTGGAACACAAGCACTATCCGGAAGTAATACGACAGTTGATTCAGAAAACCACCTCCGGGAAGTAGCCGCTTATTGAATATCGCGCTGCAAGTCCCCGATGATGATCGTTTTTACTGAATCAAACTTCTCCCTGTTTTCTTCATGGATCGGTTCCACCGGGGGAGATTCAACCTTAAGGGGATCAATAGGATTGCCGTTCATGTAAAACCTGAAATCAAGATGGGGCCCTGTTGCCAAACCGGTCTGACCAACATACCCGATCACATCCCCCTGCTTCACCCAGTCGCCTGTTTTAATTCCTTTCGCAAAGCCCTGCAGGTGCAGGTAGGCAGTGGAATACACTCCGTTATGCTTGATCCTGATCATGTTTCCTCCCCCCTTATTATAGCCGGGCTTGAGTTCAATGATCTTTCCGTCGCCGATCGACACCACCGGGGTGCCGGCTGGTGCGGCATAGTCAACCCCGAGGTGGGGTCTCCTGATCTTCAGGACCGGATGCATCCTGCTATAGGAGAAATGGGAGCTTACCCTTCGGTAATTCAGGGGTGCTTTCAGGAATGTTTTCCTCAGGCTGTTCCCCTCGATGTCATAATAACTTTCAACGCTGTCCTGCACAAATGGAATCGCAAAAAAATCATTTCCCGCGTGATAAAAATAGGCGGCATGGATCTTTCCCAGTCCTACCGATACCGTATCCACAAAGTGTTCATCATAGATCACCCGGAAGCTGTCGGCCACCTGCAAACCGAAGAAGTCGATGCTCCAGGCATAAATTTCTGACAGATCATTTGCCAGCAGGGGATTGATTTCACGATCGATCATGGCGTTCCACAGGGAGGAACTAATGGTACCCTGGGCCCTTAGCGTGAGGGTGTCCACCGCCTTCTGCCCCAGGCTTACTGTCACCGAATCAGTAAAAGAGAATACCACATAATCAATGGCAGTATGTTCGTAAGCCAGGTACCTCAGATACCCGGTGGAATCAGGGTCTGAAAATGCAGCATACGTGTTCCCGGCACGGATCTTCCTGACATCAAAAACCTTCTGCTTCAATGTAAGCAGTTTATTCACAGCACCCTCAGGAAGCTTATATTGGGACAGGATGCTCATCAGCATCTGGTCGCGCTTCACCCTGCCGTATTCGATCCGGAAGGAATCGGCCGGAATGCCGTATTCCATCCTGATTTCGGGATCGGCCGCGACTTGCCCGGAAGGATTAATGCTTCCTTTCTGCGCACTGCCTGAAGACTTTAAGAAATAATATAGTGAAACTCCACCGATCAGGATCGCTGAAGCTGCAACGAGTGTGAGAATTTTCCAGTATTTTTTTATCATGCTGTTATCCTACTACTATGTTAACAATTTTATTAGGTACGACGATCACCTTCTTCACCTGCTTCCCTTCGATCCACTTTTGGGCTTTCTCATGGGCGAGCACTGCTTTCCCGATCTCTTCCCTGGAGGCATCGACCGGGAACTCTATTTTGAAACGCATCTTTCCATTGAAAGATACCGGGTATTCAAAGCTGTCCTCCTGCAGAAACGCAGGATTGACCTCGGGCCAGGCCTCATACGAGATCGTCTTCTGCGCACCATACTTTTCCCAAAGTTCTTCGGCAAGATGAGGGGCAAAGGGTGAAAGCAGTTTTGCGAATATCCGGGCCGTTCCCGGGCTAACCCTGCCTTTTTTGATGGCCAGGTTAGTAAGGATCATTAACTGCGAGATTGCTGTGTTGAATTTCAGGTTCTCGATATCGGAAGTTACTTTCTTTATGGACTGATGCAGGGTTTTCAGCATTTCGGCATCCTCTTCCCCCTCCTTAATGCTGTTCGGGTCAGCGAAGAAACGGTGTACCCTGCAAAGGAAGTTATACACACCCTTCACCCCTGTATCTGTCCAGGGTTTTGTAGCATCCAGAGGCCCCATAAACATTTCGTAAAGCCTGAGGCTGTCTGCACCATATTTGACAGTAACATCGTCAGGATTCACGACATTTTTAAGGGTCTTGGACATTTTGGCAACGATCTGCTGCAGCTCTTCACCCGTGTCTTTGTGGTAATATTTTCCGTCGCGCTCCCCAACCTCATCAGAAGGAACTTTTGATCCTGCTTTTGTCTCGTAGGCAAATGCCAGGATCATTCCCTGGTTGTATAATTTCCTGTAAGGTTCGTCCGTGGAGACAATGCCGAGGTCAAAGAGCACTTTATGCCAGAAGCGGCTGTATAGAAGGTGAAGCACGGCGTGCTCGGCACCTCCGATATAAAGGTCGACCGGCATCCAGTATTTTTCCTTTTGGGCATTGAAAGGCGCTTTATCGTTCAGGGGATCAATATAGCGGAGGTAATACCAGCAGGAACCTGCCCACTGGGGCATGGTATTCGTCTCCCTGCGACCTTTGCGACCATTGGCATCTGTCAGGGTAAGCCAGTCTCCGGCATTTGCCAGGGGAGATTCCCCGTTGGCGCCGGGCTGGAATTTTTCCATTTCGGGGAGCCGAACCGGCAGATCTTCATCTGGAACCAGGGTCACCTCCCCGTCTTCCCAGTGGATCACCGGAAAGGGTTCTCCCCAGTAGCGCTGGCGGCTAAACAGCCAGTCGCGGAGTTTATAATTTACAGCGCCGGTTCCCAGACCTTTTTTCTCCAGCCAGTCGATCACGGTCTGGATCCCCTTTTCCTTGTTCATCCCATTGATATCCAGACTATCGCTACCGGCAGAGTTGATATATGCTCCATCGTCAGTCCAGCATTGATTTCCCTCAAGCACTTTCTGGCGGACTTCCGCATCGGCATGTTCCGGATCGAGGATACAGGTGATCTTTATCCCAAATGTTTTGGCAAATTCAAAGTCGCGGGTATCGTGTGCCGGTACCGCCATGATAGCTCCGGTACCATAGCCTATCAAGACATAGTCGGCTACCCAGATGGGTATTTTTTCACCATTTACCGGATTGATGGCATACCTTCCGGTGAAGACCCCGGTTTTCTCTTTGGCCAGTTCGGTACGGTCGAGATCAGATTTCAGAGAAGCAGCCTTCACATACTTATCCACCTCTTCCCGCTTATCGTTTGTTACGATCCGGTCCAGCAAGGGATGTTCCGGTGCAATGACCATATAAGTAGCTCCAAAAAGCGTATCCGGGCGGGTAGTGTATACCCTCAGTGGTTCATCAATTCCTTCCACGTTGAAATCTACTTCAGCGCCTTTGGATTTCCCGATCCAGTTACGTTGCATATCCTTTACACTTTCGGGCCATTCTTCAAGTGTATCCAAACCTGCCAGCAAACGCTCAGCATAGTGGGGGATCCGCAGCATCCATTGTTTCAGGTTTTTCCTTTCAACTTCCTTAGTTCCGCATTTCTCATGAGAACCGTCATTCAGGACCTCTTCATTGGCGCAGACTATCTGGCATTTCTTGCACCACCACACCTGGGCATTATCATAGTAGGCCAGGCGCTTCTCATCAATAAAATCCTGAACAGCCATTTTGCCCTGCTTTTCAATATCGGCAGGGATGGGAAGTTCAGCAACAGGCCGTCCTTTTTGCTGTTCTTTATCGAACCAGGTATTATACAGGCGGATAAAGATCCATTGAGTCCATTTAAAATATCCCGGGTCTGTTGTATTGATTTCCCGGTCCCAGTCGTAGCTAAGCCCGAGCGATTTGATCTGCCGGCGGAAAGTATCACAATTCTCCTGCGTGGTAATGGAAGGGTGCGTCCCGGTTTGGATGGCATATTGCTCGGCAGGTAAGCCAAAAGCATCCCATCCCATGGGGTGCAGGACGTTGAAGCCGTTCATTCGCTTGTAGCGACTTACGATATCTGTTGCCGTGTATCCCTCCGGATGCCCGACATGCAGTCCGCTTCCCGATGGATAGGGGAACATATCCAGGGCATAAAACTTCTTCGGGTTAGACAGGTCGTCCACCGTTTTAAACGTTTTATGCTGTTCCCAGTATTCCTGCCACTTCTTTTCTAATTCAGTAAAATTATATTCCATCGGTATGTCCGTTTGATTTTCAAGTTCACAAAAGTAATAAAACTTGAAAGATGAAAAAGGGATGCGTAGTTAAAGTACCCTCTAAGGTAAACAAACTCCAGGAGCTCCTGCCTTGAGATTCAGATCCCATAACCGAAAGCTTCTAAAAAACTCTGACAGATTACAACCGAGTGGTAGATATATCCGGAATTTTCCGGAATAAGTTGGAGGAATCGGGAATCATTACATATTTAACCAATCAGCTTTAGATAAAAACAGGATTTATTACTAAATTGAAAAATCAAATCTATCCAGTTTATCGGGGGTCTGCAGGAAACCCCAACCAACAAAGGTCTTCTTCATCAGCCTTGTTGTCCTATTGTCTGGCTCAGTGGCTTTTTGTCCAGGCGTTGCCCTGCCCGGACGCCGGATAGGTGGCGCATGGATTCTTTTCCCCAAAGGATTGTTTTGCTAGCGCCTGATTGCGCATGGCGCATAATCCCCCGGGTTAAAGGGCTACCAAGATTGCGCTCCTCCGGGGCTTGGATCGTGGCTGCGGTGAAAGCAGGCGTAATTTTTAGGAAGAGCATGTGAATGAGAACTTCACATTAAAAATGCTGTGTAGGCAGACTGAAACAGGCTGCAAACTCACAGAAATATCCGATAAGCCATCAGAAATACGCTGCAACATGACAGAAATACCCTGTAAACTAACAGAAGGGCAGTGTCAGCAGGCAAAACTATGCTGCAAGATCATTGAAATATCCTGCAAGCATAGAAATACATGCTGTAAGCTGGTAGAAGTATACTTACAGATGGCTGAGATATGCTGCAAGCGGGCAGAACGGGAGTCTCCTTCCAAAGGGGTGGACAAGTTGTGTAAAAACCTGTTTCAACAAGCTAAACGTATGCATAATTCAAAATTAAAGAACATAATTCCGGCTATACTAAATCTACCAAACCTTATGGTCCCTGGAAATTGATCTATTCTGAAGTTTGTGAGTCACGCTCAGAAGCCAGAAAAAGAGAAAAGTATTGGAAGGCAGGTTCGGAAAAGGAAAAACTGAAAAAGCTCTTGAACAGTCAGCTTGATACAAATAATCCTTCTGATCAGACAAGAAATTCATCACAAACTTGATGCATCTGTAAAAAGTACTAAATTTGCGGTCTGTTTGGCCCCATAGTTCAATGGATAGAATGTAAGATTCCGGTTCTTATGATCTGGGTTCGAATCCCGGTGGGGTCACTATAAACAGAGTGAGTGTGAGAGCGAGGGACGAGCATTCTCACTCACTCTGTTTTCTGTATACTGACTCTGGCTCTGGAACTGTTACCTTCAACTATTTCATTCATGAATGTGTTGTGAGTTCTCAGAGATGAGAGTAATCATCATGCTGTTTTTTAGTCCTTTCAGTAGGGATCATGAGGAGTTTAAAAATAAAAAAGGGACAGAAATCCGTCCCTTTTTTATGATATCTCAAATGCGTTTTACGCTATTCGATCTCACTGGTCTCGAAAGCAGCATAGCTGATCTTGAAGGCTTTAGCTTCACGAAGTTTTATTTTCACCTCACTGACAATTCCCATTTTGGTACTTTTATCGATTTTAAGGGAAACAGTCATCTTCTTCTTGTCCACTTCAGGAATCAGAGCCACTTTACCCGTGACATAACTCTTGATCTGCTCAACACTTGCAAAAGCATCATTCAGCTGTATCTTCGGTAATTCATTTTCACTGGCACCTCTACGTCTTCCAATATAGATGTAGCTAACCAGCGCTTTATCTTCGAGCTTGGTAATTTCCGTAGCCTCAGGAAGTGTATTTTCAACCTGGACATCCACTTCGCGCATCACTGTCGTTACCATGAAGAAGAAAAGCAGCATGAATACGATATCAGGAAGGGAAGCTGTTGAAATGGCTCCCACCTCTTTTTTTTCGCCTTTTCTGAATTTTGACATAATCTTATTGTTGAGCGTTATTCACTGGATCTGATTCCGAAATTTTTCTTGGATAGATCTCTTTCTCGATCTCATCGCGCACATTCAGGTCCATTACTTCATCATAGGTATCTGCATCGGGAATATACTTCAGGCAGAAATCGTCCCTGATTTCACGGTAAGCAGCAGTCAGCTCATTCTGAACCTGCAGGTATTTCTCATAGGAAGTACCCCGGTCGTTCTTTAACTGAATGATATGATCTGCTGTAATGGTAAAATCAGCCGGCAGATATCTCCAGGTATAGGGCACTTTGGCCTGCTCAAGTGGTACCATATCTGCACCACCGATTGCCGGATCATCGACCCTGACATTTTCCCCAAGAATAAATCTTTTGGCGATACTCCTAAGTTCTGTAATATCAATGGTGCGACTAATGCCAGAGACCCGAATGTCATTTTTATAGTTAATGTTCACCTTAAGGAGATTCTGCTGGTTGATCTCAACATCCGTTTTCTTCTCCTCCATGGGAGGAAGAATCCTGAGGATCCCCTTATCCGATTCCATGGTGGTAGTCACCAGGAAGAAGATGAGGAGCAGGAAGGCGATATCCGCCATAGATCCTGCATTGATCTCCTGTACTTGTCTTCTAGCCATAATATTTTAAAGTTTCATTTTCTTAATTCGGATAACCGATTGGTTATTTTATTGCACGGTAAACCTCTGATGCAATAATTCCCACAAAGGCAATTACCGCCAGAATGATGGTCAGGTTAATACCTGTACCGACCCAAACATATTCAGACTTGTCAGCCAGTGCATAGGAAATACCAACCAGAACAACTCCAGCAACTAAAGAGATTCCAAAACCTTTAAGTGCTTTGGGGCTTGTAACAATTGCAAGAATTGAAAATCCGAGTGTCAGGACTGTGATCAGTACTGCTAAAACAACGGTCCAAATCAGAGCAAGGTCAGTATACGATTTTGGAGTAACCGTTGTGCCTGCTTCTGTAGCGTATGACGGATCATCCCCACCAAAGAAATAGAAAGCTGCAAATAATATGGAAAGTCCTGCTAAGACGTATAATACGCCAGCAGCTATTTTCTGTATTCCAGACATAATTTATTTATTTTTTTGGTTGTATTTTATCAATAAATCTACCATAGAGATAGAAGCATCTTCCATACGGTTTACAATGCTGTCAATTTTTGTTAAAATATAGTTGTAGAATACTTGCAGGACAGCAGCAACGATAAGTCCGAAGAGGGTTGTCAGAAGGGCAACACCAATACCACCGGCAACGATCTGCGGGCTGACATTACCAGCAATACGGATATTATCGAAGGCATCGATCATACCGATAACTGTTCCCATGAAACCCAACATAGGGGCCAGGGCGATAAAGAGAGAGATCCAGCTGAGGTTCTTCTCGAGAAGGCCCATCTGAACGCTACCATAGGAAATGATTGATTTCTCAACCATGTCGATCCCTTCCTCAGAACGGTCGAGCCCCTGGTAGAAAATGCTGGCGACAGGACCGCGTGTGTTCCGGCAAACTTCCTTGGCTGCTTCAACACCACCTTCATTCAGTGCATCCTCAATTTTTTCAAGTAATTTTTTATTGTTACCGCTGGCAAGATTCAGGTAAACAATTCTTTCGATAGCTAAAGCCAAACCAACGATAAGACAGAGAAGAACGATACCCATGAATTCGGCACCACCCTCAATGAATTTATCTTTAATGGTTGTGTATACAGCTTTATCTTCCGCTTTCTTATCACCTTCGTCTTTTGTAGTTGCAGCTTCTTCCGCTACAGCTGGTGAGTCGACTGCTTCGGCACCGGCCTCAGCAACTTCAGCTGGTGCTTCGGTGGCTGGCTTATCAGCATCCGCCTGAGCTTTAACTATATTTGACACTCCAAAACTGAGCATCATAATTACTGCTATAAATGCAAATAATTTTTTCATGATCTACTTTACGTTTAATTATTACTTGTTTTTTCTTTGTTTTATATTTTGAAGTTACGAAAATACAATTTTGAATGTTTTTTCCCCTATGGAATGCGAGAAAACATCTCTTTTTAGCGTAAAAAACATCATTCCAGTGACAATGCTCTCCTCAGAAACACTTATTTCCCTCATCTCAAAGAAGATAATCTCTGCTTTGGTAACTGTAAGGGGATCGAAGAGATTTCCTTCCGGCAAGGTATCTGCATGAAAAAAGGAACGTTTGTTTTCTTTGGCAGCCGCCTTCGCTCGCTTTGGCAGCTCGCCTTCGCCCTCTTTGGTAGCTTGCCTTTGCCCTCTTTGGCAGCTCGCCTTCGCCCTCCTTGTCAGTCGGGCTACGGCGAGCGAAGACGGAGAGGAAGGGATTACTCACCTCCTGCGTCGGTTCGTGAACTTCGTTTCGAACCCTTCCATCGCTTCTGTTCGAATCCTCGCTCGCTCAATCCTGTGCGTATATTATCAAAGAACCCTTTTCAATCTTTCTGCGGAGAGGAAGGGATTCGAACCCCCGATACCGTTTCACGCGGTATACACACTTTCCAGGCGTGCGCCTTCGACCACTCGGCCACCTCTCCTTATATCAGCAACCTAAAATCCCCTCTGAATTTGGCGCGGAAAATTAGTAAAAATATTTTAATTGCCTATCAGTAAATACTTATTTCTCCCCGCAACGACTTATTTAGAGCGGATACGATTTCAGGGACGCTGTCATATTTTCCGAGCAGGTACATCATTTTCGTGATTGCGGCTTCGGTGGTGATGTCGTAACCTCCAATAACACCACATCTTTCAAGAGCCCGGCTGGTTTCATACAAGCCCATTTCCACGCTCCCTTCGGCACATTGCGTGATGTTCATGATGATCTTCCCCTTGCGGATGGCTTCCTCAATACCTCCCAGGAACCAGTCTTCACTGGGAGCATTTCCCGCACCATAGGTTTCCAGGATGATGGCTTTAATTTTAGGGGCATTCAGGATATTCAGGGTAATCTCATGGTTGATCCCCGGATAGATCTTAAGCAACATGACATTGGTATCGATCTTTGTACTTACCTTGAAAGCTGCAGAATGATCGTTTTTCAGGAGGGAAGGATAATTAAACCGAATGTGCACACCGCTTTCAGCAAGTACAGGATAATTGTAAGACTGAAAAGCTTTAAATTCCTCAGCATTGTGTTTGATGGTCCGGTTTCCCCTGTAAAGAATATTCTGAAAGAAAATCGTCACTTCATGAATTGCGGGTTTTCCGTTTTTTTCTGCGGCAGCGATATCAATCGCGGTAAGCAGATTTTTCTTTGCATCGGTCCTGGGAATATCAATGGGTAATTGAGAGCCGGTAAATACAACCGGTTTGCCCAGGTTCTCGAGCATAAAGCTGAGGGCCGATGCAGAATAGGTCATGGTATCCGTACCGTGCAGGATAACGAAACCATCGAAACGTTTGTAGTTTTCTTCGATAAGGCGGGCGATCTTAACCCATACTTCGGGACTGACATTTGAGGAATCAATCAGGGGTGTAAAGGCGTAGGAAGTCAAATGGTAGCTGGATGATTTCAACTCGGGGATTTCGTCGACCATATTACTGAAGGGTAAGGGCTGCAAGGATCCTGTCCGGGGGTCCCTCACCATCCCGATGGTACCACCGGTATAAATGATCAATAAAGACTTCGATTCGTTCCGGGTGATCATAGGCTGAATAGTTTGCATGCATTCTCAGTTGTTTGTTGTGCTACCTGTTCAATGGAGACATTCTTTAGTTCTGCAAGCCGCTGCGCCACATGAATAACATAGCTGCTTTCATTCCGTTTTCCCCTGTGGGGCACCGGAGCAAGAAATGGTGAGTCCGTTTCGAGGACCAGTCGCTCCAGGGGTACCCTGCTGATTACCTCCGGGAGGTGCGAATTTTTAAACGTAATAATCCCTCCCACACCCAGGAAGAAGCCCCGTTCAACAATTTCCCGGGCCTGCTCCGAATCGCCCGTAAAAGCATGGAAAACGCCCTGCAGTCCAGTAAATTCTGCTTTCCTGACAACCTGCAGGATCTCATGGAAGGAGTCGCGGGCATGAATGACAACGGGAAGATCATGCCGGAGGGCCAGGGTAAGCTGGTATTCAAACGCGCTGACCTGCTCCCGGTAGAAGGTCTTATCCCAATATAGGTCTATCCCGATCTCGCCGATTGCCTTATACTTGTTCACATCCATCAGACCGTATATCGTATCCAGCTCCTCCAGATAATTTTCCCGGACATGTGTAGGGTGCAATCCGGGGAGGGGAATGCATATTCCGGGGTAATCTTCAGCCAGTTTCAGCAGGTGTGCAACTGAAGCTGCATCAATATTCGGAAGGATAATCTGAGAGATTCCCTGCTCCTGTGCCCTGCGAATTATGGCTGAAATATCGTTCTGAAAATCATCAAGGTAGAGGTGAGAATGCGTATCAATCAACTGCATAAGCCGAATAATTTACTACGAAAATAGCTAAACCCCGGGAGTAAAAAGCTAATAAAAATCAATTTCTTCGATAGCACTTTCCAGGCAGCGAACTTATCCAGGATTTAAATTCCATCTGAAGCAATATCCCTGAGAGCACATGGACGGGGATGTCCAGTTCGTAACTAAGCTGATCGAGGGCTGTTTCGCCTTTTTCACCCAGGTAATCGAGGACCAGTTTTTCTTCGGCTTTCAGGTCGGTCAGGGCTAATTTCTGCTGAACAGCCTGGTTTTTCTTTGGGATACTCCACCGCATGGCTTTTTCAATATCCGCACCCGATTCAGCCAGGGCTGCCCGGTTAGTTTTAATGAGCTCATTGCATCCTTTGGAATAGTAATCCCCGGGGCGGCCGGGAACAGCAAAGACATCGCGGTTGTATGAATTTGCCAGATCGGCTGTGATCAGGGCTCCCCCTTTTTCTGCCGATTCAATGATCAGGGTCGCATCCGCCAGACCCGCAATAATCCTGTTGCGGCTCACAAAGTTCCCGGCTTCCGGTTTCCGGCGACTTTGAAATTCTGTGACCAGGGCGCCCCGGCCGGCAATTTTCTCAGCCAGCTGCCGGTGCGAGGCAGGATAAAGGTATTCAAAGCCATGACCCATAACAGCAACAGTTTCGACCTGTGCGTCGAGAGCTGCCTTATGGGCAGTAATATCAATGCCATATGCCAGGCCGCTCACAAAGAGCATCTCCGGATGATTTGCGGCCAGAAAGGCCACAATCTCTTCCGTTAGGGCTTTGCCTCCCGGCGTGGCCTTCCGCGTACCCACCATGCTGATCACCTTAGCAGCATTGAAGTTTGCCACACCCTTCACGTAGAGTATTATGGGTCCATCCTCACACTCTCCCAGCCGGTTTGGGAAGATATCATCCAGGTAGAACAGTACCGAAATGCTGTGCTTGTTCACATATTTCAGTTCTTCTTCTGCTTCCTTCAGCAGCTGACAAGGGTTGAATCCCCGTGCTTTCACGGTACCAATTCCCGGGATTTTCTCTAAATGTTGTTTTTTTTCCTTAAAAACCCCTTCCACACTTCCCACATAGGCTATTAACCTACGGGTAAGCAGCGGACCGATTTGGGGAATACAATTTAAGGCAATCTTAAATTGAAGATCGTCCATATTTCGCCTAACTTTTAGTAAATACTACTTCTTTTTCCACCTGTCAAGGGAAGCGCACAAACCTTTTAATTCCTGCTTTGAAAGACCAGTGATGCTAACTGCAGGATAGGGAGCGTCTTTCTCCTTAAACCGGTGTAAAAAAACTATTCTTTTTTTCAACCCCCGGAAAGAGCTGAGGATCTGATATCCTCCGAATTCCTCTTTGGGAATTTCAATGGAATTTTTCTTCTTATTCATAACACTCATGGAAAAGTATCGGAAAATGATAAAATCCCCATGATCGCTGTAATAAATATAGTTCAGTTCGAATAATGATTCTACCACAAGCGACAGCGCATAGATCAGTCCGATCCACAATGCCAGGGAAGATTTTTTCATCCCCAGGAGTGTGTCTTCCAAACCTTCGAAGCCATCCCAGCCACCTGACAGAAGTACCCAGATAATAGCTATGCAGAATACAATAAGGGTAAGAAACCTTCTGAGTTGTGTTCTGATAACGGTTCGTTTAATATCTAAAATCATGCTTATTGAATTTGAATACTCAAATGTATGAAATCATCAAGTACAATCCTGATCACATCCTAATTTTAGTTTGAAAACGCAGAAATGATGCTCCATAGTTTATCGCTTTCTTTTAAAAAATTCCTTAAGCAGGGATTCCGCCTGATGGTTCAGTATCCCTCGGTAAACCTGGGTCCTGGGATGTAACAACTCAGCGGGCAGCAGCTCGTATCCCCTTTTAGGGTCTGAAGCTCCAAAAACCAGTTTCCCCAGCTGTGCCCAGAAAATAGCTCCGGCACACATAGGACATGGCTCCAGGGTCACATACATCGTACAATCATTCAGGTACTTGCTCCCAAGGTGGTTAGCCGCGGCTGTGATCACCTGCATTTCCGCATGAGCGGTAACATCGTTCAGGGTTTCGGTCAGATTATGAGCCCGGGCAATCACGGTCTGATTGGCAACAATAACCGCACCTACGGGCACCTCATCCTTGTCAAAAGCCTTTTGGGCTTCCTGGAGTGCCTGCTTCATGAAAAATTCATCAGTCAGAAAGTCTTCCCGGATCATCTGAATAATTATTAATAAACTGAATTTTCAGGCAAGATTTTCTTGCTATCTTCACATCCTGAAAAAAAGAAACACAATCTTTTTCAGTAAAAATAGAATAAAATGTACAGGACACATACTTGCGGACAGCTAAAAATAGAAGATGTTGATAAGATGGTAAGCCTTGCCGGCTGGGTACAACGTTCCAGGGACCTTGGCGGAATGACCTTCATTGACCTTCGTGACAGGTACGGCATTACCCAGCTTGTTTTCAACATGGAAACCGACAGTGCCCTCTGTGAAAAGGCGCGTAAACTGGGCAGGGAATTTGTCATCCGGATTTCCGGCAAAGTAGCTGAACGCAGCAACAAGAACCTGAAAATACCCACAGGCGAAATTGAGATCATCTGTAATAAGTTCGACATCCTCAATGCCTCCGAAGTACCCCCCTTCACCATCGAAGATGAGACCGACGGAGGAGATGAACTGCGTATGAAATACAGGTACCTCGATCTGCGCCGTTCAGTCATGAAGAAAAACCTGGAGCTTCGCCACAGGATGGCTCAGGAAGTAAGGAACTACCTGAGCAAACAGAATTTCCTTGAAATAGAAACCCCGGTCCTGATAAAATCAACTCCGGAAGGTGCCCGGGATTTCGTGGTCCCTTCACGCATGAACCCGGGACAATTCTATGCTTTGCCCCAATCACCGCAAACCTTCAAGCAATTGTTGATGGTTGCTGGATACGACAGGTATTTTCAGATCGTGAAGTGTTTCCGTGATGAAGACCTGCGTGCCGACCGCCAGCCGGAGTTTACGCAGATCGATTGTGAGATGGCCTTTGTGGAGCAGGACGATATCCTCGATACTTTCGAGGGCCTGACCAAAAACATGCTTTCCAACATAAAGGGTGTGGAGATCACTGAGGCCTTCCCGAGGATGTCGTATTCCGAGGCCCTGGAGAATTATGGCAATGATAAGCCTGATATCCGTTTTGAAATGACGCTGCACGAGATTTCCGGACTCGTAAAAGGCAAAGGATTCGAAGTTTTCGATTCGGCAGAATATGTAGGGGCCATTTGTGCGGAATCCTGTTCGGAATACAGCCGCAAGCAGGTTGATGCCCTCACCGATTTCGTAAAAAAACCACAGATCGGCGCAAAAGGCCTGGTGTATGTGAAATGCAATCCGGACGGAAGCTATAAATCTTCCGTTGACAAATTCTTTGACCAGGATGCCTTGGCCGGCTGGGCTTCAGAGCTTGGGGCAAAACCCGGGGACCTGCTTCTGGTCCTTGCCGGTGACAAGAGCAGAACGCTGAGTGCCCTGAGCGAATTACGTCTGGAAATGGGAAGGACGCTGGGCCTGATGGATAAAACTATATTTGCGCCCCTTTGGGTGGTAGACTTTCCACTGCTTGAGTGGGATGAAGATAGCCGGCGTTTCTATGCCATGCACCATCCTTTCACGTCACCCCGTCCCGAAGATATCGAATTACTGGACAGCGATCCGGGGAAAGTCCGGGCCAACGCATACGACCTGGTTATCAACGGTGTTGAAATCGGGGGCGGATCAATAAGGATCCATGATAAGGCACTGCAGCAGAAAATGTTCAAAACCCTGGGCTTCGCACCGGAGGAAGCAGAGGCTCAGTTCGGCTTTCTGATGAATGCTTTCCGATTTGGTGCCCCTCCGCACGGAGGGATCGCATTTGGATTTGACCGTCTGGTTTCACTTTTTGCCGGACTCGACTCCATCCGGGATGTTATTGCCTTCCCGAAAAATAATTCGGGCCGGGATGTTATGATCGACTCCCCGGCAAAAATTGAAGAAGAATTGTTGAAAGAATTACGCTTGCGCATCGAACAAGCCAAAGCTTAGCTTGTTTCTGCATAAAAACAGTATGCCAAAAGAAAAAATTCCACTTGGCGCTTTTCCTTTTATCTACCCTATGCCCACTGTGATCCTCGGATCAGAGGTTGATGGAAAGCCCGCATTTATCACCGTGTCTTTTATAGGTATCGTACAACAGTCGCCACCCATGGTATCGGTATCCCTGGTAAACAACCATCTGACGAACAAGGGAATAAAACAAAACCAGACCTTCAGCATTAATATACCCCACACGAAAATGCTGGCAAAAACTGATTTTGTTGGAATGAACTCAGGAGCCATAATCAACAAAAGTTCGCTGTTTGAGGTCTTTTATGGAAAGCTGGAAAACGCACCGATGATTAAGGAAGCCCCACTGAACCTGGAATGCAAGCTTGTTGAAGTCCTGCATCCCGGAGACCAAACAGAGCTCTTCATTGGTGAAATCATTCAGACTTATTCATCGAAGAAATACCTGAATAAAGGATACCCTGACATCCGAAAACTGGACCCCATCCTGTTCTCGATTACCTCGAAAGACTATTATAAGACCGGAAGGAAGATTGGGGCAGCCTGGAAAACTGGCCTGAGGATCAGTTCTTCGAGGTACAGAAATAAATGATCCTGCAGGCTGGCATTATTCTTCCAGCAGCTTATCAAGTTGTTCGACAAAGGGTTGAACAACATCCATATTCCCTGTTTCGGACATTGAATTGCTCGCTTCAACGAGGGCCGTCATTCCCTGCCTGATGGCTTCAATCATCTGTTCCTTTTGTTCCGCTGTATAGTAGGTATTATTTTTAATCTCCTCAATGGCAGCCTGTAACTCGGGTTGTACCTCCCCCTGCTCAACATTCAGTTTAATGGCTGCATAGCTTAGCAGAATGGCGGCTGATTTGGAATAGTAATCTTCCCAGTCGGCATAGCCATGTTTACCCACGATCCTGTTCACCTCATTCATGGCTTCAAATCCTTCCGGAAGTGTTATTTCATGATCGTTATCATACCCGATACCCAATTTCTCAAAGTCGGTTTTAATGGAGGGATAGCTTGTTATGAAGCTTTTAACATCGGAAGATGACAATACGATTTCCCCGTCCTGAGCGGAAAGTGTACAGAAACCCGGTATGAACAGGAGGATTAAAAAGAAAAGTTTCTTTTTCATACGATATAGTATTTGGTTAGTTCAAAATCAGATCCTTTTCGGAATCAAAAACAATGCTTCAGGGGATTTTCAGAAATCCGCTAATCAAGCTTGAGAACGGCCAGGAATGCCGATTGCGGAACTTCAACATTTCCTACCTGGCGCATACGCTTTTTACCCTTCTTCTGTTTCTCAAGCAGCTTTCGTTTCCGGGTAATGTCACCTCCGTAGCATTTTGCAGTAACGTCCTTTCTGACGGCTTTCACGGTTTCCCTGGCAATGACTTTTGCCCCGATAGCCGCCTGAATGGCAATATCGAATTGTTGCCTTGGTATCAGCTCCTTAAGCTTTTCACAGATGCGCCGGCCGAAAGAGTATGCATGATCCACATGGATCAGGGAAGACAGGGCATCCACCATTTCACTATTCAGGAGGATATCCAGTCTGACTAATTTTGCAGGATTATAACCCGTTTGGTGGTAGTCGAAAGAGGCATATCCTTTTGAAATACTTTTCAGCTTATCGTAAAAATCGAATACAATTTCCGAGAGAGGCATTTCAAAGGTAATTTCCACCCTGTCACTGGTCAGGTAGACTTGATTTTTCAGTGTCCCCCTTTTATCGATGCATAAGCTCATGATCGATCCGACGTATTCGGATTTCGTGATGATCTGGGCATAAATATAAGGCTCTTCGATGTGGTCGAGCAATGTTGGTGAAGGCATCCCTGAAGGATTGTGAACATCGATCACATCTCCCTTTGTGGTATAGGCTTTAAAAGATACGTTGGGCACAGTGGTAATCACATCCATGTCAAACTCACGGTCGAGCCGTTCCTGGATGATCTCCATGTGCAGCAGTCCCAGGAATCCGCAGCGAAAACCAAAACCCAGGGCGGCAGACGATTCAGGCTCAAATACCAGAGAGGCATCGTTCAGCTGGAGTTTCTCCATGGAGGCGCGAAGTTCTTCATAATCATCGGCTTCCACCGGATATATCCCGGCAAACACCATAGGTTTCACTTCCTCAAATCCTTCGATGGCCAATGAACAGGGGCGCTGCACATGAGTGATGGTATCGCCCACCTTTACTTCGGCAGAGGTTTTTATTCCCGTAATAATGTATCCGACATCTCCTGCACTCAGCCTCTTCCTGGCTTCGGGTCTAAACCCCAGTACCCCGATTTCATCGGCATTGTATTCTTTCCCGGTGGCCACAAATTTAACGAGGTCGCCGGTATGCATGGTACCATTCAGCACTTTGAAATAGATGAAGATCCCCCGGTACGAATTAAAGATGGAGTCAAATATCAGGGCCTGGAGGGGAGCCTCAGGATCCCCTTTCGGTGAAGGGACACGTTCCACGATCCGTGTCAGGATGGTTTCCACACCCAGTCCGCTTTTCCCGCTTGCCTCAATAATATCCTCCCTGTCGCAACCAATAAGGTCAACAATCTGATCCTTTACTTCCTCCGGCATGGCACTGGGCATATCCATCTTGTTTAACACGGGAATAATCTCCAGGTCGTGTTCGATAGCCAGGTATAAATTGGAGATAGTCTGAGCCTGAATACCCTGTGTGGCATCAACAATCAGGAGGGCCCCTTCACAGGCTGCGATGGAACGGGATACTTCATAGGAAAAATCCACGTGTCCGGGGGTATCGATCAGATTCAGCAGGTAAGCCTGATTCCCGTGGGTATATTTCATCTGAATGGCATGGCTCTTAATGGTAATTCCACGCTCCCTCTCAAGATCCATATTATCCAGCACCTGGTCCTGAAAATCCCGTGCCGTGACCGTCTGTGTAGCCATTAATAACCGGTCGGCCAGGGTACTTTTACCATGATCAATGTGAGCGATAATACAAAAATTACGAATCCTTTGCATCCATTCAGAATTTAGCGCACAAAGATATCTATTTCCTTGTAAATGCGAGAAAAGGCCGGCGAAAAAGATCGGCAGAAAGGATTAATCGGATACCTGGTCGGCTTGTAGCTTAATGCTGAGGTAATCTACCAACCGGGCAAAATCCTTCTCCTCCCTCATCCTCAGTTTGTTTTTACGGATAAATTTCTTGATCTCATCCTTCCGTTCCGGGAATTTTCTGATCAGTGTAGCGCGCCTCAGGGAGATCTCATCCCACTCGCCGTTCCATACCAGGTAATAATCTTTCTGTAAATAGAATTCATCGATGTAAGGCATCTCCGGAAGCTTAAGGGGAACTACCTCGTTGAAGTACAGTTTATATAACGCCATCGGCCCCTCCTGCAAAACTTCAACAAAGAATTCATTATGCCCCATTTTGAAGTTCTTTCCTGATTGAGTCCGTTTAAAGTAACGTGGCTGTCCGTCCTCCAGCATCACGAAATGATCGATCTGTGTCCTGTCCAGAACCACAACGCGCTTCAGGTATTCGTTATATACGAGGAGGTCGTGTGCATAGACGTCTGCCTTGAACTTGACATCCTTCAGCACCAGACCATTGCTAAGAAATATATCTCCCTCAACCCAGTCATCGCTCAGGTAGGCATTGCCTTTAATCTGTGTATAGGCTTTATAGAATATCTCTCCGCGCAGTGGATAGTAACGATGCTCGGGATACACCTCAGATCCCAGTTTAAGTTGTTGGGCAAAAATACTGTTCAGGCTGAACCCAAAGATCAGGGCCAGTACAACTTTTTGCATTCCTTTTTTTCTGATCTGGTCCATTAATTCGCGTTTACATGAATTAACTGATATTGGCTTACAGGCACTCCTTCTGCAGTAAAGCCAACCAGTTCGATAATATAGTCGCCTTCTTCATCCGAAGTGAAGAATTCAAAGCTGACCTTTCCATCGTCATCAGCATTCAGCCGTGGGTTCCAGTAAAGCATGTTTCTGAAATCCGGAGTATTGGATCCGGCATCAGCTTTCCCCTGTAAAGAATCCATGACCAGAACCTGATCATTATTCACATATCCCGGTACAGGATAGCTGGTTCGCCCGTTCTGCCTGCCATTTTTCTTCTTATAAAGCTCTGTGGTATAAATCGCCAGTACACCCGAGTAAAACAAATTGCCCGATGTCCGGGAACCTGTTTTTATTTCTACACGCTGGATATCATCTGAATTCAAATCGTAAAGTTTACAGGCATCTGTCACCATGTTGCCATCTACAAGGATAATCGGGTTCGCAGCGCGAACCCCATTCTCGACATGGCTAAGGATCAGTTCGCATTCATCCTCATTATGTTTGTACCTGACCCGCGGCAGTATTTCCCTGGCAATTTCCTCGAAATTTGGAAGAAAGAAAAACTCACCGGGATGAACAGTTATCATGGGTTCTCCGTAGAACCTTCTGTCGCGGAAGCTTAACTTTTCAGGGGCCGTACCTTCAAGTGTCCAGAGATTTTCGAAAACGCGTTGTATAAGCACACGGTCCGCTTCGTCTTTCATTTCCTGGTTCAGTCCGGGATCCATGGCATTCTCAAAATAAACCTGGTGACCATTCCTGAGGGCTTTAAAATAATATTTCTGGTCCAGCAGCAAGCTGAAATTCCCGGATATCGGAAAGTAATTCAGGTACAGGGAAATGTACGCATCCTTATTCTGCTGCTCGTTGAGCAGGATGCAGAATTTTCCGTCCTGATCGGTTTTTGAAGACAAGATCACCCCCAGGGTATCTTTCAGGGCCAGAACAACTTCCAGGTCGGACAGCGGGGAATTGTTCATCGGGTTCATGATATAGCCGGTGTATAGAATTCCAAGGTCCTCCACCATGTATTCCGCCTGGAGGTTACCCTTTCGGGTTGATTTTCCCTGTTGCATGACTGAATATTCACGCGGAAGAATTAACTCGATCCCTCCTGCGATTTTTAATCCGGACCAACCGGCTGACTGAAAGCTTCCAGAATAATTCTCTTTCTTATGGACACAGGCAGAGAATCCAGCTTCCGGCAGAATATCGCTATCCATCAGATCAAATTCTGCCTTTACCCTGTCATGTATGCCATAGGTTCTTTTGGAGATCTGATCCTCAGCTTTTGAAAGAATCTCCTGAGATGCCACAACCTGTCCCCTCTGATCCATCAGCTCCAGCGTATAGACACCTTCAAAACTTGCAGGAACTTCTAACAAAACCTGTTTTCTGTCTTCCTCGAGGTAGATCCGCTCCTCTTTTAAAATCCTTTCTCCTTTTCTCAAGCAAAGATTTAATGGATCCTTTCTCTCATTATTTAAACAGACAGTTACTGCCAGCACACCCTGATAGAGTGAATCAATGCTGATCAGATAAGCTGCAGGATCGACTTCAGGTAAACTAAATGATTGAAATCCCAGGGTAGAATCACCAAAGCGCAAGGCATACTGATTTCCCGACCGGGGGCTAAACCGGAGTATATGTTCTCCGGATTTATCAAGGGAAAACTCCCGGATGACAGACCCGGAAAGATCTTCGGTTAATTGACCCTTCAAACCCGGCTTAATATTCCCCGGATCAACAATTTTCATACGAACCGGATTATCAGCTATCAATTTTCCGCCTTCAATAAATACACGGGGCTCAAAGAGCTGGTAACTACCGGCAAGTTCTGCCTCCGCATCGTTGTTAAAAGGATTATAGACAAAAATAGGCTGTGAATAAAAATAGCGATCCCCAAAGTTCTTCATCCAGTTGGTATAGGCTTTGACGGTATAACTTCCGGTGCGCAGGGTATCGGGCAAACTGACCAGTGTGGCAGCCGAGTTCGATTCGACCTCCAGCACCTGAGAGAGCAGGCTTCCCCCTTCTTTATCCAGTATTTCGATATAGAGCACTTTGCTGAAAAATTCAGCCGGATCATCCTGATTCGAGAAGCAATAGGCCTTCAGGGCCATATTTTCACCCGCCACAAAATCGGTTCTGGGCACATGCATATCAACGAATTCCCGGTAGGGTTCCCCCGACTGTGCATCGACAGCCAGACCAAGAACTACGGCAAGGACAAGGATCCCGCTCCACCTCAGGAGGGACATTTGAAAAATATTTTCGATGCTAAATCTGTACTGCATAATTACTTCTCATTAGAAAGGAGGACTGATCCAGTCATCCGGTTGTCCCCAGGAACAGGTATCCAGCCAAAGCTCGGGATATCCGCTTATCTGTCTGGAAAAGGCGCGCCCGCGGTAGTCAACATAAAAATAGGCATAGCGGGTGGTAATATCCGATGCAGCAAAAACACCAACAACCGTTTTGGTAGTGTCACTTACACAATGAATATTTCCTTTTATCTGCGGAACGGCAGGATCAAACATTTTTCCTTCGGCATTCAACTGATCCTCAACAGAACTGTAAAAATTATACACATCCGGAGAAATGGACAGCTGGTTTAATTTGAACAGGGTCCCTTCCCACTTGGTACCGGTTACTTCGATGGTATCAGGAACTATGGGAGTGTAGGTATTCATATCATCCTTTGACAGGAAAACCACTGATTCATTCCTGACAAAGAACCCCCCGAAATCGTCTGCATTGACCGTTTTGATCTTCGATCCATACCGGGCATTTAACTTTCGGTGTCTGTAGAGGTAGTATGGATTATATCCAATCATAATATTTGTATGGTGCTCCTCATACCCTTCATAGGAATACATGTAGCAATTATTCACCGGGTAAGCGCCATGAGTTTCCATGAGGATGTCGAGCCCGGAAAATTCAATTTCCATGGGCGCTCCGTAAGCATCCTCCGTAAGCACAGACCTGAGTCCGTATTTGCAATACAGCTCCGATATTTTTGGGACCGATCTGATCTCCTGCGGAGTTGAAACATACTCATCACCCTCCTTAGTAATAATATGGAGGGTATAGGTATCCCCTGCGCGAGGCAGGTCTGTCTCTGCAAAAGTCACCTGGTAAGAACCGGAGTTGGTTTGAACATAGTCGTACCGCTCCATATTCTGATCGAGCAGGTAAACGCTTGCTCCGGATTGCCCTTCATAGATAGGATGGGCCGTATAGGCTGTCGACTTAAAAATTGTCAGGCTGTGAGGGCCTGCTTCCGTTGTAATGGTTCCCTGGATGACCAGAAATGGATCTACCTCTTCCACCTCAGGTTCAAAGACCTCCTGACAACCGACTGCTATGCCTGCAATGAATAGTATGAAAAGTAAATTCCGCATGCTTAAAAACGAATATTATAGGTTATGGAAGGTATGGGGATACCAATTATTGATAGCTCATAAAATGCATAGGCCCTGTAGTTATTGGCAGCAGTGGGTACTGCTTTCTGGTAGTAGGTTGAATAGATATTTTTATGGCCATAGACATTGTAGACTGACAATATCCAGCAGCTGTAAAACTTCCTGTTTTTCTTCAGGCTGGTATCCCAGATCAGGGAGGCATCGAGTCTGTGATAGTCCGGGAGCCTGTATTTGTTTCTGTCGGAATAATATACAACTGGCATTGAGCTTACCGGGAGTTGCATTTCCGGAAAGGTAGCCGGTTTGCCGGTGCTGTAAGAAAAGGATGTACTGAAGGTAAACCTCCTGGAGATCTTATAGCTGGCTACGACGGACAGGTCATGAGGTTTATCAAAATAAGACGGATACTTTTCACCGCGATTAATAAGCTCTTCCGCAACGGCTCCAGAGGTCTGGTAAAATGATCGTGAGTAAGTATATCCGACCCAGCCGGTTAACCTTCCCGCTGTTTTCTTCACGAGCAGCTCAATTCCGTAGGCTTCAACATCGGCAGATATCACATCCTGCTCAATGGCATCGTTCATCACCAGTTGTGCTCCCGGCTTGAATTCCAGCGCATTCTTCACTCTCTTATAGTAGCCCTCGACGGAAGTTTCGATCAATCCTCCCAGGAAGTTTTTAAAATACCCCAGAGAAACCTGATCGCCGACTGCAGGCTTGATGTAACGGTCACTTGATTTCCAGGTATCCGTTGGGATCACGACTGTACTGTTTGAAAGAATGTGCATATACTGAAAATTCCTGCTCAAACCCAGCTTCAGAGAGCTGTTCTCGCCCACAACATAGCGTAAGCCCAGTCGGGGCTCAAGCCCTGAATAATGTGCCACAGCCTCATTGTTGCCAACCGTCTCGGTACCAGTGAAAGTCGACTGGCTAATGTAATCCCCCTCATAGAGGTTGATGGTCCTGGGACCCAGATCGATATAGTAAGAATACCTTAATCCGGCGCTTAGTGAGATGTTTTTGCTGATATTATATACATCCTGAATATATACTGCCAGTTCAAGGGATTGTTCGGGTTCCAGTGCTTCTTCTTCTGCTTCCGACTCTTCTCCGTAGGGGCTGAGTGTTCCTGAAGAAAATGAATAGTGATTTGCTTCGATTCCGGCTTCCACCGAGTGCTTTTCACCGATTGTCAGCAATGAGCGGAAATCAGCTCCTCCCTGTGCAATGCCGGTTCCTATTTTAAAAGAAGTCACCGGATTTTCAGTATCCATGGTGCCGGTATTGTAAGCTGAATAAAATACGTTGGTAGAGAAGGTGAAATTCTCATTGACAATGTGGTTCCATCGCACGGCTCCCAGCCTGTTGGTATATTCGAACAGGTTCCTGCCCGCAAGGTTGAAGAGGTCGTGGCTCTGATAAGTGAAGAGGCTCAACCTGTTGTCCCGGTTAAAAACAACATTTACCTTGGCATTAAAATCGTAGAAATTGGCCCGGCTGTTGCGGATTTCAAGATCGGGCACGTTTTTCAATATCCAGTCGGAATAGGTTGTTCTGCCGCCGATCATGAAGGATGCCTTTTCTTTAACAAGGGGCCCTTCGAGGGAAAGTTTGCTACTGAAAAGACCCAGGTTGCCGGCACCTTTATATTCTTTAAAATTACCTTCTTTCAGGTTGATATCCATGAATGCTGACAGGCGGCCGCCATAGCGGGCCGGTGCACTGCCTTTAAATAACTCGAGGTTATCAATGTTCCGGGTATCCACAATGGAGAACATTCCGAAAAGGTGATTGGAATTATAGATAGGAACACCATCGATCAGGATGAGATTCTGGTCTGAACCGCCCCCCCGAACGTTAAACCCCGAAGCCAGGTCACCGGAAGATTGTATCCCGGGAAGGAGTGTCATAGTTTTCATCAGGTCTGGTTCACCCATCAGTACCGGAATAGTATTCAGGGTTTTTGAATCAAGTCTGACAATGCTGCTTTCGGTACTTACAACATTTGCATCGCTGTTACTCGTAATGACTACCTGGTCGATGGCATAAGTACTCTCGAACAGCTCGATATCCAGGTTTCCGGGGGAGATCATGTTTACGTCCAGCTCCATTTTCTCAAAACCCACATAGGAAAAGTTTACGGACTGTTTTCCAACCGGCATTTCTACAGCGTAATACCCTGAATGGTCCGTCACCACTCCTGCGTCTGTTTTAGTGAGATAAATTACGGCGCCGGGCAAGGGTTCACCGGTAGCACCGTCACGAAGGTATCCGCTCAGTTTAGCTTTCTTATACTTTCCGGCAAGCATCGGGTCTCCAATGTCAACTGAGCTGTAGTATCCCCCGTTACGATCGATTTCAGCATAGTTTGCCTGGTCCCTGGCAGCAAGCTGTGACTTGCTGATGAAGACAATGTTTTTATTTTTGTAAACAATGTAGCTTAAACCCTTCTGCGGCAGAGCAGTATTCAGGTAATCGACCAGTTCCTTCCCGTTATCCGTAGGATACAGATACACATCGTCCAGAAGATCATCGGCATAGAAAAAACGATAATTTCCGGAAGCCTTTTCAGCAAGGTACTCTTCCAGTGGGGTCCTGTCTTTAATTCCTGATAAAATCAGAGATCCTGCATCCTGGGCAAATATTCCCTGAAACAAGAATAGCGATAAATATATCAGTGCAGTTCTGAGATAATATTGAAAGTATTTCATTCCTGAAAACAAGCTAAACGGTAAGGCGCGGAAATAGGACCGCAATTTAATAAAAATATTGTTACTCATTTCACACAACACTCAAGTTTTTCTGTTTTTACCTTATTTATAACCAATACACATAATACTATCTCAACCCCTAATCCTGTCAGATAATTCCAGACAATGGTTGGCACAAGGGGATAAACCCTTTTCAATTAACAAGGGTCTGCATAGTCTTCTTATCCTAAATATCCTATTTTTGCACTACCAAAAAAACCATCTGAAATGAACATTGAACATGCCGACTTCAGCCGTTCTGACCACCGGCAGGCCATCATCGATCTAATGAACGATTACATGAGTGATACGATGGGAGGAGGTCTGCCTGCATACACTCCAGAGCTTGAAAAAGCTGTGCTGGAGGGTTTGGAAAGGCATCCCTCCAAACTGATATTGCTGGTCCGTGAAGGTGATCAATTTGTTGGCCTGTCCAACTGCTTCATCAATTTCGGGACTTTTGCCGGAAAACCTTTTATTAATATCCACGACATTGTCATTCTGAATTCCTTCAGGGGGAAAGGTATCGGGCACCTGCTGATGGAAGAAATCACCCGACAGGCCAGACTACTGGATTGTGCCAAGATCACCCTTGAGGTTCGGGAGGACAATGTTTATGCTCAGAAGTTGTATAAAAGGATGGGCTATGAGGAATGCCACCCTCCCATGCACTTCTGGACAAAATACCTGTAAGCCCTTTCAATATGAGACCCTCCCTGATCGTTTTTGACCTTGATTTTACTATATGGAATGCCGGGGGTACCTGGTGTGACCACACCTGGCCTCCTTACCGAAGGGCAAACGGGTATATTCTCGATTCGGAGGATAACAGAATCTTCCTGTACCCTGATGCAGCCGGGCTGGTACAAGAGCTAAGCACTACCTTCCAACTTGCTGTTGCCTCAAGGACACACCGTCCGGCCTGGGCATTAGAACTCCTTAGTCTGTTCGGGTTGCACCATTTCTTTAACTACCTCGAAATCTATCCGGGATCCAAACCCGGACATTTCCATCAGCTCCATGAAAAAAGCGGGATCCCCTTCGAAAACATGTTGTTTTTTGATGATGAAATGCGAAATGTCGATGATGTCAGCCGATTGAATGTAAAAGCCGTTTGGGTTGATGAGGGCATCAGTCGCCAGCTTGCTAAAAAATACCTGGAATTAAGGTTTTAATACCTCCTTCTCCTGTTCGTTATCGAACAGTTATTGTCAGTCTTCCGTTCAATATTCAGGTGAAGTTTTTAAAGCAATTTAAGCGTATAGCATTGATTTTTTGTGGTTTGTGTGTTTTGGCACGTTAGCTGTTATGAAATCTCCAACCACAATAAACCAGGGCCATGAAAACAAGAACTGAAAGAATGCAAAGAAACCAGCTGATTAAAGTTGGAGTTGTATGGGGAATGCTGATCTGCTCAACTGTATTAATGGCAGCAAGTGTAGATTCTGACAAGGACAAAACCAATAAATCCCAGCCTGCACAAAAAGCATCTGAAACCGAAATGATAAATTTTGCTTCTGAGCTTATAGCGGAAGATGCAAAAGAAATCAAACTGGACAGCTGGGTTTACAAATCCGACGCCCCCCTGTGGATGTCTATCCTGGAAGAAGAAGATCTGAAGGAAGATAAGCTGGAGATCGAGAGCTGGATGTCCGACACCTCAGAATGGGCAAAAAAGAAATGACCTGCATTGGAATTATTATCCATCTTATTATAAACCTGAACTATGAAAACAAAAATTTTAACTGTATTGATGCTATTCTGTTTATCCGCGGGAAGCCTGTTTGCCAATGAGAATGAGGGCGACCTGGTTACCGGGGAAATAACAGGCAAAATTATTGATGGCAGCTCTCTGGAGCCCATTGCTTTCGCCTCGGTTTCGCTCCTGCAGGCTGAAGACCTGAGCCTGATAACCGGGGTTATTTCTGACGATGCCGGAGAATTCGTGATTGGCAAGGTGCCGAAAGGCAACTACAAGCTTAAAGTAAGCTTTATCGGGTATAAACCGAGAATCATTGAAAACATCTCCATTACCCGAAAGGACAGGATTGTCTCTATTGATCCCACCGGTCTCGAAGCTGATGTTGTTAACCTGACTGAAGTATCAGTAACACAGGAAAGACTCAAGGGGGAGGAAAAAGTTGACCGTACCGTTTTCACCATTAACGATGATATCAGGTCGGCTTCGACCTCAGGGGTTGACCTGCTCAAACATATTCCATCTGTATCCGTTGACTTTCAGGATAACGTGACTATTGAGGGCCAGTCGGATATCCAGTTTTTCGTTGACGGGGTACTCCGGAATAAAGACTTTGTTGCACAGCTGTCCCCTGAGGTAATTGATAAAGTGGAACTGATCACCAATCCGGGTGTAAAGTACGACTCGGATATTTCGGCAGTGGTAAATATCGTCCTGAAGAAGAACCGCAGGGCCGGGGTGAACGGCTCAGTACTGATCCCGGCAGCCCTTCCAGATAAACTGCTTTTAAATCCGAGAGGCAATATCGAATTCGGAAATAAGAATATGCGCATTTACGTAGGAGACCGTCTTCATTATGAACGCTTTAAGGGTTCTGAACTCCTGACAACTCAAATCGATAATTCATTTGAGAATCCCTTCTACTATGAGAAAAGAGGTGAAGGATTCAACAGCTGGCAGTTTAACTACATGAACTATGGGGTCGACATTTTCCTGAGCGAAAAGACCTCCCTGAACCTCCTGGGCGAATGGAGAAGCCATAAAGGTGTCACTGACGCGTACTTCAGTCAGCACAGCACCTATTCCGGCGAAAACCTAACGGAATACTATGAAAGCTACCAGGATAACCTGGATAAGAGCAACAACCATTTCCACTCTGCTTTCTTCCGCCATACCATCAATGACAAAGGTTCTGAGATTACAGCGGAACTAAATTACTACACACAGACGGGAGCAAACGATAATACGTATACCTTTCACTACTTTGATCCGGAGGACCAGGTAACGGAACTCTCCACATTTGATCGGTACGACCGCACCGAGAACCTGAGAACCACCCTTGAGTTTAAGTCGGATTATTCATTCTTCATTAAGGAAATTAAGAACGAAGCAGGTATCCGCCTGAGCGAGCGATGGATGAACAACGACTTCGCCGTCACCAACGCCCTGAACATTTCCGAACTTAAAAATGAAGAATTCCACTATACGGAAAACTGGAATGCGGCCTACTACAACATCATGGGAAAAGTCAATACATTTAGCTGGCAGGCTGGCGTCCGTCTGGAATATACCGGCATTAACATTGAGGATACTACCAACATCACTCTGATGAGCCTGCTCCCACAAGTCAGTTTAAGTCAGGACCTCGGCAATATGCAATCCGTAAAACTCACTTTCCGCCGAAAACTCTATAAACCCGGCATGAGCGACCTGAATCCCTTCACTACGTGGACAGACTCACTGCATGTCCGCATAGGGAATCCCGACCTCCGGCCGGCCATTGAAAACCGGCTTGAGCTGAGTTATTCCAAAAACTTTGGAAGCAATTACCTGTCACCAAAACTCTACTTCCGCTATACTGAAAACGGCATCCAGGATCTGTCTACCATCCGGCCTGACGGTGTAACCGAGATCAGTCGCGCCAATATTGGCAGGGACATGGAATACGGTGTAGGATTTTCTTCTGCCTTTCAGCTTTTCAAGTTCTTCAGGCTGAATTCGAATGTTGCGGTTTACAATCGGGAAGTTAGCTCGAACTATGACCTTTCCCTGGATGAAGACAACCAAAAGATCAGCTTCCGTGCAGATGGCACAGCTCTGATTTTCCTGCCAAAGGAATTTGTTCTTGTCGGGGTACTTCAATATCAGAGCCCATCCATCTCATACCAGAGGGAATTCAGCAGAGACCTGCTCTTCCTGATAGGGGTCGACAAGCAGATTGGCGAAAAGATGCATTTCAGTGCATTTTATAATCCATTCATCAAGGACTTCAAATATTCAGCCGTAGCTACTAACGCACCAGGCTATTCAGAATACTGGGAGGGTGCTGTTGATGTACAACACCTGTTCGCCATAGAGTTTACCTATAATTTCAGCTACGGTGGCCAGGTGAAGAAGATAGAACGCGATGTTGAGTACGACAAGAATAACGGTGGTGGCAAGTTCTAAGGATTTACTTTACGAGTATATATAAGAAACCTGTTAGGGTTTCTTCCTGATCCCGCGGCGTAGCAACGCTGCGGGATTTCTGGCTCATACTTCAGGAAGAGGAAGATTTTATTGCGGGCTAACAAACAGCTTTTTGGGGGCGATATGGAACAAGCGCCCAAATCGGGCGTCTCTGGAGGATACTATTTTACCCTGTACCCCTCCTCAGAGAGAATCTTTTTCACACGATCAACAAATTCCCCCTGAATAAGGATTTCGGAATCCTTTACAGATCCCCCGACGCCACATTTGGTTTTTAACATCCGACCCAGCTCCTTCAGGTCATCTTCTGTCCCGACAAATCCCTTAACCAGGGTTACGGTTTTACCTTTCCTCCCCTTATTTTCCTTATATACGCGTAAGTTCTGCTTCGAAGGTCCGGGAGTTTCATCCTCGTCGCCCTGCTCCTTCTTATACTGAAAGTCAGGATTAGTCGAATATACCACCCCCAGCCTGTCTTTCCAATCCTTTGCCATAGCACATTATTTTACGGACAAACTTACAGTTTTATTTCGGACGGTTACTTATTACACCTGTAGCATTCCACACCCAGTTCGTCCTCGCACATATCTTTATCGGGATAGCATACGGATTGTCCCGGCGCCGACCAGGGAGCATCCGGGTAGCAACCCTGACAATCAGTTTTCTGGCAGGACTGGAGGCTCCCCATTACGATAAATGGCAATAAAAGCCATGCAGAACGAAGTAGATATTTCAAATTATTCCTGATCATTTTTCTATTTTTATCCATTACAAAACTAACTAAAGTAAGACATAATTATTTTACCATACTAAAACTTTCCACCATGAACTTCGCTCCCCGCATACTTGGAAATACAAATCTGAAGGTTGGCCCGCTGGGTATTGCATCCAGTTATGGCGCCCCAGCCAGGGCTTATGAAGAAGCCTTTGAGAAAGGCTGCAATTACTTTGTATGGAACTCCTTCATGAAAGGCCGGTCGAAAGAAATGTTAAAAGCCATGCGCAACATAATCCATGCGGGGATGCGCGACCGGCTGATCATTGCCGTGCACAGCTACGGGCATAATTCCCTGCTGAACAGCTACTATGTTAAAAAAAGCCTGAAGCTACTCGGAACAGACCATATTGATGTCATGCTGCTGGGTTATTACAGCTGGAAACCCTCCCCTCGGGTACTGCAGGGAGCTAAAAGACTGAAAGAGAAGGGACTGGTGAGCCACATCGGAATGACCGGTCATAACCGGGGAATGATCGGGAAGATGATTAATGAAAACCTGCTGGAGGTATACCATGTTCGATACAATGCAGTGCATTCAGGGGCCGAGAAGGATATCTTCCCCTTTGTGTCAGAAAAACACAATCCTGGAATTGTTGCTTTCACGGCTACAAGCTGGAGACAATTAATGGATCCGAAGAAAATGCCGCCGGGGGAAGCTCCTCTTACAGCTGCCGACTGCTACCGTTTTGCCCTGTCGGATGAGCATATCCATGTCTGCCTGACCGGCCCAAAAACCCTGGAACACCTGCAGGAGAACCTGAAGGCTATAGAGCTTGGACCATTAAGTTCCGGGGAAATGGAACGTGTGAGACGTATTGGTGAATATATTTATAAAGGTAAAGGGAAGCAGAAATAATAATCCTGATACTAAGACCTGATCGGATATCAGGGATAAAGAAATGCCCCTAATTTTGAATTTTGGCTTGCCTTCCATTGAAGTCCGCCACCTGGATATTCTGTGCATTCGTCATCATTATGCCACTTTGCATGAAAGAAAAATTATGATCTGAAAAGAATTTTGTAGTATTAGTATCAAATTCAGAGCGTAGCAGACCATGTTTTCAGTGAATCCTGTACAGAAAAAAATCTTTCAGCATGGTATATGCTTATTAAATCTCCTGTTCTTTAGCCTTACTGCCGGACATAACCTGCATGCACAAGATTCTCCACAGGCTTTCCGTCTGAACCAGAACAATATAAAAAAAATTGCTGTACAAAAACAGATCAGTCAAGGTATCACCCTTTATCCTTTTACTGTCAGGGAAGCTGTTTCAGGCTTAGCGATCGATGCGGAAATAAGTTTAAACTCGGATACCAGCCTGGTGCGTATCATCCTAATTGATGAAAAATTTTCAGAATACCTGGTGTACGAGACTTATCCGCTGCTGAACAACAAACAACATTTCTCGATAACCAGGTTTGCGGATGAGACCGTAGATTTGAACCATGTCGTTCCTGTCTCTCTGAAAATTGAAATAATTGATGCCTCCCTGCTCCTCAAAGAAATTATCGTAGGACAGGACCTCCAGACAGCCCGAAAAAGAACGCTACTGCAGCAACAGGAGCAACAGGCGGAAAAAATCAAAAGCATCAACACAAGCCTTCAGCGAACCGGTCAAAAATGGATAGCCGGAAAAACCTCCCTGTCTGAAATGAGCTATGCGGAGAAGAAGCTTTTCTTTGGAGGGAGAATACCTAATTTACAGGGGTTTGAATACTACACAGGAGGCATTTACCTTATGCCTGGTACCTTTAATGCTTCACGCCGCTCAAAAATGAGCCTTCCTCCCCCGGCAAAGATCGAATTGCCTTACGTAAAGGAATTTAACTGGCGGCACCGTCATGGACAAGACTGGATGACACCCGTTAAAAATCAGCAGGGCTGTGGAAGTTGTTGGGCATTCGGTGCTGTGGCAGCAACTGAACTGCTGGCAAATATTTATTTTAACCGGCACCTGGATCTCGATCTTTCTGAACAGGAACTGGTATCCTGCTCAGAAGCGGGAGACTGCTCAGGAGGTAATCTGACATTGGCCCTGAACCACATACAAAATAAGGGTATCCGGGATGAAGCCTGCTTCCCCTACATAGCGGATAATGCACCGTGTAATCTGTGTAGTTATTATGATAACCGCATCATCCTGGGCACTATTTATTACTGGACCCAAACTTTTGACTGTGTGAAAACCATGATCATCACGGGGCCTGTTACCATGGAAGTCCTGCCCTGGTCACATGTTGTCGCCCTGGCCGGATATAAAACGATTGAGCCCGGCGATTCGATCTACACAAATTCATCCGAAATCCCCTGGATCAAAATAGCAGAAGGCGATCCATTGGTAGGACAAACAGCCTGGCAGATAAAAAATTCCTATGGAACCAATTTCGGGGAACAGGGCTATGCATGGATTGTTTGCGATGTTTCAGACCTTGGATGGGTTTACCGTCTAAGCTTACATAGTTCCTACGGACATAGCAAGCTGGATATTGCATGTGTTGACAACGATGGTGACGGCTACTATTCCTGGGGTACCGGTCCAAAACCGGATCATTGTCCTCCATGTCCTGATTTGCGGGATGGGGATGACTCCGATCCCTGTCTGGGTCCTATAGATTCCTATGGCCGTTACACCCTCCTGCCCTTACCTCCATTGGTCCGTGATACTATCATCAATGAGGGAGAGCCCATCCCCGATTTGGTTGCCACCGGAACCGGGGTAAAGTGGTATGCCGATGCAGATCTCACCCAGCTTATCCATGAGGGCACCACCTATTCTCCGGGAATAAGCAGTCCGGGGATCCATCAGTTTTATGTAACCCAAACCCTTGGTAGTTGTGAGGGAGGTGATGATAAAGTTACCCTCACCATCTTTACTGAAGTGAACCCTCCCCTTGTTTCAGACGCCATAGGTTGTACCGGATGTCCTCTGGAAGTCACTGCTGAGGGAGAAAACCTTAACTGGTACCTTGCTCCCGGAAACACCGACCCCCGGGACGGACAAACCTATAAAAGTGTACAAATCGGCGAACAGATCTGGATGGCCGAAAACCTGAATTTTTTCACACCGGAAGGATCAGCTTATATTGAGCACGATAGCCTGAACAATGCGGAAGTATATGGCCGGTTATATACCTGGGAAACAGCCAGGAAGGTATGCCCATCCGGTTGGAAACTACCCAGTGATGAGGAATGGAAGATCCTCGAGCGAACAATCGGCATGTCAGTAAGTGCATCCAATATGGGCGGCTGGAGAGGAACCACTGAGGGGAATAAGTTGAAAGAACCCGGAGAAGAACACTGGTTGCCAGAAAATTTTGGTACCGATGATTATGGTTTTACCGTGCTGCCTGCTGGCTTTTACTCCGGAAGCGATTTTGTTTTTCAGGGTGAAAAAGCCTACTTCTGGACACGTTCATATACTACCTTAACCAACTTAGGTGTGGCCCGAAGTTTCAGCAATAATGAATCTAAGATCAACCGGGATTTTTATTGTATGAGCCAATATCATTCCGTACGGTGCATTCAGGCAAATCCCTCCCTGCTCGCATCGGGTGATACCCTTCGAAATGCCTTTATGGCGCCGGGAGTATACACCCTATATGCTACCCAGACCAAAGCAGGATTTGAAAGTGAGCCTGCAGGACTCACCCTCACCATTTATCCCGTGCCTTCCCCTCCTGTTGTTCAGGATGTGGAAGTTATATATGGAGACGTTATTCCTCCCCTGATTGCCGAAGGGGAAGATATCTGCTGGTATGCTGACGAGACACTGACTCAGTGTGTATTTGAAGGCGACACTTTTCAAACGGGTATGGACCAACCCGGCATGTATACTTATTATGTAACACAGACAGAGGATTGCAGCAGCCAGGCGATCAAAATATCGCTGACAATAACCCCCTTACCACCTGATTCTGAAGATCAGTTTGCCTGTTTTGGCGAAACTATACCGAATATGACTGCTTCCGGCCAGAATATTAAGTGGTATATTGATCCTGAACTCTCGCAGCTTTTGTATTCAGGCAGTCCTTACAGCACCGGCATTAATGCCCCGGGAACCTATCCCTTTTATGTTACACAAACCATACAGGATATTGAAAGTGATGCATGGCAGGTGAATCTGACAATTGGTGAGTATCCGGAATTATTTGCCTTTTCCGACACAACAATATTCCTCGATGAATACACGCTGTTAGCAAGTTCAGACAACTTTGACGCTTATGTGTGGTTTGACGGCTCCACCAGCTCCTCTCTTAAGTTGGAAGGGGAACAGCTGGGGGTGGGTGAATTTTCTGTATGGTTAAGGGTTACAGACAGTCTGGGATGTATTGTTTCCGACACAGTCAAGTTAAAAATTACTGATGTAATAGCTCTCCAAACCCTGCCACATTCTGAAGTACTCAGGATCCATCCAAATCCGACTTCGGGGACATTGAATTTTCAATTCACTGACCGCAACCGGGAGCAGGTCGAGATTCATATTCTCAGTGAAAGCGGGAATATCCTGATGAAGAACACCATTGGTGAGCTCCAAAGAAACGAGACGGTTACCCTTGATCTCTTCTCACTTCCAACCGGGATCTATATCCTTCAAATCATTGAAATGCATCATTCAGAACATGCGCTGATCCTGATTAGCAGGGATTGATATCGATCAATCTGCCCAACTGGTCGGATACTCTGCCCGGGACATATATTTTTTTTGTTCAAACAGGGGAAATCCGGGAATTTTGTCGGGAATCAATTCCTGAAATTATGAAACTTTTCATCAGAACCCTCCGGATTGTTGGCAGTCTTGAACTGCTGCTTGGAGTTATCCATTGCGCCTTTACCCCTTTCATCATGCGGGGAATTCCAAAGGCAATTTTCAAACCTTTCCTCTTTATGTTTTTAGCCACCGGAATGGCCTTTATCTATGTCGGATGGATCCTCATCAAGGAGTCAAACCTGGTAAAAGAAGGCAAGGCCGACAACCTTCGTATCAGGCTTACGTTCGGTTTCATACTGCTGGCAGGAATACTGGCTGCCTGTTGCATGCCGGAGAACCCCTTTGCCTGGCTGAGCCTCCTGGTTGCTGTTATCGGGACTGTCTTACTGGCAGTGAGTAGCACTCATCTTAAAGCGCAAACAGTATGAGAGTCCAAAACTATATTAATCAAGGCAGCATCCTGATTCTGATCGGGTTGTTACATACCAGTCTGGCCTTTTCCCCGGAGGGTTTTGGGTATAAAATGTCGGAATTTGCCGGCTCCGGTTTTTTTCGCATCAGCTCAGGAATGGCAGAACTGCCACCGGCTGCCGGGAAAACCGATTTCGAAGCTTTTACAGCTTTCTGGTTCTTCTACTTTGGAATCCTGCTGATTCCCCTGGGAATCCTGGTTTTCGAAATACTGAGAAAGCAGAAGTACCTGCCCCATAGCTTTACGATAAGCTATCTTCTCTTCGTCGGGCTGGGGGTTTATATGGTCCCGAATTCCGGCATGACCTTCATTATGCTGCCTCATGCACTTTTTATGCTGATCCAAAACCTGTATAAAAGCATGAGGAATATGCGGAATGCAACAACAACTTCCAGACAATGAAAACAGAATACAGCTATTTTCTGCTGGCTGGAAGTTTCCTGGTGCTCCTGGTATCTCTTCTGCATGTTTACATCGCTCTCGCGGGGGGAGATCTCTATATCAGCTTTGGTGCGGGAGAGGATTTTGCCCGGGAAGACAGAAACGGATCCCCTGTGCCCATGATCACTACTCTGTTCCTCGCGCTCGTGTTCCTGGTATGCAGCATCTATAGCTATGCAACAGCAACAGGCAGACCATTCCTTCCATGGAAAAAAACCATCAGCTGGATTATAGCCATCGTTTTCACATTTAGGGGACTGGTTATTTTCTATGATATCCACTATTTAATATCCTTTCAGAAGCCGGAACGTACCCTGTATCCGTTCTTTTCACTCTATTCACTGGCTATTGGTGTGCTGTTCCTGACCGGACTGATAAAAAATAAAAACCATGACAAAAACTAACTCATTTTTACTGCTGGCAGGAGGTATTCTTAACATCCTTGGTGCCCTCTTCCATTTTGCGTTCTGGTATCTTTTCAACTGGAAAGATACCCTCTCCACCCTTAGCACGATCGACAGAAATATCATGCTTATGCTGAACTATTGTCTGGCCACCTTTTTCCTGCTTATCGGCATCATGTGCATCCGGTTCAGAAAAAACATAACGGAGAGCCTGTTGGGACGATTCCTGTTGCTTACTCTGGGAATCGTTTACGCCGTGCGCCTGGCCCTTGAATTTATACTGCCCGGGGGCACTATTTTTATGGCTGCATTTCTTGCTGTAATGATACTTTGCTTCTTTATCCCGGCGTTGATTCCTACAGGGTCCATCAGGGACAGAGGATTTTCGTTCCGATGATCCATACATTAGAGTATCTTTGAACTATGTTGAAGAAGCTGATCTTTACCTCTGTACACCTGATCTTCTGGTCGGTATTCATAGCCCTTTCGCTACAGACCGCCTTTAATATCACGGATGGCTGGAAATTTTTTAAAGCCTATTACCCGGTCTATATCGTCCACCTGGTTTGGGCCGCTGTCGCTGTTTATATGACCTATTTCCGGCTGGCAAACTTCATCCTGCAACAGCGAAAACCTTACCGTTACCTGATAAGCTCGCTGGCAGCAAGCCCCCTGATCAGCGGATTCTTCTTCTCGGTACTTTATCTTGGTTTTCAGGATATCCAGGAGATGCTTACCCTCCGGCTCTACACCGGCTCGACCATTACCACTTTCATCCTGATTCAACTGGGTACACTTATCCGGGCATTTGAACACTGGTATAATTCACAGGAAAATAAAGCCGAACAGGAAAAGATCAACCTGCAAAACGAGCTGAACCTGCTCCGGAACCAGGTCAACCCCCATTTTCTGTTCAATACCCTGAATAACATTGATTCCCTGATCCGCCACGACCCGAAAATGGCCTCCCAGGCCATCATCAAGCTTTCAGATATGATGCGTTACATGCTTTATGAAACCAATACGGAACTTGTCCGTCTTAGTCAGGAAAAGAAATACCTTGAAGACCTGCTTGATCTTCACCGTTTACGGCACCAGTCTCCCGATGCCATCCAGTTTAAACATTCCATCCTTGATGGTGACAGGCAGATCAGGCCCTTCCTGCTGCTGCCCTTTGTGGAGAATGCCCTGAAGTTTGCGAGCGAAAAAGAAGGCAAGCCCCTTGTTACGGTGTTTTTACTCGACGATGGCTCCGCTCTCGATTTCATCTGCACCAATTATTTCGATCCACACCGGCAGGAGAAGTCAGTCGGGGGCCTGGGGATAGAAAACGTAAAAAAAAGGCTGGAAGCTTACTATCCCCGAAGGTATGAACTGGAGATCGAAAAAAAATCTGATCTTTACCGGGTCAGGCTAAACCTGAAATACCATGATTAACTGCATTGCTGTTGAAGATGAACCTATGGCCCTGAAGAAGCTTGAAAGTTTCATCAGCGATGTCCCTTTTCTTTCGCTGCAGGCCAGTTTCTCCAGCAGCCTGAATGCACTCAATTACCTCACCACCCATACCCCGGACCTTCTTTTCCTGGACATCCAGATGGACAAGCTGAACGGTATCCAGTTGCTGGAATCCCTGCCAAACAAACCCAGGGTGATTATCACCACGGCATTTCATGAGTACGCTCTAAAAGCTTATGAACTCGAAGTAATCGACTACCTCCTGAAGCCCTATCCCTTCGAGCGGTTCATGCAGGCAGTGGTTAAGGCCAGAGAACTTATCGGAAATCCTGTCCGTGAACAAAAAACAGGAACTGCATCGGATCTGATATTTGTGAAAACAGCCTACCAGATCGAACGGGTATTCCTGAACGACATCCTTTATGTCGAGGGCATGAAAGACTACCTGGGAATCGTGACCCGACAAAAAAGACTGATGTGCCTGCAGAATTTCACCTCCCTGATGAATATCCTGCCCGAAAATGATTTTGTAAGGGTCCACAAATCCTGGGTAGTGGCCCTGAATAAGATCGAATCCATCAGCAATCACCGCATTCACATCGGCGATCAGATCATTCCGGTATCCGAAAGCTATCAGAAAGCTTTTTACCTGATATTAAAAACACATGGCCGCTTGTTATAATTATAATATTTTCAATTAAACCCCATTTTTTAGAGGGGTTATGTCTATTTTTTACTAATTATATTAGTTTTAGTTATACTTTTTAAGGGGTCTTCTCGTATTTTTTGAAATATTAACCATTATCTTTGTAAAATATTTCAGACTGATAGAAATGAGACTAGAAAGGCATATCTATTGTGAGAAAACGGGGAGAGAATGTTACGGATCCACGGAACTGCCTTTATTGCTGGATGTCAGTCGCAGGCTGAATAACAGCCGGAATATCAAGGAAGACCTGGATAGCATCCTGGAAATAATCTCGACCTACCTTTCCGCTGAGCGGACCATTATCACCATTCTGAATCGTGAAAATTCCAGTATTTTTATCGAGCGGGGGTATGGGATCAGTGAGGCGGCCAAGGCCCTTGGTGTATACCAGATAGGGGAAGGAGCCATCGGAAGGGTGGTAAAAACCGGTGAACCCATTGTCATCCCGAAGATCCTGAAAGACAATACCTATTTAAACCGTACGAAATCAAAACTTCTTACTTCCGACCGGAGGCATATCACCTTTATCTGTGTGCCCGTAAAGGTGGAAGATCAGATATCCGGGACCCTAAGCATCGATGTAGCCTTCAAGGAAGGGGATGATCACAACGAACAGGTACGGATCTTAACCATTCTTGGAAGCATGATTGCCCAGTTTGTAAGGGCCCGGCAGGACAGGCTGGAAGAGATCGAACGATTAAAGGAGGAGAACGCCAAACTTCATATCGAACTGAAGGACAAGTTCATCCCCTCCAATATGATCGGGAATTCGGGCCACATGCGTGAAGTCTACAAGCTTATCGAAAGGGTAGCAACCACCAATGCCACCGTACTGATCCGTGGTGAAAGCGGAGTAGGAAAAGAGCTGATTGCCGATGCGATACATTACAACAGCCCGCGATCGGAAGCCCCGCTGATCAAAGTAAACTGCTCAGCCCTGCCTGAAAGTCTGATCGAAAGTGAACTTTTCGGCCACGAAAAAGGGGCTTTTACTGGCGCAGAAAAACTGCGGAAAGGCCGCTTCGAACTGGCTGAGGGTGGAACCATCTTCCTGGATGAGATCGGCGACCTGCCGGCCACGGTCCAGGTGAAGCTTTTACGGACCCTTCAGGAAAAAGAATATGAACGGGTCGGAGGTGCTGAAACCATCAAGTCCAATGTCCGAATTGTGGCAGCCACCAACCGGAACCTTGAAAACCTTATCGAAAAGGGAACATTTCGTGAGGACCTTTTCTACCGTCTCAATGTCTTTCCAATTTATGTTCCGTCACTTAAAGAAAGGATCAACGACATTCCGATGCTGGTTGATCATTTCATACAAAAATGCAACCGGGAAAACTATACAGAGATCAAGCGCATCTCCTCCTCGGCCATCGACATGCTGATGGTCTACCACTGGCCCGGCAATGTCCGCGAGCTGGAAAACTGTATTGAGCGTGCCTCCATCCTGACCACCGATGGCGTTATCCGCGCCCACAACCTGCCCCCAACCCTGCAAACGGCGACTTCTTCAAGTACTGAATCGAAAGGTACCCTGCAGGTCATCCTCGACCGTGTAGAGAAGCAGCTGATCATTGAAACCCTGCTTCAAACCCATGGAAACCTGGCTAAGGCTGCAGCCCAGCTTGGCATCACCGAACGCATCATGGGCCTTAGGGCTAAAAAGTATGATATTGATCCCAGAAGGTATAAGCGCGGCTAAGGAATTCCGTGACTACCGTCCTGCAAGAAAGCTGTAGGTATCCTCAAAACATTTTACAGGGTAGTATAAGCAGGATAAGAACTACCTCCAGACAAGACACGAATCTGAATTCATTACTTTTCCTTCCTAGATACCAAATCCCCCGACCAGAAAATATGATGAGTAAAAAAACTTTTATTAAAGATATTTTTCTTTAATAAAAGTTTTTTCTATATTTGTATCAATTATTAATCATGACAAAGAAGGATCTCCATAGGAAGCGCCCCCGCACTGAAATTCCTGAACCAACACTCAGGCGCCTCCCCCGTTACCTGCACTTTTTGCAGGGTATCTGGGAACAGGGGCAGATGAATATTTCAGCGCCGGCTATCGCCAGGGAGCTGAATTACGATCCCACTCAAATTGTTAAGGATCTTTCCTATACTGGTGCTGTGGGCAAACCCCGGGTTGGATATGTTACCTATGAGCTGATCCGGATCATTGAAGACTTTCTGAGCCTGAATACCAAAAGCGAAGCAATTCTGGTAGGTGCAGGGAACCTGGGCTCTGCCCTTCTTTCGTATGATAACCTGAGTGGTTTTGGTATCAAGATCATCGCAGCTTTTGATGTCGCACCCACGAAGGTCGGAACACAGATTGGCAACGTGAGTGTTATGCATGTCAGCCGCCTGAACGAGCTGGTCACACGGCTAAAGGTCGAGATCGGGATCCTGACGACGCCTGCACGGATTGCTCAGGAAGCTGTAGACATCATGGTGGATGCCAAAATCAAAGCCATTTGGAATTTTACCCCGACTTTCCTCCAGGTACCTGATTCTGTCGTCGTCCAGAACACTTCAATGTATGCAAATGTGGCTATCCTCCTGCAACGGTTGAAGGAATTGAAAAATAAGCAATATGGTCAAATTTAACTATAGGGTTATGAAAACACGTATGAATAAAAAGCTTTTTTTAAAAGCTGTAATAAAGAATTTTTTCTTTATTCTGAAAAATGGAACCAAACCGGCGGTGAACACTCACCCGGAAACTGAGCACAAAGCTGAAACCGACTGGGAAAAGGAATACATTGAGTTTTACCGGCGGGGAACACGGTGGCAAACGAACTGAGGGTGATTTTCTGTCTTCCGGAAAACCCAACAGGGATATCGATTCCCGGGATCAGATTTTATCCGGATTTCCGGCGACTAGTTATAAAGCACAGTTTGTGAGTTATTCCGGACCAGGAAACATGGAAAAACGCAATATCTTACTACTTTTATGGATCAATTCACCTAAAAAAACCTGTTACAGGATTTAGGGCATTGATCCATCAGCTGCAAAGGTATTTTGAACAGGAAATGAAAAAAAATCTAGCAAGCTTAAAAGCAAAAAACGGCTTCATCTGCGATATGGATGGTGTGTTATACCATGGAAATAAACTTTTGCCAGGGGTCAGAGAATTTGTTGAATGGCTAACCGGGGAGAAAAAGAAATTTCTATTCCTGACCAATTCATCGGAACGCACGCCGAAAGAATTACAGGAAAAAATGGCCAGACTGGGCATCAAAGTGGATAAAGATAAGTTTTATACCTCCGCCCTGGCAACGGCCATGTTCCTGGCGAGCCAGAAGCCCAGGGGCAGCGCTTATATTATCGGAGAGGCCGGGCTCATTAATGCCCTGTATGATGTGGGGTATACCATGAACAACATTGATCCTGATTATGTTGTGATGGGGGAAGCACGATCGTATGGCTATGAAAAGATTGAAAAAGCCGTAAATCTTGTCCTGCGCGGGGCCAAGCTAATCGGCACCAATCCCGATGTTTCGGGTCCCATAGAGGAAGGCATCGCCCCTGCAACAAAAGCCTTAATATCCCCCATTGAGATGGCAACCGGAAAAAATGCCTACTTTGTCGGTAAGCCCAACCCGCTGATGATGCGGAATGCCCTCAAAATTTTGGGTTGTACCAGGGAGGAGACGGTAATTATCGGGGACAGGATGGATACGGATATCATTGCCGGGATTGAGTCTGAGATCGATACCTGCCTGGTACTCAGCGGTATTTCCACACGCGGGACCATCAAGCAGTTTCCGTACCAGCCCAGCTATATCCTGAAGGGAGTAGGTGAGATCGTAGCGGAATAAAGCCAGGAGCATAAAGATGTTTCCCGGCTGCCAGGCTTCCGAATACAGGCACGCAATACCTTATCCGGTGATCCTCCTTTCTAAAAAGCCACCCCGATCGACAACACTGCCCTGAAGCCAGGAGCAAAGGTGGTGTAACCGGCAAATATGCCATTATCATAGGCTTCCAGTTCAAGCTTATCATTACCCCCGATAACAGACAAATTTTCCCAGAAAGCACTGATATCCTCCACCAGGGCATTATAATCCGGTGAGGTGGCACTTGACCTGAATTCCCCCTTTATCCTTGTTTGTGCCAGACCAAGGCCCAGGATCGTGAAATCGATGGAGACCCTGTCGGCTATTAACCATTGCACACCGATCTGGGCCCCGCCCCCGAATGTAAACATATTCCCTTCAGCTGAAATGTAATAGTCGGAAAGGGATGCCCTGCCATCAACATGGTAATTGGTCATATAAAGATAGGGTCCGAGGTATAGGCCCCTCGGGGCCCGTTTCTTCTGATCAGCATTCAGGTAGAACCTGTATTCTCCTGTAGCCCGTATCCCACTCATGGAAGAACTTATTTCGGCTGGCTCCATAACTGACAGGATGGTCACTGCCGAGTTTAACCCTGGAATTCTTATCGGCAGGGTATATCCAAAACTTAATGCTGCAGACTGCTTATCGGTTAGCACCCGTTCGTATCCCAGCTCAATCCTTCGGAAAACCAGTCCGCCTAAATTCAGTTTAGCGACATTGTCCTGTGCATTCAAATTTAGTCCTGTTCCAAGAAAAATGGCTAGTGTTATAGTAAATAGTGTACGCTTTGACATATGAAAATCTGTGTAAGTAAGTAGTGTAATCCTATTAACGTGCCTGCATGAGTTCTAGTGCCCGACTGCTCATTCATTCTGTTATAAGCCGCTTGCATAAGTAAGAACAATATTTTTCTCAATAGGTTGCTTTCAGCAGATAATTATAGGCTTAGGCCAATAAGTGTGATAATTATCCGAATGCAGGCAGATAGGCTGGACCTCAAACCCTTCCTGAATATTAATCCTACCAAAATGTAGGAACGCCCTATCAATGCCGACCAGCAAGTAGTATTTCAGTATCGGGACAAGGACGTACTAAAATATTTCAATAATTTTTATTTGTCTGTTTTCCATGGTCTTACAGGGCATTTACCCTTCTCTTTTACCTCCTGTATACTGATATTGGCACAAGCTATGCCTGTTACCGGCAAAGCAAAAAAACACAACAAATCTTTAGGGAGGAAATTGAAATGAGAAAAATTGCAATTTACGGAAAAGGAGGAATCGGAAAATCTACCACCACTCAAAATACCGTTGCCGGTTTGGCAGAAATGGGAAAAAAAGTAATGGTCGTAGGGTGCGACCCAAAAGCTGATTCCACAAGGCTACTTCTTGGTGGCCTGGCACAGAAAACTGTTCTTGACACCCTTCGGGAAGAAGGAGAAGACGTTGAACTGGATGATATTATGAAAGCCGGTTTCGGCGGAACCAGCTGCACTGAGTCCGGCGGACCTGAGCCCGGAGTGGGATGTGCCGGTCGGGGTATCATTACTTCCATCAACCTGCTGGAGCAGCTGGGTGCTTATGATGAAGACAAAGAGCTTGATTACGCTTTCTATGATGTTCTTGGTGACGTTGTTTGTGGTGGATTCGCGATGCCGATCCGTGACGGAAAAGCCCAGGAGATCTATATCGTTGTGTCGGGGGAGATGATGGCCATGTACGCTGCCAACAACATCTGTAAAGGTATTGTAAAGTTTGCTGAGGCAGGTGGAGTAAGGTTAGGCGGACTGATCTGCAACAGCCGTAAAGTAGACAACGAGCAGGAAATGATTGAGCAGCTGGCCTTAAAGCTGGGTACCCAGATGATTCACTTCGTTCCCCGTGACAACATGGTACAGAAGGCCGAGATCAACAGAAAAACCGTGATCGATTATGAGCCGACACACCCACAGGCTGATGAGTACCGTGCACTGGCCAAAAAAATCGATGAGAACCAATTATTCGTTGTTCCAAAGCCCCTGGCAATCGAGGAACTTGAAACACTTCTTATTGAATTTGGAATCGCAAACTAAGTAGTAAAGAAATAAAGTAAAAGGAGATAAACGCTATGCAACTAATAAGAGCCATTGTACGCCCCGAAAAATCAGCCAAAGTAATGAAAGCTCTCTTCGAGGCAGGTTATGTAGCCGTAACTAAAATCCCTGTCGTAGGACGTGGAAAACAACGTGGTATCAAGGTGGGTGACATCACATATGATGAATTACAGAAAGATATGCTCATGATCGTGGTTAAGGATGAAGACAAGGATTTCGCAGTAAACACGATCCTTGAATCTGCAAGAACCGGTGAGAAGGGTGCTTTTGGTGACGGAAAAATCTTTGTCAGCCCGGTTGAAGAGGCTTATACCGTAAGTCGCGGCACCAAAGAATTATAATCTCACTGTTCATTTTAAAGTCGATTCACATGAAGACAATCTTAGCCATATTAAAAATAGATACGATGAATGAGACCAAGAAGGCTTTATCCGATGCCGGACTGCCCTCATTCACGGCGACAGGCCGGGTTTATGGCCGTGGCAAAGGAACCTATGACGCCAAGGTTATGGAAGGTGTAAGAGAAAACCGTCCCGAAGCCCTGGCCCTTCTTGGCCCGGAACCCCGGTTGAGGCCCCACAGAATGATCACCCTCATGGTCCCTGACAGTAAAGTTAAAGTTGCGGTAAAGGCCCTGATGCAATCAAACAGCACCGGCCAGCCCGGTGATGGTAAAATATTTGTCCTGCCTGCAAACGAAGCAATCAGTGTTCGTACAGGTGAAAAGGGAGATTCAGTATTAGATTAATTTTTAAAAAAGAAGATCATGTCAAAAAAGAATAAGGCAATACTTCCTGATCCCTCGGAACTGAAAGAAGAGATTCTTTCGAAATATCCCAAGAAAGTAGCCAAAAAAAGAGCTGGCTCTATCGTAATTAATGATCCGGAGGAACACCAGGTACAACAGTCAAACGTCCGTACCATCCCCGGTATCATCACACAACGTGGTTGCTGCTATGCAGGATGTAAGGGTGTAGTTCTCGGGCCTACCCGTGACATTGTAAACCTTACACATGGACCTATCGGTTGCGGTTTTTATTCCTGGCTGACGCGCCGGAACCAAACCGATGCGGGCGCAGATGGAACAAACTTCATACCCTATTGCTTTTCCACCGATATGCAGGATTCAAACATCGTATTCGGGGGTGAAAAGAAACTGGCCCAGGCTATCAGGGAGGCATACGAAATTTTCAAGCCCCACGCCATATCCATCTTCTCCACCTGTCCTGTAGGTCTGATCGGGGACGATATTCACACTGTGGCCCGAACGATGAAGAAAGAACTGGGAATTAACGTTTTTGGTTTCAGCTGCGAAGGTTACAAAGGTGTCAGCCAGTCTGCCGGGCACCACATTGCCAACAACAGGATCTTTACCGATGTAGTTGGTCTGGATGACTCGGTTCGTCCCGGAAAATACCGGATCAACCTCCTGGGGGAATACAACATTGGAGGAGATGCCTTTGAGCTGGAGAACTACTTCGAAGAAATAGGGATCACTCTCGTATCAACCTTTAGCGGTAACTCATCGATACTTGATTTTGAGAATAGCCACATGGTTGACCTGAACATGGTTATGTGCCACCGCTCGATCAACTACATTGCTGAAATGATGGAGAAAAAGTACGGTGTACCGTGGATCAAAGTCAACTTTATCGGTGCAGAGGCAACCGCTAAGTCACTCCGTAAGATTGCTGAATATTTTGAAGATGATGAGATGATGGCGAAAGTAGAAAAGCTCATCAGAAGAGAGATGCAAGAAGTGACTGACACGTTAAAAGACGTTAAACCCCGTTGCGAAGGCAAACTGGCTATGATGTTCGTAGGGGGTTCCCGTGCCCATCACTACCAGGAGTTATTCACGGAAATTGGCATGCAAACCGTTTCTGCAGGTTACGAATTTGCCCACCGCGATGATTATGAAGGCCGTAAGGTTCTGGGTAGCATTAAGGTAGATGCTGATAGCCGTAACATCGAAGAACTCGAAGTTGAGAAGGATGAAAAACTCTTCCGTAAGGATCTTCCTGAAAAGAAAGCAAAACTGGAAGCCAAAGGGTACAAGTTTTCAGACTATGAGGGAATGATGCCTGATATGGATAAGAACAGCCTCGTTATCGACGATATTTCCCACTGGGAATCAGAGAAGCTGATCGAGTACTACAAGCCGGCGATCTTCTGCGCCGGCATCAAGGAAAAATATGTTATCCAGAAATATGGCATACCTCTGAAGCAGCTGCACAGCTATGACTATGGCGGACCTTTCGCCGGGTTCAAGGGTGCGGTGAATTTCTACAAGGAAATCGACCGGATGGTCAACACCAGGATCTGGAAACTCATTCCTCCACCCTGGAAAGATCAGCCTGAGATCGTTGCGAAATTCGCTGATGCTGAATATTAATAAGGTTTTGGGTTCAGGCTTGAACTCTCAATTTTCAACTTTAACTTTTAATTCTAAAATTATGTTACTACGACATACACCAAAAGAAATAAAGGAGCGTTCAGCCCTCACGGTCAATCCGGCAAAAACCTGCCAGCCGATCGGTGCCATGTACGCAGCATTGGGAATACACGGGTGTCTGCCTCACAGTCATGGTTCACAGGGTTGTTGTTCCTATCACAGAAGTACGCTGACAAGGCATTACAAGGAGCCTGTTATGGCTGCCACCAGCTCATTCACAGAAGGATCTTCTGTATTCGGTGGACAGGCAAACCTGCTGACAGCGATCAATAACATCTTCACGATCTATGAACCTGATGTTATTGCTATTCATTCGACCTGCCTGTCTGAAACAATTGGCGATGACCTGAAGCAGATTTCTGAGAAAGCCAAGGAAGAAGGCAAAGTTCCCCTGGGAAAACACGTTATTTATTGCAATACGCCGAGTTATGTCGGTTCACACGTTACAGGTTATGCCAATATGCTTAAGGGAATTGTTGACTATTTTCCTGAGTCAACAGGAAAAAAAGTGGACTGTCTGAACCTTATTTCCGGATGGGTTGAGCCCGCTGACATGCGCGAGGTGAAAAGAATGGCTAAAATGATGGGTGCAAACACCATCATTTTCCCCGACACCTCAGACGTTTTGGATGCCCCTCAAACAGGCAGGTACACGATGTATCCCAAAGGGGGAACAAGCATTTCCGAGCTGATCGCTTCGGGAAACAGTAAAGCTAGCCTCGGATTCGGTGAATGGGCAACAAAAGATGCGGCTATCAAACTGGAAAACAAGTGTAAAGTTCCTTTTGAGATCACTGATCTGCCTATCGGACTATGTGCCACTGACCGGTTTGTCCAGGCCCTGTCGAAACTGGCTGAGGTAACCATTCCGGAAAGTATCACCACTGAACGCGGACGCCTTGTAGATGTCATCACAGATTACCAGCAGTACCTGTATGGAAAGCGTGTTGCCCTCTGGGGAGATCCCGATCAGCTGATTCCGCTGGTTGAGTTCCTGCTCGACCTCGATATGAAACCTGTATACATTGTTTCCGGAACACCTGGTAAGAAGATGGCTGCAAAGCTGGAAAAACTACTTTCTGAAAAAGTACCCGAAGCCAGGTACAAAAACGGAGAACTGGCCGATATGTTCCTCATGCATCAGTGGATCAAAAATGAGCCCGTAGACCTGCTTATCGGAAACAGCTACGGTAAATATATCTCACGCGATGAGAACATCCCCTTCCTCAGAATGGGCTTCCCGATCATGGACCGCGTGGGTCATTCATACTTCCCAACCGTTGGGTACATGGGAGGCATCAGGATACTGGAGAAAATCCTTGGTTTACTTATGGACAAACAGGATGCCGATTCTCCGGAAACCAGTTTCGAATTAGTTATGTAATTCCGCTGAGCCCGCACGAAGGCCCGGCACTATTTAGGTTGTTTTTGTTGTTTGACCCACCTCCTGTCTGACTCCGGTCGAGCAGGAGGGGGTTTTTAAAAATCGCAGCGATGGATGCACACTTAAGCGAACGTAAAGCCCAGATCATCACCAAAGGCACCGGTGAGAGTGCCATAGAATGTTCAAAACAAAGCCTGGCGGGTTCGGTGAGCCAACGCGCCTGTGTTTTCTGCGGTTCCAGGGTGGTCCTCTACCCGATAACCGACGCCCTCCATATTGTCCATGGTCCGATTGGCTGTGCTGCCTATACCTGGGATATCCGCGGCGCCCTGTCCTCAGGAAGGGATATTTATCGCAATTCGTACTCTACCGACCTTCGTGAAAAACATGTGATCTTCGGCGGCGAAAAACAACTTTATCAGGCACTGTCCGGGCTTATTGACGAGCTAAAGCCGAAAGCTGCCTTTGTATACAGCACCTGCATTGTCGGCCTTATCGGCGATGATGTAAATGCCATCTGCAACAAGGTAAGCCGGGAAAAAGAGATCCCTGTTCTCCCCGTTCAATCGGAAGGTTTCCAGGGGTCAAAAAAGGACGGATACAAAATTGCCTGCGAGGCACTTTTAAAACTGGTCGGAACTAAAAATAACAAAGCGGTCAGCCCCATCAGCCTGAACATCCTTGGCGACTTTAACCTGGCCGGGGAATTGTGGATGCTGAAAGATTACTATGAAAAGATGGGCATCCAGATCAATGCCACCATTACCGGTGATGGCAGGGTGGACGACATCTGCAATGCGCATCAGGCTGCCCTTAACGTGGTCCAGTGTTCAGGATCGATGATGCACCTGGCGAAAGAAATGAAAGAAAAGTATGGCATACCTTTTATGAAAGTCTCCTATTTCGGGATCGAGGATATGTCGGATGCGCTTTACGAGGTGGCCACTTTTTTTAAAGATGACTCCCTGATGACCCGTGCAAAGAAGCTTGTTTCGGAAGAGTTGGGTAAACTGCTGCCTGCTCTATCCTTCTACCGCGAAAAGCTTCAGGGCAAGAAAGCAGCCATCTATGTCGGCGGCGCCTTCAAAGCTATCTCACTGGTGAAAGCCCTTAGGCTTATCGGTGTACAAACGGTTGTGGCAGGTTCACAGACCGGCAACCAGGACGATTACAAACTGCTTACTGAATTATGCGATGAAGGGACCATCCTGGTAGATGATTCCAATCCGAATGAGCTGTCTGCATTTGTGAAAGAAACAGGGGCCGACATTTTTATCGGAGGGGTAAAGGAAAGGCCCATTGCCCATAAAATGGGACTTGGCTTCTGCGACCACAATCACGAACGGAAAGAAGCACTGGCAGGGTACGAGGGTATGCTGAACTTTGCCAGGGAGGTCTACTCATCTGCAACCAGTCCGGTGTGGCAATTTACGAAACTGTCATCCTGAATCCCTTCATAGCCAAACCAGGCTGCATCAACCTGAAGGATACAAACACAACAAAACAAACAACATGACAGCAATTAAAAGAGACAAACCCTACAGCTCCACCCGCAATGCGTGCAAGCTTTGCACCCCACTGGGAGCCTGTGTCGCCTTCAAAGGGGTAAAAGGATGTCTTCCCCTGATTCACGGATCACAGGGTTGTGCCACCTACATACGCCGCTACATGATCAGTCATTACCGGGAACCTGTTGACATTGCTTCCTCCAGTTTCAGTGAAGATGCAGCGATCTTTGGAGGCAACCAGCTTTTTAATACCGGTATTACCAATATCAGGGAACAGTACAATCCTGAAGTTATTGCGATTACCAGTACATGTCTCAGCGAAACCATTGGTGAGGATATCCCCAGGCTGATCCACGAATACCGGTCCATCCATGCCGGGGAGGAACTGCCTGCATTTGTCAATGCTTCAACACCCAGCTATTCGGGTACACACCTGGACGGTTTCCATGAAGCTGTTCTGGCCCTGGTAAAAACTTTTGGGGTGGAAGGCCCAAAAGAAGAAATCCTGAACCTGTTCCCGGGATTTGTTTCCCCTGAGGATCTCCGGTACCTGAAAGATGTCCTGGAAGATTTCGGGATCGGGTACATTTTGTTGCCCGACTATTCAGACTCCCTGGACAATCCTAACTGGACGGAGTATACCCGGATCCCTGAAGGCGGAACCTCCATCACGGAGATTGCACGCACAGCGAGAGCAAAAGCCAGCATTGAGTTCGGCTCAGTTTTTAACCGTGGCAACCTGCCGGCAAAAGCAGAAACCCGAAAACATACTCTCACGGCCGGTGAATACCTGGAGAAAAAACACTTTGTAAAAAATTACTCCATGCCCTTCCCGATGGGCATCAAAGCCACCGACCGTTTCTTTGAAACGCTTGAGGAAATCTCAGGAAAGCCGACTCCGTTGAGGCACAAGCGTGAACGTGGCCGTCTGGTGGATGCTTATGTGGATGCCCATAAGATTGTCTTTGGCAAACGGGCAATAGTGTATGGAGAAGAAGATCTGATCATTGGACTGGTAGGTTTCCTGGATGAAATAGGAATGGACAACATTATGGTTGTTTCAGGTGCCAGGAGCGGGCTGCTTGAGAAAAAGCTGGAGGATGCCACCGGAAAATCACCGTCCGGAATCAGCGTTCTTGATGATGGGGACTTTGAGACCCTTCGTGAAACTGCTGAAGGCATGAAACCCGATATTTTCATCGGCAGCAGCAAGGGGTACTATATCACTCGCAAGCTTGACATTCCCCTGATACGGGTAGGGTTCCCCATACATGACCGCTTCGGGGCCCAACGCGTGATGCACCTGGGCTACAAAGGGACACAACAGCTATTCGACCGCATTGTCAATGCACTGATGGAATACAAACAAGAAAAGTCAAACGTGGGCTATAAATATATGTAGCATGTTGAGTCCCGGCCCAGTTTAGGGGGCCGGGATGACCTGAACAAGGTCGGAACAACAAAAAATTTTGAGCTATGAAAGATACCAGCAAACACCCCTGTTTTAACATTGAAGCAAAAGGTAATTATGGACGAGTACACCTGCCTGTGGCTCCAAAATGCAACATACAGTGTAACTACTGCAACCGTCAGTATGACTGTGTCAACGAAAGTCGGCCCGGGGTAACCAGTGCACTACTTAATCCGAAACAGGCTGTAGCCTATCTGGGTGAGCTCAGGAAAAAGATGCCCAACCTGAGTGTAGTGGGCATTGCCGGGCCGGGAGATCCTTTTGCCAATGCGGAGGAAACCATGGATACACTCCGACTGGCCAACGAAAAATTTCCGGACATGCTGTTCTGTCTTTCCACCAACGGTGTTAACCTGAAACCTTATATCGATGATCTTGCCGAGCTTGGCGTCAGCCACGTGACGATCACGATGAACGGTCTGGATCCGGATATGCTTGGGAAAGTATATGCCTGGGTAAGGGCAGACAAAAAAGTATACCGCGGGAGGGAAGCCGGCGAAATAATCCTGCAAAAGCAACTGGAATGTATCCCCTTACTGAAAGCCAAAGGCATTACGGTAAAAATCAACACCATCATTCTTCCGGGAATCAACGAGGACCATATCGAAACCCTGGCAGAGAAGGTGGCAGGAATGGGGGCTGACCTCATGAATGCCATTCCCTTGTATCCCACGAAAGATACAGCATTTGAAACGGTTGAGAAACCATCAAAGAAACTGATCCTTACCACCAAGAGCAAAGTGGCAAAACATATTAAGCCAATGACCCACTGTGCACGTTGCCGTGCCGATGCAGCAGGATTGCTGGGCAAGGATATTGAAGGTACTGCAGGAATGCTGCGTGAATACGCCGGCAAAGAAATGGAGTCCTATGAGAACCGGCCCTATGTTGCCGTCGCCACACACGAAGGCATCCTGGTGAACCAGCATCTTGGTGAAGCTGGTGAGCTGTACATCTTCGAGGAATCTAAAAAAGGATATAAACTGGTGGAAACAAGAAAAACGCCAGATCGCGGAGCGGGAGATTTCCGCTGGATGGAACTGGCAGGGGTTCTGAAGGACTGTCGAGCGATCCTGGTTGGCGGAGCCGGCCCTTCACCTGTGAAAATCCTGGAAAAATCCGGCTTGAGAATCATCCAGATGACTGGTTTGATCGATTCAGGGCTCGACACGGTTTACCATGGCAAAGCTTTGCGCACCGTTAAAAAGGCTGATGCCTTCAAGTGCGGTCAGGCTTGCAGTGGCAATGCCCAGGGATGTGCGTAGCCAATAAAAAAAAGTTTTCTGATCAGATAAAACATTAAAAAAATGAGAGTAGCAGTTAGTTCAACAAACGGAAAAACGATCAATTCACATTTTGGGAAAGCCCGTACATTTTATGTGTATGAAATCGAAGGGGAAAACATCCGGTTTATGGAAATACGGAACACTCCCAGCTATGCCAGCAAAGATCCGCTGCATGCTTTCAGGGCAGAACAATTCGATAAGGTCCTGAAGGTGATCGGAGACTGCCAGGCAGTGTACACCAAACAGATCGGTGCGGTGCCTGCTGAAAAGCTCAGGTCATTGGGAATCCGGGTAACGCAGGCAGAAGGAGGGATCCTGGAGGTTCTGGGCATGTAAAAACCTTTCCGGGCGGGGATATCAATACAGGTTTTTCAATTTCAACTACATACCATCATGAAAATAGCAATAACCTCAAGCAACGGCAGAATCGTGGATACTGAATTTGCAAAAGCACAGGAGATCTATGTTTACACGCTCGAAGGGAACCAGATCCAGGGCATGGAGAAGCGGCAGACCAGGCAGTTTTGCATCTCCGGACCCCATCAGGCATTTAGTCGGAATTCATTTGAAAGGGTTTATGAGACGATCAAGGATTGTGACATAACCTTCACGCAACGGATCAGGGATATCCCAAAACAGCGCTGCCAGTCTCTGGGAATCAAGATCCGCCAGGTAGAGGGCGACATTAAAGAAATTCTGGGTATTTAATTATTAAAAATCACACAAAAATGAAAAAACCTGAGTATCATATCCTGGTTTGTAACTCTTACAGGGTTGCCGGGGAAGCACAAGGTGCTTGCAACAAAAAGGGCGCTGCCCAATT
>JAFGEO010000163.1 GCA_016931575.1 Bacteroidales bacterium | reverse complement strand
TCAGGCGAGACCCCTTCCTCATTACGTTAAACGGCACAATTAATTTCGCAGCTAATGTAGTACTTTTTTATTTTATTTATACCCCCCCGTTATTTGGAATTATTCTAAGCGAGGAACGGGGTGGGGATCACGCACCGGCTTGGGATTGTGGAACTGCATCGCCGTCGGCAAGCCTAAGGCGACCGGGGGAGTAACTGAGGGTATTGACTGGGCTGAATAGGCCTGGGTTCGGTGAAAGGGTAGTTCCCGGTGATGATGGTGCAAGCTTGTGGGAGATTCTGAGATTCCTCAATGACCACTGCCCTGGATAAAGCATTGAACACTCCCTTTAGTCCTAATCAGAACTTTCGACTCCTCAACTCCTCAACCCTCTAAACCCATCAACCCTTCGATAAACCCATGTTATTTTTCAAAATACACTTTGTAGGAAACAGAAGGGATAAAGGGGAAGAAGCTCATCTGGTATAATTTCAGAGGCAGGGTTTCACTTCCGGTTTCGGGGAAGATGATCTCCCCGGTATCATTTGTATTGAAGTAATAGTAATAAGGATTCTGTCTGTTATATAGATTATAGACTGAAAAACTCCATATAACCTTTCTGTTTCGTTTTGTCCGGGTTTCATAATTCAGGCCAATATCAAGCCGGTGGTAATTCCGCATTCGTTCGCTGTAGCGCTCGCCGTAGATCAGGTACTCCTGATAGCTGGTCTCCTCACCTTCAGTTGTAGGAGAGTATACTTTTCCGATTGCCGGTGTGTAGGGAAGACCAGTCTGGTAGATCCAGGTAAGACTAAAATCCAGTTTATCATTCAATTCATAGTGCAGAAATGCAGAAAATGCATGGGTACGGTCAAAATCGAACAGATAGGAATTTCCCTGGTTAATGTTTGAATATTCCCTTATGGCCTTTGACAGTGCGTAGCTAACAAATCCCGTAAATTTTCCATCAGTCTTTTTAAGGGTCAGTTCAATACCCCGGGATAATCCTGTTCCATTGGGCTCAACCTTCGACGCCCAGTTTACATCGCCTTCAAAAGCGGTATAGCCTTCTTTATAGGTGGCCAGATTTGCCATTTCTTTAATGTATAGGTCGAGTTGAACCTGGAACCCGGTGTAATCTCCATTATAACCAATAGTATACTGGCTTACAGTAGCAGAGGGTATATCCTCACTGGCAGGGATCCAGATCTCATTCATCATAATTGACCCCGTTGTAAGTAACAGATGTGAATATTGCTTGGTACTCATAAACGAGGCACCAAAGCTTTGGCTCTTTGTTATGCCCAGCTTAAGGTTTATCCTGGGCTCCAGGGAATAATCGGTGAAATTATCCGATAGAAAGCAGACGCCCCTGACCCCTCCATCTATATGTGAATATTTCAGGAAGCTTATTCTGGTACTTATAAATCCGGCAACCGTGTGTGTGAATACATTTTCACGGATACTCTGATCTGTATTACTACTGGTAAAATAAAACGGTGAAAATTTTAGCAGGGAATAATCAATGCCATATTCATTGAACAAATTTTTAAAGAGTGTGTGCTTCAAACTTGCACGGGTTGCCAGCTCACCTACCGACGAAAAATATTTTCCGGTATAATCCTCCTGCACTTGATTAATCTTTGACTGGTAAGTATATCGGTTCAGTAATCGATAATTGCTGTACGATACCAGTACCTTACTAAACAGTCTGGCATTTATCACCCTGTTCCAATGTGCCGAGGTCATTATATTTCCCCAAACATTGGCATATTTGTTTTTTTGTATGTCATCATTTTGCCAGTATTTCAAATAATCATCCCCGTAATACAGGTTTACATCGAAGCTGTTTTTTTCATTGGGGTTCCAGGTATATTTCCCATTCAGATCATGAAATCCATAGGCAACGGAAAAGTCATTTTCAGCCGATAAAGTGCTAAAGGCATACATCATAGGATCGGTAAGGGTTTTGCGTCCTGCCAGTATAAAACTGGTATTTTCAGTTATACCCGGGCCTTCAATGCAAAAGGAGAGATCCGTTAGCCCCAGGCTGTAATTCCCTTTCAGACCTGACAGGTCACCCTTTTTCTGGGTGATATCCACAACAGAGGAAAGCTTGCCCCCATACCGAGGTGGAAATGCCCCCTTATACACATCAATATTATTGATGATTTCCGGATTGAATACCGACATAAATCCTCCCAGGTGATTGACATAGATAATCGGTACGTTATCGAATAAATAGAGATTCTGTCCGGGATCCCCTCCTCTGACAATCAGCAGGCTGGAAGCCTCATTCTGGGTGGTTATTCCGGGTAATAACTGCAAAGCCTTTATTACATCGGGTTTGCCTCCGAGTGAGGGTATCTGAGTAAGCTCCTTACCCGATAATCCAGAAATATTTCCGGAAATATTTCTTTTCCCGGATACCACAACCTGGTTCAGCATAACCGAGGAGCTCAGCTTAATGTCAAGCCTGGTATCCTCAGGCTTATCAATGCGAATTTTCTCCATAGCATACCCAACGAAGGAAACCTGCAGATCTGTCGGCACATCAATTTTGATATTATAATATCCATTGTAATCGGCGATCACTCCGGTTTGTGTAATACTGTCAAACAGAGTGGCTCCTGGCAGGGCTTCATTCGATTCCCGGTCCCGAATAAAGCCATACACGTGAATGGCTTTTTGGGAAAAAGCCGGGACCATCATCAGAATGGCAATCCATATCAGAGCAAAATATTTTATCAGGTTCATTGCTGTAGTTTATCAGGGTAAATCGTATCGGTCAGGACAGCTGAATAGCCTGAAAAAATACCATAGGCATCTTCTATATTCGAGTAGGTATTAAAAACTGTAGTTTGTGCTGATAAACCATCAGGGTATCTGCCCTGCTCATACAGGTATACACTTTTAGCATACTCATAATAGGCATAACTGACACTACGGAGTTCGACGATAAGCGGGAAAAGATTTGTATACCAATGATCTCCTGTACTGTATGTCAAGCCTGTGAAATAATTGAGTACTAATTCGTAGCTTGTATCGCTGATTTCCTGATTACTAAAAAGTGCTACGGGTAAGCCTTCGTTTATTATCAGGGGATCGGTTATATTCAGTAAATTAGCATTCCTTTCCTCACCATAAACAGAAAGTCTTATGTTCACCATATAATATAACCGGGCTTCCGGATTGTTCAGAAACCTGAGCCGGATGGCGGGATAGCTGAGTCCTTCCTCATCCCTGCCTGCCTCGTTTATATGAATGACTTCCAGGACTGTGGGAGGTTCCGGTACCGAATCACTGCAATTGATTACATCGCATCCGGGTATGACTACCTCACACCTGTAGCTGTTTCCTGCTTCAATACGTGTTGTTGACTGATACATCCCATCTCCCTCATAGCTGAGAGTTTCTGTATATTCATCATTAAGGTAAAGTGATATTTCTGCATTATCTGCTGTTTCGATGATGGTTGAGTTGATACCCGCCGGAAACGATACTTGAACCTGAAGTGGATGACCCGGCTTGAGTATTGAATTCACAACCGGGATCTTTTCCGGCTCGGAAAATTCGTCACTGATGAGCTTTCGACAGCTTAATAGCGAAATGAAAATCATCAGGATAATAAAAGTGTTAAGGGCTTTCATCATTTTTGTTACTTGAAACATAAAATGGGGGCAAAAAATTGCCCCTTATCAGCTTTCTTTAGATAGTTAGAATTAATCAACAAGTCCCTCATTGCATGATAATGAAGCCGGATATACCTCGGGTGTATCAGCCCACAAATCATAACCTCCCAGGTGATAATTAAAGGTAAAGCCGGTGCCTGTAATATCTCGATTGTAAGAAACAACGGTCTTTGTCAATTTAGAAGTAGTCGTAGTACCCGAACAATCATCTACTTTTCTGCCCCAGGTATTAATCTGATAATCAATCGCAACATTAAGATCATAGTTTATTTCTCTACTAACACGGTACCATACAATAGCTTGCTTTTGAGGAGTAATTATAACATCAGAAGCAAACCAGACATTATATCCGCCAACAGTCGGATTCAGTTGCCAAGTAGAAGTGATGTCCATCTTTAACCGTTCATTACCATTTGTTGAAATTGTACCCTGTTCTCTACCGCAATTATAGGTCGCATCTTTTAATTGCGTTTTCGATTCAGTTTTAAGTGGGCTAATAGTAAAACCATCCTTACCATCAATCTCATTTACGCTTTTACAATTTAATGTTTTAAGTTGAGCAAGATTTTGCTTTTCAGTCGAAACCAAGCCGTCTTCAAACACTTTATAAACAACACTTTCCACCTGGAAAATTTTATCTTCATTAGCCAGGTACCTGAAAGGATTATTACCATTGACCACTTTATATTCCAATTCGCCGAATTCATCAGGCTCCAGACAAACGTATTCCTGATTGTGTGAAACAAACTCATGGAGTACTTCAATCGAGTTAATACTTCCCGGATCTATGCTAAAATATACTTCTTCACACTTTCTACCAAAAGAAGTGTAACCAGCCTGCTCTTCAAAAGCGATAAGCTTATTGAGGTCAAGTGTATTAACAATCTCCATTCTGGCAAAAATCTCATTCAGACTGTTGAAATAAAAATTTTCCAGAGCTTGCAGACCTGATTCTTCATTTTTGATCTTAGTCTCTTTTTCGCAAGAAAAAATAAATGTACAGATAATTAATCCGTAAATAAGTTGACAGGAAAATTTGTCTTTTTTCATTTCAATTACCTTTTTAAGGTTACACTTCGTTTAGCCGCCTCATCCCTACAATGATTTCGCGATCTGCATGGGATGGGGCTCTTTAGTATAATTTTGCGTATAGAAAGATTATAGTGTCCCGGTTGTTACTCCGGGAAACTCCCTTTCATTCTGCCTGCCTGGCAGACAGAATGAAATATGTTTATTTGTTTATTTGTTTAGTTGTTTAGGGAGCTGTTTGGAATGTTATCTCTCCTGGGGAAGTGACCTGGCAATATCATCTGGCAGCGTCACTGTAAGTAGTTTTTA
>JAFGEO010000162.1 GCA_016931575.1 Bacteroidales bacterium | reverse complement strand
ATATGACTAAAACCGATACCCAAGCTATAAGAAGCGTTTTGATTTCTTTTAGGACAGATACACCGCGCCAGGATTTATACATATTAAACAACGAAAATATAATTATCATAAGGATACTGCAGTATATCGCCATAATTCTCATCAGATCAGTCTGGCCAAAACGTTTTTCTGCAAGGAATGTTACGCCTAAAAGAATAACAACATCCAGAATCCGGCGTAAAAGAACAAACAATGTAGGGTGGCTTCTAAGCATATATAAACCTTTTATTCTAAATAATCTTTATCCCAGAAGGATGTATTCATGCTCAATTTTTTCTTAAAAATTTTCGGAATGTATCTTTCATTTTTACCGGCCTTATATCCGATTAGTTTAAATATGTTATTAATAGCAGATAAAGGGATTATATGCCAATTCTTTAAACCAAGAAATTGAAGCTCAGAAATTACATAACGAACACCTTCCCCACCCGCACCTCCGAAATTTTCCTGAATCCAAGGCTCTCTCGCATGGAACGCACCATTATCGAAATGACGCCGGAATTCTTCAATAAGAGAATATTTATGTGAATGGAAAACAGATGCCTCAGCGCAGTAAGCTACACTGGCTCCGCTCAAAACCATCTTTGCGGCAACGTACATGTCCTCGGCAAATATATTATTGCTGGGAAATCCCCCGATCTCTATTAATGATTTACGTCGATATGCGGAGAAGGAGTTGGAAATAAAAACAGTTTTAATTCCAAGATTCATTATATCCTTTTTAGACTTTATCAATGATGCGGGCGGATAATTGAAATATCTTGCATGTGATTCGATCGCATTTGCCTTCAGGCGCGGTTTCTGCCTGCCATAGGCTGCAGATACCATTGGATTATCAAACGCCTTCACAAGGTTTTTTATGGCATCCCTTTCCACCAGGATCGCGTCCTGGGTCATAAATAAGATGATATCATCCTCATCTAAGATATCTACTCCGAGTTGTCTGGTTCCGCCATGATCAAATTCTTCCCTCTGAATTGTAAGCACCTTGAAACCATTAGCCCTTGAAATATCTGCCGTATTATCATCAGATGAGGAATCTATCACTAAAAGGTCTGAAGGCCTTTCCTCCTGCCTGTTGAAGGCATCAATCCATGACCTCCATATGTCCCCTCCATTAAAGGTTGGAACAATTAAACCCACCTTTTCGATTATCTTCATACTTTTTGAATAAGCTGTAAAATTCCGGCTGAATGAGACCTTTGAAAAGGCAACTGAATGATTTCAGCTACTTTTCAGGTAAAAAATATTACTGAATAGAAGTAAGCCATTCGGAAGGAGAAATGAGTTTCCAGTCCGGAAGCGTTGAAACGCCGATCATAACCGGCGCATTGTCAACCAAAACGGATAAGCATTTATTATTTGTTTCAATTTTGTCCAGTTTCCAATTATATGCCGAAACTACCTCGGCAACCTCCGTTACCGCAATTGTTGATTCCTGAGATTCAGAAGCAGGTTGAAGCGCATCACCATTTCTCCACATAACAATAGAGTACTTGGCGCCGGAACCTTTGTACCCATCCTCGTAACCCAGCACATAGGCCTCTATTCCGCTTGCGGGAGCCGCCATCCCCAATAATTCTCTGTGTTCCATTGCATCTACTGTAGCTGCGTAGGCAAGAAGTCTGAGTTTTGGTCTCCAATTTAGATCAAACAGACCACAGGTTATCAGATTGCCTTCTTCAAACCAGTCCCTGCCCAAATAGTAGTATACGGCCTGCATATCATAGAGAAATAAATCACGGGCGAAGAGCTTTATTACATCATAAGGTTGTCCATAACCCGTTTCTTCACTGTTAATGACGGGTTTTATTTTTCCATCCTCGGACATTTCACGCCTGATAAATGCCGGGAAGTCCCTCTGGGCCAAGCCCCATGTATAGTGGATAGAATATGCATCGGCATAGTTGTTTATCCCCAGTTCGAAGCATCTTTCAATAAAACGACGACCCCCACTCTCTCCGCCTTTGCGGGCATCACGGGAATAAGTAGCCCCGAATGCCACGAGAGGGACATCAGGGGTCAGCTTTGACATTTCTTCCTTGATGATGCAGATATCCCTGAAATACATATCCGCGGTTGCGCCTGTCCACCATACATCCGGAGCATCGACCTCATTCCCGTATTCAATATACTGGATTACATTTTTGTATCTATTAAGCACTGTACCTATGTAGTCTCGGAACTGCAGCTCATATCCCGTTTTGAATGTTGTATGTCCGCCTCCCAGTGCTGCCGATATCGGCGGATAACCGACAGTCAGCATTAAATTCATGCCATATTTGATGGCCATATCAGCCTGGTAATCCATCTGCTTGAAGTTGTTATAACTGTCTCCCAGTCTATGCCAGCAGGATTCAGCTGTCCGTAATGTGTCAACCCCGGTTCTGGCGAGCATCTCAAAAGCCGGTTCGGCTTGAGCATCATTTTTACCGGTAACAATAAATGGAGCCTCCATGCCATGGACGCCAAATCGATGAATCCCTTTTGAGGAGTCCCTCTGAGGCAACTTCCTTGACATTATCTTACGCGTGACTTCCTTTATGGTTTTATCGTTTACATCCTCATTAGTATCTTCAAGCTTATCATAATACAAAGATGAGAGATGTTCT
>JAFGEO010000161.1 GCA_016931575.1 Bacteroidales bacterium | reverse complement strand
TGTCTCTCAAGATCTATTTATCCATTGGAATTTCCAAAGTACCTTCTGGCCTCTTGTTGCTATTTCTCAATATTTTCAAAGAACATGCATCCCGAAGGATGCTCACTTGCTCAAAATACCTTTATAATTAAAGTACCTTTGCCCTTACTCGCGCCTTATTTTCGGACGCATCATACTGTAAAAGCGGCTGCAAATGTAAATGCTTTTTTCATATCTTCAAACCTTTCCTCAATCTTTTTTCATGAGTTTTCTTCTCTTTTTTTTAATGGGTTGATATCCAGTATATAAGAGAAGTAATTTTATTTTCTTTTTTTTGATTTTATTTTCCGGCTTGTTCTGCCAATACCAAAACTTAAAAATGAATGGTTCGAACGAAAATGGCAGGAACAAGTCTGCTGACTTGTTCCATAAGGAAACCTGCCGAGGGATAGACAAATAACTTTCACTCAGCCGACTCTGTCGCCTCCCAGCTATCCGTTCTGAAGGGCGCCGCCGGAAGGCCTTCTTTATTGTACAGGTTTGCCTCATCGGGATTATCTGCCCAGGCATAGCGCACGGCAACCGGCTTTTTTACCTTATCGCTCCACACAATGACTTTGTCACCTTCAATTTTTGCCTGGGCCCAGACAAACTTCCCATCCTCCCCGGCAATGGCAAATTCCTTCAGCTCCCCTCCTCCTTTCACGATGAGTCCGGATCCGGTTTCTGTGAAAGTGATGCCGGCTTTATTACCTTTGACAAGCATCGACCTGAACATCGGCCCTGAAGCTACCAGGTCTGTTTCATTATAGGCTGTCTTCCGTGCAGCCAATGCCAGCCTTTTCGCCACATCCTTTTTATTCAGGGGATGAATGTCGTTCCAGACACCCAGGTCGATGGCTACAGCCATAGCGGTATTGGGCAGGGTCAGCGCTCTAAGCTGTGCTTCTCTTGTACGGGCCCAGTTGCTTTCTGTTGGATGGTCACAGCTTTCCATATAATTATGCAGCTGAACAAAAAGGAACGGAAAATCTCCTATCCCCCATTTATCCCGCCAGTTTTTTATCAGCGTCTGAAAGAGGCCGGCATACTCCCCGGGGTTCCCGGTATTGGATTCACCCTGGTACCATAACACTCCTTTAATGGTATAATTGCTCAGCGGGGCGATCATCCCGTTAAAAAGTCCTGTCGGTTTCCAGCGTATAAAGGTTGAGGGTGGCGTTGGTCCCATCTTTGCTCCCAGGTGATATTTCCAGTTGCCCTTCAGGTCGATCGTTTTACCCTCTACAAGGAGCTCATAGGGCTTATCAGGTATAAAACCTCCTTTCCCGCCGTTGCTGATCAGCCGGACAACCAGGGTGTTTTTCCCGGGTTTAAGGACATTTTCAGGGACTGTGTACCGTCGGGGAGGGTACTGGTAGCCGGTAGTACCGACAAAAGTCCCGTTAACAAAGGCTGAGTCGGCATCCACAAGGGTACCCAGATTTAATCGCGCAGGTTTTCCGGCCATTTCTTCCGGGATATCGATATCCTTCCTGAACCAGACGACTCCGTTCACCCATCCCAGCTCTCCATCGGCCCAATAGCCGGGAACCTCCATTTCCGGCCATCCGGAAACATCCACTGCAGGATCTTTCCAGGGCAACTCAGGATGGCCATAGCCCTCATCTGCAGCGTTCATTTCTGAATACCAGGCATGGGAATTCTCCCGGTCCCTGGTTTCTATCTCCTTAATCAGCTCATCATCCCTGAACTTCATTGCCTCATCATAATAAGCCGGAAATTGCTTCACGGCGTCTTCACTTAACCAGGCTTGTGCGGGAGATCCACCCAAACTGGAACGGATCATGCCTACGGGGACTCCGTAGGTTGCATTGATCTCGACAGCGAAAAAATAAGCAATTGCGGAAACCTTCAGGATATTTTCCTGACTGATAGTTTCCCAGTTACCATAAGGATAATCGGTTTGCGGCTCTTTAAAATTGTAGACCGTTGGAACAGTGAAATACCGGATCCTATCGTTCCCTGCATTCTTAATCTCCTCCTGATAGAGAGGGCTCACCCTTTCCATATTGATATCCATCTGCGACTGTCCGGAGCAAACCCAGACTTCCCCGATGAGAATATTTTCAAGAGTGATGGTATCACTTGCCATCAGGACCATCTCATAAGGTCCTCCGGCCTCAAGACCGGAAAGTATGAACTGCCAGTTTCCGTCCTTATCAGCTTTTGACTGATATTCGTTTCCGAGGAAATTAAGCTTCACCTGTTCATTCTTGCCGGCCCATCCCCAGATCTTAACATCAGCATTTCGCTGCAGGACCATTCCGTCACTTACCAATCGGGGAAGACGCAGCTGCCCGAAAACCGGAGCAGTGATTAAAATGAGGAATAAACAAATTCCTGATAATTTTCTTAACCAGATCATGTTGTTGTGTTATTTGAGTTAATACAATATGCATTCCGTACAGAGCAGACTCCTGACAATAAGTTCTGAGGAATTTACTCATTACTAAATGTCAGCTTGCAGGTGTACAATCAGTTAGTTGTCACCAATACTTCTGTCTCTTTTAATTCAGGCGCAGTGACTTTTAGCTTCAGTGTGCCCTTTTTGCCTTTCTCTCCCCGGATGATAACCAGTGCCTTCCCGCTAAACGCATTCCGCACATGTGAGGAGAGTGACACCATATCCATAGGGTTCCCATTATCGGTAGCCACGATTTCTCCGGGTCCCTCAAGGCTAAAAGAGAGCTTATTGGTAGCAGTCGGGACAAGTGATCCATCCTTGTCAGTAACAGTTACCGTGATAAAAGCAAGATCTTTTCCATCACTCCGGATGATACTTCTGTCGGCAACTGCTTCCAGTCCGGCGGCTTCACCGGCAGTCTTTACGGAATCTTCCGCCCATACTTTTCCATCATGATAAGCAACAACTTTTAATACACCCGGTTCATAGTTCACATCATCCCAGCGCAGGCGATATTCATATTCCCCTTTCTTTTTCTTTCCAAGGGATTTCCCGTTGAGGAAGAGTTCTGCCTCATTCCCCGAGGTAAATACGTGAACCGGGGTAATCTTTCCGATCCGATCCGGCCAGTTCCAGTGAGGAAGGATATGTGCCATGGGCAGGTCGGGGCGCCACTGCGACTGATACAGGTAAAAACGGTCCTTCTTAAAGCCTGCCATATCAATTATCCCGCAATAGGAACTCCGTGATTCATAATAAGGGGTAGGTTCCCCAAGATGATCCCAGCCTGTCCAGACAAACTGACCGGCTACAAAGGGGTGTTGTTCGATTGACCTGAAAACCTTATCCGCCGAGGATCCGAAATCCACAGCATGGAGTTCATAGGCAGAGACCTGGCATAACTTAGCGTCACCTCCCCTGCCGTCACGAACAATATCGCTGATCTGATCCGTTACCGGGAACAGGTAGATCCCACGGCTACTGAAAGCAGAAGCCGATTCACTGCTCAGGACTACCTTATCCGGATAAGTTTTGTGGTTTGCTTCATATTGCGGAGGAGTGCGGATACGGTCTGTCCCGATAAATTCGGGTGATTGACGGATCCCTTCACCCTGGTAGTTCAGGCTGATCAGATCAAGCACATCCGGAAGCGGCATCCCTGGTTTTGCCCAGTTCATGGCGCTGGTAACCGGACGGGTAGGATCTTCTTCATGGGTAATATCTTTTAGCCGTTTTGCGATGGCGGCGCCTTCTTCATCCGTGTATTGCTCACCCACCTCATTCCCCACACTCCAGATGATCACCGAAGGATGGTTCCGGTCGCGGCGTACCAGGGCCCTCATATCCTGCTCATGCCATTCGGGGAAGATCAGGTGATAATCGTGAGGTGTTTTTTTCATTTCCCACACATCGAATGATTCATCCATTACCAGGAAGCCCATCTGGTCAGTCAGCTCAAGCAATTCCGGGGCAGGCGGGTTATGCGACATCCTGATCGCATTACATCCCATCTCACGAAGTATTTCGAGCTGGCGTTGAGCAGCACGAAGATTAAAGGCGGCTCCTAATGCTCCCAGATCGTGATGCTGGTTCACCCCCTGAATCGGGATGTGCTCGCCGTTCACCAGAATCCCCTGATCCGGGTTAAAAGTCAGGGAGCGGATCCCGAAACGTGTTTCATACTGGTCGATGGCTTCCCCGTCTTTCTTCAGTGTGGTTACCGCAAGGTACATATTGGGAGCCTGGGTCGGGGGAGGCCCCCACAGCTTTGGTTTTTTGATTATTACCGAGCTTTCAAGGCTAAGCTTTTCACCCGGATTGACTGTCCCCTTCCGGGGTTGAAAAGCTGCAACAGCTTTCCCGGATTTATTTCCATGCTCATCCAGTGCAAATATTTCGGTAAGCGATTCCACAGAGACTTTACTCTCCGAATCATTATCGATGGTAACTTTCAGCTTCACGGTTGCCGACTCTTTACTCACCTCAGGGGTGGTGATGGTGGTTCCCCACTGTGCCACATGCACCGGGTTTGTTTTTACGAGCCAGACATTCCGGTAGATCCCTCCCCCGGGATACCAGCGTGAGGAGTTATTTGGATTGTCAAGACGAATTGCCAGCTGATTTTTTCCTCCCGGAACAATATACGGTGTCAGGTCGACACGCCAGGAAGCATATCCAAACGGCCAGCCCCCAACGAGGTGACCGTTCAGCCAAACCATTGCATAGGACATGGCTCCATCCACCTCAAGAAATACTGATTTCCCTTTATCTTCAGCGGGAATGGAAAGATCTTTTCTATACCAGGCAACACCATGACTGGGAAGACGTCCCATACCTCCGCCCACCTCGGCATCCCATCCCTGGTAAAACTCCTTGTCAACCGCCCAGTCATGCGGCAAATTTATAAGATCCCATGAGCTGTCGTTAAAAGCGGCTTGCACAAAGGGAAAATCACTTCCGGGATCCCCCTCCGGACGCAAATACTGTTTTGCCGGATCCATAATAAAATCGTTGCCGGTTGGCATGATCCAGGGTTTGAGTACAAATGAAGCCTGTCTGAGCTCAGCTGCTTCAGCAGGTTTCTCATCGGCAGGCCGGTAATCCCGCTTGTCCAGGATCTCCGGACGGATATCGTAAAGCAGTTGATCGGCATCTGCTGAAGAATTATATTTAAAAAATCTCCAGCCTTCGTTTATCGAGATACGTTCCCGAAGGGGTGCCTGTTCCTTTTCAGCACTGCATCGGACCAACAGAAAGAATCCTGATAACAAAAAAACAATGACGAAAAGACTATTGCTAACGGCCCGGATCTTCTTCAGAAGATGGTGTGTTTCAACTTGCATGCTTATACAGAATCTAAATGATTAATTCACGTTCAGTTATGTCCAAACCCGAAATTAATCAAATTATCCTGTTTTAAATCCCGGATCAGGGCTTTTTAGCATTTCACTATTTTCCCAACGCTATTTCTCCTTCCGTTAAACAGGATGACCATATAAACCCCCTGGGGAAGATCACCAATCTGAACCGAGGGATCCGCAATACCCGATTCATGAAGCCAGAGCCGGCCCCCCATATCATATATTTTCAGATCTTCAATTTTTCCTTCCCCGGTGTACCGAACAGATTGGCACGATGCATCATAGATCAGACCGGAGTTTGAACTGCCCTGATTCTGCTTAATGCCGGTCGAAGGATTAGTGGTGACAGTAATTCCGGTATCATAGGTAGGATACGTACCGAAAATCCGCTGTGCAAAATGAAAGAGTCCGGGCTTCCAGACAGACCAGTCATGACCTTTCCCCGGCTCAACCAGGTAGTAATGTTCAATGGCATTACCTGTCATGAAATTATGCGTATTCTCCGTGATATAGAGTAAGCCATCAGCATCTCCGCAGGAAAGCCACAAGCCTGACAGGAAGGAGGTATCGGCAATATCGGGAATGAGCTGATCGGCTGCATAGGTATTAGGGGCAGCAGAAAAAGCGCCAACCCAGGCAAAAGTATCCAGGTGAGCCAACCCGAAATCCAGGGCCTGGCCCCCACCCATGGAGAGTCCGGCGATTGCACGTGCCTGACTGCCGGGTTTAACAGAATAATTGGTATCGATGAAGGGGATCAGGTCCGCAAGAAGTTCAAATTCAAAATCAGCAAAACCCTGCACCTTATCCGCAGCGAAGATATCCGCACCCGGAGAATCATCCACCATTGCCCTTCCATTCGGTAAGACCACGATCATGGGTGCAATCCGGCCCTTCGCATAGAGATTATCAAGAATATAATGGGGTTGGCCATTATAATACCACTCGTTAATATCCCCGCCGATCCCATGTAAGAGGTAGAGTACGTTGTAGGTGGAATCCTCTGTGTACCCCGGGGGGAGATAAATCCGGGTGGTGCGGTTAATTCCAACAGTTCCCGAATAATACTCCACGATCTGGAAAGTGCCATGAGGAACGTTTTTATACGAGTCGAACCCGGCCGGGGGATCGGGTATTGCGACCTGGGCTTCCAGGCCTGTAATACCCGACAAAAATGCAAGAATAAAGACTAGGGAAAGTCGCCCCAGATTTATGGCTCTCCGGGAAATGAATGGCTGCTGCCGGGAAACCACTCCAGACATTTCGTTCGGATTGCCCCCGGTAGTGTTCAATGGTATCATAGTGATTATCTGTTTTAGTAAAGGATAGTACTGCGCTAAGGTCAGTTATTCAGGATGCCTGTTCTGAACCAGTCGAAATCAGCGTATCCTCCCGTTTCCAGGGTAGCATAATTGAAAAGGCAGAATTTATTCCCTGTGAAGACTTTCAGGTTGAATTTCATTTTAAGTTCATTTCCCAACTGTATAAAGCTTTTGTGGTCGAAGCTAAACTCAAAAGTTGCTACTGAAGAACGATTAGAGGCAACTGCACGCAGATATACTGTATCGCCTTTCATAGGTGTCACGGCAATTGTTTCACCATTGTTCACCATAATAAGTTCTTTTGATTCTCCTGAATGCCTGACAGCAATATACGCATATGGATCCTGGAAAATGGCTATTCCTGCAATATCACCATTCTTCATCTTTCCGGTTTCCAGTTTGGTTGTCCCTGTTGTCGGGACAGTCTGATCATAATTTGCAAAAGGCCTTTGAGTCAGTGTGTTTGGTGCTTCGACCAGATTAGATACCAGCTTGCCTGTTGTAAGCCTCAGGTAGCCGGGCCGTTCGGAAAGTGACCAGTAAGCCGGGTGTGGGTTATGATTCCATCCCCACTGCATTCCCAACACATCTGAATCGAACTCTGATGAGGTGGGCAGTTCCTTCGGGGGGTACTCCTTTCCAACATCGGGTTTCCTGCAGGTAACCACACCTTTCCCGTCAACACCAACCATGGGCCATCCATCCACCCAGGTAACAGGCTGCAAAGAGGGGAAGCGTCCAAACGGGCCGCTGTCAACAAAAAGCATGGTCCACCATTCTCCGGTCTGTGTCCGGATCAGTGCCCCCTGGTGAATACCAAAGGTAACCCCCCGGGTAGAATCGCTAATGACCACTTTTTCTTCGAATGGACCATAGATATTATCAGAGCGCAGTGCGACCTGGATGCCGTCAAGCCCCCCGTAGGTTCCATACAGGTAGTACAGATCATTGATCTTGTAGACATGCATTCCCTCAAGGCCTCCCCGGATATCGCCGGTAAATATCAGCGAATCGTTTGTCAGGGGGGCGAAGTTCTCATCAAGCTCAGTAAGGAATATCTTGCCATAGCCATGTGCTACATAGATACGTCCGTCATCGTCGAAGAACAGGCCGGGATCATAAAAGCCTTTTGGTAATTTCTTTAACTCCCAGGGTCCTTCAGGATTTTCGGCAGAACAGATAAACCCTCCCTCATCAAGCGTAATGAAAAGAAGGTAGAATTTACCCTTATTAAACTTAATGCTGGTGGCCCATTGACCATGACTGTACCTGCTGCAACCATCGAGATTGTAACACTCACTGAAATCAAAACGAGGTACCGCATTGCTGCAATACTCCCAATTGACCAGGTCCTTTGATTTCAGCACCGTTACTCCGGGGAAAACGAACATGGTGGTGGTCACCATATAATACGTGTCATCAACCAGGATCACATCAGGATCCGGAAAGTCTGCAGGGATCACCGGATTAGTATACGTCCCGTCTCCGTTATCGCTTATCCTGTTCTGGGCATTGGCTCCTATGGCCGTCAGTAACACGGTAATCAGAAATAAAGCTTTTTTTTTCATTCTGTGGATAGATTAGTCTGATTGGCCCTCTATGTAAAAGTCAAGCGACAAGTCAGGCAGATGAAAACCTGATATGAGGCTGTTTTCCTTACACATTCGCAGGCAGTTTTTTTCAAAGTAGCAAAATACTCGATATCCCGGGCATTGGCTTTCAATTTTCCGCCAAATGATATCACATATGAAGATCGGGTGCAGATAGATTATCCGCAGATCCAGATATACACCCGGACCAGCGCTCTCTGCGCTGACCAGGGGTGAAGCGCCTGACCCTAAAAGAAGAGATCAGGTTTTTCCGCATAACTACAGATTTCAAAGCGTCTTTCTCCAGGAACACAGAGCCATCTTTCTATTCAACAATAATTTTCTTTGTATAGAGCCCGTCCCCGGTATCGATCCTCAGGATATACAATCCTGCGCCCCACCCTGAAATATCTAATGAAAAGGTGGAGGATCCGGAATGAGTTTTATGCACCATCGTCTTTCCATCCAGGGATATGATCCGGATATCTTTAGGACTGGTAGCGTTAGCAAAAACAATATTCAGGGAATTATCAGCGGGAACGGGATAAACGCTTACCGTATTGTCCGTGAAGTTGTCGATACTGAGAGGCCGGTTCCAGTCAAACTGCATCCAGTTCAAATTGGTCCCTGCAGCATTAAAGGTGAGTTTAAGCTCATGTTGTCCCTCCGTCAAACCAATTTCCGTGCTATAGCTGTCCCAATCCTGCCAGTCGGACGTAGCTGCAAAGGTAATGGTCTGCAGGTATGTGCCATCCAGGCTGACATCAAAGTTCCCGGCATAGCCCGCATGCCTGAAGACCACATCATACACTCCTTCATTAGTGATATCGATGTTATAGGCAGCCCAATCCGTCGGATCAACGTAACCGATGTTCAGGCCTCCTCCCTCATCAGTTGTGGTTTCAGTTTGTATGCCTGACATTTCGAAATAGTCTTCTGCTTCGATACGGAAGGATTTTCTGATGCCGTTTTGTAAGACTTCAATGCTATCGGTCAGAATTTCCTGGCTATACACATAGATCATCCCCGATCTTGTAGTATCTGTTGGGTTATCCCCATCGCTGTTGATCAGAACAGTTCCTGTCCCTGTCCCGGATGTTGCGGAAAGTATTATCCAGTCAGCATTCGGAGACAGTGACCAATTCGTATTCCCCTGGATCACCAATTGATAATCATTTCCTTTTTTATAGGACAACTCGACCCTTGAGCCTGAAATCAGGAAGTACACCGGCATCGTGTCGGTATAATTATTTTGATACTCGGCTACTACAGCACCTGCCAGAAAAGCCAGTGGGGCGTTCCAGTTTATTGCCACTTCATTTGTCGAATAGCTGCACTGCAGATCAACATACGACCTGGCAGGAAAGGTTGATGGATACTGGGATGCCCCACAATCGTCAACACTTCCTGTTCCGGGTCCTCCAACGAGCATCCCCGGAATGGGGGCCGCAATACCATCGGCGCCGGAGATTCTGTGATGGGGGTACATGGGTGTTTTGGTCCCGGTTCCGGTTACAAAACAGTATTTCGTGGCATTTCTTCCAAGAAGATAGTCGAGCGAAGCCAGGGCTGCATTGAAATAATTTGCATTTCCGGTCAGTTTAAAGGCGTGCATAAAGAGCATGCCCCAATTGGCATAGCCATTGTTCCCTCCCCAGTAGAAGAAATCTCCCGGTATCCGGTAGGGAGAGGTAACAATATTACTTTGAGGATTTGTCACCATGCTAAGGAGTTTGTCGATAGCCATGGTGGTATCTGCCGCTTCCGTAAGCGAGGCTCTGTTTACGATCAAGGACAGAAGGCCCAGCGTTTTTACGCCTCCCCATCCCGGCAAAGAGTAAGAATCATCGAGCTGAAATTCATCATAGTATGCTGATTCTCCGGTGGTAATATACAGTTCTGCCGCACACCAGGCAAATTCATCATCGAAGTCGGTGTCGCCATAACCTCCGGTGCCAACCGCAGGGTAAGCTCCTGATGCTGCCGGATTGTAGAATGGGACATTTGGATGGTCAATCGCCCACTGCCAGGCTTTCAGAGACTGCTCAAGTACCGAATCTGCCATGTCAGGCAGGTAAGCCTTGTAAATTCTTGCAGTCATGGCCATCAGGGCGGCAAAATCGAGTGTGGCTGAGGTGCTTTTCGCCGTAACATACCGGGTTGATGTTACCGATGCCGGCATGGCAAAGGTGCTGAATTGTGCTTCGGTGGTTTTAAAATAAACACCCCCGTCAGCAGTATCCTGCATGGTCATCAACCAGCGGATATTCCACAGGGCCTCATCCAGGATATCGGGTATTGCATTGCCACTTTCCGGGATATTCAGATCCAGGGTATCAAAGTATTCCGGATAGGTTTCGTAGGCCGAGAGTAGCGTGAATGTCGATATTCCGGAATTCACCACATACTTATTATAATCGCCGGCATCATACCAACCTTTAGGGGTTGAGATCACTGTCCCGGCAGGCCGTCCTTCTGAAGCTGCGGAAGGAAGGACCACCACGGCGGTATCCGGATGCCCCATGGGGCGTGCATAAATTCCGGCATATTCTTCCAGGATATCCATGGATGCCCGGTTGTAATAAAAGGATTTTATACTGCTCTTTGACAGGGCGGTAAACACATCGTCACGTATTGTGAACGGGTAAGACTTGCCCAGGCCATCCACCACGATGACATAGTCTCCTGGGGTCTGAAGAATAGAGAAATCGGCAATCCTGACATTTTCCCCGGATGAGGGGTAATACTGTGATGGAAGGCAGGTGCCCTCGAAGACCTCAGTAATCATATCGACGGACATTACCCTGAAGCTTTCAGCATCCGGGTTTATTATTGCAGCAACTTTGATTGAATTTGGCAGGTATCCAAGCTGGTTCAGCCTGATATCCGCGGTGGTAGTCTGTGCCATCAACTGACCCAAACAATAGCTTGCCAGAGTAAATAATACGATTTTTCTTATCATCAGAGTTATGAATATTGAATTTCAAATGAAGTGGATCTGCCACATAAATAATCGTCAGCAATTTAAGGCAATAAGAGTTAATTTTCCAAACATTATCTACTAAACCGTTTCAGGACATACCGACCCATCACTTTGTTGCTTTTAGAATTCTGTCCATATTTTTCATGTCCTGCTCAGCTTTTTGGGTTTCACCAAGAAGCTGATACAGTTTGGACCGGTTATACAAGGCATCCGTATTGGCCGGATTGATTTTAAGGGTATTGCTGAAATTATCCAAAGCGGACTGATAATCACCTGCATTGATATAGGCGATGGCTGCATTGTTGTAAAATTCCTCTTCCGGAGGATAGTTATCCAACAGCACCTTATACAGCCCTATGGCATCTTCCCACTGCTGAAGCCCAAGCATCAGTCTTGCCTTATCTTTCAGGGCGCGGTAATTTGTCGGCAGTACATCCAGTATCTTTGTGTAGACCTCAACTGCTCCCGAAAGGTCATTCCTGCTTTGCAGGAAACCTGCTTCCTCAAAAGCCAGGGGGATATTTTCATCATTTTTTGCGAGCTCTTTTTTAAGGTAGTTATAAGCCATATTTTTCAATTCCCTGGCTTTTGCAGAATTTCCGGTCATTTCAGCGATCTGCGAATTCATAAAATAATAGGTATGATTCGACGGGACCTCTTGCAGCAGAAAATCGACTTCTTTTTGTGCTGACTTCAGATCTTTCTGCTCAAGATATGCAGTATATAAAGTTTCGTGCAATTCGAAATTACCCGGATATTTTTCAGCCAGAGATTTTAGGAGTGCCATACCTTTCTGAACCATCTTTTGCGATAAATAGTACGTGGCAATGGATAAGTCGATATCCAGCTCATTCGCAGGTACCAGCTTTTTCATCTTATCATAGGTACTTAACACCTTTTCCGTATTCCCCGTTTTTTTATAGATCGTCGCAAGAAGTTCATACGCACGATAGAATTTTGGCGATCCTGCAACAATGGAATTCAGCAGCAACAAGGTCTGATCGTAGGATCCTTCAGAGGTCAGCAGGTTTGCCTTCAGAAATTTCCATTCCTCATTAGTTCTGTCCTTAGCTATAAGATCGTTGACAACAGAAAATGCCCTTTTTTTCTCTTCCTTTTCGACGTTGGAGTTCATCTGCTGTAAAATTGAATTCAGAAGAATCCTGAGAATGTAGCCATCTATATATTCAGGATCCAGGGCAAGTGCTTTGTTAAGGTTCCGGCTGGCTCTCAGGTAATATTGGCTTTGGATATTATCAGAAGCTATAGCCACATAATAAGGGGCCGTATTTGAAAAATCGTCCTTTATAGAAGTAAATTCATCCGCATTTCCGGGGAAAAATTCCGGAATATTGGCTGCCCGTTCATCAAACACCAGGTTTTCCAGTAAGATGGGGGGTGAATCATTACCATTTTCATCAATATGGGTAAGATACAAGCGCGTATAAAGACTTCCTTCCTTTGATGAAAAAACCATCCAGTGTCCGTTGGGCGACCAGGAGTGCCAGGAATTCATATTTCCGGTATTGCAATTCATCAATCTTGGTTCCGTACCATCGGCCTTCATAATATACAGTTTGCTATCCGGTTGCAGGAGCATGAAATTCTCCGATTGACAGAAAACAATCCATTTGCCATCCGGAGAATATTTAGGAAAATAGTTACTTTTTCCGTTAAAGGAAGCTCCATCTAGTGGACGGGGCGTTCCGCCTTTTCCCTCATTAAAATCTACCGCATAGAGATCGAATTTAAACTCCTTCTGGCCATCCATAAATTCCTTAACATCGCTAATGTCAAGTAATGCCGTACCGGACTTTCTGACCTTTTCGTTGATGTAGGTATCGGTACGGGCAAAAATGACTGTTTTGTTATCGGGTGACCATTCAGGATTGCTCTGCACATATTTTGGATCGTTGGCTCCTTTAAGTTCGCTGAACTGTTTTGTTTCCGCATCGTAGATCCCAATGATCCCTTTAATGGGGAAAAAGAGTTGGGAATACGCCAGATTATCGTCTACCGCAGCAAATACGGACAGGTCCTTCACCGTTGAAAGTACGTACTTACCGGAAGGGGATATCTTGGAAAGAAGTCCAAAAGTAGGATCCCCTTCCTCCTTTTTAAAATTACTCCAGGAAATGATATCCCCGGGAACCAATGAGCAGGTATCTTTTGCAGTGGTCACCACATAGGATCCTTTATCGTTGCCGTAGTCAACATCCATAGCAATCGTGGGGCCCTCTTTGGAAAACGAGTGACAATTAGCGCACACATTCATATTATCCAGCATTCTTCTTGGCTTTCCTCCCTGCACATTTCCCAGGTACCATTCTATCGTATGGACATTTCTCACTGCATAGGAAAAAGGCAGGGTTACTGCCCTGTAAAAAATATCCGATCCTACCGAATCCGGGGAGATCCAAAATGGCTGTGAACTCCCTGAAAAATTTTTGTATTTGCTATCATGACCGATAACGGTTACGAGAAGGCCTGTCCCCAGGGTTTGTTGTTTTAGCACTTCCCATTTTGAAGAATCCGGTTTCCACTCCCGGGTTCGCACATTGCCCTCCAGCAAGATATTCCCTGAGGAATCTGAGATGAAGACACACCAATCGGTACTGGTACCGGAGTTATCCTCCCATCGAAAGGTGGGAGCCTGAAAATCAGCAGGAAAGAGCGTATTCGCCATCGGGTAGATGACTGTCAGCCCTTTGAGCGTGATTTTTTTTGTTAGATAATCACGAAATACAGACTTCACATCGCTTTTTCTTGCACAAGAAGTGCTCAAAAATATCAGGAGCATCACGATAAATCCGTAGGAAAGCATCCCGGGTATTGTGTTTAATTTCTTTTGCATCTTACAAAGATATCTTAATAGCAGAAAGAGAAAATTAATAAGACCTGTTCTTCTTCATCGAACAGATCAGAGCTGATTACTTTAGTGTTTGTTCTGTATGCGTATGACAGTCAGCGACATGCCGGGAGCTGAATAGTTCATTTTTTTATCCAGCCTGATACCCGTGGTAACAGGAATTACATGTTGCGGATCTTCAAAGGAATTACTATCCTCCGGGGCTCCGGCAAGGATGGTTTTCTCACCCCCGGAAAGTTTTGCTCCGAATTGTGTGAGATCCACCTGCATCATCTTTGGTTCGGTCCCGGCATTGACCATTTTAAGGATAATATCCCCCGTCCTGCTATCCATGACACAGGACGCGGCAAGGCTTGTATCTGTCTCATCCTTTGTAAAAACCTTATCGAAATACACATCGCCCCGGTTGGTCATAAATAGTTTCTGAACATAATAATTAGGGGTTGGGCAAACCGATTTGTTATCGAAAAAGATCATATCCGTTTTCCACTGGGTAAACCCTTTCTTTGCAAGCAGGGGAGCATAGGAAGCCATCCATACGATGTCTCCGTTGCGTTCCAGTGAGGTAAGGTATGCTGCCTCAGCAATGGCATTTAGCAGGGTATTGCCCCAGGAAGCGTACTCCCCCAGGTATACCCGGGGACCCTGCCTGTCGTATCCGTCATACCGGGATTGATTTCCAAGCAGCCAGCCAGGATCCGTGTAATAGTGTTCGTCCACCATAGGAAGCTCCAGTTTCCTGGCGATGTCCCATCCTTTATCAAAATCTTCACCGCTGTGAAAAGGCCCAACAGTTCCTATAACCGTAATTTCGGGATGTTTTTCTTTTACCGCCTGGTAGATCAAGTTAAAGCGCTCTTCGAATCCAGGACTTATCTTGTCCTCATTTCCAATCCCTATATATTCCAGGTTAAAGGGTTCCGGATGTCCTGCAGCCGCCCGTTTGGCGCCCCAGACTGAGGAAACCGGACCATTTGCCCATTCAATCAGGTCAAGAACTTCCCGGACATAATCCTCCATCTCCTCCATGGGCAAGAGCTTCTGCCCTGTACCCCCGATGCGCCAAGTTCCTCCCGAATTCTGGCAGCTTACAGCAGCCGGAAGGACAGGAAGTGGTTTTGCACCAATATCTTCACAAAACTGAAAATACTCAAAATATCCCAGGCCGGCGGTTTGGTGGTAGCCCCAGATATTTCTTTGTCCCTTTCGCTGTTCAGGCGGGCCGATGGTATTTTTCCATCGGTACATATTCCCCAGTCCATCACCATGGACCAGGCAGCCTCCGGGGAAACGGACAAAGGCGGGATGCATATCGGCCAGCCATTGGGCCAGGTCGGGACGAAGGCCATTTGCCCGGTTCATGAAAGTCTTTTCCGGAAAAAGGGAAACCATATCAAATGCCAGCTTCCCCGTACTTGTTAAGAGTACCACAAGCTTTGCGCTGTCAGAGCTTTCAGTGGCCGTCAGGGTGGCTTCATATTTTTGCCATGCATTTGAGGAGGTTGTAAAAGATGCTTCACCAAGTATGTTTCCGTCCCGACTTTGCAGGCTCACAGACATATTGACAGGATTCCCGGAAAGCTGCTGTGCAAAAATTGAAAATTTATAGCTCTCTCCCTGGCGAATGACAATTCCGTCAAATCCGGAATTTTTTAATCCTACCCCGGTCTCTCCGTAGTACTCTCTTTCATGACCAATATGTTCGGCATTGATGACAATATAGTGCGGATTATTGGCATGGACAGGTGAGGCAGATTCCACACTGATCTGTCCATAAGAAAAACCCGGAGAGATATATTCCCAGAAGGAAAGCGGGTGCCAATCCCGTTGTTCTGTCGGATTATACTCGAATGACCTGTTTTGTATGAGTTCGGCGTAGAGCCCTCCATCAGCGGAATAGTTGATGTCCTCGAAAAACAGTCCGAAAAGATCGGAACTGATCTTTTTTCCTCCGGATATACCCTGAGACCATGCATTCAGTGTGGGGATCAGCCCCAGCATCAGTATCAGGATGGATTTTAACTTTCTCATAGAATCGATTTATAAACTGATTAGATCATGCAGGCTGGCAGTCATTGGATAAGGCAATGATAAGATGTCCTGATCCAAACCATCAGCATCCTGCTCTCCTTGCCCTAAAATTAAGACTAATTAGCTTACAGGCTGAGAGTTTTGTATGAAAAATAGATTTTTAAGCTCAGTGGGACTTAAACAATTTCGCCAAATGATATCAAGTTTGAAGATTCAACGAAGATCAGCAGATGCTTAGAAGTGGTATCAATTCGGTTACATCCCCTTAAAACTAAAAGAAGCCGCCCTTCCGGGCAGCTTCTTAAGTGTAAGTATAAATCTCACACAGGACTACTACCATCCTTCATATTGTACCAGGACATCATTACTCAGGGTAACTTCCCGCTGTGGAATAGGCTGGAACTCATGTTTACCCACTATGAATTCTCTGGGATATCCATCGTAAGTTGGCACCGCATTCAAAAGATCAGCAGCGATACCCCATCTCACGATATCGAAAAATCGTTTTCCTTCAGAGGACAGTTCAAACCTACGTTCCTGCATGATATCCTCCATTGTAACAGAGGTCAGAGCCGCGGGAACAGTATTTCCGGGTCCTCCACACATGCGCGCGCGTTCGCGGACCTTATTAACATACTGCAGGGCTTTTGCATCCTGACCATCCATCAGTGCAGCCTCAGCAGCATTCAGGTACACTTCCGCAAAACGGATAAGCCTGATATTCTGGGGCGCTCCATGCCATGGGGCTCCAACATCGAGAAACTCAGCCGATGATGCTTCCCATTTTCTTGCATAAACCTTGGTAATGCAATGATCAAAGCAATAGGGTACCCAGAGGCTATTTCCGATCTGAATAGAATCAGTATCCCCTTCGCGGGTCATGGTAACCTTTAAACGAGGATCGCCGGGCTCAAATGCATTATATAATTCCTGAGTAGGCACTCCAAATCCCCAGGTAGCGGTTCTGGCAGGACTGCCTTCCTCATCAAGATAATAGCGTGATCCGGACCACTGGGCCATGGCATTTCCCCTGGCGGCTGCCCATCCCAGACCTTCTTCAATACATTGTATCTCAAAAACACCTTCTTTGCTGTTATCACCATCCGATGTGAAAATGTAGCGGAACCCGTTAGTTTCCGGGCCTCTCCATGACTCAAAGGTTTCTCCGTTTATTCCGACCAATTCATACTCACCTGAATTAATAACTTCCTCAGAAACAGCCAGCGCCTCATCCCAGCGTTCGGTCATGCCGTCAAAACGCGCATCGCTGCCGCCATAATTCCTGGCATAGGATGATTCAAATAAATAGAGGGTACCGAGCAGGGCTTTTGCAGCGCCTTTGCTTGCACGTCCAACTTCAGTTCCCCAACCGCTTCGTTCAGGAAGCACAGCGATAGCATCTTTGAGGTCCTGTTCGATCAACTCATAGATGGCTTTGATTTCCGCACGGGGTTGCTGATACTCCTCAGCACCCAGGATATGATCCACCAGTGGCACGCCACCAAAGATCTTGGTCAGGTAAAAATAGTTGATCGCACGGATAAACTTGGCTTCTGCAACCCGCTTGTCCAGTAAGGCGGGATCAGCATCCGGATCCTTATCCTTAATCGCCGGAATTTGCTCAATAGCAATGTTACTGAAGTAAATTGCACGGTACATGGTCCCGAAAACATCCTCATAGATTGCCTCAGTTGTTAAGGGAATAAGTTGATTAAAAGCCTGCAGGTTAGGACAATCTGTTACATCCTCTCCTCCTGCTTCAGCATCATCGGAAGGTATATCTCCAAGCCTTTGCATCATATTCACATCCCATGTTCCAATATTATTGAATAGGGAATAAGCCGCAATTACCGCCTGGTCAGCGTGTTCCTGTGTTAAGTAGAACGACGCACTGTTTTCTGCTGCTTGGGGAGTAACATCCAGGAAATCGGACTCACATCCGAAAAAGATGATCCCAGGCAACAAAAATGACATGTATTTTAATACTTTCTTTGTCATAATCTTTATTTTTCATTTAATAAATCTAGGTAAACTTAGAAAACGATATTGGCTCCGAAATAGATCATTTTGGTTACGGGATACAGCCCAATATCTACACCTGAAGTCGTAATAGTGTTTCCACCAACTTCAGGATTCAATCCTGAATAATTGGTTAAGGTAAACAGGTTCTTTCCGCCCACATATAGCCGTAATTTCTCGACACCAACCAAATTTGTCACTTTCGACGGTATGGTATACCCTAACATGACGTTCCTTAAACGCAGGTAAGAACCATCCTCAACAAAAAAGTCTGACATTTTTGTGTAATTGGAAGATGAAAAACGATAGAGATCCGTATCATGATTTTCAGTGACCACAACAATGCCGTCTTTTACGATCTCATCACGATAGCGGTCAGTTAATGCAGCACCGCGGTTTCCATAACCTACCGGATTATACAGGTATTGTTTGGTTCCGTTCATGAGCTCATTGCCATATACTCCGTTAAAGAACGCTGTAAAGTCAAACCCCTTGTATTGGAGGTTCAGTGTGAATCCGTAAGATAAGGTCGGTAAGGGACTTCCAAGGAGCACCCTGTCATAGCTGTCAATTTTTCCGTCATCATTCTGATCAACAAATCTTGCATCACCGGGTTTTGCATTGGGTTGAGCATATACTCTTGTCCCGTCAGGTCGCTCGTAATAAGGTTGATTAGTGATAACAGTTTTATCATTGATCACTTCTGTCGGATCAGCTTCCAGGAACATCCCGTCAGTCTGAAGACCAAAGAACTGGGCAACAGGATAGCCTTCAAGGGTGATACTGGTCGGATTCAGGGTATGTACCGCTCCATCCTGTATGGAGTCATCCGGCAGTTCGATCACTTCATTCTTCACAATGGCGAAATTCAGGTCAAAGGAACCGGTCAGGTCACCAGATTTTTTCTTCACCCCTGCACTGACCTCAATACCTTTGTTACTGATACTTCCAAAGTTTACTTCCGGATCCTGACCTCCGTAAGTTCCGGCAATAGAACTAACTTCCTTGGTCAGGATCATCCCGTCGTTAACCTTGTTGAAAAGATCAACAACCAGAGAAACCCGGTTATTAAAGAAGGTCATATCCAAACCCAGGTTCGACATTTTAACATGTTCCCACATAAGCGAAGGGTTGGCAATTTTATTGGGTGCTGTTCCTACCTGGGTAGCTGCGCCATCCACAGTGTACCTGAATACATCCCGGCTCTCAACCGTTGCAAGATAGGGGAAACCTGTTTTGGCGTTGGCTCCTGTCTCACCATAGCCAAAGCGGACCTTACCTGAACTGATAAAAGGAACATTTTGCATGAAAGCTTCTTCAGTGAATTTCCATCCAAGAGAGAAAGAGGGGAACATATCCCAGCGGTTTGAGGGTGCAAGCTTGCTTGAACCATCACGACGAATATTGAACGTCATGAGATACTTACTTTTATAATCATAATTGAACCTTCCAAAGTAGGCCATATCGGCACTGATATCTGCCCTCCCTTCAACATTCTGAATATCTGCTTCGCTATTGGTTGACATGCTCAGGTAAAGCATATTCGGATCAGGGTTTTTCATATCCACCCGGGTTCCATAGATGTTGTAATACCACCATCTACCCTGTTCCACACCCATCATAACATTGATATTATGCGCATCCGCTATACTGGTGGTATAGTTCACATAATTCTGGATGTTGTAGGACATATCCTTTCTCATATCCATGATAAGCTTGTCCTGGTTGTTATAATTCGTTGCCGATGCCCAGTAAATCGCCTCGTATTCCTTGGCATCGCTGAGGCTGAGTTTTCCGCTCACACGGCTCTGAAAATCAAAACCCTTGAACAGATTAATTTTCACTCCGAAGTTACCTGAAAAATGGTTCGCCTTGGCAAGTTTATCCTTCATATCAAGATTGACTATCGGGTTACCGACATTATTGGGAGATATCGTCCAGACTCCGTTTTCATCGTATGCGGGAACCGTCGGATCCATCTCGATGATACCCACGATCGGGTTGTTATAAAAGTTATGCCAGTACCACTGGTCGAAACCTTCCGTCTGCGTATTTACAAAGGTGATCTTCTCATCCACTGTAATGTGCTTATTAACCTGCTGATCAGCATTTAGCCTCATAGTAAACCGCTGATAATCGGTGTTCCTGACAATACCGCCCTGACGGTTTAAACTGGTGCTGAACATAAAGTGCGATGCATCGGTACCTCCTGAAACAGACAGGTCATAATTGTCCGAAATTGCATCCTGAAAACAGATATCCTGCCAGTCATAGGTAGGAAGCGTATCACGCTGATAGTTAAGCGGCACAGTACTCCGGTAGTCGATTTCCTCCAGCAGTTCAAGATATTCCTGGGAGTTCATCATGTCCAGGGTACCCACCGGGCTGTCAATACCACGGTAGAAGCTAGCACTGACTTTCATCCCTCCGGATTTTCCTTTCTTGGTTGTAACAAGGATAACCCCGTTACCTCCTGTAGCTCCGTAAATAGCTGCAGATGAAGCATCTTTCAGGATCTCAATGGATTCAATATCAGAAGGGTTGAGTTGATCCAGACTTCCATACACTCCATCGATGATCACCAGCGGAGCTGTTCCGTTAACTGAGGTGATACCACGGATCTGAATATCCGCACCTTCTCCAGGTCTACCGGATTTAGGAATGATATTCACACCGGAAGCCAGTCCCTGAAGTGCATGCTCAATACTTGGAATCGGAATGTTGTTTAGTTGTTCCGAAGAAACCGAGGCAACAGATCCTGTCAGATCACTTTTCTTCTGAACCCCATAACCTACGAAAACGATTTCGTCCAGGTCCAGGGTTTCAACCTTCAAACTTACATCCAGGGTGGTACTCGTTCCAACTGTCATTTCAGAAGCCTCGTACCCGATACAGGTAAAGACCAGAACATCCGAAGGACCCGAAACCTCAATGGTGAAATTACCGTCCACATCGGTAATTGCACCCTGGTATGTACCTTTAATAAGTACGTTCACACCGGGAATTGAACTCCCGCTTGTTTCATCAGTCACAGTACCTCTTACTGTGGTTTTCTGTGCAAATAGCTGCATGCCCGACATGATAAAAAAGATCATGGCAGACATTAAAAGCCGGAGGAAAGTTCCTGACCTCCTTCTAGTGTCATTTTTTTTCATAGGGAAGTAAATGAGTTAGCGTTAAATGATAGATTATGTTTAGTACAAAATTCTATTTCAGTTTTAAAGGGTTTCAATATCAATTTCATCCTCCCGTAACAGCAGTAACTATAAGCTCTTCAGGGTTTTTTTAATCAAAATCATACACTTCGCACATTTCATCTTCAATGCATTTGAATGAAAAGTGCGTTATTTGACTGCTCTAAAGTATCCTGATGAGGGCTTTCAGACTATAACAAATCAGCCAAAGACTTTCAGATTTGATACAATCGGCCAAATAATCGCCCAAAAACTAATGATGAAAGTCAATCAGGATAGTCAGAAACCTGCTTGATGATCAGATTCTCATCTGAAGGCTCCGAGGGTATTTTTGAATGGTAAAATAGAAGTAACCGGATCCGGAATTACCGGTTCTTTTGACAGGAAGTAGTACATGGTCCGACTGACAGCTTACATCCGGCCACTTTAATGAATAAAGAATTTGCTTCAGGAAATTACCTGATAACCTTACATGGAAAATACTTCGGACTGCTTAATACAGACGAAAAACTGGAAGGAATTGAACCTGTTGATGACTCCAGCTGCAAAGATGCAGGCGACTTAATTTTTGATGCCTGGGCCGATCCGGCCCTGTCCGGGGCTGCGGGCGATGACTGCCTTTATACAGGCACTGCCATGGATCCGCGAGGTGATTATTACCTACCCTCCTTAGCAAACCTGATGTCAGAGAGTAATGATTTATGTCGTAGCACTGCGGGGAGCAACTGTGGGGTACACACAATCCATGCAATCCTTATAAAGCATTGTATTCGACAAAAGCGGGGCCCTGCCGGTCAGCGTTCTCATCTCAAATTCTGTTCTGGAAATCAATGCATCCTTTGATAATACAGGATCGATCACGGTATGCTGCCCCCCGGGTAGAGTTTGTCACAATTCCAGATGATAATCCTGCCTAAGAAGGTCATTCACACTGGCGCCAACATAAAAATGCCCCGTATTGAAATACAAGCCAAAATCCCTGTCAGGCACCAGGGGAAGCCTGTTGATGTTACTTAATTCCATGTCATACGAATCAAGTGGGTCAGGAAGATTCCGGTTTATAGAATAATCCGTGAGACACAATGACAGTCCGCGAGAGGGTTATGTAGTATTGCGCAAGTTTTAGGAACCTTCATTCCCCCGATTACCCAATTAATAAGTTAACCAAGTCTATTCAGGGATAATAATCCTGTAATTCCCGCTAAGATGCATCAAACTGAACAGGTACAACAGCCCGTCGTAATAGGGATCAAAATATCCATCCTCATAGGGTTCCAGTTTTGCATTCCAAAGGGCATTCACAAAATCGAGGCTGCCCTCCTCCCGGTTAATGAGTGAGGTTGTGGCTGCGGTGGCCACGAGCCCGATGGAATGTCTCAGCTTCTTAAAGCCTCCGGCCTGAAGAATTGTTCCCGGCTCGGTGCCATCCATATTAAACTGATCTTCGAAGGAATGAATCCCCTTTGATCGCAGAAATTTCTGAAATCGTTTGGCATAATCCTCCTGCCATACTTTATCCTTCCCGTACCAGACATAATCCATGGCAATATTCATAGGTACACGCCAGGAGTCGTACCGGAAAGCCGCTTCCATCCATGGGGCAGACAGGGGATTCCCCTGGTAATCGGTATGGTCGGCGTTGAGTCCGGTAACCGGGTGACAGGCCCTGTGAAGGAACGCACGGGCAGTATCTGCACAATCGCTATAGAATTGTTCATGTCCATCCTTTGCGTATTCTGCCCAGATCTCGAAGAAAGCAGGCACATGATAGGAAGGATCTGTGAAAGTAGCGCCCCAGCCCTCAGGTACGAATGTGATTTGCTTATGAGTGGTATCCATCAGGTTAACAACTCCCCCGGTACTATCTTTAGCCCACATCGCATCAAGAATTCTGCGGGCTTCGCCATAATAATCTATCCCCGTCTGATTACCCCAGCGATTAGAGGCAAATAAAAGGCTTGTAATGAAGTACAGCTCCCCGTCAGAGGCAGAATTCTCATAGTTCTGTGTCATGGTCAAGGGATCGAAACTCCAGGCGAAGTAAGCTTCCCGGGGGCCATCCTGATGCTGTAGGTAGTGCCGGCAAAATCGCCATATCCGGTCAAACACATCCTTCTTGTCCAGCTGCACAGCGATCATCATACCGTATGAAACGCCTTCCGTCCGCACATCGTGATTCTTCAGGTCCGAGACATAGGCCATGGAATCGCCCAGCTCAAAATACACCCTTTCAGGACCTTCAAAGATATCATAGTAGGCTTTTTCAATTTTCCGGTCAATGGCAGCCTGTTCATATCCGGCTTCCAGAAAGAGGTTGACATAGTTGCCCGTATGGAACTTCTTCTCATTCTCCCTGAGCTGATCTCCCTTATCAGCCTTGCAGCTCAGGCAAAGCAATGAAATCAGAAAGACTAAGGGAAGCATGGTTTTTGACGTGTGCAGGAATTTATTTTTCTGACTCATAACTGATTTATTTAAGCATTAAACATCAAGTACCTTTATTATAGAGCCTCAGCCTGGGAGGGCCAAAAGGCATCTATTAAATATATAAATTAATCGCAAGTGCCGAGCAGATGCGCACAAAATACTTTTCTCAACTGGCATACAGGATTGACGAATGATATAGCCTGGATGCATTATTCCCTCCCTGCAATTCTTGTCGATCACCTCACAATACCCACCTTGATCTGCGTTACGGAATGAATCGGAAATGAGAAGTTCATTTTTGATTTCTCAGATTTTAACTCTTTTTTAACCCATCTTCAGTAGCCAGTAGGGATTCCGGATTGCAAAAATTCCCGTAGAGGGTACTAAAGCTAACCGAATCCGGTAAACCCAGTCTCCGTCCGCTGAATTGAGGTTCTACTAATACCCCGTGTGTTGGGATCTTCCTCCCCAATTGAAAAATAATTTTTCGGATTTTTTGAGGTCCAGACCGGTCATGTAGCAAAAAGGGGACGACTGGTGGGTCGTCCCCTTAATTCGTAATAGAATACGGCCTAAATTAATCCGTATTCAGTTATGTATCTGTCTACTAATCCCTTACACAAAGTTTAGAATGATAGAAAGCCGTCCCATCCGAGATCCTGATGATGTACATTCCTTCAGGAAGGTTCAGATTAATATCGAATGCTGTTTCGTTCTGAACATCATAGTTCATAAGAGATCTACCTTCCATGGTCATTACAACAACAGACTTCATGTTTTCCAGGTTTTCAATCCTGAAGTTACCATCCTGTGATGGGTTCGGATAGATAAGGATTTCAGCATTGCCGGCGCTAAGACTTTCAACTGCGTCAACCTGACCTGTAATAGTAATGTCCATTTGTCCTGACACGTCAGAATCAAGTTCCAGTGATCGGGCATACACTGTAACCGTACCATCGGAAACCGCTGTCAGCACTCCCTCCTGGTTGATGCTGGCAATTGAAGAACTGCTAACCTGCCAGTAGACAGTCTGGATAGTGGATGTATCCGGGAAAACTTCAGCAAACATTTGCAGTACGCCGCCTTTCTCGTCAATAGAGGTTACGTCGCCGGAAGAGGAAACTGTAATCACCTCATTGGGAACTACTTCATCCTTCAGGTAGGCTCTTAGCCAAAGCATGGCAGGTCTTTCAACCCCATATTCATCGATCAGGTAGGCACCTTCGTCACCGCGCCACATGGCAGGGCGGAATCCCCACAGGGTGATCCCTTTGATAGCAGGGTGCTCCCAGAACAGGGGGAACAGATTCATATAGCCATGAACCTGTTGAAGATCTGTATTGCCGTCAATATCCAGCTCAGTAACATAGATTGGTAGGCCCGTGCTGGCCAGGGAGTCGATATTGCGGAGGTAAGTTGCATTTGAAGCGGTATGCGAAAAACCGTGTGCCTGGAAACCGATGGCATCAATCAGGGTATCCTCGGCCATCAGAAGCCTGATGATCTCCATGTAATCCTCGGTATTCTGAACATCGTTCATGATGCTGTACTCGTTGATCATCAGCATGGTAGTATCCGTAAAGGCAGAACGTGCCATCCGGAACGCTTCGATAATCCAGTCCCAGCCGGTTTCTCCGCTTCCTCCAAGTGCACCAATGTATCCACCTTCATGGTTGGCATCGGGCGGAGCATGCAGGGGCTCATTCACTACCTCAATCATGTCAAGGTCAGGATAACGTTCGGCCACCGCAGAGAACCACTCCTCAAGTTCGGCACGTTGCTCAGCCGAGTCGAGAGCAGCAAGCCAGGAGGGTTGTTGAGAGCCCCAAACGAGAACATGGTGCTTATAGAAAAAATCATTATCCATGGCTACCTGATAGGCTTCGTCGAGGTCAGTCCAGCTCATGACATCGCGGGTCCCTTCGACCCAACCCCATTTTCCTCCGTTTCCGGGGGTCACCTGGTTCCAGTAGCCTTCAAAATCAATTTTTGAATCAGGACCGAAACTACAACCTAAGAATTTTTCAAGTCCATCGGCCAGTGGAGGGCCAACGGGTTCTTCTCCCGGAGGATAATCATTACCGGCTTCACCCTTATTGAGGTTATCAACCGTATAGTATATGCCTTCGCGGCCGAAAGCGATCTTATCGACTTCGAATCCATTCTCACGGGCTCCGATCTGGAAGGTTTGCGTCAGGTCACCCAGCTCAACGCGGAAAGTCCTGGGATCTTCGTAACCAGTGTAATCTGAGAAGTTTACCCATTTCCACAGATTAGTCCCGGCATCACCGGTTTCTTCCACAACATCCGTAAGAATTGTGTATCCGGCAGACCAGACATTATTACAAATAATCCAGTCATCATCCACGAGCGGATCCTTGGAGCCAAAGCCATTTGCATAGAAATAGCTGTCGTCATCAGCTCCCGAATTTCCGACCCTAACCCGAAGGAACAGTTTGTAAGTACCTGAGTCGGCAAAATTCACCGTATAACTTGCAACTTTATCAGCTGTCCCAGGATTAGTAGTACCGACATAATTCGTTTGAGGGGCGATGTAGGTAACATCTCCGGCTGTCAGGGTCGCATAATCTAAACCCAGCATCCCTGATTCTGCTTCAACAATGACAGGTTCATTTTGCCCCATCATGCTGATCGTTGTTAAAACGATTACAAATAAAAGTAGTAGTCTTTTCATACTTTGTGATTATTATCTGATTACGTTAAGTTTTATAACTAAAACCTTATAAAAATATCGCATCGCAATTAACAGAATTTATTTCACTTAAGAACTCTTTTCCATAGTTTAATCCGTGCGTTCAATTTACAAGTCTAAAAAAAATAGTCAATTGGTTTATGATCAGTTCACCTGATAAAAATAATAATTATACTGTGAAAGTAGTACAGTTTAGTTGAAATCTGTTTAGGTGTTGATGCGGTTGGGGGTGCTTAAGGGATGGTATATTAGTTTATTGGTATTGCGGGCGTTTACAAGGCTTTATTCCGGCACCATTCTCAGGAATCTGGCGATTAATTCCTGACTAAAGGAGGTTGATCAGACAGCCTAAAGGAAAACAAGGTAGTTAACAGGAACTACGCGACCCAGATTCATAATCTTCAATGCGTATAAACAATTTCAAGCTTTTCATGAGCCATTGCTGGCTAAAGCTGAGATACGCTTAAGGGAAAGGACTTGGGTTTATCCCATAAGAGATGCGAATAAAAAATGCAAGATACGCTCAGTTAAGAGAGAATATTTGGAAAAATCTTCCGGCCAATTTGTATTTTAGTAATAACTTATTAGAAAATTTCGGTTAAACCAGGCTGATCCTGTAATGACACATCAACGCATAAACTAATACGGACTATTCAATGACAGCCATCAGCAAAAAGAGATTCAGAATGTATCGTATTGCTATTCTGATCGTTGTCCTGCTTGGTATAATTTTTTATCCCAAGCTAAAACTATTATTTCAAGCCGATCAGGGTAAGAAAAGCGGATCATCCACTGCTAACCAGAATTTGCGTAATAAAGAGCAGATTCTTCTTGCCAGTGGTTATATCATAGAGCCTGTAACAATGAATGAGCTTATTAAAAGCACAGGTACTTTAATTCCGGATGAAGAGGTGGAGCTCTCCTTCGAGACCTCGGGCAAAGTAGTAAGCATCTTCTTCACAGAGGGAAGCCATGTTAAGAAGGGTGAATTATTGGCAAAAATAAATGATAAACCCTTACAGGCACAACTCTTAAAACTGCAAGCTCAGTTAAAACTCAGTCTGGATAGGGAATTTCGTCAGCGTCAGTTGCTTGAGAGCGATGCAATAAGCCGGGAGAGTTACGATCAGACAGCTACTGAACTTCAATCCATTGAAGCGGATATCATGCTCATTGAGGCCCGCATATCTGAAACCGAGCTTCGTGCCCCCTTTGATGGCCTTGTCGGATTGCGGATGATAAGTGAAGGAGCTTATGCTACCACCCAGACCAGAATAGTGAGTTTGGTTAAAACCAGTCCTTTAAAAGTAGAATTCTCGATCCCTGAGCGGTATGCCGGGAAAGTTTCGCCTGGATTTCCCATCTCATTCGTAATTGATGGAGTACAAAAAACCTTTCAGGCGAAGGTTTATGCAGTCGACCCCAAAGTCGATCAGGAAACACGCACTATTGCTGTAAGAGCCTTGTATCCTAATCGTAATGAAGAATTAAAACCCGGACGCTTCGTGAGTGTTGGTGTGCTTTTCTCCGAAAGAGATAGTGCCATTGCCATACCCTCTGAGGCAGTAATTCCTGAGATGGAAGGCGAAAAAGTTTATATTTATAAAAACGGTATAACTGAAGAGGTTAAGCTTACTCTGGGATTACGCACCGAATCGCATGTTGAGGTAATAAAAGGGCTGCATTTTGGTGATACCCTGCTTACAACAGCTATTTTACAATTGCGTCAAAACATCCCGATCCGACTCGATACACTTATTCGTAACAGTTACCAGGAAAAAAGTCTGCCGTGAGTTTGTCATCCATAAGTATAAGACGGCCTGTATTGGCCACTGTGTTCTCCCTGGTCATTCTTTTATTCGGAGTCATCGGGATGACTTATCTGGGTGTGCGGGAATTCCCAAGTGTTGATCCTCCCATTATATCCATTCGAACCTCCTACCCCGGAGCTAATTCGGATGTAATAGAAACCCAGATAACCGAACCCCTTGAACAATCCATCAATGGCATACAGGGAATTCGTACACTGACCAGTACCAGCAGGCAGGGCCAAAGTTATATAACCGTTGAGTTTGAACTCTCCGTGAACATGGAAACCGCAGCAAACGATGTTCGTGATAAGGTATCGCAGGCACAGCGGTTTTTACCACAGGATTGCGATCCTCCCACGGTTTCCAAAGCAGATGCAGATGCCAGCCCAATACTGATGATCGCGGTAAAGAGTGCCCAACGATCGCTCCTGGAACTCTCCGAAATAGCCGAACTTACCTTTAAAGAGCAATTGCAGACCATAGAGGGTGTCAGCGCAGTCATGATATGGGGTGAAAAACGCTATGCTATGCGAATATGGCTCGATCCGGAAAAACTTGCAGGGTACCAAATGACACCCCAGGATGTAAAAAATGCCCTCCAGCGTGAAAATATAGAACTGCCTGCAGGTAGCATTGAGGGTAATAATACGGAACTAACCATTCGCACATTGGGTTTGATGACCACTCCCCAGGAATTCAACCACCTCGTATTGCGTCAGGCAGGCGATCAGATCATCCGTCTGAGTGATGTAGGAAGAGCTGAATTGGGACCTGAGGATTTGCATGGAATTTTAAAAATGAACGGCATTCCCATGGTAGCAACTGTTATCATTCCTCAACCGGGAGCCAACCACATTGAAATAGTGGATGAAATATACGACCGCCTCAAATACATTAAGAAAAACCTCCCTGAGGATGTCGAGTATGATATCGGTTTTGATAATACCGATTATATCCGTTCATCCATTGATGAAGTGCAGTATACCATATACCTGGCTTTTATCCTGGTAGTTCTTATCATATTCATTTTCCTGAGAGATTGGCGCACCACGATAATCCCTATCCTGGTAATTCCCGTTTCACTAATTGGTTCATTCTTCATTATGTTTATAGCAGGCTTCACGATTAATGTACTTACCCTGCTGGCTATTGTTCTGTCGATTGGTTTGGTTGTCGATGATGCGATTGTGATGATGGAGAATATCTATGTAAAAATTGAGCAGGGTATGACACCCCTTGAAGCCGGATTCAAAGGAGCCAACGAAATATTCTTTGCAATTATTTCTACAACCATTACCCTGGTTGCTGTTTTTATGCCCATTGTATTTCTGGAGGGGATGACTGGAAGGCTCTTCCGGGAGTTCAGTATCGTCATTGCCGGGGCGGTAATTATTTCATCCTTTGTGGCATTGACCTTTACACCCATGCTGTCGACAAAATTACTAAAATCCAGGCATACCCGAAGCAAGGCTTATCTTTTCACGGAAAAGTACTTTGTATCCCTGAACCAGGCCTATCAAAACTCCCTGAAGAATTTCCTGCAAAAAAAATACATCTCCTTGATTATTCTTGGACTGGCCGGCATATTGATTGTTCTTCTCTGGACTTCCATACCTGCTGAAATGGCACCTCTTGAAGATCGTTCGCAGCTTGTAATCAGAATTAATTCGCAGGAAGGTTCTACTTACGACTTCAACCTGAACTATGTAGAAGAAGTCTATGAGATGAGTAAAGAAAAAGTCCCTGAATATGAAAAAATAATTGGAAGGGCATGGAAAGGCGGAGGATTCATCCGTATCTCACTGGTCAATCCGGATAAAAGAAAAAGAACCCAGCAAGAAATAGCTGGTCAGGTAGCTGCTGAACTCAGGAAGATGACACGTTCACGTGCAAGCGTTATACAACAATCTACTTTCGGCGGCCGACGTGCCGGATTGCCCATACAATATGTATTGCAGGCCCCCAATATTGAAAAACTCCGGGAGATCTTACCCGTATTTATGGCAAAGGTATACGACAATCCAACTTTTACCATGGCTGATGTAGACTTGAAATTCACCAAACCCGAGCTACAATTACTTATCAACCGTGATAAAGCAAATTTAGTCGGGGTATCCACACAAAATATTGGCCAAACCCTCCAACTTGCACTTAGCGGCCAGCGTTTTGGGTATTTTATTATGAACGGTAAACAATACCAGATACTGGGTGAACTGGCCCGCGATGACCGCAATGACCCCCTTGATCTGAAATCACTTTATATAAAAAACAACAAAGGACATATGGTCCAACTGGACAACTTCGTGACTTTACAGGAATCGACCGCCCCACCTCAGTTATATCGGTATAATCGTTTTGTGGCAGCCACTATTTCTGCAGGCCTTGCCGATGGAAAAACGATCAGTCAGGGAATTGAAGAGATGGATAAGATAGCAGCCAGTGTGCTTGACGAATCATTCAGGACTGCCCTTGCAGGCGACTCAAAAGATTTCCGAGAGAGTTCTTCCAGTCTGATGTTTGCATTTATCCTGGCTATTTTACTGATTTTTCTTGCGCTTTCGGCCCAGTTCGAAAGTTTCAGGGATCCAATCATTGTTATGATGACGGTTCCTTTAGCCCTTACCGGAGCATTGATATTTATGTGGTATTTCAACATCACTATGAACATTTTCAGTCAGATCGGTATTATCATGCTGATTGGTCTGGTATGTAAAAACGGTATTTTAATTGTTGAATTTGCGAATCAACGAAAAAAGGCAGGAAAGAATAAAACAGAAGCAATACAATTTGCGGCCACAGCCCGGTTCAGGCCGATCCTGATGACCAGCCTCTCCACTATCCTTGGTGTATTGCCCCTTGCCCTGGGCTGGGGTGAAGGTGCCCAAAGTCGTGTTGCCATGGGGGTAGCTGTAGTTGGCGGTCTTCTGCTTTCTACGCTGCTTACCTTATACATCGTGCCGGCAATATATCTTTATATTTCCAGTGAAACAAAAAACCTGATCAATGAACCAGAGATTCCTTCTGAAGTTACGCTTTCCGGCAAGAGTTAGGACCGTAGTTGTTTCGAGCCTCCTACTGCTTACAGCTATTGAAATTCCGGCTCAAAAGGTATGTGACCTGAGCTATTGCATACAAACAGGTCTTGAACAAAATTTTTCATTACAGGTAATACGTAATCAGGAAGAAATTGCCTCCAATAATTATACCTGGGGAAATGCCGGTATAGGGCCTTCCATTTCTTCACAAAACGGGTATGGGGGATCCCTGAACACGATCAATCAGAATTATGGAGAGGCAGATGAAAGTATCCAAAAGAATATGCATAGCACATATGGAACGGCAGGAATTAATCTGGAAATGCCCATTTTCAGAGGATTCCAGGTGAGAAAAAATTATCAGAGGCTGGGTATGCTCAGTGAGTTGGAGGGACTTCAAACCCAGATGGCAGTTGAGAATCTTGTTGCTCAAATTGTTTCAGAGTATACCAACTATGTGCAACAGCTTATTCAGTATGATAATCTGGCTTATGCAGTTTCTCTCTCTCGTGAGCGTGTACGGATCGATAAACAACGATATCTCCTGGGCAGTGCCTCTAAGCTGGAACTATTGCAATCGATTGTTTATCTGAATGCAGACAGCTCCAGGTATTCCCGTCAGACCGAAGTGCTTCGTGCTGCACAGATCAGGCTCAACCAGTTGATGTCGTCCCGGAATCTTGGTGAAATTATTATACCAAAAGACACCCTGATCCCAATTAATGAGAAACTTGTTTACGATGAACTTTTGGCGCAAACAATTGAATACAATACCAGCATAGGCATTGCTCGGAAAAATCAGGTCATATCAGAGCTGGATTATCAGATTATTAAATCGCGTTCGTATCCCTATCTGAAAATTTCATCGGGATACGGGTATACCTTCAATAACTATGGTAGTGGGGAATTATCCAATCAGCATCTTAGGGGAATGAACTATGAACTGAGTCTGGGTATTGAACTTTATGACGGTCTGAAACAAAACAGAGATAAGCAAAATGCCCGAATAAGAATTGAGAATGGGAGTATCCGGTGCGATGAAGTAGAGCTGGATATCAAAGCGGAGTTACTTTCCATTTATTATGCCTATGAAAATAATTTACGCCTTCTAAGATTGGAAGAGCAAAACCTTGAAGTAGCGCGGGAAAACCTTCAAATTGCCTTAGAACGGTATAAGCTGGGGAATTTATCAGGCCTTGAACTCCGTGAAGTTCAAAAGAGTCTGCTGGATGCTGAAGAACGGCTGATTTCAGTCAGATACCAGACAAAGCTGGCAGAGATCTCTCTTCTGCAGATCTCAGGGAAAATTATGGATTACCTATAAATTCGGGGGTTGGAGTTGAAAAATATCAACACATCACATTTCAAAGGCAGGTATGTTTTGGATCAGCAGGATGGCTGATTATGTTCGTGGAGGATTACACCTTCGTTGCTGCCTTAAGCAGAAAGAACAAGCAGTAATTAACCAGATCGGGATTAAAAAGAAGCAGCGACCGGCGTTTTATAACGCCAAAGGTGCTATTCCCACAAAGGAACCGGCAAAAATAAAAAAATCCCGATTCAAAGAGAACCGGGATTAAAAAGAGGCAGCGACCTACTCTCCCGCAAATGCAGTACCATCGGCGCTAATG
>JAFGEO010000160.1 GCA_016931575.1 Bacteroidales bacterium | reverse complement strand
TGTCTCTCAAGATCTATTTATCCATTGGAATTTCCAAAGTACCTTCTGGCCTCTTGTTGCTATTTCTCAATATTTTCAAAGAACATGTCCTTATCTCCTAACCCGAGGAAAAAGGGTCCTATATTTTTTTCTCTTACGCTTTATCCTGAGATAAAACAGAGATCAAATAAATTCGTTCAATTTTCAATGTACTTTTTTCGCTTTTGACGGCCATTTTTTGTAACCCTCGTTTTCTAAGCGGCTGCAAATGTAATGGCTTTTTTTTATTCTCCAAAACATTTCCTGACTTTTTTTATTTATTTTGAATTTTCTTTCAAAAACTCATCAGGATACTGTTTCGCACTCTCTTCAATGAACTTCGCGCCTCGTCAAAAGCGGCTGCAAACTTAAAACTTAATTTTGAAATACCACAACGAAAGTGAAAGAATTTTCAAGGGAAATAACATGCTTGTTGATTATGTGTAAGTTACGAAATAAAATAATCAGATCCACCATGTTTTACCCGATACATTCCATAAAAGTTCATCCTTTTTTATCGGATCAATACCCCCTGAGCAATCACTGATTCCCAAAATTAAAGATCACAGGTTGTGTTAACTCTTCCAAATGAATTATCTTGCATTGGTTTTATATAAATTTTCAAATTTCAACTATGAAAGACGCCGTTGTAATCATTCCTACTTACAATGAAATAGAAAATATTGAAAAGATGATCAGAACCGTCTTTTCAATAAGTGATTATCATTTGCTGATTATTGATGATAATTCGCCCGACGGTACAGCAAACCTGATTAAAAAGTTACAGAAAGAATACCCACAGCGGCTTCACCTGATCCAACGTGAAGGCAAATTAGGGCTGGGAACTGCCTATATCTGCGGCTTCAACTGGGCTCTGGAAAATGAATATGCCTACATTTTTGAGATGGATGCCGACTTTTCTCATAACCCGGAAGACCTGGTACGGCTCAAAGACGCATGCGAAAACGGTGCCGACGTTGCCATCGGATCCCGTTACAAGACTGGGGTGAACGTTGTGAACTGGCCAATGGGACGTGTACTCATGTCTTATTTTGCCTCAAAGTATGTGCGGTGTATTACCGGCCTTCCCATTCACGACACAACAGCAGGTTTCAAATGTTATAAAAACAGGGTCCTGAAAGCGATAAACCTGGATAAAATAAGGTTTAAAGGATACGCCTTTCAAATCGAAATGAAATTTACAGCCTGGAAAATGGGCTTCACCATCGAAGAAGTGCCGATTATTTTCACCGACCGCCGGATTGGTCAGTCAAAAATGACCGGGGGCATCTTTAAAGAAGCCTTCCTGGGTGTTATAAAGCTTAAGATGAATTCATGGTTTAAAAAATACCCTAAACTTAATCATGCATGACCTTATAATACATACTGCAAACATTGTCAATGAAGGACGACGATTTACCGGTTCAGTGATCATTGAAGAAGGCCGTATTCATGATATTATTGAAGGTGATACCCGGGCTGAAGCCAGGGAACATATCAATGGAAAAGGGCTCCTGCTTATTCCCGGAGTTATTGATGACCAGGTGCATTTTCGCGAACCCGGACTGACACACAAAGCTGATATCTGGCATGAATCCAGGGCTGCAGCTGCAGGGGGCGTTACCAGCTTCATGGAAATGCCAAATACAAATCCCCAGACAACCACCCAATCAAACCTTCGCGACAAGTTTGAGACCGGTCGTAAAAAATCGCTGGTAAACTATTCCTTTTATATAGGTGCAACAAATGACAACCTGGAAGAATTACTCAAAACCGATCCCAGATCGGTTTGCGGGGTAAAAATATTCATGGGCTCCTCAACCGGCAATATGCTCGTTGATAATCCGGAAAGCCTCGAAAACATGTTTTCACAAATCACTCTGCCAATTGCCGTGCATTGTGAAGACGAAAATACGATCCTGGCCAATACCTCTCTTGCCAGGGAAAAATATGGGGAAGCGGTACCTTTCAGGCATCATCCCGTCATCAGAAGTGAAGAGGCCTGTTACCTGTCCTCATCCCTGGCGGTGAACCTTGCAAAAAAACATAATACCCGGCTGCACATCCTCCACCTCTCTACAGGAAAGGAACTGGAGCTGCTCGATTCAGCAAGCGATCGGAAATCAAAACGCATCACCGCTGAGGTATGCGTTCATCATCTGTGGTTCAACGACTCGGATTATGAAAGATACGGAGCCCGAATCAAATGGAATCCTGCCATTAAAACCCGGGAAGACCAGGAAGCGCTTATGAAGGGGCTGAAAACCGGAAAAATCGATGTCGTGGCAACGGATCATGCTCCACATACCCTGTCTGAAAAGATGGGCACCTATTTCAAAGCCCCTTCCGGAGGACCCCTGGTCCAGCACTCACTGGTGGCTATGCTTGAATTGCATAAAAACGGTCTGATCGCTGTGGAAGAGGTGGTGGATAAGATGTGCCATGCTCCGGCTGATATCTTCAGCATTCCCGATCGTGGCTATATCCGCAAAGGATATTGGGCCGATCTGGTTCTGGTCAATATGAATCAAAACTGGTCGGTAACACCCGAAAATATCCTTTCCAAATGCGGATGGTCACCCTTTGAGGCTGTCTCGTTTTCAAGCGCTGTCCATACAACAATCGTTAATGGATGTATCGTTTATAACCAGGGAAAGATTATTGAGAACAGCGCCGCCAGAGAGCTGCGCTTCGAAAGATGATCCAGGTTCTGCATAGGTCCATCCCGACAAACTGACCTTCCCAAGTGTTCATAGGGTGTTTTTTTACCATAATAAAAAATGTAATTTTGCCTCAAATTAAAAATTTCAGACAGAATGCTAACAGTTGAGAAAATTGGCGGTACATCAATGACAAAATTCCATGATGTCCTCCAGAATATCATCATTGGAAATCGAAGTGATCTTGATTTTTATAAGCGTGTATTTGTAGTTTCAGCCTATGGCGGTGTGACCAACTGGTTGCTTGAACATAAAAAAACAGGGGAGCCCGGGGTATATGAAATGTTTGTCAGGCATGACAGTTATATAAAAGAATTACATAATGTACTGAGCCGGCTCCTGGATCTGAATCGCACATTCAAGGACCTGAACCTGAACCTGGATCTAGCGGATAATTTCATCACAAACCGGATCGTTCAGGCTAAGAATTACCTGAATAGTCTGGCTGATGTCCTTGCCACCGGCTACGTCAATCAACATAATATTTTACTGGCTGCAAGAGAGATCCTGGCTTCTATCGGTGAAGCACATTCAGCCTATAATACGGTGAACATCCTGGAGAATAACGGGATTAACGCTACCCTGATCGACCTGTGCGGATTCAATGATTCAGAGTACCTCAGCATTGATGAACGAATTAAAAAATCCTTTAGAGGTATCGATTACAGCAAGACAATCCCAATTGTAACAGGTTACACAAAGGGAACAGAGGGCATTATGCGTGAATTTGACCGGGGATATTCCGAAGTGACTTTCAGTAAAATTGCTGTGGAACTTAAAGCAGATGAGGCTGTCATTCATAAAGAATTCCACCTGTCTTCCGCCGATCCGAATATTGTCGGACTGGAAAAATCAATTCCGGTTGGACTGACAAATTACAATGTTGCCGACCAGCTCGCCGACATCGGCATGGAAGCTATTCATCCAAAAGCCTCAAAACCGCTTGAGATGGCGAATATTAATATCCGGATTAAAAGTACCTTCGAACCAGAACACCCCGGAACGGTTATCTCCAAAAATTACATCGGTGAAAAATCCAGGGTGGAAATTATTTCAGGGACCGATAAAGTAGTGGCCATTGAGGTTCATGACCCATCAATGGTTGGAGAGGTTGGATTCGACCTGAAAATCATGGAAATCTTTAAGCAATTCAAGATCAGCTATATTCTCAAATCCACTAATGCCAACAGCATAACCCAGGTCATCTGGGAAAAAGACCTTGACCAGGGCCTGGTAAGGATCCTTGAGGATAACTTCCAGGAAATTACCATTAAAAAGGTTGCCATCCTCTGTGCCCTGGGGACTAACATTGCCCAGCCTGGAATTATTGCCCGGGCAACCGATGCGCTTGCCCGGCATGAGATAAATATTGAAAGCCTGTCGCAATCCCTCAAACAGGTGAATATGCAGTTCGTGATACCCCGCGACCGGTATAGAGACGGGGTCATTGCCTTGAATGATGCACTTTGTGTCAGGAAGTGAGGGGGTGCCGGCGGTATTGCTGAGGTGCTGAAGTAATCAGGGTTTGGTTATCGGCTGGAAGGAACCAGCAAATGATTACTTGATTATTCCATGATCCGAAAGTTCTGATTTAGCAGGATCAGCTTATCGCAGGTTTGAAAGAACTACCGTTTCACCAGCTCCAGCACGGAATAAAAAGCTTTTTTAGGTTTATAGTCCCTGTCGAACAGCAGGGGATAATTCGAGCGCCCCTGCACCGGCCAGTAGTTCAGCCATGAGCTTCCATCCTGAATGCCCCAAAGGGTTACCCGGTCAATTTTGTCCTTATGCTTGTTGAATAGTTTGAAGAAGGCCGCATACCTTTCGGCCAGTGCCGTTTCCACGGAATCCGGCAAGCCGTCAGGCCATGGGTTCAGGTACTCATCATACGCGAAATTCAGTGCGATATCAGCCCCCGTATTCTCCACAGGAAGGGGAAGGACATTGATATCCATCTCCGTGAAGTGTACTTTGCAGCCAAGTTCCGCAAACGCCACAATGCTTGCCTCCAGATCATCCAGATCAGGATAATCGAGGTGATAATGGCCCTGCATGCCTATGGCATCCACCCGGATCCCTTTTTCCTGTAAACCCTTAATCAGTTTCAAAACCCCATCGCGCTTCTCTGGTGTGGGCAGGGAATAATCGTTGTAGATGAGAATCGCATTTGAGTCTGCTTCACGGGCAAACTCAAAGGCCTTTTGTACATAATCCTCTCCGATGATCTTTGCCCAGTTGTTCTGCCTGAAGCTGCCATCATCATCAATGGCCTCGTTAACCACATCCCAGGAGTGGATCCTCCCCTTATACCTGGACACAACGGTAGTGATATGTTCCTCCATTCTTCTCAGGAGCTCCTCCCTGGTTACCTGGTTCCCACTTTCATCGAGGAAAACCCATTCAGGGGTCTGCTGGTGCCAAATGAGCACATGCCCAACCAGGTGCATACGATTCTTTTCACCAAATTCAACGAAACGGTCACTGGGCCCGAAATTATACTCTCCGGGCGAGGGATGGATCTTCTCCCATTTCATCGAATTCTCCGGAGTAATGGAATTGAACTGATGACCTGCAATTTTGCAGGCAGTCTCATTGCCCAGTGAACGGGTGGAGATCGCCGTACCGATCAGGTAATACCCTTGGTATGATTCCTGAATGGAAGGAATGGTATCCCTGTATGATGTTGAACCCAAATTCATACAGCTCAGAATAAACAGTACAATACTACCTAGTATACAATAAGAAACGAAGCCAATTAAGAGGGTAGACAATTTAAATCTCATGCGCTTGATTTTTATTCTTTTATATTTCTATGCTAAAATACCAAAAATCATCATACCCCAGACTAGCCTTTTGATCTCCTGCCAGTTATACCGGAACGGGATCTCAATTCAGGTCCTTCACCAGCAACTGTATCGTGTTACGGGTGCGCTGCTCGAGGATCATCTCCTTATTGACCATCACCCGATCAATGGTAGCCTGATCAAAATACCGGATGGTAATCAGCTCCAGGTGCATGGAAGTAGTTACATGGAAATTTCCCTTTAGTTCCTCCACCACTTTCGGAATGATGTTCTTGTCATTATTGACACATACCCGAAAGTGGACGGCGGTGTTCTGCATCAGGTTCACCCTGAGATTATAGTTGGCCAGTACTTTAAAAATCAAATGCAGGTTTTCCTCTGCAATGAATGAAAGGTCGTTCGGATAGATATCGATGAGCACCTGATCCATTTTAAAAATGAAACTGGGAATCAGCTTCTCATAGGTCACATCCCCGATGATGGTCCCCTCCATTTCCGGTTCGTAAAAAGATTTCACCCAAAGGGAAATGTTCTTCTTCTTAAGGGGTTGGATCGTTTTCGGGTGGATGACACTGGCTCCGTAAAAGGCCAGCTCAATGGCATCGGTATAGCTGATCTTGTCAAGTTTTACTGTGTTTGAGAACCATTTTGGATCGGCATTCAGCACGCCCGGCACATCCTTCCAGACGGTCAGACTCTCTGCATCCAGGAAATAAGCAAGCAATGCCCCGGTGTAATCGGACCCTTCCCGGCCCAGTGTGGTGGTCAGGTTGTTCTCATCCGATCCGATAAAACCCTGGGTAAGATATACTTTTGATCCGCTCATGCTTTGTGTAACATTCTGCTGACTCAATTCGAAGTTGACCCGGGCTTCCCGATAAGAATTATCGGTTTTCAGTACTTTCCGGATATCAACCCATTCGCAGTCGATGCCTGAATGTTTCAGGAACTCAGCGATAATGGTCGTTGATAGGATTTCCCCATATGAAACCAGCTGGTCGTATTCAAAGTTATAGCTCATACCAGGTTCGGTACTGAGCTTTTTCTGCAGTTCGGCAAAAATCCGGTTAAGCTTCCCAAATGCTTCATGCCCTTCCGGAAACAGGTCCAGGAGTATTCCCATATGGTAGTCAACCACCCTCTGGTAGGATTCTATCACTCCCTTCTCTTTTTCAAGATACTGATAGAGCACCAGCTCAAGGGCATTGGTCGTTTTTCCCATCGCTGAAACTACCACAACCAGGGGTTTCGGATGGCTTTCTATGATCTTCAAAAGGTTACGAACCCCTTCCGGGTTCTTGACAGAGGCACCTCCAAACTTGAATACTTGCATTTTCTGATGATAAGTTACAAGTTACAAGTAACAAGGAGCTAGTTGCCAGTTGCAGGTCTTGAGACTTATAACTTTAAAGTAAAGATAGGGTATCGGGCCAGAAAAATTCACGAAATAATTCAACAATTTAGGCACAAAAGAAAAGGCACAAGGGGAAAGTTAACCCGCAACTTATGCCTCTTCTCTTTTGCCTTTTCCTCAATACATTTTGCAAATACAAAACTATATACGATTTTTGTTCTCCGAAAAAATTCTGGTTATCAATCCTATAAAAGAAATATCAGCAAACTACAGATCGCTGGGTCTCTGGTCCGGAATCCTGAAAAGATTACAGGCTCCTGCTATTAAACGATCCGTAATTAACGGATTATCAGGTTCTTCAAAGGCTATCCTTTGCTCCACACTCCTGGATGATCTGCAGGGATTACATATTTTTATTCTCGATGACAAGGAGGAAGCCGCCTATTTTTATACTGACCTACTCACCTGCCTTGAAAAGAACGAAGTAGCCTTTCTGCCCTCCTCTTATAAAAGGTCCATCCAGTATGGTCAGAACGACAGCGGGAACATCATCCTGAGAACGGAGGCCATCAACAGGATGTCCTCTTTCCAGGCGGGGACCCTGGCCATTGTTACTTATCCGGAAGCCCTGACGGAAAAAATTATTTCCCGGTCGGCTCTTGAAAAGAATACCCTTCATTTGAATGTTGGAGAAAAGATTTCGCCACAGTTCATCCGTGAGGTCCTGCATACCTACCAGTTTGAAGAAGCAGATTTTGTAACCGAGCCCGGACAGTTTGCCCTGCGAGGAAGTATTATTGACGTATTCTCCTTTTCAGCCGAATTTCCCTATCGGATTGATTTTTTTGGAGATGAAGTGGACTCGATTCGTTCGTTTGAGGTTGAATCGCAATTATCAAGGGAACAGGTAAAGAAAATCACCATTCTTCCCAACATCTGCCTTCCGGGGTTTGAAGAAAACTATGAGTCGGCCCTTTCCTTTGCAGCTCCGGCTTTTGCTGTCTGGATTTCAGATGCTGGATTCGTGGCTGACCGGCTGAATGAGATTATCCGGGCATGCCGGGAACAATCAGCGAACATCAATACGGAGCATCTGTTTTCAAAGCAGGAATTCCTGGCCGATCTTTCAAGGATACAGACGGTTGAGTTCTGTTCGAAAAGCATCTATCCGGAAGCCGAAACCTTCGGCTTCAATACAAGGCCTCAGCCACTGTTTCAGAAGAACTTCACCCTCCTTGCTGATAACCTGCAACAGCAGCTTGCCCATAACTATGAAACTTTCATCTTATCAGAGAGCGAGGCCCAGCTAAACCGCTTGCACGCAATTTTTGAAGATACTCATCAGGGGATACCGTTTAAGGGAATCCTGCATACCCTTCATGAAGGATTTATTGATGATGATCTGAAAATCTGCTGCTATACGGACCACCAGATTTTCGACCGCTACCATAAATACAGGTTGCATCAGTATTATTCCGGAAAGGCAGCAGTCTCTCTGAACGAACTGAAAGAGCTGAAGCCCGGCGACTATATCGTGCATATTGATCATGGAGTTGGCAGATTCGGCGGGTTGGAAAAGATCACTATCAATGGGAAGATGCAGGAAACGATCCGACTGGTGTACCGGGATAATGATGTTCTCTTTGTGAATATCCACTCCCTGCACCGCATCTCAAAGTATAAAGGCAAAGATGACGCTGAGCCCAGGATCCACAAACTGGGTACTGCTGCCTGGAAGAATCTCAAGGAAAAAACCAAGAAGAAGGTTAAAGATATTGCCAGGGACCTTATCAAGCTGTATGCCCAGCGTAAAACACAGGATGGTTTTGCTTTCTCAGCCGACACCTATCTGCAGGAGGAGCTGGAAGCTTCTTTCCTTTATGAAGATACCCCTGACCAGGTGAAATCCACAGAGGCTGTTAAGGCCGACATGGAATCGCGGATACCGATGGACAGGCTCATTTGCGGTGATGTGGGCTTCGGAAAGACCGAAGTGGCTATCCGTGCCGCATTCAAAGCCGTTACGGATAATAAACAGGTGGCAGTCCTCGTTCCGACCACCATCCTGGCCCTTCAGCATGCTACTACCTTTCGGGACCGCCTCAGGGATTTTCCCTGCTCGGTGGAATACATTAGCCGCCTGGTGAAACCGGCAAAACAGAAGGAGATCCTGAAGAAAGTCGAAGCCGGGCAGGTCGATATCCTGATAGGCACGCACCGGATCCTTGGCTCAGATATCAGGTTCAGGGACCTGGGACTGCTCGTCATCGACGAAGAACAAAAATTTGGGGTTTCCGCCAAAGAGAAGCTTCGTAAACTGCGGATCAATGTTGATACCCTGACCATGACGGCAACCCCCATCCCCAGGACCCTGCAGTTTTCACTTCTGGGAGCCCGGGACCTGTCCGTGATCAATACCCCGCCTCCCAACCGCCATCCTATCGTTACGGAATTGCACACCTTCAATGAGTCGATCATTCAGGAAGGTATTGAATTTGAAGTTTCACGGGGCGGCCAGATCTTTTTCATCCATAACCGGATTGATACCATCTATGAAGTCGAAGCCATGATCAAGAGGATTTGCCCAAAGGTAAAAACAGTTGTTGGTCATGGGCAGCTGGACGGACCGAAGCTGGAAAAGCTCATGATCGAGTTCATCAACGGCGATTATGACGTGCTTGTTTCCACCACCATCATTGAGTCGGGCCTGGATATACCCAACGCCAATACTATTTTCATCAATCAGGCTCAAAATTTCGGATTGGGAGACCTTCATCAGCTGCGGGGACGCGTCGGAAGATCCAACAAGAGGGCCTTCTGCTACCTCATCGCCCCTCCTCCGGTATCGCTGACCCCTGAAGCCCGCCGAAGGCTCAAGGCCATCGAAGAGCTATCGGATCTGGGCAGCGGCTTCAATATTTCTTTACAGGACCTCGATATCCGGGGAGCCGGAAACATGCTGGGAGCAGAACAAAGCGGTTTCATTGCCGATATTGGCTTCGAAACATATAACCGGATCCTGAATGAAGCCATACAGGAACTTAAAGAGAAAGAATTCCAAGGGGTTTACAAAACTGACGCTAAACCTAAGCAACCGACCGAAACGGAAGAAGAAATCCGCTATTCGGGGGATTGTATCATCGAAACCGACCTGGGTATCCACATCCCCGATGAATATGTAGCAAATATTTCAGAAAGGATCCGGTTGTACCGGCAAATTGACAGCCTGCAGGACGGGGAAGCGCTTGAAGCCTTTGAAGCAGAGCTTCGCGACCGTTTTGGCCCCTTGCCAGATGAGGTTGAAGCTTTGCTAAGAGTAGTCCGCATCCGTTGGCTGGCACAGATCCTGGGTTTTGAAAAGCTCATTTTCAAAAATGGAATGCTGGCAGCATATTTCATTAGCAACCAGGGCGCAGATTACTTTTCTTCGCCTACTTTTGCAAATATCCTGGCTTACGTTCAATCACATCCTGATCTGTTCAGAATACGTGAAGGAAGGGAGAAACTGGTCTTAAATATCGGTCCCCTGAAGGAGCTTAACGAAGTTTATGATATTTTAAGTAATATTAAGAGTCAATCCTGAATGAACCTGGTAATAGACATCGGAAATTCACGCATGAAATATGCTTTATTCTCTGACAATCAACTCATTGAAGAGCATATCCATGATGATAACAATGGTGGGGTTGAAGACTTTATCAGGCAGAAAAAAGACCAGGTTCAGCGAGGCATCATTAGCGCGGTCGGCTCCATTCCGCCCACACTTTCAGGGCTGCTTGAAGAGCTTCAGATCTCCATGCTCCAGCTTAACCACAACACCCCACTCCCCTTCAAAAACAGCTATAATAGCAAGGAAACTCTGGGTGCTGACAGGCTTGCTGCTATAGCTGGTGCATGCTTCCTTTATCCCTCCAGAAATGTTCTGGTAATCGATGCGGGTACAGCCCTTACTATCGATCTGAAAACCAGCGAAGAAGAGTATCTTGGCGGAAATATATCCCCGGGTATTAACATGCGTTTCAGGGCCCTGCATGAGTATACCAGAAAGCTCCCTCTCCTCGAAATGGAAGAAACAAATACCTCCCTGGGAAAGAATACCCGGGAAGCAATTATAAATGGTGTAAAAAGCGGTCTTATACATGAAGTGAACGGGTATCTGGAAACCCTTGACAATAAATATTCAGACCTGGTGGTTTTAGTAACAGGTGGTGATCGTCAATTTTTTGATAATCGACTAAAAAAAACCATCTTTGTGGTTTCAAACTTAACGCTTGTTGGCTTAAATTTCATATTACGGTATAATGCAAAAAATTAATAAGGTCGCGTTTCTGTTGTTACTGGCATTACCGATCGCAGTATCAGGTCAAAACTATATCAACAATCCCTATACCCGGCTTGCCATCGGTGACTTGATGAACAACGGATTCGGTTATAATCAGTCGCTCGGGGGCAGTGGCATTGGGATCCGGCCTACGAACCAGATAAATTATCTGAACCCCGCGTCCTGTACATCACAGGATACGATGACTTTCCTTTTTGCTGCCGGATTGACAGGCAGGCTGTCCTTCATAAAAACCCTAGAAGAAAGGCAGACCATGTATAACGCCAACCTGGAATATTTTTCCATGGGCTTCCCCATCACAAAATGGTGGAAATTCAACCTTGGGCTGGCTCCCTTCAGCCGGACGCAATATCACTTCCTGGAATACTATGATGGATCCGGGCTTGAAGAACTGGCGGTGCAGTATACCGGAACCGGCGGGTTCAACGAATTTTATTTTGGTTCAGGCATTCAGTTGACCAAATTCCTATCTGTTGGTGCTAATGCTGGTTACCTCTTCGGGAATATCACAAGGGTGAGCTCGGTGGACGTCCCGGACCAGACTGTTGCCAGTACTACCGTTACAGAGAAATACACCGCGAGCGACTTTTATTTTAAATTTGGCCTTCAGCTTCATCCCACCTTCACCGACAAGAAAAGCAGAACGCATCAGTTTGTCCTTGGAGCAGTATACGACATGGAGCAGGATATTTCACTTGATTATGGCGCAATGACCAGCCGGAATTTTCCTTCGCGGGTTAACAACCCCCTGATGGACACCTTCAATATTATCGCTGATTCCATGACCAACCTGCAGATGCCGCAAAAATTAGGCTTTGGATTGAGCTACAACTTTAATAATCAACTCACCCTGACGGGTGAATATACCCTGCAGAATTTCTCTGAAAAGCCCGGATTAGGACTTGATGAAACGCCGCTGGCAGATTATTCCTCGCTACGTTTTGGCGCAGAATTTGTACCTGTACCTATGTCTGACCGCAGCCGTGCTGAGTTCTATGAGCGTATTCATTACAGGATCGGAGGACATTACACAAAGTCCTACGTACTCCTGAATGACCACCAAATCCTGGATTATGGACTTTCGCTCGGTGTGGGTCTGCCCTGGAGAAATCCACAAAAATTATATACCTATACTACATTCAACCTGAACTACGAATTTGGTTTCAGAGGTACTTTAGATGATGGATTAATTAGAGAATCATATCACAGACTTACAATAGGGGTAATGTTGCATGATTTTTGGTTTCAGAAAGCTAAGTATGATTAAAATTTAGTATGCGTATGAGAAAATTGCATTTATCAGTTTACAGGTTCCTTTTACTTGCATTAATGTTTATCCCGGGCGCCTTGTCGGCTCAAAAAGGTGTTGAAGATGGCTCAAAATACGGACATGGCGAAGATAGTGTCCGGTGTATCCGGGCTTTAACCATCTCTCATGAGTTTGCCAAAGACCGTGAGTACGAAACAGCGCTGCCTCACTGGAAAATTATCTTTGATGAGTGCCCCCTCGCAACGAAGAACATTTATATTGACGGGGTGAAGATTTACAAAGACAAGATCAGGGATGATAGTCCTGAAGAAGAGTTGAATCGATTGATGGATACCCTGATGTTGATTTACGATCGGCGCATTCAGTATTTCGGAGAGAAAGGAAATGTCAGAGGTCGTCAGGGTATCGATCTGCTGCGTTACGGCAGGGACAAAATTGAAATTGTAGAGAAAGCCTATGGCTACCTGAAGGAATCCCTTGAACTTGATAAGCATAATACCAGGGATGCAGTAGTCGCCAGTTTTTTCTCCTCATCGATTGTGCTTTTTAACAGCGACAGACTTGATGTGGGAGCCGTAATTGACGATTACATTTTTGTAAGTGACCTCCTTGATGCCATGATCGAAAACGATCCCGATCCGGAATTAGTGAAGCTCAGGCACAGCACAGATGAAAACTTTGATCAGCAGGGCCCAACGAGTTGTGAAGAACTCATTAACTATTTCGAACCTCAATTTGAAGAAAAGAAAAGTGACGGCAAGTACCTGGAACTTGTTGTGGAAATGCTTGAAAGCAGGGATTGCAAAGAGGACGGGTTCTACTATGCCATCCTGACGGAAATGGGAAAACAAAAACCCACTCCTCAATTGGCTGAACGCCTGGGCATAATGTCAGCTGAAAAAGGAAATTACGAGCTCGCCATAACCTACTTTGAGAATGCCATAGAAATGGACAGTATCGAAGACAATAAGGCAGATTATACCTTTGGCATTGCAAAATGTTATAAAGCGATGAATAACAGGCCAAATGCCAGGATCTATGCCCGTAAGGCACTGAGCATCCGGCCTGCGTGGGGGGAGCCCTATCTCCTGATTGGTGAGCTTTATGCTGAAAGCCAGGATGTATGTAATTCCCTCAGCCTGCCCAATTCGATTTACTGGGTAGCAGTGGATATGTTTGAAAAAGCAAGATCGGTTGACCCGACAGCTGAAGAACGCGCCAGGAATTACATCAGTAATTATTCCAGGTTTTATCCCGATGAAGACAAAGCTTTTTTCGTTGGAGTCAATAAAGGCGATACCTATAACGTAGGTTGCTGGATAAATGAAAATACGAAAGCAAGATTCTGATAGCCCGACTGATTCCTTGTCGCTGCGAAATCTTTTCCTGTCAATCCTGGCGGGACTAAGCTTATTGACAGCTGTGTCCTGCAGGAATGATATGAATTACATCAAAATGTTCGTCAGTGAAGAAGAGATGCCTTCCCAGACTGCCAGGAATTTCGACGTCCTCTTTACCGATTCAGGAAAACTCAAAGTTGCCTTCAAATCCCCCCTGGTTAACCGTTTCGATAATAAACCCGAAGAGGGGGTGTATTATGAATTCAAGGAAGGGTTGCTCATTGAGTTTTATAACGACCAGGGGATTGTTGAGTCAACCCTCACTTCCAAATATGGTAAATACTGGCTGGACAAAGACCTGGGCTATGCCAGTGACAGTGTCGTGGGCAAAAACCTCATCAAAGGCGATGAACTGAATACTGAAGAATTATACTGGAATAAAGAAAAGCAAATACTTTATTCAAATGTTTTTACTAAAATTACCAATGAAGAAGGTGTGTTCTACGGCGAAAAAGGCTTTGAGTCCGACCAGGATTTTGAAAATTACAAGCTGATAGGTTCACGTGGCACCGTAAACGTAAAAGATGAAGACTTCCCCAAATAATCATACCATACTAAAAGTATTCTGGCTGATTCTGGCCATCCTGACAGCAGTTTGGGGGGTATATGCTTTGATTCAGAAGGGAATACAGGATGCCTGGCCGATCTTCCTTATGACCCTGTTTTCTGTAATGTTTTTTTATGTTCGCAGGAACCAGGCCCGCAGAGATACCTAAAGCAGTATGGGAAACCTGTTTATCATATTCGTGACCTTAGTGTTAAGTGCCTTTTTCTCAGGCATGGAGATAGCATTCATCTCCTCAAACCGCCTGCGGATTGAGCTGGACAAAAAGCAGGGCGTATTTGCCAGCCGCATCATTGGGATTTTTGTGGATAATCCCGGGAAATTCCTGACAACGATGTTGGTCGGAAATAACATTGCCCTGGTAATCTATGGTATCGTTATGGCTGCTGTGCTTAAGCCTGTTCTAAACAGCATCCTGAGTTCTTCTTCCCTGATCCTTATCCTGCAGACATTCTTTTCTACCCTGCTGATTCTCCTGACCGCTGAATTCTTACCCAAGGTGGTATTCCGCTCAGTTTCCAACCAAACGCTGAACCTCTTCAGTGTTCCGGGCTATTTTTTCTATTTAATGTTCTACCCGCTGACCAGACTAATTGTCTGGCTCGCTGATTCCATTATCAATCGTCTGCATGGGCACCAGGATATAAAAACCAGCGGACAGGTTTTCAATAAGATCGATCTGATCAACCTGATTAACCAGTCGAACAAGGACGAGCATGAGGAAAGCAATACCGAAAATGATTTTAAGATATTTCAGAATGCACTGGACTTTTCATCGGTTAAAGTCCGTGATTGCATGGTTCCCCGCACTGAAATAGTAGCCCTTGACATTGCCAGCCCTGTTGAAGAACTCCATCAGCGATTCATCAACACAGGGTTCTCAAAGATCCTGATATACGAGGATAACCCGGACAATATGGTCGGCTACGTTACCTCCAAAAGCCTCCTTAAAAAGATGAAGACCATCCGGGAGAAGATGATCGGGATCCCCTTCGTTCCCGAAACAATGCCTGCCCGGCGCATGCTGGAGATATTTATCCAGGAAAAGAAAAGCATCGCTGTTGTGGTGGATGAATTTGGAGGGGTTTCGGGCATGCTGACCATAGAGGATATTATTGAGGAGATCTTCGGGGAGATTGAGGACGAGCACGACACCAGCGAACTGATAGAGAAACAGGTCAGTGAATCGGAATATATCCTATCGGGCCGCCTGGAGATCGACTACCTGAATGAAAAATATAACCTGAACATCCCTGAATCGGAGGAATACGAAACCCTTACGGGACTGATCTTCCAGAATTACGAGAACATTCCGGAGCTTAACGAATCAATTATAATCGGAAATTTCACCTTTAAAATTCTAAAGGTTTCGAATACAAAGATTGAACTGATTCACATGAAGATAAACCCGGATTAGAGGACTATAGCCGCATACGCCCTAAAGAAAAGGGCAAATCAGACTTTCCCGGGATAGCAGGTTAAACCACCCGCGAAACAAAAACATCCAGTTCCTTCCATCATAGAGAAAAAGGCACATTTCTGAAAGCTAAACCATTCCTTTTTTTTGCTGAAGCTACCCATTCAAAGCCATTCCTTCAAAAATTCCATATTATTTATTGAATAAAGCTTTTAATTATTATATTCGTAGCCTGATTTTTCCTTAGGAAAAGAATATTTAAAGCATTGGCCTAATGGAACTTATCAACTGATATTTTAATCAAAAGCTGTTCAGAACGATACAAAAATCAGCAGCAATTGGTTTTTCAAACTTAAATTACTTAGTAAATGGCAGTTATACAGAGAATTCGAGAAAGACATGGTAAACTGGTAGCTATTATCATTGGTATTGCCCTTGTTGCCTTTATTTTAGGTATGTTCATCACTGAAGGGGGAGTCATGGGTATGGGTTCCAAGAAGAATGTCATTGGAAAAATAGACGGCTCCAAGGTGAAGTATACAACATTTCAGCAAAAAGCTGTTGAATTGGAGAAAGGCATGCAGATCAGATATATGGCAATGGGTGCAGATCCCAGCAAGATGAGCGACCAGATCCGCCAGCAAGCTTACAATAAAACCTGGGAATATTATTTACATGAAAACCTGATGTATGATCAGTATGAAGAGATCGGTATTGCTTTTTCCGATGCCGATTTCGACGAAATGGCCATGATCTCACCAGATACCATGCTGCTTTCTATCGGGTATTTTTACGATAACGGACAATACAATGGCAATAAAGCCAAAGACCTGCGGGATAATTTCAGCTCCAAATCCATCGATGAGCAACTTCTGTGGAACGACCTGGAATTTGACATGAAAAGGAAAAGACTGTCCCAAAAATACAACCAGATCCTCTTCAACGGGCTTTTCGTTAATAAACTTGAGCTTGGCTTCTATAAGGAACAGCTTGCCCCTTCGGTGGACATCCGCTATATAAAGAAGAATTTCGATGAGATCCCCGATAACAAAGTATCGGTAAACGAGAAGGAGATTAAAGCTTACTATAAGGAAAACAGAGAGAAGTATTACCGCGATGAAACCCGTGATATTAAGTACGTTTCATTTTACCTGATCCCCTCTGCTGAAGATACCCTTGCTGCAAAGAGAAAACTGTTTATCAATGATTCCACCCTGGTATTCGAAAAATTTGCCAACAGCAGCGAAGTACACGATTTCGTCGGCACAAAACAGTCCCTCAGCTTTATGCTGAACAACTTCAGGAAGGATCAACTGCCGGCGGCGATCTCTGAAGAAGCTGCATTTTCAGGAAGCACCGGAGCACTTGTCGATCCTTATGTAGAAGATGGTTTCTATAAAGTTGCCCGTCTGAAGAAACGGATCAGCTCACCGGATTCCGTTCAGACTAATATCATTCAGGTCAACCTATCAGGCATGATTGCTGAGGATGTCATCGCCAATGTGAAGAATATTTCTGATTCCATGTATACTGCAATTAGAGGTGGCGCTGACTTTAACGAGACCTATAACAGATTCTCTGCCCGTTATGGTCAGCAGTATGGTATGAATGTATTTGACTCTACCTGGCTGGTTGAAAATCCAAACATGCAGGAGTTTGATGAATTGTTCCGTAGTTCTGTGGGGCAGGTCTCCCTTATTGAGATTGACACCAATATCGGAGCCAATAACATTCATTACATCCAGATCTCGCAGATCATTGACAAGACCAAGGCGGTTGAAAAGTCTCAGTATGAGATCCTTTATTCAGAGATATCCCCCAGCGCAATCACCATCAAGGTAATCGGACAACAGGCTAAGGGCCTTCATGATGAATACCTGAAAACCAGGAAATTTGAAGAGTCTGCGGCCAAATTCAACCAGATTGCCATACCTGTTACAGGTATACATCCGATGACACAGATGCTAATTCAGAATATGCCATCAACCCGTGATATCATTCAGTGGGCTTTCGATGATGAAACTGAAAAAGGGGCGATCAGCTATCCTAAATTATATGGCGACCAGTACATTGTCCCTATCGTTTCAGACATGGATGAACAGGGATACCTGGCTATGGAAGATGTTAAGGACCAGATTAAAAAGCTCCTTATCCGCCAGAAAAAAGCACGCCTGATCACAAAAGAATTTGGATCAGCCCTGGCCGGCGCCAGCACCCTGGAAGAGGTAGCAGGTAAAATGGAACTGGAGATCCGTCGTCAGTCAAATATTCGGTTCAACACCGACCAGGTTAGCGGATCACGGGATTACAGCCTTATTGCTGCTGCAGTAAATGAACCCGAAGGAAAACTCAGCAAGCCGGTTTTCGATAAGAGCGGGGTTTATGTATTTACAGTTGATTTCAGGGATCCCGAAGCAAACGTCTTCACAGACGATGATATCAGGAACGCCCTTCGGATGGATTACCTGCAATGGATACAGGACGGATACAGCCTCCGGAAAGAATTACTCAGACTTGCTGAGGTAGAGGACTTCCGATTCAGGTTATACTAATTAAAACCTAAATAACCCGCTGCAAAACAGCGGGTTTTTTATTAGTTCGATAATAGTTTCCGGACCATCCCTGCGATCTCCTTACCCTCAGCTTTCCCTGCCAGCTCCACAGTGGCAGTTCCCATAACCTTCCCCATATCCTGCATACCCGAAGCCCCTGTTTTCTCAATCAGCCCTTTCAGGTACGATTCAAGCTCTTCATTGCTCATTTTCTCAGGCAGATACTTTTCCAGTACCTCCACCTCTTCAATCTCTTTCTGGTACAAATCCTCGCGGGCTTGCTGCTGATAAATGGCTGCAGAGTCTTTTCGCTGTTTTACCAGCCTCTGGATAATCTTATGTTCTTCCTCGTCTGAAAGCTCATTCTTTGAACCTTCCTGGGTCCTGGCAAGGGTGAAGGCCGTTTTAACGGCACGCAGAGCCTCAAGAGTCACTTTATCTCTGGCCTTCATGGCTGACTTGATATCTTCGTTTACCTGATTACTTAATTTCATAGGATGCCTTTTTTGAATTAAAGGTATAAATGTAGGAAAAAAGCCTTTAATACAGACTGGTGATCCAGGTGAACCATATCAAAGCTTCGGCTGTTATAAGCCAGAATATTCATTTGATTTGTAAATAATTACATGTACCTTTAATAGAAGGTCCCATGGATGGATGGTATGCGCAACTTTATTTTTTTTATCGGTAAAAAAATACATCTCTGGTTTTCTGGTGATGACCGGAAACATCATTTTGAACACCGGTTCATAAATTCCGTCTCGCTTGCCATTGCAGCAACCGGCCTCTCAGGTTTTATTTTCAACCTCATCCTGGATCTGGGCAAAATCGAAACATACCTTACCCTGCTCACAACTCTGATCTATTTACTGGTTTTTATCCTTAGTCGCGTTTTCTCCCTTGTCCAGGTATCGAAATGGCTGGCACTGGTGGCAGCATATTTTCTTCTCTCAAGTTTATGGCTATACAGTGCCGGATCCTACGGGCCCATTCCCTACACCTATTTCCTGCTGATACTTTCCATTGTTCTGATAACGGATAAATGGCTCCGCTGGTTGTTGCTGGTTCTCGTGGGACTAAATATTATTATCCTCTTTTATTATGAAGGCGCCCATCCCGGAATACTTCTCCCCTATCCTACAGAATATGAACGCAGGGTAGATATGGTCTCCAGTCTGATCCTGTATTTCTGGGTAGGTGCTATCATCATGGGCTATGCGAAGCAAAATTATATCCAGGAGAAACGGAAGGCAGAAAAATCCGACCGCCTGAAGTCAGCTTTCCTGGCAAATATGAGCCATGAAATCCGGACACCAATGAACGCTATCATGGGTTTTACAGGATTACTGCGCCGCTCGGGTATCTCTCAGGAGAAAAGGGAGCACTATCATGATACGGTCGAAGAGAGTGTCGATTACCTGCTCCGCCTGATTGATGACATCCTGGATATTTCGCGTATTGAGGCGGACGAACTCAGAATACTTCCCAGGTCGGTCCATCTCGACAAGTTTATGATGAACCTGGAGCTGACCTTCCGGCAAATTGTTCCACAGGAAAAACGATCAAAACTGGAGTTGCTCTATGACCGGCAGGAACAGGACATTATGATCGAAACCGACACGGCCAGACTGGAACAGATCCTCTCCAACCTGGTTTCAAATGCATTGAAATTTACTGAGAAGGGATATGTTAAATTCGGCTATAAAATACAGAAGGAATGGGTACAATTCCACATCCTGGATACGGGAATTGGAATCGATGAAGAGGATAAGGACCGTGTTTTCGACCGGTTTGTAAAGATCGATAGCAGCAATTGTGAGGTGCTCCATCGCGGAACCGGGATAGGCTTATCCATTGCCAAGAAGCTTATCGAAATGCTGGGGGGGAATATCTGGCTGGAATCTATTCCGAACCAGGGCAGCGCATTCTATTTTACCCTCCCCATTAAACTGAGTGAGCAGTTCAAAGAAAAATATGCAAAGTTCTGAGAGAGCTGATCACGACCTATTGCCGGTTCAGCGAAAAACGATCAGTGACCCCCGGCTTCCCAGCCAAAATCGACATATTCCCAATCGACTTCCCCATTCCTCAGTTTTATGAGCATAAAGCCCTCTTCCATACCTTCCCTGGGGCCTCCCCACCAATATGCCGAGACGGCACCCCCTGTCAGAAAGGTGACCTTGTTCTGAAAGCTGAGGGCCTCGATGATGTGATGGTGACCCTGCAAAACCAGTTTCAGGTTATGCCGGTACAACATCAGGAGAACGTCACGGGAATTGCTCACCACCATGGAGGAATCATTTGGAGCGGTGGATCCTTTGCTGAGTTGATTGTATGCGGAAATTAGCGGTATGTGAGTACATAAAATTACCGGCGTCCCCACTTCAATCTGCTCAAGGTCATGCTTTATCCATTCCAGCTGGGTTGAATCGATATAACCCAGGTAACGATCACCTGCATCCGTGATGCTGTTAAGGATGATGAAATGCCAGCCTTTGTGATCAAAGGAATAGTAAGTATCCCCAAAATAACGCCGGTACATCCCATACCCATAGTCTGGGTGTGTGGTGTCGGCACCACTTGAACGATAGATACCCCAAAGCTCGTGGTTCCCGATGGTATTGTAGACCGGCATAGTAAAAGCCTTCAGGCCATCCCGGTACAAAAGGTATAATGAATCGGCACGGCCATGGGAAGCCCCGAGGGCATCGGCAACCAGGTCGCCCCCGGTAAGCACAAAGTCAGCATTCAGTTTATTTGCCGTATCAATGGCCTGCCGGAAACCTTCCGGGGCCCTGCGTCCCGGCTCCAGATGGATGTCCGTCATAAAAATGAAGTTGAAATCCTGAGGTTGATCAGTCTGGGCCTGAAGCCGGCCTGTTGACATACAGAGGAAAATCAGGCTGGCAAGGGATAGTCTGCTTAGCATAGGTTTTTATATTGGATTCGACAGGGCTCATCTGAATGATAATCCGCTCCTGCAATTTATGAAGAATGTTTGATTTATCAAGAAGCAGATGATCGTGAAGAAAGTCAAGGTCTTGACTTTAACATAATTTTGCTTTTGATATCCGGACTAATTTTGATATCGTGATTATTATGCGTATTTTTTGCCGCCGAAAACAAAAAACACACTTAATGAAAATACTTCTCACCGGAGCCGACGGTTTCCTCGGTACAAATATTACACGTGAATTACTTGGCAGAGGATACAAGGTAAGGGCTTTTATACAGCCCGGCCGGCCTACGGAGCTTCTGAATGATCTTGATATCGGAAAATTTGAAGGCGACATCCTGAATGAGGAAGATATCTTTCAGGCCCTGGAAGGGTGCGATGCCCTGATCCATGCTGCGGCCAACACTTCAATCTGGCCCTCCCGTTCCGAAATCGTCAAAAAAGTGAATGTCGAGGGTACAAGGAATGTGGTTAATGCTGCACTGAAAGCCGGAATAAAAAGAATGGTTTATATCGGTACGGCCAACACCTTTGGATTTGGAGATGAGCAAGATCCGGGGCATGAGGGGAAACCTTATTCCTCGGCACGCTACAAAATGGAGTACCAGGATTCAAAGTACAAAGCCCACCTGGTGGTCATGGAAGCTGTCAAAAACCAGGGATTGCCCTGCATCGTGGTTAATCCTACCTTCATGTTCGGACCCTACGATTCGAAACCCAGTTCAGGAGCCATGATCGTTGGCGTTTACCGGGGAAAAGTACCCGGCTATACTCTTGGGGGAAGAAACTTCATTAAGGTTAAAGACGCTGCTGTCGGTGTGGCGAATGCCCTCACAAAAGGAGAAATCGGAGAATGCTATATCCTGGGGAATGTCAACCTTACCTACAAGGAGATATTCGAGAAAATCGCCAGGGTTACCGGGGTAAAAGCTCCCGGAATTCCCCTTCCGAAATTTCTGGTGCTTGCCTTTGGACTTTTTCAATCGACCATCGCGCATATTACCAAAAAAGCTCCCGATGTAACCTACCCGATGTCAAAGATTTCCAACGACAAACACTTTTTTACAGCTGCAAAAGCGGTTAAGCACCTTGACTTGCCTCAAAATCCCATTGAGGAGGGCATACAGGAATGCTTCGACTGGCTGAAGGCAAACAAGTACATTTAACCCGAAAAAGTAAACTGAACAAAATATTTCCTGATCATGAGAGAACTGCTGAAATGGAACAATGCCGACCTGGAGATGCTGATGGCGGTCGGCCTGACTACCTTAGGATTCATTATTTACTGGTTCCTGGCCCTGGTAGAAGGTGTGAAAAAGAAATTTGAATCGAAATACGGAAAGGAAAAATCCCTGATCGCCTGGGTGCTCTACCAGAAGCAGATGGGTGTGCTTTTCCTCGGTATCGTACCGGCCATAGCCGTTTTCATCGTGTTCCCGGAACATGGCTGGAAATATTACGGGGTCACCCTTCAGAATTTCGGTGACAGCCTGCTGTACCTATTGGGAGTGGCTGTGATTATCACTCCCCTGGCCCTGATCTCGGCACGCAAACCGGACACCATTGCTACCTATCCGCAGATCCGTGCCAAAAACTGGACTCCGGGCCTGCTCGTACTTAACACCCTGAACTGGTCGATGTACCTGCTCGCATACGAGTTCCTGTTCCGCGGTATCCTGCTGATGCTGCTGGTGCCAGTGATAGGCGTATGGCCAGCCATCATCATCAATACCTCTCTCTACTCCGCTACACACATCCCCAAGGGAGCCAAGGAAACCATTTCGGCCATCCCCTTCGGCATAGCACTTTGCCTGATCACACTGGATACCGGATCGATCTTTGTAGCATTTGTGGCACATGTACTTTTATCGCAGCTGAATGATTATTGCGCGCTTCATTTCAATCCGGAAATGAAGATAGTCAGGAGAGGATAATTTTCTTGGCTTTGGCCAGGTACGCAATTAACTTACTCCTGATTAGCAGGAATTGAACATAGTACAGTTTAAAGATTATACAGCAGACCGGATGACGCATGAATTTCTGAAACAGGGAAATGCACATGTTCCCGGCATAGACTTTTTATCAAAAGAAGGAAACAACTAGCAAAGTATGGCACAAAACAGAATAGCCATTGTTACCGGGGCAACCAGATTAAAAGGAATCGGGAAAGCGATATGTACAGAATTAGCCAGGCAGGGAAATGATATTTTTTTCACCTATTTCCGTGAATATGACAAGACGATGCCCTGGGGAGTGGAAGATGGTGAGCCTGAACTGATACAAAAGGAAATTGAGGCTCTTGGTGTACGATGTGCAAAAATGGAACTTGATCTGGGCAAAACAGAATCAGCAGGATTAGTATTAGATCAGACAGAAAAGCTGCTGGGCAATCCTTCAATTCTGATTAATAATGCAGCCTACAGTACTCAAACCGATGTCAATAGTCTGACCGCGGAGGAATTGGACAAGCATTATTTTGTAAATCAACGGGGTACGATACTCCTGTCCCTAGAGTTTATCCGACGATTTAAACAAGAAAAATTCGGGCGGATCATCAACCTGACGACGGGTCAGAGTTTAGGTGCTATGGGGACTGAAATTGCGTATGCCATCACTAAAGCAGCCATTGAATCATTTACCCGAATGATACAACACGAAATCGGCTTTAAAAACATCACCATCAATACCGTTAATCCTGGTATCACAGATACCGGCTGGATGGATCAGGAAACCCATGATAAGTTTATCCATATGGCTCCCAGAAACAGGTATGGAGAACCTCAGGATGCAGCAAACCTGATCGCCTTTTTGGCCAGTGAGAAAGCCGACTGGATCAGTGGCCAGACCATCCATTCGGAAGGAGGCTTTTTCAGATAAATTGCCTATTCCCCGCGCAAGTTCGGCCGCCTGTGCCTGAAACAAATCCATTAATAAGCGATAACCAGGTTGAATCCCACGCTGCCGCTCGTCTCCCGACGCGTGGTTCACATAAAAATACCCCCAAACGCAACCAAATCCCCATCTTTCCGTCTAAAGATTAAAATCAACTTACCCAAACATGCAAAAACGACCCCTCCTTCTGTCTATGATGATTTTACTGGTATTGGTCAGCTGTATCAAGGATCCTGTTGATACCACCCATACCTATGATGTCAAAGGCATTGTCCAGAAAGGCCCCTTCATTAACGGGAGCGAAATCACCCTCTACGAACTGAATAACGAGTACACCCAAACCGGTAATTCGTTCAATACAACGACAAATGAGCTGGGACAATTCAGTTTTGAGGGCATTGGTCTGGCATCCCCCTACGTGGAAATAATCGGCGACGGCTTCTATTTCAATGAAATCTCCGGTGAGCTTTCTTCGGAAAGGATCAGCCTTAAGGCTATTGGACATGCCACCCCCGACAGCACCCTGATCAATGTAAACATTCTGACCCACCTGGAATTCGAACGTGTCAAATACCTGATCACGGAGGAAGGTTTAAGCCTGGATGAAGCCAAAACTCAGGCGCAGGAAGAGATCCTGTCCATCTTCGAAATGAAGGAATATGCAGTCTGGAACCCTGAATACCTGGACATCAGCAAAACCGGCGAGGGAAACGCTATCCTGCTGGCATTATCAGCCATCTTCCAGGGAAATCATACCACTTCGGAACTCAGCCTTTTATTGGCCGACTTTACCGCAGACATCAAAACCGATGGCTTGCTGGACGATACCCTGATCCAGTCTGAATTGCTCGGACAGGCGCTGGCCCTTAACTGTGAACAAATCGGGCAAAACGTAACAGATAAATATACTGAGCTGGGTGTGGAAATCGAGGAAATCAATAGTTTTGAAACCTTCATTAACCACTTCACTGCCAATTCATCCTTTGGTATCGCAACGGTGTTCAGTTTCCCGGACTCCACCGGGAACGGGCCCAATGTCCTGAACCCGGACCTGACAGATATAAAACTGATCACGCAATATTCTTTTGCTGTTGATATGCCCAGCATGGGGAAAATTATGATTAACATGCGGAAACTATCCGGCGATGTAGCCTGGGGCTACCAACCCTTTCATAATTATGGATGGAAGGTGAGTGAATACGGAGCCACCGGGCAAACCTTCACCTCAACCGTAAATGGGGAACGGATCGACCTGCCGATTGAATTCTACCAGTCGGGCAGTGCCGAAGTGGAATATTACTATAACGGGTCGGAAACCCCTTCCTTTACAAAGACCATCACCTGGGGCGGGCAGTTCAATACCGAGTTTATTTTCCTGGATGAATCCCCTGCCGGACCAAACATGCTAAACATGGCAGAAGGCACCGCACTCGAGGGCGACACTACCTATACTGTCACCCTGCAGAAGCCGGGCGACTGGGACATCGACTTTGTACTGGACTATTCCGAAGGCATGACCATTGAGGTTCCGATGGGATGGGGAAACTACGATTACGAGGATACGGGCGGCCAGGTGAACTTCACCCTTTCCGGAACCAACGAGAGCGATTACATTTCCGAGATCGTTTTCAAGCTGATCGGCACCGGCACACTGAACCTGAGCAGTCCCGATCTGGATATCAGGGAGGGTGAAATCCTCAACCGTAATTTCACTGTATATTAACCGAATACATAGATCAATTCTTACATCAGAGTCTATACAAAACAATGGTAATTATGGGTACATCCCCTCTCCGCAAGCAATTAACATGAAAAAAACAGCCCTTATACTCATCACCCTGCTACTCATTCTTTCCTGCGCGAAAGAACCCTTCGACTACCTGATCGGTGCCTGGGACGATGTCGACACTGAGCGAACGATCTTTTTTGATGAAGAAGGAAGATACGGCTGGAGTATTCCCTATCCGGGGGTGGACCCGAACTGCGGAATCGGTAGTTTTTCGGTGAATGGGGATACCCTGTGCATTGAAGAATATACCTGGGGCGGAGATCTGGTAACCAGCTATTTTTTATTCCGGGCAGACCGGAAAAGCCTGCAGTTAACCAACCTGGAGACTGAGGAAATCAAGAATTACACACGCTGATAATTTATGACAGGCGGAGTCAAAAGACTACGTTTATCCAGCGCATCGAAATATAGTCAGTAAACAAAGAAAAGGCACAGCCTTGCAGCTGTGCCATTTCACCTATAGTAGTACTAAAATATTAATCTACATTCTCGTGCAGGTAGCGGTTATTGTCACTCAACCGCACTTTGTGCTCCGAGTCGTCATCATCCTGCAATGAATAGCGGGATAGCTTCTTTTCCTTTGAAGGCTCGCCTTTCTCCGGCTCATAGTTCCTCCGGACGTAAGCAGGCTGATTCTCCATCTCGTCGATGCTGCTTTTGGTTTGTTGGCTGTTCATATTCATCTCCCGCATTTTCTCATATTTCTTGAGGTTGTTTACACGGTTGGCCGCCTTCTGGTTCTCGCGGGTTTTATCGAGTTGTTTGACCTTAAAATCCTCCAGATCCTGTGTGCGGCTTTCGGAAGAAATGTCGAACTCGATCTCACGTTGAGTAATCACATTGCTTGATGGGGTACGTTTGCGGCTCTTTGGAACGTCCTTCACCTCAAACTCACTGGTAGATTTTGGATCTTTCAGGACATTGACCTCCTTTTCGGTATCGAGGGCCACTTTATCAAGCTGCCGTTTCTTAATGTACAGTTCAGGGATGCTATTGGTTCCAAATCCGGTGGCAATGACCGTTACGCTCAGCTCGTCATCCAGGTGCTCATCGATCCCGTTGCCCCAGATCAGGTCAGCATCCTCACCGGCACAACTCTGGATAAAATCGGTTATCTGTCCGATTTCATCCATGGTGATCTCGGAATTTCCGGAAGTAATGTTAATCAGGATGTTCCCTGCACCCTTGATATCATTATCATTCAGCAGCGGCGAATTCAGGGCTGCGGTCACAGCTTTCAGGGCCCTGTCGGGATCCGAAGCTTTTGCAGAGCCCATAATGGCTACGCCGGAGTTGCTCATCACGGTTTCCACATCGGCAAAGTCAACGTTGATATAACCGTGGACAGTGATAATCTCAGCGATCCCCCGGGCAGCAATGGCTAATACATTATCGGCCTGGGCAAATGCCTCGGAGACTTTCAGGTCGCCGTACATTTCCCGGATCTTCTCATTATTAACCACAAGCAGAGAGTCTACGTATTTCTCGATCTCGGCAATACCTGTCAGAGCCTGGTTGATCCTTCGGTGGCCCTCATTCCGGAAGGGAATGGTAACGATGGCCACAGTGAGTATCCCCAGCTCCTTTGCTGCCTTGGCGATCACGGGAGCTGCACCGGTACCGGTACCCCCTCCCATTCCGGCAGTGATGAATACCATTTTGGTATTCCTGGCAAGCACCTCGATCACATCATCCAGGTTCTCGATGGCAGCTTCCCGTCCAATGGCAGGCTTGTTTCCGGCGCCACGGCCCTCGGTAAGGGAGGCCCCCAGTTGTATCTTTACCTGTACCGGACTGTTTTCAAGTGCTTGCGAGTCGGTATTACAGACTACAAAATCAACATCCTTAATCCCCTGCAGGTACATGTGGTTGACAGCATTGCCGCCGCCGCCGCCAACGCCAATAACTTTAATAATGGAAGATTTATTTGTGGGTAAATCAAAATTCATCAGGTCTTCATTCATGGTGATTCATTTTATAGTGTATGAGGCATAAAATTATTCCATGTCGGCACCCCGTTCGTCAAACATATCGCTGATTCTTCGCTTGAAGGCAGCCAGGATATTGCTGCCAACACGGTTTTCACCGGCTTCTGCAAGCATCCCTTCCTTCTCTTCTTCTTCAGTGATCTCTTTAAAATACCGTTTTTTCTTGTTGGCAGTATCACTGACTTCCGTATCCTTGCCAAGGAGCTCCCAGCCTTTGAGCAGCAGGCCGACACTCGTTGCATACTGGGGCTTTGAGATCTCATCGTCCACCTCTCCGGCCAGGTATTCGGTCGGATAGCCTATCCGGACATCCATCCCGGTATGGAACCGAACCAGCTGCGCAACATGGCTAAGCAGGGCGCCTCCTCCTGTCAGGACGATCCCTGCGCCCAGCTTATCCAGGCAACCGCTGTTCTCGATCTCGAACATGACGGCATCGATGATCTCTTCCATGCGCATCTGAATAATATAGGCCAGGTTTTTGAACGAAATCTCTTTCGGTTCCCTTCCGTTAATTCCCGGTATGGTAACTACTTTGTCTTCAGGTGCCAGGTCGCCGAGTGCCGAACCGAATTGTGTTTTCAGTGCCTCTGCATGGCGGCCGAGTATCTTGCATCCTTCCTTAATATCCCGGGTGATAACATTGCCTCCAAAAGGGATCACGGCTGTATGACGGATCGAATCATCGTAGAAGACCGCCACATCCGTTGTTCCTCCTCCGATATCTACCAGGGCCACTCCAGCTTCTTTTTCGTCGTCGGTCAGGACAGAAGCTGAAGAAGCCAGTGGCTCCAGGATCAGCTGCTCCACGCGCAGGCCCACCCGGTTGACACATTTCTCAATGTTCTTCGCCGAATCAATCTGCCCGATCACAATGTGAAAGTTACCCTCCAGCCTTCTTCCCGACATCCCCACCGGGTTCTTCACTCCGGTTTCATTATCCACGATATAATTCTGGGGAAGAACATGGATAATCTCCTCTCCCAGCTCGATGGGGATCTTATACATATCCGTGATCAGGGTGTCAATATCCATCTGGAGGATCTCATCGCGGTCGTGTCCAAGGTTCACATAGCCCCGGTTCTTTATGCTTTTTATGTGCTGGCCGGCAATACCAACAAATACGCTGGTAAACTGGATGCCGGATTGTTTTTCGGCTTCTTCAACTGTGTGCCGGATAGCACTTACAGTTTCTTCGATATGCTGAACTACTCCTCGCTTAACACCTTTTGAGACGGTCTTGCTCATTCCCAGGATTTCAAGGCGGTTGTTTTCGTTGACCTTCCCGACAAGTGCCACGATCTTTGTAGTCCCGATATCGATGGCTGCTACATAATTAACTTTTTGCCTCATAATACTTGTCATATTTTAGTACATACTATTTGTCCTTTATATTTCAGGTTTATTTCCCTGTACTGGTTCCAGCCCGTATGGCTGAGTCCCTCCCTGTATAAAAGTTCCAGGTTTTCAAATTTTTCCTCGTAATCTTCTGCGCTTCCGAGGACGATCAGGTGCGGTCCTATGCGGGGCACCAGTTCAAATTCATGCTGCTCATTGACATACAACTGCACAAATTGCGCTTTCCACAAGGGATGGGTATAGATAAATTCAGCTATCCTGTAAATATCCCGCAGCACGCTCAATTCCTCATTTTTCTTGTCTTTCCGAACATTTACCGGTGTCCCCACTTTAACCGAAGTACTTAAATGTCCGTTGGCGATAAGGATATGCGGTGAATACCGGTTCGAAAGGTTGAGCACATTTCCTTCCCTGTCGAGGTAGTAACCTTTCCCATTCTCTTCAATAACCCGAACCAGCGGACTTCGTTGAGAAATCTCGATAGTCAGTGTACCGTTGATCTCGGTAAAGGCACGGCATTGGTCAATAATCTGGTTCCGTGTGATGGTTTCTTCGATTTTTGACAGCTGAATGTCCTTCAGGGGGGTCCCCTTACAGTTGATCCCTTTTGCCCTGAGCACTGCCTCAATATCTTCAGGGACTATAAAGGCGGTCATCAGGCTGTCGGCGATCACAACATTTACCGCCGTGCATTTCTGCAGCTTATACTTGTTCCGGATAAAACCGAAAGCCAGCACAAGGTAAATTACCAGTACGATCCAAATAGCCGATTTCTTCAGCACTTTCATAAACTCTCCATCATTTTTTTCAGGGGTTCAACAAAGCGGTCAATATCTCCGGCCCCTGCGGTAAGCAGGATTTCCGGATTCATGTTCTTCAGCCTTTCCACCAGTTCCTCCCTGCTGCAAATTTCTTTAGCCGCCAGGCTTACCTGGTCAAGAATCAGGCAGGAGTTCACTCCTTCAACAGGGGCTTCCCGGGCAGGATAGATCTCCATCAGGACAAGCTCATCCAGGGCGCTCAGGCTTGCCGCAAACTCCGTGGCAAAATCTTTGGTCCGGGAAAACAGGTGAGGTTGGAACACCCCGGTAATTCTCCGTTCCGGGAAGAGTTGCCTCAGGGAACCGATCACGGCATCCAGCTCTCTGGGATGATGGGCATAATCGTCGATGTAGAGGCGATCTCCTGAAGTGAACTGAATATCGAACCTGCGCTTCACACCTTCAAAGGCCGACAGTGCCCGCCTGATCGTATCCGGATCTATACCGGCTGCCCAGGCAAGGGAGGCGGCAGCAACTGCATTTTCAACATTCGTTATCCCGATGACCCTTAGCCGGATGTCCGGTATCTCACCCCCCGGCGTTACGAGGTCGAATACGTACCTGCCCTTTTCAGCTACCACGTTCCTGGCATGGAAATCAGCCTGTCTGTCCTCCAGTGCATAGGTATAAAGATTTCTGTCAGTCCCTGTCAGCTTAAGGGGAATGCCTTTCTTCAGGATGACAGTCCCACCTTCTTTTGTTTGGTGAATGAATTCACTGAAAGCCTTATCAATGTCTTCTTTGGAGGCGTATATATCCAGATGGTCTGCATCAACCCAGGTAACCAGGGCCATCTCGGGTGTAAGCCTCAAAAATGAACGATCATATTCATCAGCCTCGGTGACCACCCAGGGACTGCCTTTATCGAGGATAAAATTGCTATTTACATTTTTAAGGATCCCCCCCAGGAAAGCTGTGCAACCCTTTTCAGAGCTGTGCATAATGGTAGCCAGCATGGAGGAAACGGAAGTCTTTCCGTGTGTTCCCGCCACTGCCAGGCCGCGGTTCTGATTGAACAGCATTCCCAGGACTACCGAGCGTTTACGGATGGTGAATCCCTTTTCGAGGAGGTAAAGATATTCCGCATGTTTCTCCGGCACTGCGGGAGTCCGGACAACCAGCGTAAGGTCCCTATCCATGAAGGAGGCAGGAATTTTCGAGACATCCTCGGAAAAATGAATGTCAATCCCCAGCTTCTCCAGCTCATTCGTCACCGGCGACGGCGTCAGGTCATAGCCGGCCACAGCTTTCCCTTCTGCCACAAAATAGCGTGCCAGGGCGCTCATCCCGATACCCCCGATACCCAGGAAATAGACATTATGAATTTTTTCCAGGTTCACTCCGCTTGGTTTATTAATTTATAAACTTCGTCCACAATGGCCTCTGAAGCTTTCGGCTTCGCCAGCTCCAGAATATTTTTACTCAGCTGCAGGCATTTTTCCTTATCCTGCAATAGCCCCAGGGCGCAGCTTCCCAGTTCCTTTTCTGCTTCGGAATCCTTCAGCATGACTGCTGCGTTCAGGTTTACCAGGGCCATGGCATTTTTTGTCTGGTGGTCCTCCGCAACATTGGGCGAAGGAATCAGCAGGGCGGGTTTCCCGGCCAGGCACAATTCAGAAATGCTGATGGCCCCTGCCCGGCTGATCACAAGATCTGCCGCATTATAGGCCAGTTCCATGTCCGATATGAAAGGCTGTATCCGGATGAGCTCAGAGGGCTTCCCGGAACGTTTTTCCATCTCCTTGATATAGAGTTTGCCGGTTTGCCAGATCACCTGAACATTTTCAGCAAGGAAGGCAGGCAGATGCCTCAGGATGGCCTCGTTCACCGTTCGGGCACCCAGGCTCCCACCGATCACCAGGATCACAGGCAGATCGTCACGAAGCCCGAAATGTTTCTTCCCCTCCCTTCGTTTGTCGTCAGAAAATTGCAGGTTTCGTACCGGATTCCCGGTTTCTACGATCCTTCCGTCAGGGAAAAATTTCTCCATCCCGGGATAGGCCACACAGATCTTGCTGGCAAAGCCTGCCAGCAGCTTGTTGGTTACTCCTGCATAGTTATTTTGCTCCTGCAACAGCACCGGGATCCCTTTCTTTCCGGCAGTGCGTATTACAGGTCCGCTGGCATAGCCGCCAACACCTATCGCCACATGGGGTTTAAAATCACGGATGATCTTCTTTGACCGATTCAGACTTCGAACAATGTCAAAGATGACTTTAATATTTTTCATTGTAAGCTTACGCTGGAAACCTGAGATGGGCAGCCCGACAATCTTATAGCCAGCTTCAGGAACCCTTTCCATTTCCATCCTTCCCAAGGCACCCACAAAAAGAATTTCCGCTTCCGGATTTCGTCTTTTAATCTCATCGGCAATCGAAACAGCAGGGAAAATATGCCCCCCGGTGCCGCCTCCGCTGATCAGGATCCGTATGTTTTTATCAGGCTTCATCTGCTGGTACCTCTTTTCGTTCGACTTTTATACCGTGGCTGACACTCAGGATCATCCCTACCGCCACCGAAGTGAATATCATGGATGTCCCTCCCATGCTGATCATGGGCAGGGGCTGACCGGTAACCGGAAATATTCCTACTGCAACGGCCATGTTAACCATGGCCTGAAACACCATGAGCATCCCAAGGCCAACGACCAGGAAGGCAGCAAAGGTCCGTGTACATTTTCGCACAATCAGCCCGGCACGATAGAGCAGGGCCAGGTAGAGGAGGATAACGAGTGCCCCTCCCAGCAGGCCGTACTCTTCCACAATAATGGAATAGATAAAATCGGAATGCGGTTCAGGAAGGAATCCCCTTTGCCGGCTGTTTCCGGGACCCTTACCGAATATGCCCCCCGTAGCAATGGCGGCTTTTGACTGATCCGACTGATACGTCTGGTCCCGGATATCCTTTGATGATATGTCCTGTTGTGTGTGAGATACAACACGGTTGTACCAGGTAGTCATCCTCCCTTCCCAGTTAAGCTGAACAGCTACCAGGATGAAGATTACCAGCAGCGTGGTAGCACCAAACCCAAGGTAGGTAATGTATAAAAACCGTACCCTTCCTATAAACATGAGAATAATACACACGGCTAAAAGAATCAGTGCTGTAGACAGGTTAGCCGGCATGATCAGGATGCAGATAATGACAACCGGGTACAGGATGGGAAGGAAGCCCTCCTTATACGACCGTATCTTTTCCTGCTTAAGGGACAACAACCGGGCAACGTACATCACCAGGGCAAGCTTTGCCAGGTCGGATGTCTGGAACGAAAACCCTCCCAGTTCAATCCATCGCGTAGCATCATTTTTCGTGACCCCAAAGAAAAGGGTGATAACCAGAAGAGGAATGGTAATGTAAACCAGCAACTGAGATATCCTTGAATACAGTCTGTAGGGTATCAGGTGGGTAATATAGGCCAGCAGGAAACCAAAGAAAATAAATATAACATGCCGCACCAGGTAATAACCTACCTGTCCCGATCTGAAAGCATATGCAGTGCGGTAGCTTGAGCTGTATACAGAAAGCACAGAGATGATGGCCAGGGCCAGGAAAATAGCCCAGATCACCCTATCACCCCGGATGTATTTCTTAACACTTTCAAACATACCCTGTCTGCTTTTCAGTTTTGAATAATTAGGTCCTTCTTTTTAAAGTTCACGGACACATTCCTTGAACTGCTCTCCCCTGTCCTCAAAATTCTTGAACAGGTCGAAGCTTGCACAGGCCGGAGATAAAAGGACAGTATCGTCTTTTTCGCCCATTTTATAGGCTTTTGTTACGGCTTCCTTCATGGTTCTCGCATCCTGGATATCTTCCACCAACTTTCCGAATGCCTCATGCAGTTTTGCATTGTCGACACCCAGACAGATGATACTTTTCACTTTTTCTTTTACCAGAGGTTCCAGTGATGAATAGTCGTTCCCTTTATCAACGCCGCCTACGATCCATATTGTTGGTGTAGTCATACATTCCAGCGCATACCAGGTGGAATTTACGTTGGTGGCTTTTGAATCATTGATAAATTCGATACCGTGCACCTTAATGAAACGCTCCAGACGGTGTTCCACCCCGGTAAAATCGCGAAGACTTTCGCGGATCACTTCTTTTTTAATATCCAGGATACGACTGGCAATGCTGGCAGCCATCGAGTTATAGGCATTGTGCCTTCCTTTCAGCGCCATTTCGGATAGCGGCACCTTCATCTCGGTATTATTCACTTTTACGATCATGACATCATCCTCAATATATGCACCCTCCTTCACTTGCTTATCATGTGAAAATTCCAGTTGCCTGGCTCTCATAACGATCCTTTCGAGTTCTGAAATGGTTATCTCATCATCGGAGCAATAGATGAAATAATCATCCTCAGACAGGTTCCTGGAGATACGGAACTTCGAATCGACATAATTTTGCATGCTGTACCCGTAACGGTCCAGATGGTCAGGGGTGATGTTCAGCAGCACAGCGATATCAGGTTTAAATTCAAACATGCCATCAAGCTGAAAACTGCTAAGTTCGATCACGTAGTAGTCGTAGGTTTTTGTGGCCACCTGCATGGCAAAGCTCTTGCCGACGTTTCCGGCCAGACCACAGTTGAGACCTGCCTTCCGAAGCATGTGATGAAGCAGCGAGGTGGTTGTGGTCTTCCCGTTGCTCCCGGTAATGCAGATCTTCTTTGCCGTGGTATACCGGCCGGCAAATTCGATTTCGGATATCACAGGAATGTCCTTTTTTAGGATCAGCTGCATAATCTCTGATTTGTCTGAGATACCGGGGCTTTTAATTAGTTCATCGGCATTGAGGATCAGCCGTTCCGTATGCTGCTCTTCCTCCCATTCAATCTCATAATTGTACAGGATTTCTTTATAATGAGGTTTGATTTTCCCAATATCGGAAACGAAAACATCAAATCCTTTGGCTTTCGCCAGTACCGCCGAACCAGTACCGCTTTCACCAGCTCCAAGTATTACAATTCTTTTCTCCATAGGTTAGCGTATTTTGAGGGTTACGATAGTGATAACTGCCAGAAGGATCCCGACAATCCAAAACCGGGTTACGATTTTTGCTTCGGGATATCCTTTCATTTGATAATGGTGATGAATAGGCGACATCAGGAAAATGCGCCGCCCTGCTCCATATTTTCTTTTGGTAAATTTGAACCACCCGACCTGTACAACCACTGACAAACTCTCCACAAGGAATACTCCGCAAAGGATGGGGATAAGGAGTTCCTTGCGGATCAGGATGGCAAACACTGCAATAACCCCGCCGATAGCGAGACTTCCGGTATCCCCCATGAATACCTGTGCAGGATAGGAATTGTACCACATGAATCCGATCATGGCACCGATGAAAGCACCGATGTACACCACCAGCTCCCCTGTGTAGGGGATATACATGACATTCAGATAGTCAGAAAAGATGTAGTTGCCGGAGATATAGGCCAGTATCCCAAGTATCAGCCCAATGATCGCTGAGTTCCCTGCTGCCAGGCCATCCAGCCCATCGGTGAGGTTTGCCCCGTTTGAAACAAAGGTGATGATGAGGATAACAGCCAGCACAAAGACTATCCAGGTATATTTTCGTGCGCCCTCACCAAAGAAACTGATCAGATCAAAATAATCAAATTCATTGTTCTTAAAGAAGGGGACGTTCACGACAGTCGATTTCTCATCATGGATCGAATACTGTTCTGAATCACCTCCCAGGGCCAGTGGATTGATTTGCTGTACCACTGTATCGGCTGCCGGATTTAAAACGGGAGTCCTTTCCCTGATCACCACATCGTTATGAAAATACATGGTGAACCCGACCAACAGCCCCAGCATAACCTGCCCTGCAACTTTGAACCAGCCCCGGAGACCCTCTTTATTCTTCTTAAATACCTTGATATAATCATCGAGAAAACCAACAAACCCGAGCCAGACTGTTGCTATGATCATCAGGAGAACATAGACATTGGTCAGGTCCCCGAAGAGTAATACCGGAATAAGGATGGAAGCCAGGATAATGATCCCTCCCATGGTGGGAGTCCCTTTTTTCTTCATTTGTCCCTCAAGACCCAGTTCGCGGATGGTCTCCCCAATCTGTTTTTTCTGAAGGATCCTGATAATACGCTTGCCAAAGAGCAGGGAGATGATCAGGGAGGTGATGATGCTAAAACTGGTCCGGAAAGAAATATACTGAAACATTCCGGCTCCCGGGATGTCGTATTGATCAAGATATTCAAACAGATGGTATAGCATAGTGTTCCTGGATTATTTCTTTTTATTTTCAGCAAATAATTCACGTACAATTTCCTTGTCATTGAAGTAGCTCCGTACCCCTTTGACTTCCTGATAAGTTTCATGCCCTTTTCCGGCGATCAGGATGACATCACCCTGTTTGGCCAGCATGCAGGCTGTGCGGATCGCTTCCTTCCGGTTGCTGATCTTCAGCACTTTTTTATACTGTGAAGGATCGATCCCTTCAAACATCTCACTGATGATAAAATCCGGATCTTCGCTTCGCGGATTATCGGATGTCAGGATCACCTTTTCACTCATTTCTGCTGCCAGTCTTGCCATAACAGGCCTCTTCTTCCTGTCCCGGTCACCACCTGCCCCAACGAGGCTGATCAGCTCCGATCCTTCCGGTTTAATTTCGCGAATGGTGGAAAGGACGTTCTTCAGGGCGTCGGGAGTATGGGCATAATCAACAATCGCTGTAACGCCATCTTCTGAGCGGACATATTCGAAACGTCCGTCAACAGTATCCAGGGAGCTGATTATCCGCAGGATTTCATCTTTTGGTACGCCCAGCAGAGAGGCCGCCGCATAAACCGCCAGCATGTTGGAAGCATTAAACAAGCCTATCAGCTTGATCCATAACTCCCTGTCATCGAAATTCACGAGCATGCCGTCAAAATGGCTTTCAATCACTTTTGCCTTGAAATCGGCAACAGATTTAACTCCAAAGGTGCGTTTCTGCGCCCTTGAATTCTGAAGCATAACTTTTCCATTCTTATCATCCACATTGACCAGGGCGAAAGCTTCTTCAGAAAGGTTATCGAAAAGCTTCTTCTTTGCCTTCAGGTATCCATCGAAATCTTTGTGGTAGTCGAGGTGATCATGCGTAAGATTGGTAAAAATAGCCACGTCGTAATCCAGTCCGGCCGTCCTGTCCTGATCGAGGGCATGGGAACTGACCTCCATGAAGGCATAGGTACAACCCTCATCCGCCATTTCCTTCATCAGCGAGTGAATGGCAATGGCATCGGGGGTGGTGTGGGTAGCAGGAATATCGCGCTCGCCAACTTTGTTTACCACGGTTGACAGCAGTCCGCATTTATTGCCCATGGCAGTAAACAGACGGTAAAGCAGGGTGGCAATGGAAGTTTTTCCGTTGGTGCCGGTAACACCGACCAGTCTGAGACTTTTCGAAGGATTCCCGAAGTAATTGGACACTGCAGGTCCCAGTGCTTTGGCAGAATTTTCGACCTGGATGAAGCATACATTTTTCGCAGGGTTTTCAGGAAGAGTTTCGCACAGCACCGCTGTGGCACCCTGACCAAGGGCCTTCCCGATAAATTCATGTCCGTCAACATGAACGCCCCGGACGGCAACAAACATATCCCCCTTTTGAACGTTGCGTGAATCGAATTCGATTTTCACAATTTCAGTGTTTTCATCACCGATGATTTTGCAGGGAATCCCTGTGAGTATATTTTTTATCAGTTGATTCATCAGCCTTCAGTATATCTCATTTCAAGTTTTATTACTTCTCCCCGGACAGCCTTTGTTCCGGGAGGGATGGACTGTGATTTAATACTTCCCCGACCCTCAACCTGAACCTTGAGACCCAGGTTTTCGAGGAGATAGACAGCATCGCTCAGGCCCATGGATACCACATCCGGCACCAAACCGTCCTGAAGCTCAACGGGGATCAGTTCGATATGATCGTCCCTCTTTTCCGTCCGGACCCAGTTTGCAGGCTCAGCACTACTCTTCCGGCTGATCTGCAATTGGCTTAATACCATTTCGATATCCGACTGATAGCCTTTTTTGGAGTAGGGTATCTCCAGGTTTTCAGGCTTTTGGCTATTTAGCGCCTTCTGCATGGAAACATCTTTCAGATAGACTTTCTCAGCAATTTCAAAGAAGGCGGGTGCTGCCACATTGGAGCCACTCCTGTTGCTTCCCTTGGGAGAATAGACGATGACGATGCAGGAAAATTTAGGCTTCTCTGCGGGGAAATATCCCACAAATGAGGTTTGGTGTTTTGCCTTATCATACCCCTTTCCGGGAATATACATCCGGTTGGTACCCGTTTTACCGGCTGCCCTCACCAGTTTTGATTTCTGATATTTTACAGTTCCCTCTTCCACTACCCCTTCCAGCATTTCCCGGGCAGCAACCAGGGTAGCGTGTGAGCAGATGGAGGGGTTGATCACTTCGACAGGGAAAGTCTTTTCTGTCTTTCCTCTGAACTTTACTTCCGTAGCAAACCTGGGTTTTACCATTCTCCCGTTATTGGCCACTGCGTTAAAAAAGGTCAGTGTTTGCAGGGGGGTTAACTCAAGCGCATAGCCATACGCCATACTGGCCAGGGTACTGGGGTTCCAGGCATCCTCACCTTCTGCCCCCGGGTAATGAAATACCGGTTCCCCTTCCCCATTGATCGGTAATCCGAGAGGAAGATTCAGGTTCATTTTATAGAGTCCGTTGAAAAATTTCTCCGGTTGACTTGCATAGGCCTCGGTAATTAGCTTTACCATCCCGATATTGGAGGATTGTTCGATGACTTCCCTGGCGGTAATCTTTCCGAATCCCCCATCCTTATGATCAGTAATTTCCCGTGTATTGTATTTGTAGATCCCGTTCCCGGTTTCAACTTCCCGTGTGGGCACAACATAACCATCCTCCATGGCAACCATGATCGCAGGCAGCTTAAAGGTTGAACCCGGCTCAGAGCTTACTCCTACCGCGTAATTACGGATTTCCTCATATTCGTGGGACACCGTATCGTAGGTCAGGTTGACAATGGCCTTGACATCACCGGTTCCCACTTCCATGAGCACCACCGTACCTGCAGAGGCCTCATGCAACTCCACCTGGCGCTTCAGGGCTTCGTAGGCAATATCCTGCATATCGATATTGATGGTACTCACAACGCTGCTGCCATCCCGGGGCTCAATCTGACCCGCCTCCTTAACCGGCATTAAATCGCCGCCATAGAGCCGCTGCATTTTCTGAGCCCCCTCGATCCCCCTCAAATATTTATTGAATCCGCCTTCCAGTCCCACCCTGATTTTTGACACATCATTCACCGTATACCCAATGGTCCTGTGAGCCAGTTTCTTAAAGGGGTATTCCCGTTCATTCACGGGTACTTCAATCAATCCGTACCTGAAAGCTGAAAGTTTGAATACCGGGAATTCCCGCACCTTCTTGAGTTGTTCATAGCTGACATCATCCTTCAGCTTCACATACTTATTCCCTTTTTCACGGGCATCTTCCAGAATTGCACGGTACTGGGCCTCCGTGCGGTCCCTGAAAAGGTTTGCCATGGAAGCAGCCAGAGAACCCACATTATTTTTAAAGATTTCATCCGACATTTCCTTGGTAAGCGGGTCCATCCTGATTTGGTACATGGGAACCGAACTTGCCAGCAGACGCATGTCATCGGAGTAAATATCCCCCCTCAGGGGTTCAATTTTAGCATCCTGGATCTGGGTTTTCTCAGCTACCTTTTTCCACTTATCGTCGTCGATCAGCTGCAGGTAGATGATCTTGACAATGATGAGACCCCCAAACAACGCCATGGCCAGGTACACCAGGCCCACTCTCCAGACTATATCGGATTTGATTGACGTGCTCACTATTTCTTAATTATTTTTTTGGGTGGTTCCGTATGGAATTTCAGTCCGAGTTCTTCGTGTTCAACCCGTTTTTGGATCTCAGAAGGTCTGTTAAGCTTGATCAGTTCATAGGATGCTGTGATTTCTTCGGCGCGCAGGTTTTGGATCTCCTTCTTCATATGCACGGTTTTGCGGACCATCTTTTCAGCATGGAAGCGATTAGCAATGTAGATCAGCATCAGCAGCACACAAAAAAGGATAAACGGGAGCCTCCTGACAAATGAATTCAGGGTGAGCCAGCTGCCATCCAGGAAACTCTTTGCCGAAAAGGTGGTGATCTCCTCCCTTTCAACTTTTGAGTCAACAAATTCTATATTCTCCCTTTTCCCCATCGAATTATAGTTTTTCAGCAATGCGCAACCGGGCACTTCTGGCCCGGTTATTCCTGTTTATTTCATCCTCATTCGGTACGATTACGTGCCTGTTCACGGGACTCAGTGGGCGGAGAATATTGCCGTAGAGGTCTGTTTCCGCCTGCGAATCGAAGCTTCCGTTGCGGAAGAAATTTTTTACGACCCGGTCTTCCAGCGAATGATAGCTTATCACCACCAGCCTGCCGCCCGGATTCAGCAAATCTGCTGCCTGCCCGAGCATTTCCTTCAGGTAGGTGATTTCCTTGTTCACCTCGATCCGGATAGCCTGGAATACTTTTGCCAGGTACTGGTTCTCGCTGTGTTTGGGAAGACAGGGGGAAATTGCCTCAAGGAACTCCCGGATCGACACGATAGCCTGTTGTTTTCGGTATGCTGTGATGGTATTGGCAAGTTTTCCGGCATTCTTCAGCTCTCCGAATTGCCTGAATATCCGGGCCAGGTCATCTGTTCCGTAGGTATTAACCAATTCTTTCGCTGAAAAATCCGCTTGTGTATTCATCCGCATATCCAGTTCTGAGTCGAAACGGAATGAAAAACCACGGTGGGGGGAATCAAAGTGATGCGAGGAAACGCCGAGATCAGCAAGCAGTCCGTCAATCGAATGTATGCCGTAATACCTGAGGAAATTCTTTAAAAACCGGAAGTTGTGCCTGACAAAGATGAACCGCTTATCATCCGGAATATTCTCCAATGCATCCTCATCCTGATCAAACGCAAGCAGCTTCCCCTTATTCAGCCTTCCCAGAATTTCCCTGGAGTGCCCTCCTCCCCCGAAAGTCGCATCAACATATACCCCGTTGGGTTTTATATTCAATCCTTCAACACTTTCTTCTAATAATACTGGCAGGTGATATTCCATTACTCATCACTTTCATCGATCAAACCCTCCATAATACTTTCTGCCATACTGGCAAATTGCTGGTCACCGATCTGGACCTCGTTGTATTTCTCAACCGCCCAGATTTCGATTTTACCAGTCTGCCCGGCCAAAATCACTTCTTTTTTAACCTCAACCTCATCGAGCAGGCGCTTAGGGATCAGCAGGCGGTTGCTGGCATCCAGGGTGACTTCTGCCATGCCCATGAAAAACCGCCGAAGGAACATGTTATGCTCCTTGTTGTATGGATTTATCTTCTTCCGGATGATTTTACTCTGCCGCTCCCACTCCTCCATGGGATACAGAACAAGGCAATTCACGAAGATGTCTTTCTTGATGACAAACCTCTCCGGATCACTCCCCGTCATCTTCTTCTTGAAGGTGGACGGAAGCATAACCCTGCCTTTGGCATCGAGCTTACAGGTATGTTCTCCTATAAAACTTATCATGAGAATAGTATAAACCAGCGTAAAAATAGTAATTTTTACCCACTTTTAAACATTTCCTCCCACTTTTTCCCACTTTGTTAATAACTTCCACCATGAATTATTCAGGATTTTGACTTAATTAATGGCTAATCAGAATGAAAACTCATTTCTGATTCCTATCCCTTATTTTATAATTAACTGATTTCCTGCACGCTATGGAAAAGAAAAAAGAAGGAGCACGTTGTTAAATCGGATCTGGATTTCCTCTCAAAGGGTGTCCGGCAATAGCGGATGATCACCAACAACCTCCGGTGATGTTAATGTATGCCATAGGTGCTTATCTGCCCTTTTAACAAATTTCAAAATAAACAAACCGGAAATCCCAGGGAAGCGTGTTTGACTAGCAGATCCTGTAGGGAAAACATACCGGCTTTTTTGGTTACTTACGCTGCGATCAGTAATTGCCGGGAGCGCAATCATTTGTTCTGATGTGTCTAATCCCGGGGATTTATGTTAATTTTGGCACCGGAAATCATCATAGATCTCATGAAATCTGAAAAAGAAACTTCAATAAAAGAACCAGTTGTTCAGCTTGAAAAAATATTTGCTGCCAAAGCTCCCCGCCTGGCAAAATGGATCCCGGGTTTTGTTTACCGCTACTTGAAGAGGGTCATCCACGAGGATGATGTGAATGATGTTTTGGCCAGGTATGGTGATCAAAGAGGTATCGAATTTTGTAAGGCGGCAATCGTGGATTTCAAGGTTAAGATCCACCTGGAAGGTGAAGAAAACATCCCGAAGGAAGGCCGCTACATTTTTGCTGCCAATCATGTGCTTGGCGGTTTCGACGGGATTGTCCTGATGGAGGTGATCAGCAAGTATTTTCAGGACTTTCGTTTCCTGGTAAACGACATCCTGATGAACGTCTACCCGCTCAAGGGACTGTTCATTCCGATCAATAAACACGGAAAACAGGCTTTGGAAGCTGCCCGCCAGATCGAAGAGGTATATGCTTCCGATATGCAGGTTATGACCTTTCCTGCCGGCCTGGTATCCCGCCGTATCAAGGGACAGATCATGGACCTTCAGTGGCAGAAGAGCTTCATTGTAAAATCGGTCAAATACCAGCGGGATGTTATTCCAGTCCATTTCTCCGGCCGGAATACCGATTTCTTTTACAAACTGGCCAATTTCAGGAAATTCCTGGGAATTAAAGCCAACATTGAAATGCTTTACCTGGTTGATGAAACCTGGAAGCATAAAAACAAGGATCTGACCATCAAATTCGGTAAGCCCATTAGTTATAAGACTTTTGACAAGAGCAAAAAGCCGGTTGAATGGGCGAAGTGGGTCAAAGAACAGGTTTACCTTCTCGACGGGGTTACGGATGTTCCCCTATAGAACCTGTATAACAAAATATTTCCTAACTTTACAGCACTAAATTAGATCAATGAAAAAGGTTATACCACCTGTTGACAGTGAGTTAATAGAACAGGAACTCACGCGCGATAAATTCCTTCGGGCAACAAATAACGCAAGCAACGAGCTATATATCATTACGCACCACGACTCTCCGAACACCATGCGTGAAATCGGTCGTCTGAGAGAGATTACCTTTCGCCTGGCAGGTGGAGGAACCGGCAAGGAAATGGATATTGACCGTTTCGACACCTGCGAAAACCCTTATAAACAGCTGATTGTATGGGATCCACAGCAAAAAGATATCCTGGGGGGTTACCGGTATATTATGGGCGAAGATGTGAAGCCCAATGAGCAGGGAGAGGTTGACCTTGCAACCAGTCGCCTGTTCCACTTTTCACAGGAATTTATCAGGGATTATATCCCTTACACGATTGAACTGGGCCGTTCTTTTGTACAACCGGCATACCAGTCTTCCAACCGGAATAAAAAGAGCCTTTTCGCCCTGGACAATCTCTGGGACGGGCTGGGCGCTATTTTCAAAGATAATCCCCAGTATAAGTATTTCTTTGGGAAGGTTACCATGTACACATCGTATCAAAAGGAAGCCCGTGACCTTATTCTGTCCTTCATGAATAAACACTTCAAGGGAAGTGAAACGCTGATGTATCCCTACAAACCACTTTCGATCGAAACCGATCAGGCAACTGTGGACAGCATCCTCACTTCGGATAATTTCAAGGATGACATGAAGCTGCTCTCACAGGCTGTCAGGGCCCGGGGCGAGGTTATTCCCCCGCTGATCAATGCGTATATCAACCTTTCGCCCACGCTGCAATGCTTTGGCACCGTGCTCAATACACATTTCGGGGATGTGGAGGAAACTGCTATATTACTCACAATGAGTGATATGTACCCGGCAAAGATCGAGCGGCATATTGATTCGTACCATAAAGTCTAAACCCTGTACTCCGGAGGCTGGTGGAAACCTCCTGCTGTATCAAAATACATAAGTAAATGACAGAACCCACCCCCGAGATCCTTGTTGACCCTGAAGTTGCAAAGGGTTCAAGCCTGGTATTTTTTGCTTACAGGTCACCGGAAAGCGTACTTTTTCTTCTTGGGGAAGAAGCGCTGGAAGATATTGAAAGCCTGAAACCGGACATTCCCTTCTCTGCCTTACTGGAGAAAGATCCTTCCTTAAAAGAGATTGAAAACCTTCCTGCAGGCTTCAGGGCCCACCGCGAAAAAAGCAATGATCCGTGGGATATTGCACAACTGGATCCCAAAACCGGTCAGGGTGATTACCTTGACGGCTACCTGGAATGGATCAACAAGATGTATGTGGATGGTTATTTCACCGGCGGTACGGTCCCTCACTGGTATACCTATCCGGGACGTCCGGGCTTATATGGCTGGATCAGCCTCCTGGCGGGGATTATTCTACTGGGGGTCACCCTCCTGATCAGTTACCTGAACACCGGGAAACTCCATAAAGATGTTGTTGGCCCTGCCATCTTTGGCTTATTCTTTATTGGCATCGGCATTTCGGTGCTGGTGAGGCTGAAGGGGAAGAAAAAAGGGGCGTGAGTTCATGTGAGCCTATCATAGATTCTATTTGCATGGAAAGTGAACCGGCAGAAAGAGCCGATAGGTTCGTTTTACCGCTAAGATCGATCAGATAAAGACAGGTCCTAAGCGTGCTATTACCATGCACGCTGTAAAAGAAATTAACTTTGAGAGACCGAAATTTTCTTCCCGTTTTGAGAAAACGAGCCAAATCACACAAATTCAGACGGATCATTAAAGCTTTAGTAGGCCCGTGCGTTACGCCCCTCGATAAAATTGATAAACGACTGGTTCACCACCTTGTTCCCTCCGGGAGTGGGGTAATCGCCTGTGAAGTACCAGTCGCCCAGATGATCAGGACATGCCTCATGCAGCCCTTCAATGGATTGATACACAATTTTTACTTCGGCATGGATCTCCGGGGTTCTCAACATTTTGCCGATCTTCTCAGAAATTTCTTCTGCGGTAAAAGGTTTATAAATATCCTGCACATAATTTACGATCTCTTCCTTGGGCAATCCCTCCTGCTGCTTTGACTTGCGGTACACTTCGTTGATGATGTTTTCTTTCCCCGTCTCCTTCAGCAATTCGATGGCCGCCCGGAATGCGATAAAGTCACCCAGTTTGGCCATATCGATGCCATAGCAGTCGGGATACCTGATCTGGGGTGAGGAAGAAACAATGACGATCCGTTTGGGGCCCAGGCGGTCAAGGATCCGGATAATGCTGTATTTCAGCGTGGTTCCCCGAACGATGGAATCATCTATGATCACGAGGTTGTCCGATCCCCGGTTAAGCGTTTCATAGGAAATGTCGTAGACGTGACCTACCAGGTCATCGCGACCGTCATCCTGGGAGATGAAGGTGCGGAGTTTGATATCTTTGAGGGCTACTTTCTCGATGCGGGGCTTCAGGGAGATGATGCAGTTAAGCTCATCCACGGAGATTTCTTTTCCCCGTTCCAGGATCTGTTCTTTAGCCCGTTCCTGCATGTACTTTTCGATTCCGTTGACCATTCCGTAGAAGGCAGTCTCGGCGGTATTCGGGATGAATGAAAAAACGGTGTTCCCCAACTCACCGTGAACTGCTTTCACGATGGAAGGTGTCAGCAATTCACCCAGCTTTTTCCGTTCGCGGTAGATGTCGCTGTCAGACCCCCTGGAGAAATAAATACGTTCAAAGGAGCAGGCCCTTCTCTCGTAGGGCCCTTTTACGGTTTCGTATACGATGTTACCATCTTTCTTAATCACAAGCGCCTTCCCGGGATCAACCTCGCTGATTTTTTCGGTAGGGACATTCATCACAGTCTGTATTACCGGGCGCTCGGAAGCGGCTACCACGACCTCGTCGTCCTGGTAGAAGAAAGCAGGTCGGATCCCCCATGGATCGCGGAGAACAAAAGCATCACCATGACCGATAAGTCCCACCATGGCATAGCCTCCGTCCCACTTCTTACTGGATTCACGAAGAATATTCGTCAGGTCGAGTTCATCGGCAATATGTTTGGAAATGTCGATGTTGGAATATCCCTGCTTCTTAAATTTATTGAACAGGTTCTGATTTTCCGTATCCAGGAAGTGGCCGACATTTTCCAGCATGGTAACCGTATCGATCTTCCCCCTGGGATGCTGACCCAGCTCAACCAGGTGGTTGAACATTTCATCCACGTTTGTCAGGTTGAAATTACCCGCCATCACGAGGGTCCTGGATTTCCAGTTGTTTTGACGCACCACGGGATGGGCATTCTCTATCTTATTCTTTCCGTAGGTTCCATAGCGCAGGTGCCCCATGAGCACTTCGCCCGCAAAAGGCAGGTTTTTCTTGGCCCAGGGGATATCTTTAATAATTCCCGGGGATTTTTCCTGCAGCTCGTCAAAATTATTTTTAATGGTCCCGAAAATATCATTGATGGCTGAAGGCGTGATGGAACGCAAGCGGTCGAGGTACTCAAATCCAGGTCCCACATCCAGCTTGATGCAAGCTACCCCGGCACCGTCCTGACCTCGGTTATGTTGTTTTTCCATCAGCAGGTAGAGCTTGTTCAATCCCCACCGCCAGGTTCCATACTTAAGCTGATAATATTCGAGAGGTTTTCTTAACCGTATAAGGGCAATCCCACATTCGTGCTTTATTCCGTCAGTCATTACGGTTTCGGATTCTATTTTATTTTTGGATAATCTATCTTGCTCCGGACAACAAATGCTTCCGGAAAATGTATTTCAAGCTTTTTCAGGAATTTCGCCGCTTCACTCTGTGTTCTGAAATCGCCCACATATAATAAGTAAAACGGAGAATCCCACACGAAGTAGGTTTGGTGTTTATCTCCAAAATAGGTCACGAAGTTTGCCATGGCCCGCTGTCCCTGTTCCCTGGCCTGAGCCCCGGAATTGGAGAATATACGTATTCTGTATCCGATCATGACTTTATCGCGGCCTTCTTCATAAAGGTGCTTATCGACAAGCTTAACAATATCCGGATCCTGGAGAATGGAGACCTTGCCTGAGGAGTTGTGGTACTGAATGGCATTTATCAGGTTTGTACCTGCCAATTGCCCTTGTGCCGCAGCGCTTAGCACAATGAAAATGAACAACCAGAGAACTTTAGATACCTTCACCTGTAAACCACTTTGGAAAGCACAAAAATATATATTTTTCTTCTTTAAATAACTCTTCCAAAAATATAATGCAGACAAATAAGCAAATTAAAGGACAACATCCTTCGATTCATCAAAGCTGACCTTTTTGCGGAGGCCCATAACCCTGGCCATCATAAATCCTTCAAGCCTTAGATGTATCTGGCTCCCCTTCTTCAGGTTCATGACTTTCATGGCTGATCCAAGGAAGTTTGCAAGCCTGACATTCATGTTGAGGTCATGAACTTCTTCTGATTTTTTATGAAGCATGACGGTATCAGTGGAATTTACCTTGCCGATATATTTATCATTGATGTATACGCGGGCATCCATTTCAGTAATTTCGATGTTGAATACACTTGGATTGTCAATAGGAACCTTAATTTCCAGCACCAGGGCATCCTTATTGAATCCCTTGATCTCAAAATCCTGGACTTCCCCAATCTGAATATCCTTATACCGCCCGCAGGAAGCCACAAGTATTATGATAAAAATTCCGGCTAAAAACTTTAGTCTGTTCATAGAAATCAATAACATTGCATTTACAGGAAACAAAAGTGCCAATTTATTTTCAAACCCACTCTATTCTAAAACGATAAAACCATGAAAAAAATCCGCCGGGAGCAGATTGACAGCTTTTTCGAAAAAAAACGATTTTCCATCGCCGGGGTATCCCGTAACCCAAAGAAATTCGGATTCCAGGTGTTTCATGACCTTCGTAAAAAAGGTTTTGACATCCTGCCTGTCAATCCAACCGCTGAGGAAATAGACGGTGTAAAGTGCTATAAGTCCGTCGAATCCCTGCCCTCAGATGTAGACAGTCTCCTGATTCTGACTCCCAAAACACAGACTGATGACATTCTCCGCCAGGCGATTCAAAAGGGTATCAGGAATATCTGGGTCCAGCAAATGTCAAATACTGAAGAAACCCTTAAAATTGCCGAGGAATACGACAAAGAAATTATACATGGGAAATGTGTGTTTATGTTTGCTGAACCGGTAGGGAGTATCCACAAATTTCATCGGTCGCTGGTTCGGATTTTTGGGGGTCTTCCAAAATAATGCCGGCTTTTTATAGCGCCACGGATTTTACGAATTAACACGAAATAAAAATTAGCGAAAGTGATGTCCTTGAGCCCTAAGGGGCTTTACGGCATACTCAAGGGCTACCTTGTACCAGACAACAGTCAGCGCTCCACTTTAATACCAGCTAACAAGCAGAGGATATCCGGGCAATAACCGGAGCTCGGCTTCAACCATGGGGAATTTCAGGGATTTTTCCTTTAAATTGCTATGAGCCCGAGTGTTTCGTACCTCATCAGACATATGCAAAAGGTAGCCAATTACCAGGGCTGAAGCCCGATTCACCACTCAGTCTGGCCCGCAGCCTGAAGGCTGGGGTTAATGAACTACCAGGCTCACTACAAAAATTTAAGCGAGCTTAAAAATATTTTTAAGCTCGCTTAAATTTTGAACTAATACTTTGATATAAAGTATTTTACACTAAGCTATGTTTGATGCTAGCTTTTCAAAATATAGTTTGCCAGCCAGTCACCTACGGCTTTGGTTCCGTATGCTTTCCCCCTGGTGATATCCTGGGTAACCACTCCGGCGTTCATAGAAGCATCGACTGCTGCCTCAACCTTTCTGGCTTCTTCAACCAGGTTAAGCGATTCCAGCAACATCGCAGCAGAGAGGACGGTGGCGAGTGGATTTGCGATGTCTTTCCCAGCACCCTGTGGAAATGATCCGTGAATAGGTTCGAATACAGAGGTGTGGATCCCTATGGATGCCGAGGGGAGCATCCCCAGTGAACCGGTAATCACGCTGGATTCGTCGGAGAGGATATCCCCAAACATATTCTCGGTGACCATCACGTCGAATTTGGTTGGCCACTGAATGATTTGCATGGCAGCATTGTCAACCAGCATGTATTCAACCTCAACGTCCTGGTAATCCTTCTCCATCTCCTGGATAGTCTGTCTCCACAGGCGTGAAGTAGCCAGAACGTTTGCTTTATCAATGGCTGTTAGTTTTTTCTTACGCTTGCGGGCATAGTCAAAAGCCAGTTCGGTGATACGGACCACCTCATCACGGGTGTAAATGGTTGTATCGTATGCTTTGTTCCCGTCTTCGCTTCTTCCCCGGGGCTCCCCATAATAAACACCTCCGGTAAGCTCACGGATCACGATAAAATCTGCACCTTTTACCAAATCGGCACGCAGGGGCGATTTGTCCAGCAGCGACTCGAAGGTACGTACCGGGCGAATATTGGCAAACAGCTGTAATCTTTTCCTCATCTCCAGAAGGCCCTGCTCAGGACGCACTTTCGCCTTTGGGTTATTGTCAAACTTAGGGTCGCCGATCGCGCCAAAAAGGACTGCATCCGCATCCATACACAGCTGATGTGTTTCCTCCGGATAAGGGTTTCCTACCTGGTCAATGGCAGTTGCTCCGGTGATCCCGAATTCGAACCTGAATTCATGATTGTACTTCTCACCGATCGCATTCATTACTTTTTCCGCCTGCTCAACAATTTCCGGTCCGATGCCGTCGCCAGGCAATTTTGCTATTTTATAAGCCATTTGCTTGTTATTTTAATTAATATTCTTCTGTCTGGAGTCGCTTCCTCAAAAAAGGAAGGCAAAGATACAAAAAGATACGTTAAATACCTTCCTGTGAAGCACTACAGAAGAAGAATCCTTAAGATTTCTCGAAATTAACCGGTCGGAGGATGCCGTAAAAAAATCGCCCGAATTATCGTAACTTACCCTGGTATGTAACAAAATAACCTGCATTTTTCACCGACATTTACGATACTTGCTAAAATGATTTACCCATGATGAAAAACACACTCAAATACAGTTGGCTGATCATTGCATCGGTTTTCATTTTCAGTCAGACCGCAGGACAAGATGCTGCCACGGAGCGGGAGCGTATAAAACTCGACCAGGACTGGAAATTTTCCCTTGGGCATGCCACAGATGCCAGCAAAGATTTTAATCACGGCACCGGCTATTTTTCCTTTTTTGCCAAAACAGGATTCGGGGATGGGCCGGCAGCCAAAGGTTTTGATGACAGAGCATGGCGCGTGCTGGATCTTCCTCACGATTGGTGTGTGGAACTGCCTTTCGCTGCCGATGGCGGTCACAGTCATGGCTACTGGGCCATCGGGCGGGACTATCCGGAAAACAGCGTAGGCTGGTACCGAAAGCATTTCAAGATCAGTGAACAAGACCTTGGAAAAAGGATCAGCATTGAATTCGACGGAGTACACCGCGACGCACAGGTCTGGGTAAACGGTTTTTACCTGGGTACCGAACCGTGCGGTTCAGCCAGTTTTGCCTACGATATCACCGATTACCTGGCGTATGGTGAAGAAAACGTGGTCAGTGTCCGTGTGGATGTCACCATGGAAGAGGGATGGTATTATGAGGGGGCCGGAATTGTCCGGTCGGTCTGGCTCTTAAAAACCGCCCCGGTCCATGTTGCACGCTACGGAACATTTGTAACTACGGAAGTTGAGGAGGAAAAAGCATTTATCAAAAACCGCACAAGGGTAGCGAATGAGTCGGATGCGGCAGTAGTTTTCGATATCCGGGAGTCGGTCCTTGATCAAAAAGGGAAAGTACTGTCCAGCGGCAAGCTCACCAAACTGGAGCTTGCCCCGGGGACCGAAAAAGAATACATCAGCAAACATACGGTGAAGAATCCAGAATTGTGGTCGCTGGAAAACCCTGCCCTCCACCTGCTTAAAACCGAGCTGGTCAGGGAGGGAAAAGTTGTGGATGAATACCTGACCACTTTTGGTATACGTACGGTACGTTTTGACCCTGAAAAAGGGTTCTTCCTGAATGGGGAAGCTGTAAAAATAAAGGGCACCAACCTGCACCAGGACCATGCCGGTGTGGGGCGCGCTGTCCCTCCTGCCCTGCATGAGTTCAGGATTGAGCGGATGAAGGTGATGGGAAGCAATGCGGTACGCACCTCCCATGAGCCTCCAGACCCGGCTTTCCTGGATGCCTGCGACCGGCTGGGATTTCTGGTACTTGATGAGAACCGGCTTATGGGGATCAATGATGAGCACCTGGAACTTCTTGAGAATATGATGAAGCGCGACCGTAACCATCCGAGCATTTTCATCTGGTCACTGGGAAATGAAGAATGGGCGATCGAAGGGAGCATCACCGGGGCACGGATTACCAAAACCATGCAGGATTTTGCCAACAGACTTGATTCCAGCAGGGCCTTTACGGTTGCTGTCAGCGGAGGCTGGGATAATGGCATCGGCATGGTCACCCAGGTTATGGGTTTCAACTACCTAAGCCATGGCGATATCGATGAGCACCACAGGAAATTCCCCTGGCAGGCCAGCATCGGTACCGAGGAGAGCAACACCATTGGTACCCGGGGCATTTATGAAACCGATGCATCGATCGGTCACATGGCTTACATCAATGACGGCGAATTGAACCTCAACGCCGAAAGGGGATGGAAATATTATGACGAGCGGGAATACCTCGCCGGTTTATTCTACTGGACCGGCATCGATTACCGGGGCGAGCCCAATCCTTTTGCGTGGCCGGCTGTCACTTCCCAGTTCGGCATTACGGATCTTTGTGGTTTCCCCAAGGATATTTTCTTTTACCTCAAGGCGTGGTGGACGAAAGACAAGCTGATCCATATCTTCCCGCACTGGAACTGGCAGGGCCGGGAAGGTGACACCATTCCGGTTGTGGTATACAGCAATTGCGAGGAGATCGAGCTCTTCCTGAACGATGAGAGTCTGGGTAAAAAGACCCTGCAGAAAAACAGCCACCTGCGGTGGGATGTGGTATATACGCCTGGGAAACTCGAAGCCAGGGGATATCAGGACGGGGAGATCGTTGAATCCTCCAGGGTAGTAACTACGGGAGATCCAGCCACAGTAACACTTTCTGCCAACCGGCAATACCTGAAGGCTGATCATGAGGATTTGGCGCTTATTACCGTGCGGATCCTGGATGAGAACAACCGCCTCCACCCGACAGCAGATGTGGACCTGAGTTTTACTGTGGAGGGCCCGGGTAAAATCATTGGCGTTGGTAACGGAGACCCATCAAGCCATGAACCGGATCAATACATCAGTGAAGTGAAGGTTATGCAAATCGATGGCATGAAAGAACTGACTCTCAAAAGCCTGGATGATTATTCCGGAAATGCTGCCGATTACACGACCTGGAAACCTTTTTTGAAAAAACCAAATCAGGCAGAATGGAATATTTATAAAGACACCCTGATCGCTATCCGTGGAGAATTTGACATACCTGAGATGAAGGAAGGTGCCACATACAATCTCTTCTCAAAAAGTATTGTGGAAGGGCAAACCGTTTATATCAATGGCCACCTGATTGCTTCAGACATTGAACGCGATGCACCGGGTCAGGACTTTCCTCTTGATGCCGATATTCTGAAAGAGGGCAAAAACGAGTATGTTGTACTTGGTCAGCGGTTCCGTCTGAAATACATCTATGATGAACCTAATACTGATCCCGGAGTTGTTCAGATCATCAATCCGGCTGAGGTGTGGAAGCGGAAAACTTTCAACGGACTGGCACAGGTAATTATTCAAACTACCGAAGAACCCGGAGAAATCATTTTGAAGGCTGAAAGCAAGCTTGGAACTGCCGAAGTGAAACTGAGATCGATCGAGTAAGAAGCTATTTCCCGAAAAAAACCCGTTGCTGATAGCGACGGGTTTTTGATTGGTCTGAAAATTAGTTTTGACGCCTCCTGTTAAAAACGGAATATTGAATAGCACCCAAATACGGCATCAACCCGACAAATGCCAGGATCATTACGATTTTGTTAAAGTTTTCCCTGAGATCATGGACAATTAAGGTATGGATTACCAGGCTGGAAATCACAACAAGTGGAAATAAAATCAGTGCCATGGTATGAGCATATGCCCAGATCCTGTTCGGTTGGTTAATTCTGAAAATCAACCAGAATAAACCTGAACAGAGGAGGCAGAATACCATAAATCTCAGACCTGAATCAGCAATCAGGTAATGATCGATCATGATCCAGACAGCGCCCAGGATAATTAACATAACCAAAGATGCGATGTCCCTTACTTTTAATTTAACAAAGTGTTTCATAACGGATGTTTTAGGTTAAACTCAATGGGATTAGACAACGTTCTTCTTACCGGACACGATTCCACTTTCCGCAGGATCTTCTGACCGATTTCCTCAGAAATTGATTGCGCAAATTCAATACTATAGGAAAATTGCGTTTGTTCAGCTGTGCGAATCAGCTCAACCTTAGTGGTCACGCATCCTGCATCGACCTGCAATTGTTCACAGACCATTCTGACGGTGATATTTATACAGGATGCCAGTGCAGCTGTGAGTATATCATGGGGGCGAATACCCTTTCCGCCTCCACCTTTGGAGCTATCTGTATCCGAATAAAGGGTATGCCCATCAATGCTCATTTTACAGGAATACTTATTCTTAGTGCTTGTGCAGCTGATCATAGTTAGATCTTATTAATACTGTGTTAAACAAAGAGGCATCTGCCTCAACGTACAGGACGTACCTCTCCTGGCCGGGTTCAAGCTTAGAAATTGATCAGGTAAAACTACGAGCGGACTGTGCCGGGTAGTCGAAGATCAGGTCCTGTTACTCATGATGGTAGCTTTCCACGATATTCAGCATTTTCGTGGTAGCGATAATCGCAGCCACCGTCTGGTCGGAATCCAGTCCGCGGGTACGGATCTCCTTTTTCCCCATGTCCCAGGTGATGACTGCCTGAACCAGGGCGTCGGTCTTTCCTCCCGGAGGGATGGAAACATTGTAATCCACCAGTTTGGGCAGTGTTCGGTTCAGGCTTTTATAGATCTTTCGCAGGGCTTTCATAAAGGCATCGTACTGACCGTCGCCGACAGCACTTTCTTCATACTCCTTGGTTCCGATCCTAATCCTCAGGCTGGCGTTGGGTTTCAGTCCTTTGGCAGTTGTGAGGGAAAAGTTGAGGATTTTGATCTTCTCATCGATCGATCTGCTGCGGAGCACGTCCGAGATAATGTAAGGCAGATCTTCCTGGGTAACGGTTTCCTTCTTATCCCCAAGCTCAATGATTTTCCGGGTAAGCTTTTTCATAGATTCGGAATCAAGGTCGATCCCCAATGCTTCCAGGTTTTTGGCGATATTCGCCTTCCCGGAAGTTTTCCCCAGGGCATAGCTTCGCTTCCTGCCGAAACGCTCCGGCAACAGATCGTTGAAATACAGGTTGTTTTTCTTATCTCCATCGGCGTGCACGCCGCTGGTCTGAGTGAACACATTTTCCCCGATAAGCGGTTTGTTAGGCGGAATGCGGATACCGGAGAAAGTCTCGACCATCTTACTTACCAGATTGAGTTTCGTTTCATCGACGCTCATCTTGAAGTTAAAATGGTCTACCACAATTGCAATAACACTGGATAGGGGAACATTTCCTGCCCGCTCACCCAAACCGTTAACCGTAGTATGAATACAACGGATCCCTGCTTTCAAAGCGGCATAGACATTGGCTGAAGCCAGGTCATAATCATTATGGGGATGAAAATCAAAATTCAGCTCCGGATAATTTTCGATCATCTGCCTGCAAAAAGCGTAGGTCTCATCGGGGTTCAGGATACCCAGTGTATCGGGAAGCATAAACCGGCTGACAGGCATATCGTTGAGTTTATCGAGCAAGGTAAACACGTATTCGGGAGAATTCCGCATCCCATTTGACCAGTCTTCAAGATACAAATTGACCTTCACTCCCTTGGAATGTGCATAGCTAACCACCTCCCTGATATCTTCGATATGTTCTTCCGGGGTTTTCCTGAGCTGGTGTTTAACATGCTTCAGCGATCCTTTGGTGAGCAGGTTAACTACTTTACACCCTGCTTCCAGGATCCAGTCAATGGAGGTATTCCCATCCACGAAACCCAGGACCTCAATCTGATCGAGGTAATTATTCTCCCCCGCCCAGGAGGCGATCTTTTTCACGGCTTCGTGCTCACCTTCAGATACCCTGGCTGAGGCTACCTCGAGGTAATCCACCTTAAGCTCGTCGAGCAGGAGCTTTGCCATACTCAACTTTTCTCCGTAGGTAAAATTAACCCCTGAGGTTTGTTCCCCGTCCCGGAGTGTGGTATCCATTATCGCGATCTTCATTGGTTTAGAATTTAGCGCCAAACATTTTTTTTGGAAATCCGGGGGGCGATGTTTCCACCGCCTCCCGGGAAAGGGGTAAATTAGTTCTCCCTGCCTGTTTCGAAGGCTTCAATTTTATCCTTTATGCTCAGCAGGTAGTCGATATCGTCGTAGCCATTAATCAGGCATTTCTTTTTATAAGGGTTGATATCAAAACTTTCAGAGTCACCTGTTTCCAACAGGGTAATTGTCTGTGTTTCGAGGTCGACCTCCACTTCTGTTGCCGGATTTTTCCCGATGGCACTGAAAAGAGCCGCGAGGAACTTTTCAGAAACCTGAACCGGTAGCAGTCCGTTATTCAGGGCATTATTTTTAAAGATGTCAGCAAAAAAGCTGGAGACCACTACCTTGAACCCGAAATCGTGAATGGCCCAGGCAGCATGCTCACGGCTCGATCCGCTACCGAAGTTTTTGCCGCCGACGAGAATTCTTCCGGAGTACTTCGGATCGTTCAGAATGAAGTCGGCAACCGGTTGATTTTGCTTATCGTATCTCCAGTCGCGAAACAGGTTATCGCCAAATCCATCGCGTGTAGTAGCCTTCAGGAAACGTGCAGGGATGATCTGGTCGGTGTCCACATTCTCAACAGGAAGAGGAACACATGCGCTGCGCAGGCTTATAAATTTATCTATTGGCATTTCTTCAATTTTTCGATGTTAACACTTAGTACATTAAATCCCGGGGGTCAGTGACCTTACCGGTAACTGCCGCGGCGGCGGCTGTGATCGGGCTTGCCAGCATGGTACGGGATCCGGGTCCCTGACGGCCTTCGAAGTTTCTGTTTGTGGTAGAAACCGAATAGAGGCCTTCCGGAACTTTATCATCGTTCATAGCCAGACAGGCTGAACAGCCGGGTTGCCTAAGTTCAAATCCGGCTTCCTCAAGGAGTTTATCCAGGCCTTCTTCCTTCGCCTGTTTCTCAACCTGGCGTGATCCGGGGACGATCCATGCCACCACATTTTCGGCCTTCTTCTTTCCTTTCACAAACTGTGTAAATGCCCTGAGGTCTTCGATACGGCCGTTTGTACAGCTTCCTACGAATACATAGTTTACTTCTTTGCCCACCATAGGGGTTCCGGCTTCGAAACCCATATATTTCAGAGATTTCAAATAGGTAGCCTTAGTACTTTCATCCACAGATTCGACCCTGGGAATGCTGCCGGTAATGCCAATGCCCATCCCGGGGTTGGTACCATAGGTGATCATCGGTTCGATATCGGAAGCCTCGTATTTCAGTTCAAGGTCGAAAACCGCATCATCGTCAGATTTCAGGGTCTTCCAATAGGCCAGTTTTTTCTCCCAGTCTTTGCCTTTTGGAGCGAATTCACGGCCCTTTATATACTCAAAAGTAACGTCATCCGGCGCAATATGTCCGCCACGGGCTCCCATCTCGATGCTCATGTTACAGACGGTCATCCGGCCTTCCATGGTAAGGTTCCGGATGGCAGATCCTGCAAATTCCACGAAATACCCGGTACCCCCGCTTGTGGAAATTTTAGAAATAATGTACAGGATGATGTCCTTTGCCTGTACGCCTTTCTGCAGCTCTCCATCGACTGTAATTCTCATTTTCTTTGGTTTTGGCTGCATAATGCACTGAGAGGCAAGAACCATCTCCACTTCGCTGGTTCCGATCCCGAAAGCCACACTTCCGAAAGCACCATGCGTTGAAGTATGTGAGTCACCGCAAACAATGGTCATTCCGGGTTGGGTAAGGCCCAGTTCGGGGCCGACAACGTGGACAACGCCCTGGTAGGGGTGTCCTAATCCATAGTGTGTAATTCCGTATTTTTCGGTATTCTGAGCCAGCGTTTTAACCTGCATAGCAGAAAGCTGATCCTGAATTGGCAGATGCTGGTTAAGTGTCGGAACATTATGATCGGGGGTTGCCACTGTGTTTTCCGGCCTGAATACCTGAATCCCTCTGTGTCCTATGCCGGCAAAAGCCTGTGGACTGGTTACTTCATGAATGAGGTGCCTGTCGATATACACCACACTGGGACCACCTTCTATCTGTGTGACTACATGTGAGTCCCAAACCTTATCAAATAATGTATTTCCCAATTTACTAGTTTTTTATATTAGACAATCTTATTTATTGCATCGATAAAAGCTTCCACAGAAGCCGTAATGATATCCGTATTACCGGAGAATCCATAGTAGAGTTTTCCGCGGTTCTCGATCTGGATGTGGACCTTACCCAGGTCATCGATCCCCCTGGTTATGGCCTGGACCAGGAATTCCTCGAGCCGGACCTTATGCCGTACCAGTGATTTGACAGCGCTCAGGGCTGCATCGACAGGTCCGTTCCCGTCCCGGGTAGCGGTGAATACTTCGCCATCGATATCCAGGCTTACCGTTGCCATGGGAATAACAGATTTACCGGAAAGCACCTGCAGGTGCACCAGTTTGATCTTTCCGGCATCCTCCGATTTCTTTTTTCCCACCAGCACCTGGAGGTCTTCGTCGTTGACATCCTTCTTTTTATCTGCCAGCTCCAGAAATTTCTGGTAGATAACATCCAGTTCGGCAGGCTCCATTTCGTAACCCAGCAGATTAAGCCTGTGTTTCAAGGCAGCTCTTCCGCTTCGGGCAGTTAACGAAATGCTTGATTCATTCACTCCTACATCAACGGGATCAATGATTTCATAATTTTCCCTGTTCTTCAGAACGCCATCCTGGTGGATCCCGGAAGAATGTGCAAAAGCGTTCCGGCCAACGATAGCTTTGTTGGGCTGAACCGGCATGCTCATTAAGGAAGATACCAGGCGGCTGGTTTTGAAGATGTTTTTCGTGTTAATCGCAGAGTCAACATCAATATCCCTATGACTTTTAAGGGTCATCACCACTTCTTCCAGTGAGGTGTTACCGGCACGTTCACCTATTCCGTTTATCGTAACTTCGGCTTGTCTTGCGCCGTTGATGATCCCGGAGATGGTATTGGCAGTAGCCATGCCCAGATCGTTATGGCAGTGAGTAGAAATAATCGCCTTATCGATATTCTTCACGTTGTCAACCAGGTATTTAATCTTCGCGCCAAAATCCTGAGGCAGACAATACCCGGTAGTATCCGGGATATTGACCACGGTAGCCCCGGCCGCGATCACTGCTTCGACCACCCGGGCCAGGTATTCATTTTCGGTACGTCCGGCGTCTTCCGCATAAAATTCCACATCTTCAACAAATTTCTTTGCGTATTTCACGGCAGCGACCGCTCGTTCCACAATCTCATCCTGATTTGAGTTCAGCTTATACTTAATGTGGTAAAAAGAGGTACCGATACCGGTATGGATCCTTTTGTTCTTAGCATATTTCAGGGCTTCAGCAGCCACCTCGATATCCTTTTCAACCGCACGGGTAAGTGCGCATATTGTAGGACGTTTAACGGCCTTCGAGATTTCAACAACGGAATTAAAATCACCGGGACTTGAGATCGGGAAACCTGCTTCGATAATGTCTACCCCAAGTTCTTCCAGAGCTTTGGCCACCTCAATTTTTTCAACTGTGTTTAACTGGCAGCCAGGAACCTGTTCACCGTCGCGCAGGGTTGTATCGAAAATATATAATTTATCACTCATTGGTCTGTTTTTTCAATTTATACTAAAATAACTTTCATTCCTTTATTTAGTTCAGGTTGTTGGTTGTTATGTACCAGGTGCAATGTCTTTTCCCCCGCAGGGGTAGCAGGGTATCAGTAAGCAGGGTCAGTTCTTTTGGAAAACGTTTCATAGTTATTTTAAGTTGTTGTTCGTTGAATAGCGCTTATGAAATTTCAGGTTCATTAAAAAACCAGGGGCTGTCCCCTTGTGAGAACAGCCCCCGTATAGCGTTATCTATACACACCATTCTCACTCTGGTTTCTGAAGAATACCAAGAAGAAGAATACTGTTTAGAATAGAGATATTTCTTGTCATTGTTTAAAACTGAGCAACAAATGTACTGATAAAAATCATTATTTAAAAGCCCCATATTGAAAAAGCACCTCATTACACTCCGAGGGATCCGATAAAAACTGACGGTTGGGCCCCTGAATCCCTGAATTACTCTTCCAGTGCGGTTATTACCTCCTCGGTGAGCTCGAGATTATGGAATACATTCTGAACGTCATCGATATCCTCAAATTCCTCAATCATCCTTAACACTTTCCTGGCATCTTCAACACCCAGTTCCTTGGTGTCATTTGGGATCCGCTGCAATTCAGCATTTTCGATTTCAATGCCCATCTCATCCAGTTTCTTCTGAACACTCCCAAAATCTTCAAGGGCAGTGGTTAAGATAAATACTTCTTCTTCGACTTCACACTCTTCAACACCGGCATCAATAATTTCGAGCTGGAACTCGTCAGGGTCAAGACCTTGTCTCTTAACCGTGAAGACACCCTTACGGTCGAAAATGAAGCTCAGGGATCCGTTGGTTCCCATGTTGCCGCCCCTTTTATTAAAGACAGCTCTCACATTGCTTACGGTACGCTGATTATTATCAGTAAGGCATTCGATAAAAACTGCCACCCCATTTGGTGCATAACCTTCAAAAGTCACTTCTGTCAGGTTTGCCCCCTCTTTATCCGCCTTATTAATGGCCCTGTCCACGTTATCCTTGGGCATGTTTGCCCCTTTGGCATTCTGAATAGCCATGCGTAAGCGGGGGTTTGATTCTTCATCGGGTCCGCCTTCTTTTACAGCAATAGAAATTTCTTTAACAATACGGGAAAATATCTTACCTCTTTTAGCATCGAGGGCTCCCTTTTTACGTTTAATGGTTGACCATTTACTGTGTCCTGACATAGCTTTGTATTTTATTCCAATAAATATTGCGGCACAAAAATATAAATTTCATGGAAATAGACTGAAAAGATATCCTGAAAAAATGGGTTGATGGTTGATGGAGTTGATGGGTGCTTTTTGGATGGGTGGTGGGAGAGTGAGGTTGGTGGGGATGTGTGATGCATGTGTTTTGTTGAATTGTTTAGTTGTTTAGGTTGTTGAGAAGTGCTGCCTGGGCGTAATTGCCATGGGTTCGGATAGAAAGGTTTAGTTGTCAACCTCCGCCAAGGCTCCGGCAGATAAATTTATTTGTTTAGGTCTACTGTCTGGGTTTAAGTACCCTGGGATTTCTGATCGGATGGTCCCTGAGCGGATTGATGGGTTGATGGGTTTATTGGGGCTTCTGGGTTTTGCATTGCTTCATTGTTCACAGTGAAGGCCATATTATATTGAGAAAGTGCATATAAGACAGAGCGAGAGCGAGTTTTCAGGTTCCAGAAAAAAAGTCCTAATAGGCTATGGATTCGATATATTCTTCGAGTTCAGCCGGCTCGCTGATGCAGGAACAGATCTCTTTTACATCAGTTCGGATCAGGCTGGTTATTTCAGAGTCGAGATTCAGGAGGCACAGTTTCACACCGGCATTTTCTGCCATTCTATGCATCTGCTTGATCATTTCAAAAGCGCAGGGATCTATCTGGCGCACGCCCATCAGGTTCAGGATAACTTTACCACAGGGCCTTTTCAGCGCGTGCAGGATGAGTTTTTTAAGATTTGCCTGATACCGAAAATTAATTCTTCGAATATTATAAGCTGTAATGATAACAGCCTTATTTAAATATTCAACTGAAAACATGGCGTCCTTTTTGAAAATCAGGTACAAAAATACATTGATTTTCGAATCTGCCGCGGGGGAGCGCAGAATATTGTCAACAAGTTCCTGTTTATTACTCCAGGGGGGGCTTCAGAAAAAGGTCATATTCCCGGGTTATGCCAGCAATTTAAAACCCTTCCCATGGACATTGATGATTTCCACGCTTGCATCTTCTTTCAGGTATTTTCTGAGCTTGGCGATATACACATCCATACTCCGGGCATTAAAATAATTATCATCGATCCAGATAGACTTCAGCGCAAAATTTCGTTCAAGAATGGAATTTTTGTTCAGGCACAGCAGCTTAAGGAGTTCCGTTTCTTTGGTTGTCAGTTTTTGCTGATGCTCTTTCAGGATGAGCAATTGTTTTTCGGTGTCAAAATAATACTTACCGATCGTAAATTCCTTCTGTGAATTGAACTGGGTATGTTTACCGGTACGTCGCAGGATAGCCTCAATCCGGTACACCAGCTCTTCCATGCTGAAGGGCTTGGCTATGTAATCGTCGCAGCCAACTTTAAATCCTTCGAGAATATCCTCCTTCTGTGATTTGGCCGTTAAAAAAATGATGGGAATATCGGCATTGGTCATCCGGATCTCTTTCGCCAGGGTATACCCATCCTTTATAGGCATCATGACATCAAGGATACACAAGTCATACTGGCGTTTCACGAAATGCTTGTAGGCCACATCGCCATTCGGGAACCAATCGGTATCATATTTTTTGGCGATCAGGTACTCTTTCAAAAGAGAACCCAGATTTTCATCATCCTCGGCAAGCAATACTTTAATTTCGCTCATTTTCTTGTTTTTTTAGAGGGAGTTTAATAAAAAAGCTTGTACCTACATCAGGTTCTGATTCCAGCGATATGATTCCGTGATGTTCTTCAACAACACGTTTCACATAGCTCAGGCCTAAACCAAATCCTTTGACATTATGGATATTCCCGGTAGGCACCCGGTAAAACTTATCAAAAATACGTTTCTGGTTTGCCCTGCTGATGCCGATCCCATTGTCACGGATTGTCAACAGGAGAAAATTTTTAATATTCCGGGTCTCAACGAGTATCTCGGGGGAGTCCCTGGTATATTTTACGGCATTGTCGAGCAGGTTGGAAACAATGTTGGCAATATGCACCGGATCGCCGGCAATAATATCCTGGTCAGCATGCAGCGAAGGGATGAGCACACCATTTTTAGAGTCAACCTGCAGCACAAAATTCGAAGCAACCGATTCGATGATCTCATGCACACTGACTTCTTCGAACTGAAGGGAGAGATCGCCCTGATCGAACTTGGCCATCTGCAGTACACGTTCCACCTGATATCCCAGGCGTTTTGTTTCATCAGAAATAATCCCCGAAATCCTGTCATAATTCTTATGCTCCGGAGCAATGCTTTTATCGTTGAGCATCTGGGAGGCAAGTGAGATGGTTGAAATCGGAGTTTTCAGTTCGTGGGTCATATTATTTACGAAGTCACTTTTCATCTCCGACAATTTCTTTTGTTTCAGGATAACATACAGAATAAAGGAGAAGGTAATGATCAGAAAAATTACCAGCACAGCGGAAGCTATGCCCATGGACGTGAAATTGAAAGCCTGGTTAATGAATTCCATCCTGTTCGGAAAGTAAACGGTGAGGTAGTCTGAGGTCTCGATAAAATCATCCGGGAAGAGCTCAATCTGGTAGAAGTCTTTCTGTTCGCTTGAGTTATAGTGGTCGGATGAGAATACGATATCCCCTTCCTCATTGGTAACCGCATATTCATACCTGAGGGTAATGTTTTGCTTACGGAGAGCGCTTCCGACGTAATTCCGGATATCCCCGGGATTAATCCGCTCCTTGATGGAGGGTGCTATGCTAAACATGCGGTAGACCACTTTGTCGATCAGGTCACGTCGGTTTACGATTTTATTAAAGATGGTGCTGTCCCGTTCTTTCAGGTGTGCATTTTCGGAAATGTCTTCTCCGGACCGGGAGCCATTTTCAGGCTTTGGACGTACTTCATCATAGATAAGTCCGAGGGTCTCATCACGTTGAAGCGCATACGTGGCCTCAACCAGGGCCTTTTGAACTAGTTGATCGAAATTCTTCTCCTCGACACGGTTTGCGTTGTGGATAACCCGGCTGGCCTTATGCATCCAGAAAGTCTGCAGGATAATGAGTCCGGTTAATGCAAGACTCATGAAGACACCAACTATAATTACAACTTTTTTGCTCATCAGGAACAAAGATACACTTACAGGAGATTTGTCCTGAAAGCTTTAACAATCTTTAACATCCGTTGATATCTCTTAACTTAATTATGGTCTAGATTTGTAGCGTTGGATGTGACTAAAAAAAATAAAGTAACTTTTTAAAAGTTTTTACGTCTAAGAGGAAAGAACACAATAATTCAATAGCCAGAGCAGTTAGATTAATAGAATAAATATTTTCTGATTCTTTTCATAGGTAATAAATAGGTTAGGGTTACAAAGGGAGCTTTTCGGCTCCCTTTGTTTTTTTGGGGCAGCCAGGAATTCAGGGAATATGATCATCAGCCTTGTTGTCCCATTGTATAGCTCAGTGACTTTTTGTCCAGACGTTGCCATGCCCGGACGCCGGATAGGCGGCGCATGGATTCTTTTCCCCGGATGATTGTTTTGCTTGCGCCTGATTGCGCATGGCGCATTATCCCCCGGGTTAAAACCCGGGGCTACCAATATTGCGCCCCTCCGGGGCTTGGATCGTGGCTACGGTGAAAGCAGGCGTAATTTTTAGAAAGAGCATGTGAATACATTCCAGCAAGCTTTCACCTGAACCCGGAGGAACCTGAGATTCCTCAGGATGACCCGCCTGACTTTCAGGCTTTTCAGTTCCACTGCATTAGGTAACGACTGTTATAAAATTCGTGTTGCCATAAAATCCAAAGGAAAGGGCAAGTCTGGCGGTGCAATGATAGGTCATATACTCATTTAGAGTATGAAAACCTCCAGTCCCTCCAACATAATTACCATATCGCGTATTATCTCCCCACTCCCATCCGCTTGGATCAGTATATTTTAGGGGATTATTTAAACAATAAGTATACCTGTTGAAATTCTGTGAACGAGTAGCCTCCTGCACAAGCTTATCAGGACTCAGAAACTGTGTAGTAAGAGGATCAAAAACTCTTCCATTCATATTTATCAGATCAAAGACATCAAGGTGCTCATGTCCGGTAAAACCTCGGTCAAACTTGAACGAACCTGGTATATTTGCAAATGTCCAGTCATTAGCATTTCTTCTACGTCCCCAGGGATCAAAACTCAGAGTCTCTACAATTGCTCCGTTCTCATCAGTAATAGTTTGATAAGATCCCAAATAATCTTTATGGATATAGAACTTTTCCAATGCCTCGTTATTTTCTTTTGTAAAGATAGCGGTTTCACCGGTTAACCCGGGGATATAATATTCAGGAGCCCCACTTTCTCCATAATGGAAGGTGCCCAGATCCGTTTTAGCATTATAACGTCCTGAACCATCATTATTATAGTCAATGACAATTTCAGGATTTGAACCAACCTTGTATTTAGTTAGCCTATCCAATTCATCATACTCAAAGCTTTCTGAAATACTTGTACCAGACATAGCTAGTTTATCGCTCCTCGTGATGAGATTTCCGGTATTTTGATCATCAACTCCAATTAATATACCTTTGTCGTTGTATTTGTAACGAATACTGAACTCACCAGGGTAATCAAGGTCTTTTACTCTTCCAAATAAATCGTAGGTATAAGCATATGTATAATCATCACCTTCGATTGATTCAGTGACGCTCTCAATTCGGGCATATTCATCATAGGTATAATTTTGGCTGGTATTCGTCTCAAATAATTGATTGAAGATTGATGCGTATTGAGTGTTGATTGTTGAAATGAAAGGCTGATTCATAGGTCAGCGATACCCAGACAAGCTATTTCGCCCCCACCATATTCTTTTTCATTTTTTCGGTGGATTGCACATAGCGTTCGATCAGGAGAAACAGCTTATGCCTGTCAACAGGTTTTGTAAGATAAGCCGAGCAACCTGCATCAAGCACCTTTTGTTTATCCCCTTCCATGGCAAAAGCTGTATGAGCAATAATGGGGATTTCCGGCCGGATTGAATGAATATATTTTGCCGCCTCGAACCCGCTGACTTCAGGCATTTTCATATCCATGAGGATCATATCAATATCATCACGGGATTCTGCCAGGTCAATAGCTTCGAGTCCGTTTTCTGCGCGGATAATCGACGCACCGGTCCTCATCAGAGTTTCTTCCATGAAGAGGTAATTAATTTCATCGTCTTCTGCAACAACAATGGTTTTTGCTTTCAGATCCGGGAAATCCTGTGGTTTGTTGGAATCTGCCTTTGAGCGGGTTTGTTTGATGGCAACTTCGTGACAGGGAATCTGAAAATAGAAAGAGGATCCTTTATTTACGGCTGACTCAAGCCACATTCTGCCACCCAGAAGGCTGACAATATTTTTACAGATGGCCAGTCCCAATCCTGCACCTCCCAGATTCTTTGACTGGTGTTCTTCAAGCTGAAAAAACCGGTCAAATACCTGATCCTTCATATTTTCAGGGATCCCGCTTCCCGAATCTTTCACAAAAAGCAACAGGCCCGACCGGTCGGTACGCTGATATCCAAAGCGGATATACCCCTTATTGGTAAACTTCACTGCATTGCTCATCAGGTTTGTCAGTACCTGCTTAAGGCGTTCCCCGTCGGTATTAAGGACTATGTCCCGATCCTGTTCACTGACTTCAAGCTGAAGTGAGACATCATCCTGTATGCCATACCTGCGAAGCGCATCGGTAAAGACTACCTTGAGATCGCAAAATGTGTGATATATTTCACAGGGTTTATACCTGATCTTGAGCTGCTTTGATTCAAGTTTTGCAACATCGATGATATCTTCAATAATATGAAGAAGATCCCTGCTGCTGTTTTGTATAAGTTTAAGAAAGTCCTTTTGTTCCGATACTTTATAGTTCTCGCTCAGCATCAGTTCCGTGAAGCCAACAATCGCATTCATTGGTGTTCTTATCTCGTGGCTCATATTGGCCAGAAAGGAAGTTTTCATCCTGTCGGCTTCCTCAGCATGGATCCTGGCCTCCTCCAGGTATTTTTCTGTTGCATGCTGTTCGGTAAGGTCCTGGAACATGAGGATGATTTCCTCATTCCGGCTCAGGTCCAATAATTTCTTAAGCAAGATCTTATAGTAACAAAGTCCGTTTGGCGTTTCCATTTCAACCTCAAAAACATCCTCTTCCCTGTCAGCAGCCTTGAAGGCTGCAATTTGACGCTGAATAAACTTCATGCTATCAGGAACCTTGCTGTTGCCCTTCCGGATAAGCGCGGTCTTTTTACAAATCCCGGGAAATATAAGGCCGGCACTTTCATTGTAATTAATAATGTTATTCGCATGATCAAGCAGAATGATGGGCGCAAAGAGACTTTCGAAAATCGTGAGGTACGAATTTTTCCGGAGCCTCAATAGGGCCGGAGACTCGTGGGTTTTCCGTTTCTTCTCCTTTTGCAGGTCACGGTTCTGCATTTCCAGCAAAAGAAATTCAATCCTGTCGAAAGACAAGCCTGCAAACATGCAATAGTTTGCCACAACTTTATCGGGAAGTTCAGCTTGCTGAAAGAGGTCGTAACAGGCCTGGCGAAACTGCTTCAATAGAAACAGGTAACTATGGACAGGAATTCCTTTTAGAAGCTTTCTGGTGAATTGCATCTGCCCCACCCCGGTAATTACTTCTTCGCTTCTTTTTCGGTTTTTATCCGACCCATCTTTTGAGAAGGGTTCAGAAAACAGGGTAAGTAACTTTATCAGCTCGCCAATTGATCCTGAGAACTTTCGGATATAGGCTGAAGAATCAGGCAGGTTATAAACTGTAGTATAATCTCTAATCCTGGCTTTAAGCCAACTCTCATTCCTGACCAAAAGCTTTTCATATTCTTTTGGCTCATGCAATGCCTTCATGTCAATTTTGATTTAGGGTCCACTCAAAATCGAAAGTAAATTTAGGTCAAGTAAAAGGAAGAGGAAAGCCTGGTTTGTATGATATATTATATCAGGGAACGGTGAGATTAATCACTCCTGATCCGCCTCAAGGTATTAAATAATTTCAGATAACTATTCGCGAAAAGGATTTCAAGCTTGCAGGTTCCACCTTATAGAGAACGGTGAATTCCCTTTCTTTTTTCAACTCATTCAGCTTATCGACAATTGAGCGGGAGTGCGTCTCTGTATGGATCAGGAGGAGGTAATCGATCTGTTTGAGTTCAGGGAAAAGATATTGCCCCTGGTTTTTATTAACCAGAAAGAGATATTTCTCGATTTCCTCTTCAAACTCAAAGTAATACTTCCTGAATGACAGGGTATTACCTTTCACAACCAGTTCCAGGTCAGTATCCAGTGCCAGATTGATCCCGAGCCACTGATTCAGTTTCATACAAATGCGGAGGTCGGTCTCCGAAGACGAGATAGCATAGACCAGCACTTTATCGTGCTGGTTCAGCCTTTTTTCTTTAAGGACGGTTTTCTTCACTGGTTGTCAGGTTAGATCCCGATCATGGCGATAGCCTGTTTCGCCGCATTTTGTTCAGCTTCCTTCTTTGACTTGCCCATGCCCATTCCGACGATATCGTCAAAAATGAGCAGGTGGGAAACAAAGACCGGCACTTTACTCTCACCGTTCAGCTGTTCCTGGCAGGTAAAATTAATATCCTTTTTATTTTTTTGCCCCCATTCTATAATGCGGCTCTTAAAATCGACTTCAGTTTCAGAGAGGGTATCCAGGTTAAGGTGGTAATCAATAATCCTTGTCAGGATAAAATCACGGACCCGTTTATAACCCCTGTCGAGGTATACCGCACCGATAATTGCCTCCAGGGCATCGCCGTAAATTGCATTATGATTATCCTTGGTCAGCCTGGCGATGAGTAATTCGCCAATCCCCATTTTAATGGCTATCTTCTTCAGGGTATCGCGATTGACGATTTTGGATCGCATCTGAGTCAGGAAGCCTTCATCTTCATCGGGAAATTGTTGGTAGAGGTGTTCCGCCACGATGCTATCCAGTATGGCATCGCCGAGGAATTCCAGGCGCTCATTATGAACATCGTGAGTTTTGGAGAACTTACTGGAGGCGGACTTATGGATAAGTGCAAGCTGATACAGCTTGTAATTTTTAGGTTTAAATCCCAACATAGAGGAAAGTTCCTGTTTGAACTTTCTATCCGGGACAAAAATGTACTTTTTCCGATTGAGAGTTAATCGAGGCAAATCCTACTCAAATTTTTTGAATATGGCAGAGGTATTATGTCCGCCGAAGCCGAACGTGTTACTAAGTGCAACATCAACTTTCCTTTCCTGTGCCTGATTAGGGGTCAGATTTAATTTCTGATCGATCTCAGGATCGATCTGTTTCAGATTGATAGTTGGTGGTACAACGTTGTGAATGATCGATTGAATCGCAGCAATTGCTTCGATAGCTCCGGCAGCACCAAGCAGGTGTCCGGTCATTGATTTGGTGGAACTGATATTCAGCTTATATGCATGCTGGCCGAATACTTTCACAAGGGCCTTGGTTTCTGCGAGATCTCCGAGTGGAGTTGCAGTTCCATGAACGTTTACATAATCGATATCCTCAGGATTCAGGCCGGCATCTTCAAGCGCGAACTTCATCACATTAGCGGCACCAATTCCTTCCGGGTGCGGAGCAGTCAGGTGATAAGCATCAGCTGTAAGGCCTCCGCCAACCAGTTCGCAGTAGATATGAGCTCCGCGTTTTTTGGCGTGTTCAAGCTCTTCGAGGATCAATACCCCAGCTCCTTCTCCCATCACGAAACCATCACGGGTGGCATCAAAAGGACGCGAAGCCGTTTTGTACTCTTCGTTATTGGTCGAAATCGCCTGCATGGCGTTAAATCCTCCAACTCCCGGAGGGTTGATAGCAGCTTCTGAGCCTCCTGAAATAAACACATCCGCTTTCCCCAGACGGATATAGTTAAACGCATCGATAATGGCGTTAGTGGAGGTAGCACAGGCAGAAACCGTAGCATAATTCGGCCCTCTGAATCCATATTTTATCGAGATATGCCCTGCGGCAATATCTGAGATCATTTTTGGAATAAAGAAGGGACTGAATCTGGGTACACCGTTTCCTTTGGCGAATCCGATCATTTCATCGAAGAAAGTACCAAATCCTCCAATACCCGAGCCAAAGATCACCCCGGCCTTATCGAGATTAATTTTCTCCAGATCAATGCCACTGTCTTTCATGGCTTCCTCAACAGCTACAAGCGCATATTGAGTAAATGGATCCAATTTCCTAGCCTCTTTCCGGTCGAAGTGATCCTGGGGGTTAAAGCCTTTTACTTCGCAAGCAAATCTTGTCTTGAATTCTGTAGCATCAAAACGGGTGATCATGTCACAGCCACTGGTCCCTTTAATAAGATTTTCCCAGTAATCCTTAACATTGTTACCTAAGGGAGTAATAGCTCCCATGCCAGTTACAGCAACCCGTTTTAACTCCATAATGTGAAAAGATTAATTTTCTTCGAGAAAAAATTACTTAGCGTTTTCTTCGATGTACTTGATAGCATCCTGTACAGAACCGATTTTCTCAGCCTGATCATCAGGAATACCAATGTTGAATTCTTTTTCGAATTCCATAAT
>JAFGEO010000159.1 GCA_016931575.1 Bacteroidales bacterium | reverse complement strand
TCTTCGCCATAAGTTTCTGTTATTGCTTGACGAATTTGTTTATCTGTACCTGGCAATCCAAACATAAAATGTTCAAGGTTTAGCCAATTGCCAAGACCAACGCCTCTTAGTTGGACAACACTATTTTTACTTTTAAAAACATTTTCTTGCGATTCTAAAAATTCCATATTTCAAAACTTATCTGTAAAGTTGTCTTTGCTTTCACACAACGGGAGTCTCCCGCCAAAAGGGAAGGACAAGTTGTGAAAAAAACTGATTTAGCAAAATAAAAGTTGTTCAAACCTGAACCGGGGACGCATGACGAGCTCAGCGAAGCTAATAATGCCGGGTCCCCGCAAAATTGCGGGACGTGTATTACGGACCGCTCATGTTCCTATGTATTGGCAGCTGATGCTATTCATTTCTGTTTTCAATTTGCTTCCATTTATCCTTAATATTTTTTTCTCCGGAGAAATAATCTACTTGAGAGTCTTTATTAAAAATTTCGAATGATGGGGCTAAAAGTATTTTATCCGAGTCCGGATATTCTGCTATATCATAACCAAAATAAGTCCTTATGTCTAAATACACACAAGTATCGGCAGTATGATTATACAATTGATGTGCTCCTGTTTCCCCTTTTTCAAAAAATATTAAATCACCACTAGTTATTATTTCCAGTCCCTTGGGAGTTCTTAAGGTCGCAGAGCCGGACATAATCATAAAAAGTTCCTCGGCGTACCGATGAAAATGGTAAGGAGCTGAGTATTCATCCGGATTTAATTGTCTTAAATCAAAGTTCAGGTTTTCAGGATTAATCCCTTTTTTTATTCTTGAAACATCGGTGAATATCCTGTAATTGTCAATCTTATTCGGACTTTCCTGAAATTCTCTTTGGTCAGATTTCAAAATTGTTGCCATGTTTCCTGATTTTAATCTTGTTATTATTGACGTTTTATTTACACTTTCTCCTTTTTTAAGTTTTCAAATCGAGGATTACTTTAACAGAACTTCTTTATTAAGTATTCTTTGTATTCATAGTCTTCAAATTTACGCCATAATTTTTTCAATAGAATTGCCAGTTAAAGTTTCAATATTTTTCGTGATTTTTTCAATATCCAAATCCCACCTTCTTAATTGTAAAAGTTTCTTTATGGTTATATCTCCTTTATTGGGGTATTCTTTCCCTCGCATAGCCTTTTCCCAACCATTTTTAAAAATAGCGAACAGATAGGCAGTTAGTGTATTAGAGAGGTGGCTTGCACCATACCTTATAAACTTCACATCAGAAGCTATCATGCAGAATTTTCCTCTAATTAATTTATCACCAATAAAATCAAAATGGCATTGACATTTTTCTTGAAATTCTCAATGTTTTTAAAATCAGCGTAAACGATGAAAAATATGGAAAGTCTTAGAAATCATTGGAGAGGGGATTGAATACTGAGTTTTAGTATGCCATTCAGAAATCCTATATTTGGGGTCATTGAATAACAAAGTCTGGTATTATGAAAACTATTCTATCCTTTCTTCTGATTGCATCGAGCCTTTATGTGCAGGCTCAAACACAGTCCTTACAAACATCACCCGTACTTTCTGCAGGAAATCCTAAAGAGCAGGGTATGTCCTCTGAGCGCCTTTCGCGCATTGACGCCATGCTCACCGAATCAGTTGAGAAGGGTGAGATCCCTGGTGCTGTAGCCCTGGTAGCACGAGATGGCAAAATAGTCTACCATAAGGCATTTGGAATGGCAGACAATCAGGAAGGCAGAGAGTTGAAGAAGGATGACATCTTCCGCATTGCCTCACAGACCAAAGCCATTACCACCACTGCGGTCATGATGTTGTGGGAGGAGGGGAAGTTCAGGCTCGATGACCCCATATCGAAATACATACCTGAATTTAAGGATGTCCAGATTTTTGATGCTCTAAATGAGGAGGATTCATCCTTTACGGGACATCCTGCAGAAAATCCCATCACCATAAGGCATTTGCTAACCCATACTTCCGGTCTTGGATACGGATTTCTCGATACTGATGAATTCCGCAAAATGTATTCGAAGGCAGGAATTATTGATGTCTTCACCACGGATGCTATTACCATTGAAGAAAACATCAGGAAGCTCGCAACGCTGCCACTGCATCAGGAACCGGGGACCCGATGGGTCTATGCCGAGGGTCTGGATGTGCTGGGCTACTTTATTGAAATCCTATCGGGTCAGCCGCTGGATGAGTTCTTTGAAGAAAGGATCTTTAAGCCACTGGGGATGAAGGATACTTACTTTTACCTGCCGGACTCCAAAAAGGACAGACTAGTGCCGGTTCAGACCAGAAAGGATGATCAGTGGGTGCTCTTTCCCGCCAACTCCTTTTATGATCCGGAGTATCCTGTCAAAGGAGCAAAGATGTTCTTTTCCGGTGGTGCAGGCTTATCCAGCACCGCTGTCGACTATGCCAACTTTTTACAGATGTTGCTGAACCAGGGTGAGCTGAACGGAGTGCGACTGCTGAGCAGGACCACAGTTCAGTTTATGCTGGAAAACCAGGTTGGAGATCTCCTGGGAGATAATGGATCCTATTTCTGCCTGGGTTTTGAGGTGCTCGATCAGAAGGGAGAGGCCCGGGGAGGACGCGGCAGCGCAGGTACTTTCGGCTGGGGAGGGTACTTTAATACGCAATATTTTGCCGATCCAAAAGAGCAGCTCATAGGGATCCTTATGAAACAGACCCAGGACATCCCTTCAGATGATACCGGATGGAAATTCAGTTTGTTGGTAGGGCAGGCTTTTGATGATTAGCTAATACTAACGAAGCGATCAGAAAAAAAGTTGATATGTTTGAAAATTAAGTAATTTCATATCAGACGATTAAGCTCTTGTGTTGTTACTGGCAGTTGACTTTCACCTTGGGAACATCATGTACCGATCCATCCAGTTCTACTACCAGTTCAAGTTCAGGTCCAAATCCTGCTCCGCCTGCTGGCATAATCAGGGGAGACGCAATTGTTAGACGAGAAAAATACTACTAATTCAGTATTTCAATTGATGTAGGATATATGAACCTTTGTTAAAGGCAAAAAGTAATTGATTTTCGAATCTTTGACTTATCCTGAATGCCAAAAAGCACAGATCGACTTCCCGTAAGGAGGTCTGTCAGTTATGCGATAATTATTTTAGGAGGCAGGATGTGAATCCTGCCTTTTTTGTACCGGGATACAGTATTTTCATCAATGGATTGTTATCGATTCTCAATAAAACCCTACCTTGAAGCAGTATTAAGGTTGTAATGAACAAATAGTCTGATTTTAGCGGGCTATCAGAATTTTTAGTTTTTTGCCGTGATACCGAAATTTAGAAAACTTCCGAATGCAGTTGTAACCGCTCTGGGAGGTAAGCCGGATACTTTTTCGCTGGAACAGCGTGTCTTTAATACCATGATGTTTTTAGCCATCCTGATTGCCGTGCTGGGAGGATATTACAATTACCTGCTGGGGCTTGACAGGATAACCATATATCCTTCTTACATTGGGGCAGGAATTGGCTTTTTGTTTTATTACCTATCCAGGTTCCGTCAGATCTATCACCCGTCTTTTATTATTTCCGTTGCCCTGATGACCATTACCATTCTAAGCATTGTTTTCTTCTATAATGCAGGCTCGGCAGGTCCTATTATTCTTCTTGATTTTTGCTTGTTCATGATATTTTTACTGATGAGCCATGGTTGGGTCCAACCGGTTTTATTATTCCTGTTTTTAGCTCATGTAATCCTCTTATATTACCTGGAATACCTGCACCCGGAATGGATTTACCTTTATCAAAGCACTCAGGAAAGGTTTCTCGATGTGTCGATAACCCTCACCCTGTCGACCCTCTTTCTTTCCATCGCCATTATCCTGTTCAGAAACCGGTACAACAACGAGCGCCAAAGGGTTAGGGAACAGAACGCAAAACTCATTAAGCTGAATGAAGATCTGAAACACTCGAATATTGAGGTAAATGAAAAAAACATCTTCATTCAGTCACTCATGAAAGAACTCAACCACCGGGTGAAGAATAACCTCCAACTGGTGACAAGCCTGCTGAATATTCAACAAGCTCAGATTAAGGATGCGTCAGTCCGGGATAGCATCGAACTGGCAAAAAACAGGATTGTAACCATTGGACTGATTCACCAAAAGCTGTACCGCGATCACCTGGATCTGAATCTGGAATTGTCCGATTACATTCGTGAATTGTGTGACTTTCTCATCAGGGGTTATCCTGATGGGGAGCAGATAAGCATTAATGCTGCCCTGACGAATCTCAAAACAAGAATTGAAGTGGCTGTGCATATCGGATTGATGGCTAACGAATTGATAACCAATTCACTGAAACATGCATGGCCTGAGCATCAGGCAGACAGGAAAATTTGGATATCTACCGACTATATATCCCCGACTGGGAAATTTGAATTGGTGGTAAGGGATAACGGACATGGGTTTATGCCATCCGGCGTCGGCTCAAAACAATCCTTCGGGCTTGATCTTATTGGAAAGATCGCAGTGCAGTATCATGGTGAGCTTATCCTTCCCAAAGTCAGGGGCTCAGAGCTTAAGGTGATACTCTTTATTTAATTCTTATTATAGGAATATTACTGATATGAGAATAGTTATTGTCGAAGATGAAATTATTATTGCCAATGATATAAAGATCATTGTTGAGCGGCAAGGGTTCGAGGTTGCCGGAATAGCTACAGAATGCTCTCAGGCATCAGAACTCATAAAATCATTTTGGCCTGATATCGTTTTATGTGATATCAACCTCGGACAGAATAAAAGCGGGATTCAGCTTATGAAGGAATTATCGGGACAGCAAAATTTCCAGATTGTATTTATCACCGCCTATTCTGATGAGGAGACCATTATAGAAGCCAGCGGGCTGAATCCGGTCTCTTTCCTGGTTAAACCTTTCAATGAACGGCAGCTTATAGCCAGTGTAAAGCTGGCTGCTTTATCCGCTTCGAAGATCGAGGATGTCCACAAACCGACTCAGCGTGAACTTGAGATTATCAAGCTGATATCTAAGGGCCTGAATACCCGGCAAATTGCTGAGCAGCTATATATTTCTGCCCTGACCGCAAAAACTCACCGGCGGAACCTGCTGGCAAAGTATAAGCTTAAAAATTCGGCCGAGCTCATTTTGATGGCGATGAATCAAAAATGGATTAGCTAAATCCGCGTGAATGAAATTTTATACGATCTTTAAGCCGGAATTCACTTTTAGCGCTCACGTATGAAAATTTTCCTTACCGGCGGCACCGGGTTCATTGGTTCGTATGTTACCAAAATCCTTAGTGATGAGGGCTATTCCATTACCCTTCTTGCAAGGAATCCTGATAAGGTTCCGGCCCTGCATTCCTTGCCCGGTGTTACCCTTGTTGAAGGGCAGATAAATGATTATGAACTGATCCGGAAGCTGATGCCGGGTCATGAAGTCTGCATCCACATTGCCCTGCACTGGGGGGATTCTCCTGTACAAATGTTGCTAAACGATACCCGCTCTTCCGTAAACCTGTTTGAAACAGCTGCTGAAGCGGGGGTGAAGGAGATCATTTATACTTCCTCAACGGCGGCAAACGATTCGGTATACATGGATCCGGAAGCTGTAAAGTTCTACCCGGACCTGACCGTCCATGAGCATTCCAAACAGCGCCCCTTCACCTATTACGGGGCTACCAAAGGAGCAACGGAACTCTTTTTGAATGCCATTGCTTATCAGTATAAACTAAAAGCCAATACCATCCGTCCGGGCTATACTTTTGGAAACCCTGTGATTGAGGGCAGCGATATGGAGATGGATTCCCGGTTCCGGGATCTGGCATGTACCATAAAAAGAAATGAGCCCCTTCAATTGGTGAAGAACGATGGCACACAATTTATATGGGCAGGCGATCTGGCAAAAGTTTACAAAGCTGTATTACAGCATGCGGTGAATGAACGCACCTATTTCGGGCTGGGGAAATGCTTCTATAGCTGGGAAGATGTTGCACGGGAAACCATCCGGCGTACCGGATCAAAAACTGAGCTGACCCTCATCGACAAGGGCTGGTCCGATACACCTTCCCTGTTTGATGTTTCAGCCATTGAGGAGGACTTCAGCCTAAGCTTTGATCCCTGGGAAAGGCTACTGGAGCATTGCCTGTACCTGGCTGCCAGGGTCTGAGAAGCTTGCCAAAGCCTGTTTTTTTCTATTCCTTCACAACTTTCAGATACGCCGGCCTGCTTTGCTGCACCACCTTCAGGAAATATATTCCTGGTGCCTGATCTGTCAGATCGATGATAAGTGCAGGCTCCGAAGGATTATACTTCCTGATTACACGTCCATTCAGGTCCAGGAGGGTTACCTGGTCGAACCTGCCGGCTGAAGATTTAACAAGTACCCTGTCCCTTGTCGGATTGGGATGCAGTGTGATGCTTTCTTCAATGCTGTTTTCGAGTTTATCGGCGTAGGGCAGGATATTCACGGTGAAATGGGTGGAGCTGAAGTTTCCTGCTGCATCAATAGCGGTAAGGGTAAGGATATTGTCATCGCCGCTCAGTAGGGTTCCTGCTTCAGGTTCCTGGCGAACCACGATCTCCCCCTCGCAGTTATCCGTGACTTCAATGCTGTCAGTATAATCAGGCAGTGATGCCTGGTTGGAAGCATCGCCCTGCAGGTTTTGTTCCGGGAGGACGGATGCAAAAAGAGGCTCTTGGGTTTCGAGGGACAGCGTTGCGGCCAGACTGGTATCTGCATAGAGGGCATTAAAAGCCCTGCAGCGGAACTGCCAGCCATTTTGATCGCTGCTCATGAGGATAGAGAGGGTGTTGCTCCGGGTCCCGGAGTACGGGATTTCTTCGTGAAGATCAGAAAAGCTGCTTTCCTGGTCGGGTCGTGCCTGCCATTGGAATCCCGTTTGTTCTTGGGCGGTTACGGTCAGTTCAGCCGTACTTCCTCCACATAGCTCCGATTGCGAAGCGGGATCAGAACTCAGGAATACCGGATAGAGTTTTTCCCATGTGTATGCAGACCCGGTGGAATAGCCGAGGTCGTCATTTTTGATGGCGCTGAGCAGGACGGTACGTTCCTGCAATGCTGAGGCTTTGCCAAAGTTATCCCCTTCGGCATTGTCGCCGGCGAGGAATTTAATATATTCCGCACTGCTGCTCCAGCCCCCGGAAGGCTTCATGAACAGGTATGCAGCACCGGTCTGGGGCCCGGCATCATCCTCGCTGGGTGCACCCACAAGGATTTGATCTTTGGCAGCCGAAACGGATTTTCCAAACAGCTCGCCCAGCGCGGCATCAGGCGACTGGATCAGTACATCCTGGGTAGCATCTGCCCATTCTCCTTCCGGTTTTATAAAAACAAAGGCGGCACCGGTATTTGCCCCGATACCGTCGTAGGTAGAGGAGCCCACAACGACCAGGTTGGAATCGATACTCACCGATTCGCCAAAATAATCACCGGCAGCAGGGGTTCCTGCCTGCAGCCTGGCAACTTGCTGTACTGCAGTCCACCGGGCTTCAGGCCTTTTAAAGATATAGGATGCCCCGCTGTTTTCGCCATTATCTTTATCTCCTTTTGCACCGACTACCAGATAATTCCCACAGGCTTCGAGTGCACAGCCAAAAAGGTCGCCCGCTTCATTGCCGGAGGGATTGAGCCTGTAACTTTCCGTATAATCTTCCCAACCCTTTTCTCCGGGTTCGAACAGGTAGACTGATCCGCTGCCCGCACCATAATCATCATCATCATATGCACCTACAGCGATCATATTTCCATAGATATCTACGGCACCTCCAAAGCGATCGTAGTCGTTCGATGCTGCTGAGAGGATCAGGACAGATTCAGTGGTATCTTTCCATCCGGTGGAAGGCATTTTGTAGAGGAAGGCAGCGCCGGTATTTTCGTAGAGCGGGGCACCTACCACAATCATATCTTCATACATTGCTACTGAAGTCCCGAATTCGCTTCCTCTGTCAGGATTGGCGGTGGTTAAGGTGGCTTCTATCTCCCAGGCTGAACCTGTATTCCGGAGCACATAGGCACAGCCCATGTTTTGCTTATATCCCGGGGCCCCTACAACAGCATAACCACCGGCTACATCCATTGAACTACCATATTCTTCATCAACATTATTGATGTGTGGAACGGGCAGGATCTTCTCTGTCTGGAATGCGTCAGCCCATTCATCTGCAGGTTTCCGGTAGCAATACACTGCCCCGGAGTTCAAACCCTGGTCCTGGCGCTGATTGGCCCCGGCCAGTACCTGGTCGCCCGTTATGGCGACGGAAATTCCAAGCTGATCGCCGGTCTGGGGTACTTTTGCCATCAGTTCGGCAGTTTCTGTGGCATCCTGCCATCCGGTCTGTGGCTTTTGGAAGAGGTATGCTGCTCCTGCTGCCGAGACTGTAGGCCGGGCATATAGGGCACCACCGGCAATATAGCTATCGCTGACAGCTACCGAGTAGCCCAGAGCGTCGCCCATGTCCGGTTCGAGAACCGTGAGTTTTGCGCTTTCATTTCTGCTGGTCCATTCGCCTTCCGACTTTTCGAAAACGTAGAGGGCACCGCCATCATACGCGGATTCGTCATCGCCGGAAGCGCCAATAACAATGGTATTTCCGAGTATACCCACTGAACAACCGAAGTAATCGTAGTTATTTGGATCCGAAGCGCTTAAACGGGCAATTTCCAGGGTATCCTGCCAGCCACCCCCAGGTTTTCTGAATACCCATGCAGCTCCGGATACCGGACCTGCCGTGGAATCACCACATCCACCGGCTACGAGATAGTCACCGTCAATATCGACAGAACTACCCAGGTAGGCCGATGTTGCCGGATCGGCAACATGAAGTTTGGCTGACTGGGTGATATCGGGCCACCCGCTTTCCGGTTTTTCAAAGATGTACACTGAACCGCTGTTCTCGAACACATCATCATCGTTGATAGCCCCAACGGCAATGCAGTTTCCCGATATACTGACGGACTTTCCGAAATGATCGAAAGCATCCCCGTCTGCGGCCAGCAGCTTCACTGTTTCGGTCATGTTTGTCCATCCACTTTCAGGTTTTACAAAGACGTACGCGGAACCGCTGTGGGTGCCGTTATCATCGTCCTTATAGCAACCGGCGACAACAACACTTTCCGAGATGGATACTGAATTTCCAAACTGGCTTTCCGGTAAACTATCTGAAGGAGTTAGCCTGGCGATTTCCTCCCAGCTTTCACCCGTGAAATGAAGCAGGGAGACATATCCGCTGTTATTATTGTATCCGGGGGCACCGATGACGGCATAGTCCCCGGAAACATCCAGTGACTGCCCAAATGCATCGCGGGCATTATTACTAAGCGGCAGCGGCAATGTTTTGCCGGTATACACCCATTCCTGGGCATTTAAGAACAAGGATATACAGGATATCCATGTAAAAAAGAAGACTTTTTTCATTCTGTTCGGGTTTGGTGCATCAGAATTCACTGCGAAAATATGAAATAAGTTAATATATTCAAACTCTGAGTTTTATAAGCATCAGTCTGAGCCCTCTTGTCGTCGTTTTATACAGGGGGAAAAGACCTAATACAGACGGGAAAAGATCGTTAAAAGTTTATACCTTCGTTCACCAGAATCGATTAGCTATGGATTATCATGAAATACTGAACTGTTTGTCGCCCTGCGGAATCCGGTGTGATTCCTGTTTTGCCTTCAAGGATGGAAAAATAAAGGAGCTTAGCAGGGAACTGTCTGACGAGCTTGGAAATTTTCAGAATTATGCCGGACGGTTTGCTACTGTGCTCAACGAGCCGGTGTTCAATGTTTATCCTTACTTCAAGCTGCAGCTGGATCTCTTTGCACAGTGCGATTGTAAGGGCTGCAGGAATGAAAGGTGCAAATTACTGAAGTCCTGCAATGTCAGAGAGTGTTCGGAGAAGAAGGGTGTGGAGTTTTGCTTTCAGTGTGATGAATTCCCCTGTGATCACTCCGGTTTAGATGAAAACCTGCAGCGGAGATGGGTAAGCAGCAACCTGAAAATGCGCGACATTGGAGTGGATTCCTATTATCATGAGATTAAAAATACCCACCGCTATCCCTGATTAACCTACCTCCAATAATCATTGTCCTTGTGTCTATTGGTTCCCGGGGAAATATTCAGCATGATAGTGCTTTTCGGGTAGTATTTTTAGTTGGGTTCAAAAAGTAAGTAATTCCCAGCTATTCAGGATACAGCCTGATTGAACCGACTATTGCTATACTTCCGGAATTTTCGTATCTTGTTAGGAAGCTAACTTGATCCGTTAACTAATTTTTCACCTGTATGAAAGGACATGCCGGAAAGTCGCAACTCACTGTTCCTGAAAAACTATTCGTCCGGGATTCTTCTCACCTCCTCAATCATATCCCCGACCTTTTACTGATCACCGACCTGAAGGGGAAGATCAGGGAAACAAATTTCCCGGTACATTCAAATTTCCCTGACCATAAACCCGGGACAAAAGCTGGTGCCCTCATTGATCAGCGATACAGAGAGATGGAAGAGACACTCAGGGAAAAGGTTATCAGGACGTCAAAGCCGGCAGTTTTCGTTTATTCCGGCATCTATCCTGATACCTGGTTTTCTGCCAGTCTCAGCCGGTTGGGCAAGGATGAACTTATTTATGTCATCAGTAACATAACGGAATGCAAGCACGCCGAGCGGGAGGAGTTAGCCGAAAAGGAATTTGTTACCGGACTTTTTGAATCGGTGCAGGCTTTTGTCCTGGTTCTGGATAATAAAGGAAGGATTAGCCGGATAAATCCTTTTATGGAGGAAACAACTGGTTTCAGCTTACAGGATGTGAAGCAAAAGGATTGGTTAACGGTATTCAATACTCCGGAAAACAGGGCGCTCAGCCGTCAAAAGTTTAAGGATATCCTGAAGGGTATCCCAATAAGTCGTTATGTTGCCCCTATCCTGACAAAGGAAGGGAAGAAGCTGGATGTGGAATGGTATGCCAAACATCTGAAAGATAAGTCGGAAGCTATTCTCGGGGTACTCTTTTTTGGACAGTTGATCTCTGACCGCCTGACGATTGAAGAGGCGCTAAAGGACAGCGAAGTGAAGCTGGAGCTCATAACGCGCACTGCAAAACTGGCATCCTGGGAGCTGGATCTGAAAACTCACTGCTTCACGTTTAATGATCAGTTTTATCATTTATTCAGAACCACCGCTGAAGCTATGGGGGGGTACGAAATGCCCATTGGCACATACCTGGAGAAGATGGTTCATCCTGATGACAGGCAGCTGATATTGAATGAGATAGAAGCTTCCCGCTATGTGCCCAATCTTCCCGAAAAGTTTGAGATACAGCATCGGATAAAGTTTCCTGATGGTGATACAGGCTATGTTTTGGCTCGTATTCTGTTGGTGAAGGACAAGGATAACAGACCTGTTCGTATCATCGGAGCGAACCAGGATATTACAGACATGGTCCTTGCCGAAGATGCCCTGAGAAAATCTGAAGCCCACCTGTCCAATGCAGTGGAGATTGCCAGGCTCGGTTACTGGGAATATGATGTTGCCCTTAACCAGTTTCTCTTTAATGATCAGTTTTATTCCATCTTTAAGACAACGGCAGAGCAGGAGGGAGGGTACAGGCTGACTCCAAAGCAGTATGCCGACAGATTTCTTCATCCTGAGGACCGGTGGCTGGTAGAGAAGGAAACCAAAGCTGCCCTGGAGACGGCTGATCCGGAGTACAGCAGGGAAATTTCGCACAGGATTATTTATAAGGACGGAACCGAGGGCACTATCCTGGTCCGCTTTTTTATTGAAAAGGATGAGTTTGGGAAGACCATTCGTACCTATGGAGCTAACCAGGATATCACCAAACGGGTGCGGATTGAACAAAAACTTACGGAACAAAACAAAGAACATATGGCGCTCAACCAGGAGCTGAAGCAAACGATCCGGGAGGTTAAGCGCGTGAATAAAGCACTTGAAGAGGCCCGGAAAAAGGCTGAAGAAAGCGATAAGCTAAAATCTGCATTCCTGGCCAACATGAGCCATGAGATCCGGACACCCATGAATGGGATCATCGGGTTCTCCAAGCTGATAAGCAGGCCAAATCTATCGAATGAGCGCAAGCAGCAGTACGCTGAAATTATAAATGATATGTGCCGGCAGCTGCTCCATATCATCGATGATATCATTGATATTTCAAAAATCGAAACGGGTCAGATCAATATCAATCTGTCGGAAACCAATATTAATGATATCCTGATGCGGCTGTTTTCATTCTATAATTCAACGGCTGCTAAAAATAATGTCCGTCTTTTCCTGAATAAGGCTTTGCCGGATGACCGGGCAGTTGTCTGTACCGACCATACAAAACTCCGGCAGGTACTGGATAACCTGTTGAGCAATTCCCTTAAGTTCACTACCGAAGGGTTTGTGAAATTTGGTTATACCTGCGAAGACAGAGCCATCAGGTTCTTTGTATCTGATTCAGGCACAGGCATTCCGAAGAGTCTTCAGGGTTCCATTTTTGAGCGGTTCCGTCAGGCGGAGAATAATATTTCTAATCTCCAGGGAGGGACAGGCTTGGGGCTGTCCATTTCCAAGGCCTTTATTGAGAAGCTGGGTGGGAAGATATGGCTGGAGTCTGCCGAGGGCTCAGGTTCCACCTTTTACTTTACCCTGCCTTTGGGAAGCGGACAAAAGCCTGGTGATACAGGTACGACTGAGCAGCTATCGGCGCAGAAGAGCAGACCAAAGATCCTCGTTGTCGAGGATGAGGAGGTCAATTACCTATACCTTGAAGAAGTGCTGATTAACCTGGATATAAGCATCCTTCATGCCAAGACAGGTGGAGAGGCCATAGAATTATTTAAATGTAATCCGGATATCCGCCTGGTCCTGTTGGATATCAAACTTCCGGATATTTCAGGCAATATAGTCTTTGAATCACTTCGAAAAATCAATCCTTCAGTGCAGGCAATTGCCCAAACAGCTTATGCTTTGACCGGTGACAAGGAAAAAGTCCTGGCTGCCGGCTTTAGCGATTATCTTGCCAAACCTATTGATGCTGCCGAGCTTATCGAAAAGGTCAGCTTTTTTATTGGCAAGAGGTAGGTGGTCAGACCTGTTCTGCGGGATACCGGAACAGAGGTACCCCGTCCATGGCCTTTTCTTTTATTGCGAGAGCTTCCCCGGTGCTCAGAGGCGTAAATTTATCAATCAGGTCCAGGGCCATGAAGTAAAGCTTTTCATTTCCCGGGGGGATGGCTGCTGTGATGGGGTGTGAGAGGGTGAAGCGTAATCCCTCCAATGCTTCATCCGGATCAGTAAGCGGTTCATACCAGCATTTAGGGATCTTTTCAGCACCTTCGGGCCATGGCCCTTTTGCCATTGCCTTAAGGGCCAGAATTGCGGCACCCTGATTTCGTGCTTTTTCAAGAACCTGTGGGCCGAAATTCCCTTTATGCCAGCAGGTAAGGTTCAACGGGAAAAGTATGGAGTTAAAAGTGTACCTGTCCAGAAGGGCCATCGCCGCTTCCACAGAATGGGCAGAAAAACCGATATACCGGATCAGCCCTTCCTGTCTGGCTTTCTCAAAAGTTTCCATGGCGCCGCCCTTTCCGAAAATGGTCTCAACCTCTTCGAGAGTTGTTACAGCGTGCAGCTGGTAGAGATCGAAGTGGTCTGTCCGCAGATTTTTTAATGATAGCTCCAGCTCGGCACGGGCTTCAGTTGCCGTTCGCTTTGTTGTTTTACAGGCCAGGAAAACATTCTTGCGATAGGGTTCAAGGGCTGGTCCCATGCGTTCCTCAGCATTTCCGTATGTAGGTGCTACATCGAAATAGTTGATGCCCCGGTCGTAAGCTTTGCTGATCCATTCCGAAGCCTGGGCTGGTGTAGAGTCCATAACAACAACACCTCCAAATCCCAGGATCGAGAGCATTTCACCCGTAGAGCCATATTCTCTTTTTTCCATTGTTCCGTTTTTAAAGATTCGGTTTATGCCGCTCAATTCTGAAGGGAAAACACTGAGCATTGATGCCCCGGCGGCAGAAAGCTGAATGAATTTTCTTCTTTTCATGATGCTTGATTTTAGGTTTTGTGAACCTGGTGATTTAAAATTAGGAAAATTCATTGAGGATGCCCTGAACAGAAGGCATTATTTTCGGCATACAGTAGCTGTGAGATTCACAGATCAGCGTTCTCCTGTTGAAAAGGCTGTGAGCATAAAGCCTTGTGCATTTTTTCAGGCAAAAAACAAGAAGCTGGAGTGCCTTCTTTTTACTATCTTACTTTGTGTGACCACACACTTATCACCATGCGACTTACTAACCCCAGGCTTGCTTCACCGCTGAACCGGACTGACGGCAGTCAGGGCTCCGGAGGCACGCGGTCAGTCTGGGGGTGGCAGGATCCCGAACGGACAGCCAGGCGCACGCCCCGGCTGCTAATAGTAGCCAGGCATATCATGCCCCGCAGCTACGATACTGCTAATGGGCGAATTGGTTGTGGACCAACTATTCCGGATCTTTCGTAGCTAAAGCCGGGCTCCGATCAAAGCCCGGAGGTTCCCGGCTTTTAAGTCGGGGTGAAAAAGTAACGTGAATCGCTATGCCTCACAATCTTACTCCTTATCAGTCATGATCGCCCTAAGGCCGGTTCGTTTGGCCAGGGAATTATCGAAGTGTATAAAATAGTATATAACAAGCATATACATTGATGTTTATGGTAATATCAAGGAGCTTGAGGGGCACATAAATAGTTTTCCTTGCATTGTATGTTATCAAACACTGGCTACCTTAGCAGCCCATTCTATGAACTTAAGAATTGAGCATGAAGAAAATAGTTCCCATTCTGATGCTGGGTCTTATCCTGGTATTCGCCTGCAATAAGGATCCTCTCCATGGGGAGACAGATACTTCAGATCAGGACACTACTCATAACGATTCTACAGAGATCGATACCTCGGGAACGGATACTGTTGGTACTGATACCCTCGGGATACACTATGAAACTATCGGGCAGATCATAAAGTTGAAGGGAGCTCTCGATAGTTTAATTGTACCGGGAGCTGAGATTGAGATCCTGGCCGATGGATTCAACTGGCTTGAGGGGCCGGTGTGGGTTGAAAACGGAGGCTATCTCTTATTCTCCGATGTCCCGGAGAACAGGATATATAAGTGGAAGGAAGGAACAGCGGTAAGCCTTTACCTGGAGCCTTCGGGCTATTCGGGCGAAGGAGATTATTCCTCCGAACCGGGATCCAATGGTTTGATGATCGATGCTGAAGGGAAGCTCATTCTTTGCCAGCATGGAAATCGTCAGGTCGCCAAAATGAATGATGCCACGGATGATCCGAATTCTGATTTTATTGCGCTGGCGGGCAGCTATGAAGGCAACAGACTGAACAGTCCGAATGATCTGGACATACATGCTGACGGGAGCATATACTTTACGGATCCTCCCTACGGATTGCCCGGCAGGGAAACTTCCGCATTTGCTGAACTTGATTTCCATGGGGTGTTCCGGGTAGATCCGGAAGGGAATGTCACCCTTCTGAATAGCGACAGGGATTTCCCGAATGGCATAGGCTTCAGCCCGGATTATTCAGTATGCTATGTAAATTATACCGATTACTGGAATCCTGTTACCGTGGCTTACCCGGTGGAGGAGGACGGTTCCTTTGGTGAAGGCAATATTTTCTTTAATGCACAATCACGGCTTAGTGACGGACCAGGACTCCCGGACGGCCTCTGTGTTCACCCTTCCGGAACGATATTTAGCAGCGGTCCCGGGGGTATTCTGGTTATTAGTGCTGAGGGTGAGCACCTGGGTACCAAAAAAACCACACAGACCACTTCGAACTGCACCTTCGATTCGGATTATTCGCATTTATATATTACTGCAGACGGATATTTGTTGCGGATGAGCATAGTAAATTAAGCATGTATTTACGTATTGAAGCTGGTTTTATGCCCTATTCATAAAAGTACTCATATTCATCCGTCAGCTCGCAATTTTCGTATTCCTGAAGGATCTCTACGATATTGCCCAGGCCGTATTCCCCGGTTTTGATTTTGTATTCCAGTTCCTGACAGTCCGAGAAGTGGTATAGCAGGGACTCAAGTTCAAATTGCTTGGTGATAGCCGGTTTGAGCCATTTATCATCCCAGATGTAGTACGATGCAAGGAAGGAAAGAACCGAACTGGCCCGGTCAATCTCAAGGTACTGGTAAATGGTATATTTTCCCTCATAGACCTTCCTGAGAAAGATCCGGCCCATATCGTCCGGGTTTGTCATGCTGGTGAACTCATTAATTTCCTCGCTGATGGAATAGGTGAAACCCGACAGGTCCCTGGGAGAGTAATGCCTGATATAATTTCCGCTGGTATCGGTTTCGGTCAGACTGAACTGTAAATTATACTGGTTGATATACAGGATATTACAGTTTAATGTATCACCCTGAGAGGTTCGGATTTTTGCTTCAACAATAAAGTCTTTTCTCGCCTCATCCTGCGCAGGCAGGGGAAGGAATAACAGGAACAAAAATCCTAAGAATAGTCCGGTTTGAGCATTATTCCACATAGAGCACTAATCCTTTCAGGTATTCCCCTTCCGGATGGTAGATGTTCACAGGGTGGTCAACAGGCTGGGTAAGCTGGTGCAGGATGCGTACTTCCCTTTTTGCATTTGCTGCTGCCACAAAAACGGATTTCCGGAAGTTTTCTTTCGTAACTACCTGGGAGCATGAAAAGGTAAAGAGGATTCCTCCACTACGGATCTGCTCCAGGGCAACCTGGTTGAGCCGCTTATAACCCTGCAGGGCATTGTGAAGCACGTTTTGGTGTTTGGCAAATGCAGGTGGATCCAGGATGATCAGGTCGTAATGGTTCTTAATGTTTGCCATAAACTTAAAAGCGTCAACGGCGAAGGATTCATGCTTAGTATCCGTGAAGTTCAGTGCGACATTGCTGTCGACCAGGTCGATTGCTTTTGCTGAACTGTCCACCGAGTGCACCTTTTTCGCTTTGCCGGCCAGGGCGTATACAGAAAAGCCACCGGTATAGCAGAACATATTGAGTACCTCCCGGCCTGCTGCATACTTGCGCAGCAATTCACGATTTTCCCGCTGGTCGATGAAGAAACCGGTTTTTTGTCCATCCGTCCAGTCGATCCTGAATTTGAGGCCGTTCTCCAGTACTTCCGTACCCGTGGCATTGCCCCTGATGAAATGGTTCTCAACCTTCTCCATCTTTGCTTTGAAAGGAAGGGTGGATTCACTTTTATTGTAGATACTAAGGAGCTTTTCCCCATAGATCGATCCGAGGGCAGCAACGATGTGCTCCAGGTTTCTGTGCATCCCCACCGAATGCATCTGGAGAACAACATGCCCGTTATAATAGTCTATGATCAATCCCGGGAGGTTATCCCCTTCAGCATGGACGAGTCTGTAAACATTACAGTCGGCACGGTCCGTAAGCCCCATATCCTTCCGGTAATTATATGCGGAGCGTATCCTCCGGTGCCAGAAACCGGGGTCGAACACCTCCTGCTCAAAGCTAAGAATACGGACAGCGATGGACCCGGGTTGATAATGCCCCACTGCCAGAAATTCATCCTTATTGTTGAAGAGGCTGACCACATCACCTTCCTCCGGATCTCCGTAAATTTTCTTTATTGCGCCGGAGAATATCCAGGGGTGGCGACGCATAACCGATTGGTCTTTCCCTGATTTAAGAACGATTTTTATGTTGGTGTCCATTATGGGGTTTTACTTTTTTTAGCAGTGAATAGATTTCGTAGCATACCCAGGCATCTGTTGCGGCATATTCAATTTGGGCCTGACTTAATTGTGCGACCTCCCAGTTGGAGGTTTGTTGCCGCTTGCTGATCTGGAAGCCCAGGATATTTGCAGATAGTTTTTTCAGGCTGTTGTCCTCAATGCCGAAATCTTTTACGTAATCCTGGAGTTCAATGAAACCGGCCGGCTTAAAATTGAACAGGCGCTGCAGCCCGATGATGTCATCGTGTATGGCAACCCCTGCCTTTATGATGGAAGGGTTGCTTAGCAGCGCTTTAATTTCCGAATGGTCACTGATCTCATTCAACCGAAAGAGAAAAGCCTGGTCCCCGGTGCTCAGCTGCAGGAGGGAAACTTCATTAATCACTCCTTTCTTAAAGGCGGGCCTTGTTTCAGTATCGAAGCCCAGAACTTTTTTATCTTTCAGTTCCACGATAAATTCCTGCAAAGCCTCATTGGAATCGATATAAAAAATCTCACCTAAAAATTTCTCTCTTGGCAGCAACTCTATTTCTTCCTTGCTGATCTTGCATTTAAAGTCCTGATTGCTCATCATCATCACGAAAATCTTCCTGCATTCGTTTTTTTGCAAAATAAGGGCATTCTGAGGAGTCTGCCAACGAAAAGCCCGAATCATTGATCAATGGATAGTCTTCCGTCATCAAGATACAGGATTTTTTCCTCGGACAGCAGGTCAGCAACAACAGAATTAATGACATCCTCTTTAAGCTCCAGGGCAAGCTGCAGCTCTCCCACGTACAGCGGATTTTTTTTCAGCATTAACAGGATGTCAGTTTTTAGCTGCAGGATTCTCACCTCGGAAAGACCTTCCTCCATCCTGGATCTGCAGATGTCGCAGTGGCCACAGGGTTTGGTCGGAGCCTGGCCGAAATATTTCAGCATAAGGTTATTCCGGCAGGTCTGCGTAGAGAAAGCATAGTCCAGCATGGCATCCATCCGCTTCTTATACCGTGCTTTTCGTTCCTCATAGAAGTTGAAATCGATGTACATCGTCTTTTCATCCAGGCGTTCCTCGGTGAAGATTACCAACGGGGTTTTCTTGGGTGGGATATAGCTGATCACTTTCATCTTGCTGAGGGTTGTCAGGTACTGGTAAACCAGGTCACGGTTGATATTGGCTCTTTTCGAGAGTACTTCTTCATCGACCTTGACATAATCTGAAAAAAGGCCCGTATAGGAACGGAGAACCAGCTTGATAAATCCATCGAATTTCTGGTTTTCGATCTGGAATTTATAAAGATCATCGCGGTTTAAGAGGAACATCAGGCGTGTGGGGTTGTTCACCTCATCGGTAAGCTCGATATAGCCCTGTTTCTCTATTAACTTAAGTGCATTGTAGGCGATCAGTACATTTAGCTTAAAGGCACTGGCGAATTCGTACATATTGAAATCGAAAGCGATTCCTTTGCCACTTCCCAGGGGGACCTGCAGGAAATTGCAAAGGGCACTGTAGATACGCTTTATCTCGGGTATTTCAGGGAAATTTACCTGCAGGCGTTGCGAGACAATGCGTTTATCGTAGTTGTTGACGATGAGGACAGCCCAGGCCTTTTTTTCATCGCGACCTGCCCTGCCAGCTTCCTGAATATAAGCTTCAGGGCTGTCGGGTAATTCGAGGTGGATTACGAACCGGACATCCGGCTTGTCAATACCCATACCAAATGCGTTGGTTGCTACCATGATACGGGTTTCGTTCCTTGTCCACTTTTCCTGTTTGAGAGACCGGTTTTCATAACTCAGGCCGGCATGATAGTAATCGGCAGAGATATTGCTCCTCATCAGCTGCTCCGCAATTTCCCGGGTTTTTTTTCTGTTTCGCAGGTAGATGATTCCTGAGCCTTTAATGCTCTGTACAACTTTGATGAGGTCTGTGATCTTGGATTCGGACTGACGGACAAAGTAGACCAGGTTTTCCCGGGTAAAACCGGATTGAATGACGTTTTTATTACGAAACCGGAGCTTATCCTGAATATCCTCAATTACTTCCGGTGTAGCGGTAGCTGTAAGGGCAAGGAACGGAATGTCAGGGAATTGTTTTCGCAGTTCGGCAATTTGGAGGTAGGAGGGACGAAAATCGTATCCCCATTGCGAGATGCAGTGTGCCTCATCGATGGTCACCAGGGAGACGGGAATTTCCCTGAGTTTCATCTTGAACAGCTCTGTACTCAGTCTTTCGGGCGACAGGTACAGGAACTTATAGGCTCCATAAACAGCATTGTCAATGGAGGTAAGCAGCTCATGATAGCTCAGCCCGGAATGCAGGGCCCGTGCCTTAATTCCCATGCTGTTCAGCCTTTCGACCTGGTCATTCATCAGGGCAATAAGCGGGGAGATTACGAGGCATACCCCATCCATGGCCAGGGCCGGAACCTGGAAGGTGATTGACTTACCCCCACCGGTTGGCATAATGCCCAGGGTATCCTTACCCTGCGCAACAGAAGTGATAATCTGCTCCTGGACGAGGCGGAAAGAGTTGTATCCCCAATGCTTTTTTAATATTGCCAGGTATTTCTCCACAGGCTTAAAAATCCTAAAAATTGTTAAACTTTCCAGTCGAATATAAATTAAATTTCGCCTAAAGCGTTTATTCTAGAAGATACTTTTTCGTTTTCGATGGCCTGTATCCGTCTCATATTCTATGCCAAATGTCATCGGGAAGGGAATCTTGACTGATTTTTGGAGGGTCTGGGGGTGTTTCGTTTTTTTTTGCTTTGTCATAGGTATAGCTTTTAATTCGGTCAATTTTTGTAATTTCGCACCATTTAATTTATTAATAGCAATCGACATGGCTTTCTTGACAGATAAAATTGTAATGGAAGGATTAACATTTGATGATGTACTCCTTATTCCTGCCTATTCTGAAGTAATTCCAAAGGATGTTGAGCTGAGTACCCTTTTCAGCCGGAATATAATCCTTAAAACCCCAATTGTTTCAGCTGCCATGGATACGGTTACAGAGGCTACCATGGCTATTGCCATGGCCCGTGAGGGTGGAATGGGGGTGATCCATAAGAACATGTCCATTGAGGAACAGGCACGCCAGGTGAAAACGGTAAAACGAGCCGAGAACGGGATGATCTATGACCCCATCACCATCAAGAAGGAGAAGACGGTTGGTGATGCCATGAACCTGATGAAGGAATATAAAATCGGTGGTATCCCGGTTGTTGATGACACACATGAGCTGATCGGCATTGTTACAAACAGGGACCTACGCTTCGAACTAAACATGAAAAAGAAGATCAGGGAGGTGATGACATCGGAAAATATCATTACGACCAGTCAGGAAACCGACCTTGAAAAGGCTGCGGCTATTCTTCAGAACTATAAAATTGAGAAACTTCCGGTGGTCGACAACAAAAATAAACTAATTGGACTGATCACCTACAAGGATATCACCAAGGCCAAGGACAGGCCCAATGCATGCAAGGACCCTAAAGGGCGGCTTCGCGTTGCTGCTGCGGTTGGTACCGCGCCGGATACCCTTGAACGGGCAGAGGCACTGGTAAAGGCCGATGCGGATGCGTTGATCATTGATACGGCACATGGTCATTCCAAGAATGTGATCGAAGTATTGAAAGCCGTTAAGAAGAAGTTCAGTGATATTGATGTGGTGGTAGGAAATATTGCCACTGCAGACGCAGCTATTGCCCTGGCAAAGGCAGGGGCTGATGCCGTAAAAGTAGGTATCGGACCCGGTTCTATTTGCACCACCAGGGTTATTGCAGGAGTTGGCGTACCCCAGTTGTCCGCTATTTTTGATGTTGCGGAGGCAGTCAGGGATTATAATATTCCGGTGATTGCCGATGGAGGCATTCGTTATTCCGGCGATATTGTAAAAGCAATTGCTGCCGGGGCACATGCTATCATGGCCGGTTCTCTCTTTGCAGGGGTGGAGGAGTCACCCGGAGAGACCATCATCTACAATGGCCGCAAGTATAAATCGTACCGCGGAATGGGTTCCATAGAGGCCATGCAGCAAGGTTCCGGTGACCGCTATTTCCAGGATTCTTCAGACGAGATCAGTAAACTGGTTCCGGAAGGCATTGTAGCCAGGGTACCCTACAAAGGCGTCCTGACCGAAGTAATCTACCAGATGCTGGGTGGGCTAAGGGCCGGAATGGGATATTGCGGCGCTGCCAACATTGAGAAGCTGCGTATGGCTAAATTCGTTCGCATTACCAATTCGGGAATAAACGAAAGCCATCCGCATGATGTGGCCATCACACGGGAAGCACCTAATTACAGCAGATAATATTAAAGACCTAAAAAACGTTTCATTACTACTAAACATTTTCAAATTATGAAAAAACTTCTTCCCCTTCTATTTGTGATTATGAGTTGTCAACCACAGTCAAAGGTTCTTATGACCATTGACGACAGGGATATCTCAGCGGATGAATTCGTCAGAATATACAATAAGAACAGTTCGATCACACTTGAAGAGAAAAAGTCGGTTGAGGATTACCTCGACCTATTTATTAACTATAAGTTGAAAGTTATCGAAGCGGAAAACCTTGGTTATGATACCATTCCTGCCTTCATCCAAGAAATGGACGGATATACCAAACAGCTGGCAAAGCCTTACCTGGATCAGAATACCTCGATGGATTCTATCGTCAGGGAAGTCTACAACCGGTATACCCAGGAAGTAAACGCCAGTCATATTCTGATAAAGGTCGACAAGAATGCCCTGCCAAAGGATACCCTCCGGGTTTATAATCGCATACTGGCCCTTCGGGATACCATCCTTGCCCGATCAGATAAGAAGGGATTAAGCACCAAAGAAGCCTGGGATCAGGTGATCGATGAAAATTCGCGTAACCCGGAGAACAAGATTGGGAGCGACCTTGGTTGGTTCGGCACCTTCCGGATGCTTTATTCCTTTGAAGAGGCTGCATACAATACTCCCGTCAACGGTATATCCATGCCAATACGTACCATGTACGGCTATCACCTTGTACGCGTGAACGACAAGAGGGCATATCGGGGAGAGGTAAATGCAAGGCACATCATGACCATCATTCCCCGAAGCAATGCGAGTGACCTGGAAGTTGAAGCGGCACATAAGAAGATTGTTAAAGCCTATGAAGCCCTTCAGAATGGTGCTGAATGGGACAGTATCGCCAAGGAGTATTCTGAGCATAAATCAACCTATTTCATGGGGGGTAAGCTGGGATGGATTAAAAGCGGAAATGCCCCGGAAGAGCTGCTTGATGAATGTTTTAAGCTAAAACCAGGCGAAACATCCGGTATTTTCAGAAGTGAATATGGCTACCACATCGCCAGGGTTGATGAAATAAAATCTCTACAATCCTTTGAAGAAGTTAAAGACGACTTTGCGAAGAAGCTTTCCCAAATGAGCGAGATCGTTAAGATCAGGGAGGAGCATCGCCAGAACGCAATCAGAAAAGAGTATGGGTATAAATGGTATGAAGAAAACCTGCAGAAGCTCTACGCAGTTCTTGACAGCACCCTCTTTACAGGTGAATGGGATCCGCTCGTTGCCAAAGACCTGAATGATCCTCTTTTCGTAATCGGCGACAGTACCTATACACTCTATGATGGCGCCAGGAAAATCGGTGAGCGCCGTATTTCCTATAAGGGTATCCCGCTGCCTATGACTGTCAGAGCGAAATTGCTCCTCTATGCAAATGAAAAGGTCATTGAATATGAGCTCCTGCACCTGGCTGATAAGTATCCGGAATACGGATACCTCGTTCAGGAATACCACGACGGCATCCTGCTTTTTAATCTGACTGAAGACGAGGTATGGCGTAAAGCCGTGGATGACACTACAGGTCTTGAGGCTTTTTATAACGCCTTGCCTGAGAAATACCGTTGGGAAGACCGGATTGCCATTTCCCGTTTTACTTTTGCTGACAGCAACCTGACAGACAAAATCCTTACCTTAGCTTCAGAACGTCCGGAAGAAATGAAAGCAGATGAATTTATTAAGCAAATTTGCGGTGAAGCTACTGCCGGCTGTATTTCTGTGAATGAGTATAAATACGAAAAAGGGGATAATGCTGTGGCAGATGATATGACCTGGGAAAAGGGAGCATACAAACTTTCAAAGGATGCCGATAATTTTGTACTCTATTACGTTGATGCGATAGTACCGGCAGGAGAAAAAACACTCGAAGATGCACGCGGTCTTTATACCGCCGATTATCAGTCGTACCTGGAAGAGAAATGGGTAGCCGGTCTTCGTGAGAAATATACCATTGATATAGATATGAAGGTTCTTGAAAGGATCAAAAAAGAAGAATCAAAGAAATAAATGTGCTTTCCGGCATAACCCGAAATTATGAAAAAACTAAGCATTTTATTACTGCTTCTGAGCCTTGTCTCCTGTTTTAAAAGGGGGCCGGATCCAAATGAGGTTCCAGTGGCTAAAGTATATGACAATTACTTGTACCTTTCTGATCTGAAAGGCATTGTCAGACCAGGTATAGCATCGGAAGACAGTGTGCAGATTATCAGGAACCATATTAAGAGGTGGATCAACGACCAACTGCTTCTGCACCAGGCGGAGCAGAATCTTTCAAATTACGAGAAAGAGCTGGAAAGAAAGCTGAATGATTACAGGACAACACTTTTGATCCATAAGTACAAACAGAGCTATATCGAGCAGAACCTTGACACCCTTGTGCAAGAGAAGGAGATTCAACAGTACTATCATAATTATTCCTCGAATTTTCTTCTGAACAAGGACATGATAAAAGGCTTATTTATCATCCTGCCCAGATCAAGTCCGGAATCATGGAAGCCCAGGCGCTGGTATAAGTCCGATTCTTCGGATGATTTCCTTGAACTTGAGAAGTACTGTGCTGAAAACGGGATTGAAATGAATTATTTTGAGGAAGAATGGATCCCTCTTGATAATATCCTGGATGCCATGCCAAGGATCTATATCACTCCTAAGCAGCTTTTGCAACGAAATTACTATGAGGCTATGGATTCCACCAATCATTATTGGTTGAAGATCAGCGATTCAAGGGCCGAAGGAACTGCGTCTCCCCTGGACATTATCAGAGACGATATAAGGAGCATCCTGCTCAACAAGAAAAAGTTTGAACTCATCAGGGAACTCGAGCTGAATATCTTCAACGATGCGAGCAACCGGGGACACATAACAGAGTATAAATAAGGAGAATAATTATGCAAAAAATATTTCAGGAACGGTTTTTCAGATTTTCAGGATCATGGATGGTATGGTTAATCATGTCTGCAGCACCATTAGCAGCCCAGCAACCTGTCCTGGTTGACAAAATTGTAGCCGTTGTCGGAAAAAACCAGGTATTGTATTCCGATGTTGAGGACCAGTACCTTCAGTTTAAGGCACAGGGACTAAAGCCTATGCCCAGCAAATGCGTAATATTCGAGGATCTTCTGTCTCAAAAACTCCTTGTTAATCAGGCTGCTGTTGACAGCATAACTGTGGATGAAATGCAGGTTGAGCTTGAGCTGAACGAAAGGATAAACTATTTTGTGGGACAAATCGGTTCGGAACAAAAGTTGATTGAATATTTTGGTAAGTCTATCCTGGAGATCAAGGAAGATATGCGCGATGCCATTCGTGACCAGATGCTTATGCAGCGCATGCGCTCCGAGATAACCTCCGATATGTCAGTTACACCGCAGGAGGTTAAAAATTATTTCAACTCCCTGCCTAAGGACAGCATTCCCTATATTGATGCAGTGGTTGAGATAAACCAGCTTGTCATTAAGCCTACTTCCAGTGAACAGGCTGTCTTTGATGTCAGGGAGAAGCTCCTTAACATCCGGGAAAGGATTGTCAATGGTGAAAATTTTGCCACGCTGGCGGTGCTTTATTCTGAGGGGCCATCGTCACCGCGAGGGGGAGATATCGGCTGGTCCACTAAAGCACAGATGGATCCGGATTACTGGAAAGCAGCCTATGCACTTAAAGAGGGTCAGGTATCGAAAATTGTGGAATCATCCTTTGGGTATCATATCATCCAGCTTTTGGAGAAGTCGGAAGACCGCATCCATACCAGGCATATACTCATGCGGCCGAAGGTTAGTTTGCTGGAGAAACAGGCGGCGAAATCCAGACTTGATAGTCTTGTAACGCTAGTCAGACTAGATACCATGACGTTTGAAGAAGCAGCCCTTCGGTTTTCCACCGATGAGGATACCCGTGCCGGCGGAGGTTTGAAGGTAAACCCGATGACAGGAAAGACTGCCTTTGAGTTCGATGAGTTTGAATCAAAGGAATACATCATCATTCGCGACATGGAGGTGGGCGAGATATCCAAACCCTTCGAAACTACCGATGAGAAAGGGAATGCCGTTTATAAGGTTATCCGTCTGAAATCGAAAACTGAGCCCCACAGGGCCAACCTGAAGCAGGATTTTGAATTACTAAAGGAGATGACCTCCCGGGAAAAGCAGGATGTTATTGTGGATGAGTGGGTGCAGGAGAAAATTGAAAGCACCTATATTCGACTCGAAGCACCCTATGATGAATGCAAATTCCGAATAAAGGAATGGCAAAAATAAGCACAACCAACCGGGTATCCTGGATAGCAATGTTTCGCATTGTACCGGTTGTTCTGCTTCTTTTCAACCTGTCGCTGGCCTATTCGCAGGAAACCAAAAAGGTAAAGTTTGAGGCCTCCACCACAGAAGTAGCTGCGCGGCTGGGTAAAAATACACGCCGTCTGCTAAACAATGTCATGTTTGAACATGAAGGGACAAAGATGTACTGCGACAGTGCATACTTCTATTCCGACAAAAACTCACTGGATGCATTCAGTGATGTTTACATAAATCAGGGCGATACTGTCCATCTCTACGGGGAATTCCTGCACTACGAGGGCGAGACCAAACAGGCTTATATTCAGCATAATGTAAAGCTTGTCAATAAGGAAACCACCCTGACAACCTCAGAACTGGAATACAACATCGAAGATGGTATAGGTTACTATACCAAACATGCTGACATCATAAACGAGGAAAGCCACCTGGAAAGCAGGTTAGGTTATTATTACACCAAAACCGATATGTTTGATTTTCAGGACAGTGTTGTGGTAACTAACCCGGACTACGTCATTTACTCCGATAGGCTCAGGTATAACACTGAGTCCGATATCAGCTATTTTTTGGCGCCCACCGAGATCTATGGTGACAGCAGCTACATTTATTGTGAGCGCGGTTGGTATAACCTTAAAACCGATATTTCACAACTTAACCAGAATGCACTGGTGAAGAACAACAAACAGACCGTTACGGGGGATAGCCTCTATTACGAACAAAAAACCGGTTTTGGCCGGGGAATAAATAATGTTGAGATCCTGGATAGTGATCAGGACATCATCCTCAGGGGTAACAGGGCAATTTATTATGAGGATACAGATTATGCCCGGATCACTGAGATGGCTGAATTTATACAGATCACCTCCGAAGACTCCTTGTATATGCATGCCGATACACTGATGACGGAACTCGACACAGCCGGTAATAAACTTGTTAAGGCCTTTTACCATGTTAAATTCTTTAAAAGTGACCTTCAGGGAACCTGTGATTCAATGGTTTACAGCTCAGCTGATTCAGTTATCCGTCTTTATGACCACCCGGTGCTCTGGTCAGAGGAAAACCAACTTTCAGCCGTGTATATTGAACTCCATACCGAAAAAAGGCAGGCTAAAACCATGTACCTGAAAAATTCCTCATTTATCATTAGTCAGATAGATACCCTGTTCAACCAGATAAAGGGAAAGGATATGGTATGCCACTTCAGGAATAACGAGCTGTACAGGATCGATGTCAGTGGTAATGGTCAAACTATTTATTTTCCTTCGGATGACGGTAAAATTGTCGGGGCAAATAAAACGGTATGCTCTGACCTGGTAATTTTTGTTGAAGACGGGAAAGTCTCCAGATTGATCTTGAAGAATAGTCCGGAGGCAGTCTTGCATCCCATGGATAAAGTACCTACCGAAGAATTGCTGTTACCGGATTTTCTATGGATTGAGGATAAGCGGCCCAAAACACGGGCTGATATCTTCAAATAAAAAGGGGCATAAAAGCCCCTTTGTTAATATTCATCTTCGTTGAAGAAGAAGTCATCTTTGCTTGGGTAGTCTGGCCAAATATCTTCTATACTTTCATATATTTCCCCTTCGTCCTCGATCTCCTGCAGGTTTTCAATAACCTCAAGCGGAGCACCGGAGCGAATACCAAAATCTATAAGCTCGTCTTTTGTAGCCGGCCAGGGAGCGTCTTCCAATTTTGATGCAAGTTCAAGGGTCCAATACATAATTCTGAAATTTTATTCTATCTATAAAAGTGCTGCAAATTTAAAAATTTAAATTACTTATACAAACCTAGTTTTCCATGGAATTTCTCCAGCACCTAGTTTATCGGAGGCAAACCGGGCAAGAACGAACAGATAGTCTGATAACCTATTGAAATACTGGATTATACACTCATCTACTTTTGTCACTTCATTTAAGCTGACGATGCGGCGTTCTGCCCGTCTGCATACCGTCCGGGCTATGTGGACCTGGGAAACAACCGGATGTCCTCCCGGTAAAATAAAATGGTCCAGTACTTCAAGCTGTTTTTCCATTTCATCGATTGCTTGTTCTACCCATACGATTGCTTTGGCAGAAAGTTTCGGTAATTTAACTTCCGGGTCATCTCCATCGTAAGCAAGCATTGCTGCACAAACCATCAGGTGGTCCTGGATTTGAATAAGTTCGTCCTTCTGCAGCCTGAATTCCAGCTGATCCCGAAGGAGTCCTACATAAGCAATAAGCTCATCTACAGTTCCATAGGCTTCAATTCGTATGTGATCTTTCGAAATGCGTTTTCCACCAATCAGCGAGGTTTCACCTTTGTCGCCCTTCTTTGTGTATATCTTCATAGCTGTTGTTTTAAGTAATAACTTACCTGCCTGTAATATGTTTTCTAATCCAGTAATAAAATAATCAGCACATGCGCTGCGACTTCCCGAAGGATGTTATATTTTTGTGGCACATCAGTTCGGGTAAGTTATCAAAAATCTTGCTTTAAATTGTATACATTTCCGAGCTTTGTGGTTTAGTTCTGACTAGCGCGTGAGAAATCCATGAATATATTCCGACCCAATAAGATAAACTTTACCGGTATCCTGACTGGGGTACTTTTTTTCCTTAACTTTTTTTCAGGAGGTTTACTTGCACAGGGACCCGAACTGATCCTTGAAGAAGATCATTTCAGAATGTGCGAGGGCGACCTGGCGGTTGTTGAGATCACCATTACCGGAACCCCGGATGTTTGGTACTACCTGGAATACGAGGGGGAAACCACGGCACATGCATCCAATACCAATACCTTCAGGGTACGTCTTTCAGATCCGGGCATGTATGTTATTACAGAATACGGGGATAATACTACTCCGGGTGCTGATCCTGCCGACACCTTTTATATTGAACTTTTCCCTGCACCGGAAGTCGATTTTACGGGTGGCGGGGTAAATTGCAGTGGTGGCCTGCTGGATCCCCTGGTGGTGCATTTTAGCGGTGAGCCTGATTTCAGGTTCCATTTTCTTTTTAATGGTGTTCTGGATTCCATGGAAACCCGGAGGACCGACATCACCTTCCCTACTGATCAGTCATTCACCATTGAGGCTGTAAGCCTGGAGGACAACAATTGTAAACTCGATGTTGATGCGTCTGCAAGCTATGTTTTTATTGACGTTCCGGTGCCCCAGGTTGAGGGTGATACCCTTGTATGTGAAGGAGATACCCGGGTGTATCGCCCGGAAGTGGGGAGTTATTATGTTGGCTGGAACCTTCCCCAGGGAGTAGTGTATGACGAGGGATTTGACGATGAGGGTTTTTACCTGAATGTTTTTTGGGACGAGCCCGGTTTCTATCCGGTAATGCTTCGCTATATCGAGGATGAATACGGCTGCGAGACCGAATGGGGCAGTCTTGTCGTTATGGTTTCCGGGATTCCCAGTGCTGTTGATGCCGACACCACACTTTGTTTCGAGCTGGATGACGTGCTGGAAGTTAACCTGCCGACGGGTGAGGATGAACTGGTTTACTGGCCGGAACTCAATCTCGAGGGTGGGCAGATTATCCTGAACGCGGTGGGGATCTACACCCATATCCACATCAATGAATATGGCTGTTCCGATACGGCGAGGATCAGGGTGACCAGCGATTGTGAACCACAGCTCCATGTTCCGGAGGCTTTCACACCTAACAATGGAGATCAGCTGAATGATGTGCTGACCCTCTACGGATTATTTAGCTCGCTTGATTTCAGGGTGTATTCCCCCAGTGGAATATTACTTTTTCAAACCACCGAAGACCCATTGATTTTTTGGGACGGAACCTATGAGGGTCATGATATGCCGCCGGGAAGTTATTACTGGTCAGCCGTATTCTCAGAAGGGGATGGAGATCCTATCGAGTCTACAGGGATCGTAACAATAATAAAATGATCATGCGGTTAAGAACCTATCTCTATATAACAGGCATACTCCTCCTTTCCCAGGTAAACGGGCTGACAGCCCAGGAAAACTACTTCGGGCATTACTTTATTGCCACCTCGGCTGCTAATCCGGCACAGGCCGGGGATACCCGGTTTGCACAGTTTCAGGTTGCCGAGAGGCTGCAGCCCATGGCAAATAGCGAGCTTATTTCCCATACACTGGTTTCATACGATCAGAAACTCATTAACCAACGTTCCGGGATCGGGGTGAGCCTGGAGCAGAATGCCTCCCGGTTTGTTGAAAACCATGTGCGCCTGAACTATTCCTACACGCTGTCATTATTTAAAAAATACTGGCTGAAAGGAGGAGTGGGCTTATCCTTTCACAGCCTCAATACCCATGCCACCGGCTTTCAATACCCCGATCAGTATGATAACTACGGATTTACCGGTCTGCCTTCACAGGAACTTGCAACTATTGATAGCGAGAAAGCATTTTATACCGGTTTTTCTGCCGGCATCGTAGCGTACAATGAATACACCTGGCTGAGTGTCAGTGCAGATAACCTGAACAGGCCGTCAATTGAGATCATAGGGGACCCTTATCGTGCGCCCCTGACCATCAGTGCTGTCTGGGGCTGGCAGATACCCCTTGATAAAAATAAGCGGCCCAGGAGGATCTTTGCTGCCAATGGAGGTATTGAGCCTTATTCAAGCATTGGCCCCATTGCCGGTTTCTATAAAAGTGGCCCATTCCATGTTGTGACCCTGGGTGTGAATGCCTTTACCAATCCTGTCTTCTGGGGGGTGAATTTCCGATACAATGCAGTTTACGATCACTACCTGGCACGGGGAACTGCTTCCCTGAATTTCCTGGCAGGCTACCGGGTTGAGAATTGGTGCATTGCCTATTCCTACGATTTTATGATTTCGCAGACAGCAACCAATTACCGGGGAGCCCACGAGATTTCACTGATATACTACCTGTATACTGTTAAATCTGACTATAAGAAAAACAAACTAATCCCTCTGCCCAATCAGTTGATGTATTAGGATGAGTTTCAAGTCACAAGTTAGTTGGATGATGCCTGGCAGGTTGGCCGGAAAGCAGGCATTCGTTTGGAAGGGCTTAAACAGGTAAATGAGAGGAGAGTCCGGGGAATTTGTTAAGTCATCAGTTTAGGTTTCCGGGCATACTTTTCATACTCCTTTTCAAGCAGGCTTCTGCTGATCTGTTGTCCGTGTCCGGGAAGGAAAAGTGTGCAGGGAGTGTCCAATAGTTTTTTCCAGCTGCGGATCATTTCTTTCGGTTCATCCGCATAGGGAGAAAAGATGGTATTTCGGATAAAACCGATCATGGTGTCCCCGACCAGGGCAATTTCATCATCCACAAGGATACTTACAGATCCCCTAGTGTGACCGGGGGTAGCCAGTATTCTGATCAAAAAGCCGGGAGCTTTAAGCATGTACTCCTCCCTCAAAGTGATATCAGTTTCGAAGGGCTCATGCCTGAAAAGTCCTTTAAGAAGTATCCTTCCTGCCCACGAAATAATCTCAGTTAAGATGTAACTTCCACGGGGCAGGGGCGTGTACCCCTTCTTCGCGAACCCGATTTCATATTCACTACCCATAACCTTGCAGGATTCCATTTCCTTTATTCTGGCGGTATTCTGGCAATGATCGTAGTGTGTATGGGTCTGTATGATAAGATCGAGAGGCTGTTTACCTTTCAGCCGGCTAACCTGGTCCCAGATTACTTTGAAACGGCCCTTCTTTCCCGTATCAATCAGGATCAGCATTCCGGCCTTGCGAATAAGGTAGCAGCTACTCCTGCCATTGGGAATTTGGATGATTTCATAGCCGTGTGAAGTTTTCCAGTGTTTCATGCTGCAAATTGTACCTTGAGATCGCTAAAACCTCATGATGTAATGCCCTGGTGTAAGGGATGGATCGATGCAAATGAGGCCCATCCGGAACAGATCCATGCTAAATATGGTTCTGCTGTCGGACTTGATTCTTTGCCAGGCCCGGTTCATTTCCTGCGACCAGTGAATATCATCAAAGATAATCAAGCCTGTTTTCATTGTTGCTACGATGAGGACGAAATATCGAAGGGTGGGCTCATGGCGGTGGTTGCCGTCGATATAGACCAGGCCGGGGGAAGGGTGGGAGAGCAGCACTTCAGGAAGCAGGTCATCGAACAAGCCTTCCCTGACTTCGATATTGTTTAGGCCCTGTTGTTCGAATAGGTTCTTTGAAAAGCTGCATAAGGAGGGGTTACCTTCCAGACTGACAACTTTTCCCTCCGGGTTCCCTAATGCCAGGCAGATCGTACTCATGCCGATGGAGGTACCCAGTTCAAGTGTGTAGGAGGGTTTGAGGAAGTCAGCCAGGCGACAGAGAAGATGTCCGTATTTTAAGGATACGGAGGAATTTTTCAACATGCTGCTGACCTGCCGTTCAGGATCGCGGAATGTTCTGGATCCCCCACCGAGTTCTTTAATTATCAGTCGTTCATCCGAATTCCCCAGCATGTTGTAAACTTCAAGGATTTTAGGGTATGCCGGATGGGGATTATTGTTACCGATTACCTGTTCAGCCAGCCGGTAAGCAAATGGAGAGTTGATCCCGCGCCCTTTCCGGTGCCCTGCTTTTGCCAGAAAGCGCAAGTAATAACCGACTCGTAGAACTTCCTCCTGCATGATGTTGATTTATTCAAGGCCAAAATTAAGAGTTTCCCGCTGATATTCGCAGACATTGTCATCGCAGATTCTGCCGGTGATCCTCACACCCTCGGGATACCCAGCCATACAGCTAACTGAGAACATTATTCTATCCTTCATATTAATCAGTTGCTCAGTTCCTCATTCCCAACAACACCCCAAAACCCCATCAACCTGTCAACCCACCATTCCATTCCACCATCATTCCACCAACACCTTTAATAACCCTCCTCTCTCCCTTTCCATTTTTTCCTTAAATTCGTCCGTATGAATTACCAGCCCGATGATATCAAATTCCTGAAGGGAATGGGTCCCAGGCGTGCCGAACTTCTGGCCAAAGAGCTGGGTATCATCACCCTGAACGACCTGCTCAGGTACTATCCCTATAAGTATATCGACCGTACGAAGATTTATACGATATCGGAAGTAAGTGCCAGTCAGACCTACATCCAGCTCCGGGGAAGGATTGTAGCATTCCGTAAGGAGGGTGTAAAATACCGTCAGCGACTTGTTGCCAGTTTTGAGGATCTGACCGGGAGTATTGATCTGGTATGGTTCCAGGGCGCGAAATGGGTGGAGAAAAGCTACCAGGTCGGGGTGGAGTATGTCATATTTGGTCGTCCCGCGCAGTTTGGTCGCAAGTTCAGCATTGCTCATCCGGAAATTGAACCTGCTGCATTGTTTGAGAACCAGGTAGGCACATCCCTTTACCCGCAATATTCACTGACCGAGAAGTTGCGTTCCAACTATATCAGTTCCAAGACTTTCCAGAAGATGATCTCGGGGGTCTTCCAGGCTCATAAGGCCCCGTTCCCCGAGACCTTACCGGCATACCTTGTTGAAAAACTCCGGCTGATGAGTGCGGATGAAGCGCTCCGGAAAATCCATCTTCCGGCAAATGACAATGAGATTAAGAAGGCCCAGTACCGGCTAAAATTTGAAGAATTATTAGCCATTCAGCTTAAGATCCTCAGGCAAAAAGTTGGGCGCAGCGAGTACTTTAAAGGATTTGTTTTTGGTAAGGTTGGGCAACTCTTTAACCGTTTTTACAAAGAAATGCTAAGCTTTGAACTGACCGGTGCCCAGAAGCGGGTGATGAAGGAGATCCGTGCCGATCTTGGCTCCGGAAGGCAAATGAACAGGCTGCTGCAGGGTGATGTGGGCAGCGGGAAAACGCTGGTCGCCCTCATGTCGATGCTGCTGGCACTGGATAACGGGTACCAGGCCTGTCTGATGGCACCTACTGAAATTCTGGCTAGTCAGCATTATAATACCCTGTCAGACATGCTTAAAGGCCTTCCGGTGCAGCTCAGCCTGCTTACCGGATCTACCCGGAAAAAGGCTCGTGAAGCTCAGCTGGCAAGTCTACAGGATGGATCCCTACATATCATTGTTGGCACCCATGCCCTCCTGGAAGATACCGTACAATTCAGAAGGCTGGGATTGGTGGTTATCGACGAGCAACACCGGTTTGGAGTGGCCCAGCGTGCCAGGCTCTGGAAAAAAAGCAGTGAGCCGCCCCACATCCTGGTCATGACCGCAACGCCTATCCCCAGGACGCTGGCAATGACGCTTTATGGCGACCTGGATGTATCGGTAATCGATGAGATGCCCCCGGGAAGAAAACCCATACAAACCTACCATTATTTTGATTCGAAGCGCCTGGCCATGTATGGTTTTTTAAGGAAGCAGATAGACCGCGGGCAGCAGGTTTTCATTGTCTACCCCCTGATCGAGGAATCGGAAAAACTGGATTATATAGCCCTGGAGGAGGGCTATGCCGGTGTCACAGAGCTGTTTAAACCGCCAGAGTATGTGGTGGTCTGTGTGCACGGCCGGATGAAATCCGAAGACAAGGAGTATGGCATGCGGCTTTTCAAAGAGGGCAAAGCACATATTATGGTAGCCACCACCGTAATCGAGGTTGGGGTGGACATTCCGAATGCCAGCATTATGGTTATAGAAAGTGCTGAGCGTTTCGGACTTTCCCAGTTGCACCAGCTGCGTGGAAGGGTGGGGCGTGGTGCCGATCAAAGCTACTGTATCCTCATGACCGGCTATAAACTATCCAATGAGGCCAAAAAGCGAATCGATATCATGGTGCAGACCAATGATGGTTTCATTATTGCGGAAGAAGACCTGAAACTCAGGGGACCAGGGGATATTGAGGGTACCCAGCAAAGCGGGGTCCCCTTCGACCTGAAGATCGCAAACCTGGCGCGTGACGGGCAGATCCTGCAATATGCCAGGAATGTGGCCGAAGACGTGCTATCTGAGGATCCCCATCTGAAGGAACCAAAAAACAAGCTCCTGGCCAGGATGATGGACAGCATGCAAAGCAGCCAGTTTGACTGGAGCCTTATTAGTTAGTAAGTAAGAATTAACAGGTAGCAGAACGGCAGGGATCAGTAAGGAGACCTAGTGTATCGCGTATCTGCTAGTAAAATTCAAAAACAGGTTTCCCCTCAGCATCAAACTTCACCTCCATGACCCTTGCATGCCTGTTCGGATCATATAAGGGATCGGCTACAATTTCTTCCAGGGGCCGGATATCGCTTTTCGGTACCACTTTCGGGTCACCGACAGCATTTTCATAATCCCTGGCATGGTAGATACACAATGGGGTAACGCCATCTTCGGCCACGGTAAAGCAGTTATGTCCGGGTCCGTATATTTTCTTCACGTAATCTGTCTGCAGTACCGGGTACCTTGATTTCTTCCACGAATTCCTGTCGAGCAAATCAGAATCTTCACCGGCCTCCATCATGCCCATGCAGTAACAGGCTCCGGTGGCACTTGCTGAAAAGGTGATGTAAATTTTACCTTTGTTTTTGATCACGGCGGGACCTTCGTTTACCCAGAAACCGACTCTTTCCCAGTCATAATCGGGGGTTGTGAGCATAAACTGTGTAGTTTTCAGTTTGATGGGTGAATCCATTTCAGCCAGGTACAGATTAGAGGCAGCAAACTGGCCGCCTGTTTTTTCTGCCCAGCAGAAATACCGCTTTCCCCGGTTTTCGAAGATGGTGGCATCCAGTGAAAAGTCGGTGAAAGTTTTTTCATCGCCATCTGCTGCCTGCATCTGCCCGAGTTCGACCCATTCATCTCTCAGGGGATCCTGACCTTTACATTCCAGAACATAGGGTCGCAGTTTCCAGATATCTTCCTCTTCACTTCCGGCAAAATAAACATACCATTTTCCATCCAGGTAATGAATCTCAGGTGCCCATATATGCCGGCTCATGGGGCCGGATTCATGCTTATGCCAGACATTGAATGTTTCGGCATCCTTTAGCCCATTTAAGGTTTTAGCTTTTCTAAGCTCGATGCAATCGTATGTCGGTACCGAACCAGTAAAATAGTAATACCCGTCAGTATGTCTGTAGATAAACGGATCGGCCCGTTGTTCGACAAAGGGTGCGTTTTTTCCTCTTGTATCCATTTTATCAGATGTTAAGTTTGGCTCTTATAACTTCGTAATATTTATCAGTAATTTTATACCGCATGATCAAGAAGCCATTGATGATATGAAAAAAGGCAGGAATAAGTGTAAGCATCAGGGTCAGGCCCAAAAGCGAAGTTTTGGATTGTACAGCATTCGGGACATATCCAAAAGCATCAAGCAGAAGTCCTACAGCTGCACCGGCAATGCCCATACCGGCTTTCTGAGCGAAAGAAATGCCTCCGAAAGCCAATCCTGACACGCGTTTCCCTGTTTCTGCCTGTCCATAATCCACTGCTTCGGCAATAGCTGACCAGAATACCGGAGCATGAACATCAACCACCAGCATCAGGATAAAATACAGGGGATAGGCAAGGGATATGTTACCCGGACGAACTACTGCGAACATAAGTACACTGACTACCCCTACGGCTAATTGTGATATCCAGAAGAGTTTAACCTTACAGAAACGCTTGGTGATAAAGGTCGAGAGCGGCATGGCAATGATAGATGCTATAACCCCTGTAGCCAAAAACGAGGACTGCACTCCGCCATCACCTCCCAGGTAATATTTGGCATAATACATTGCCACAGCGGTACGGATGGCATACCCCACAGTTCCAGATAAACAGGACCCCCACAAGATAAGCCACTGACGGTTTTGTATGAGCAATTTTAGTTGTTCCAGAATAGGTCTCTTGTCTGTGACATGTTCTATTCGTTCTTCCGTGGTAAAATAGCAAAATATAAAAAGAAGGGTAGCCATGACGGCCATTACACCCATTGCCACCTGGTATCCCAGGGCCATATTAGGTTTTTCGAATACTTCATACACAAAAGTCATATTTTGTATTGAAAAAGTAGACCAGTCGATTTTACCGACTGCTTCCGCCATAACAGGAACAACGCTGGAAACCAGCAGAGCTGCCACTTTAGCGAAGAAAAGCCGGTATCCGTTTGCGGATAATTTTTCCTGCGGATCACTGGTTATTACGCTGATTATGGAAATATAGGGAATCGTTACAGCGGTGAACATGAGATTTACGAGAATGTAAGTGCAATAGGCATAAACCAGTTTACTGGCATACGCAAGATCCGGTGTGGTGAAAGTTAAGTAAACAGCGATACCAAAAGGCACCGACAAAAACAGGAAATAAGGCCTGTAACGTCCCCCCTTAAATTTAAACCTGTCAGTAATAAGTCCCATTACCGGATCGGCAACTGCATCCATAAACCGTATTAACAGGAATAACAGAGCCATGTCCTTGGGCTTAATCCCAAATACATCCGTATAAAAAATGGTGATAATCAGGAAAAAAGAGGAAATAACAACATTTACTGCCGCATCTCCGGATCCAAATCCGATTTTTTCCAGAACGCTTAGCTTATTCGATTTTGTTGTGTTCACAGTTTCAGGTATAAATTAATACTTATTGAAGGAGTGTTTTTCAATGCTGCACAAGAAAGCAGATTTCTCCATTCTTCAAAGATTGTTGAGAAAAATAGAAAACAGGTGGAGATATGTGTAAAATAGGTGGAAAATCTGGATCCAGGGCATTTTCATGCGATTGATTCCATGCCTTATTGAACAGGCACCTGGTAAGTGAAATCAGCCCTTTTGGTGTTAAGATCTCAAGCTTAACAGGGGTGAATGCAGAATAATTTAACATCGCTGATAGTGAATAAGCATTTTTGCAGGAGCGACGTGGTTGAAAGCTACTAATCACTGATGCAGTATGATCTTCATCAGAATGGACATCCTGATTTAGGGCAGTAGGGTGTCTCAACCTCACTGAGTGGTCGACATTGAAAGCTAAATACCCAGCGCATAAATAGCAAATGTCCCCAGCCAGTGTCCCCCTTCATACCCGTCGCCCAGAAGGTTGGGAATGGAGTGGTTCATATGCTTGTTGGCGATATCAATTACATAGCTGTATTCGGGGTACTGCTTTGCCAGTCCGTAAAGGACCCAGGCCCTGCTGAAATTCAGCCCGTCGAGGTGAACCAGTTTACCGTCGGTGCGGTCACTAACTTCTGCGACCCCGATCTCAAGCGAGCGGTTTTTTAGTTCAGGCAGGAAGCTGTTCAGCCAGGCATCAAATTCCTGTTTGTTCAACACTTTTCGCATCAGATCGAGCTCCTCAAGACATGGCGATAAGAAATCATAACCACTGGGCTCCCAGTCGAGCGGGCAGCCTTGATCGTGCAGATAAAAATCTTTTGCCCTGGCACGGACAATATTCCCTAATTCAGCATGCTCTGTTGCATCTGCATAATCCAGGGCGAAGGATAGTCCAAAGGCTGTATTGGTGTGTTCGCCAACACGGATCGGGTACCTGAGTTTTGGCAGGAATTCGATGAAGCTTTGTACGATCTGTTCGGTCAGGGGTTCGAGGTTTTGTTCAAGTTCCCTGGCGAGGGGGGAGTCCCAGGTGTGTAATTCCTCAGCAAGTTTCAGCAGCCATGCCCAGCCATAGGTTCGTTCAAAGCTTTTATTCCTGTCTTCTTTGAAATACCTGGTTTCTGCAAGGATATTTGGTTTTGAGAGGTGGTTGCGCAGACTTGTCTCCATGAGATCCGCCTTTTCCAGTTCAGGGAACTCCTTCAGCAGTTTCACCAGCGACCAGTGCCCGTGAACCGCTGAATGCCAGTCGAAACACCCGTAAAATGCCGGGCTCAGCTCACAGGGTTCTTTCAGGTCATCCTTGCTCTCCAGCGTGAAGGAAGGTTTGTTCGGGTATTGGATCTGAATGCAGGACAGGGGGAGCTCCGCGAGTTTATTGGCTTCCTCCAGGGTCAGTTTCAGGGGTTCACAGGCAACTCTCCCTGCATCCTGAGCCTGGGGTTTGCTTTTCTTTTCAGTTTCAGCACCTCCGCAAGCTGCAAGCAGCAGCAGGCCTGTCAGGTATATCGGTATAGATTTCATGGGCTCCCGGGCAATTGTCTTAACGATCTTTTTATGCCGGCCAGTCTACAGTATCCTCATCGATAAACAGCGGTCCCCACTGAATTTCGCTGACAACACCTTCTTCAAGCCAGAAATTCATGGCCAGGTCTTCGGAGGAGTAGAGCTCCTGGTTTGGGGTCTCATCGGTTGAGTAATCCTCATGCTGCAGGTCACGGATGTCCAGCCGGCTGAGTTCAGCCAGCAACTCTTCTTTTCGCATTCCGACAGGGTGGAACCTTTCAAGGATAAACTCATCAGAGGAAACCGATACGGTGGTCAGCCTCCAGTCTGCTTCTTCGTCAAAGCTCATGGAGAGCTCCAGCTCATCGTAGTGCCACGACTCTGTTGTATCCACAGGAGATTCCTCGAATGCGTAGGATTCAGTTTCATCAGGTTCTCCGAGGAGCGCTTTCACATCTTCGCGGGTAGTGCCGAACTTGAGGGTGCCAAGGCCGTATCCGGGTACAATTCGTTTCAGTTCTTTTTTCATAGTCTCATAGTTTTTTTACGCTTTACCTTTCTGTTGGTAATTTATTGAAAATCAGTTGAACACATGCTCCTCGTGTCGGGTTATTACTGATCTTTATGGTGCCCTGATGGGCTTTTACAATCTGATTAATAAGTGCCAGGTCGAGACCCATACCTTCTTTAGTGATATCCTCATGGGTGATAAAGGGCTTGAAAATGTTTTTCATAACGTGTTCGGGAAATCCATTTCCTTCATCAGTAATTTTTACCATGATGTCATTTCTGTGCGATTCAGTAAGGATGTATATGCTACCACCTCGTTCTGAATGCTTGATAGCATTGTCCAGCACCTCACTCAGGCATATCTCGATCAACTGTTTCTCCGCAAAACAACTTTCCGGGGAATTGCTAAGCCCGAGCTTCAGTTTAAGCTGTTTTTTATCCAGTTTTTCACGCTTTTCGTCTACGATCCCATGGATAACCCGATGCAGGTCAAAAGGTTCCGGTTTCAGCTCGAAGTGCCGCGCCTTCAAAGAGGTGATCCGTTCCGCGAGCAGCAGGAAATGTGCTAGTCGTTGGGCTGATCCGTCAAGGATATCGAACAACTCCTTGTATTTGCGAAACTCTTCCGCTTCAAACTCACTTTTAAACAGTGAGGCAGCACCCAGGAGTCCGTTAAGGGGTGTCCGTATTTCATGGCTGATAATGTTCAGGAACTGGAATTTTATTTTATCCAGGTCGATTAGCTCCTCATTCAACCTCACAAGCTCGGAATTTTTTTTCTGGAGTTCCCGGGTGAGATGTTGGTTTTTAAGTCTGAGGTAGTGGATATCAAGCGCATTGTCAATGATCTGTCTGATTTCTCCTTCGTCCCAGGGTTTCTGGATATACTGGAAAATTTTAGCCTCGTTGACAGCATCCTTCAGGGCATTGAAATCGGTGTAGGCGGTGATGAGTATCCGACTTGGACCGGGATGCTTCACCATGACAGATTTCAGAAAATCAACGCCGGTCATTTCCGGCATACGCTGATCGGTAAGGACAAGATCAATCTTTTCGCGATCGAGAATCTCCAATCCATCCCTGGCAGATTCAGCAATGAAAATGTTGTAGTCTCTTCTAAAGGTATTCTTAAAAACATTCAGGTTGCTGACTTCATCATCAACATACAGTATATTGTATTTTTTATCCATTGCCCTTGTGAATTACATCCAGAATTATTTGTTTCAGATCTTCAGCCTCCCAGGGTTTTGTAATGAACTTAAAGAGCCCATATTCCTTAAATGCTGTTTCAATATCATGTGGAGCGGCAAAGCCCGAAACCATAAGACGGTGCGGCGGGATTTCCGGAAATTGCCCATGGATCTCCTTAAGTAGTTCAAGACCGGTTTTTCCCGGCATGCGTTGATCCGTGATGATCACATCAATATCCTCCATATCCAGGATCTTCATACCCTCATCTGCTGAGGAGGCAAGAAAAATCCCGAAATCCCTTCGAAAGCTATTCTTAAATACACGGAGGTTACTTTCTTCGTCATCAATGTAAAGTAAGCTATATTTCTTTTCCATGTGGGAAGAGTATTTTTTTTCGTGTTAATGTTTGACAGGTATCTTCACTGCGAACTCTGACCCTTTTCCTGGCGAAGATTTCACAGTGAGTTCTCCCTGGTGTTCCTGGATAATGGAATAACTTATTGCCAATCCAAGACCTAGTCCATGCCCTACCTCCTTAGTGCTAAAAAACGGGTCAAAAATCCTTGAGAGGTCCCTGGTTTCGATACCCCTTCCGGTATCGCGGATGGAGATGTATACCCATCCCTTCCGGTATGTGGTTTGAAGTATGATCGTCCCCTCATTTTCGCCAATAGCATCAATGGCATTGTTGATAATGTTCATGAATACCTGATTCAGTTTTCCAGCATGGCAATCCACCTCAGGAAGATCCTCGTCATAGTTTCTTTCAATTTTGATGTGGTGCTTATATTTATTTTTTAGCAGAACAAGCACGCTGTTAAGTTCATCATGAATATCAGAGCGCTTCCAGTCCTCATTTTCCATTCTTGAGAAACGGCTCAGGCCATTTACGATTTCCTTGATCCGGGTAGCACCAAGCTTTATATCTTCCATGGTTTCAAAGATAGCCTGGTGGGCGGTATTGAAGTCGAGTTGTTTTGTCAGCTGCGCGATTTGATCCAGAATCTCATCTGTATCCTGAGCCCCTTTTTTCAGCTTTAGGAATTCCCGGATAACCGCATTTACATCCTGATAATCTTTGATCATACTGTTTACCCCGGCATAGATAAAGTTCACTGGATTATTAATTTCATGTGCAATGCCAGCCAGCAAGATACCCAGTGAAGCCATTTTCTCCGATTGTATCAATTGGGTTTGAGCCATCTTCAGCTGCTCAAGCGTAGCTTCCAGCTCTTCCTTTCTTTCCTGGAGGATATGGTTGGCGGCTTCCAGCTTATCGTTGGATTCAAAAAGCTGTGCATTCAGCTTTTCAATCTTCTCTGATCTTTCCCCGAGAAGGTGATTTGATTCCTCAAGGTACATTTTCTGGATCTTCAGTTCATTATCGGCACGGATCTTTTCAGTCATATCCCTGCCGATACCGACAATGCCGGTTATTTTTCCAAGGTGGTCTTTGAGTGGTACCTTGGTAGTTGAAAGATAGATCTGATTACCGTTTTCATCAATGCTAAGTTCTTCCATGTTAATCATCGGAATTCCCTTTCGCAGGATTTCCTGCTCATTGGACAGGTATTTCTCAGCAAATTCTTTACTATAGAAATCGAAATCATTTTTACCGATTACCTCACTGAGTGCTTTTTTCTTAAAATGCTGTACCTGTTTTTGATTTACGTTCAGGAACCTGCTCTGTGTGTCTTTGATATAGATGATATCAGGGATATGGTCGATAATGGTCCTGAGCTGATTTCGTTCAAGCTGAAGCAGTTCGTTCTGTTTTTTTAACTCCCTGGATTTTTCTTTCAGCTCCTCGGTACGTTGCACAACGATTTCTTCCAGGTGGTTCTTATACTTGTCGAGTTCGTTAATAGTCTTCTTTAGTTCACTGATATTACGAATAGCGGCTACCCGCACTTCACGGTCGCCGATCTTTGCCTTTCCGGACTCAATTGAGATGGGGATGATGGTCCCATCTTTATGGATAGCTTCCGCTTCATATTGGGCAGAGTCATTTTTCATCATGTTTGTTATTGACACATGGTACCCGGGAGGGATTAGCTGCTCAAGCAGCTGCATGCCGATAAGTTCCTTGCGTGAATAACCGATTTGCCTTTCAAAAGAGAGGTTGCAATCCAGTATTAAGCCATTCTCGTGGATGATAATTCCTTCAAAGGTCAGGTTTGACAGTGTTTTAAAACGCTCCTCACTTTCTTTAAGGGCACGTTCCATCATTACCCTGTCGGTAATCTCCACGCCAATGGATAAGATTCCGGTGAGCACATTCTTTTCATCCCTGAGCTCACTGTTGTACCATTGCATCCAAATGACTTTCCCATCCTTGCGGATATTCTCATTGACATTGTATTCGTATGAATGTATGTTGGCGATAAGCTGATCAATAAGCCGGACAAGATCCCTGCCCGTTGATTCATAATGAGGAACAATAGTTTCGTACAGACTTCTGCCGAGGACTTCCTCCTTCTTATAGCCAAATACTTTTTCTGCGTTTCCGGTAAAGTCGTTAAGAATGAACTTCGTGTCGAACTTAACAATGGCCACATTAGCCAGGTCTACAATCTGCCGGTAGTATCTCTCTTCTCTATGAATCGTATTGTTCTGATGCATTTGAGACAGGGTCGATTTGGTTTAATGGCAGGTTACTTGGAAACTGCCTGTGTGTGCCTTCAATTGATTATAAAAATATCAATTTCGATCCGTTATAACAACAGGAATTTAAATACAATATTGGCTTAAGTGAGTTTTATTGACAAGTGAGACACTTTTAATGACTTCCAGCTTTTGTGATTCTATTGATTCATCCTGAAAATATAATAGGTGAGAATTATGATACTGTTGAACCTATCTGTAAAGCTGAACATGAATCAGGAATGCATGAATTGAGGTTTTGATGCAGGTGAATGCTGTAGAATTCGATTCTGCCCAGGACAGTGCTTTTTTATGGCTTCTTCAATTTCATCTGCGTAGATAAGCGTTTTTATCAGCGTATAGCTGCGGGAAATTTGGCAGGGCTTTTTTTCTGGTTTCTGTAAACTGGCTGCTAAATTCCAATACGGAACTGACTTTTCCTTTAGCTGCCTCCCTGCCAATCAATCTAAGGCAAAACCGTTCTTCGGTCGCCATAGGCTTGCCGACGGCGATGCCTTCGGTCGCCATAGGCTTGCCGACGGCGATACAGTTCATCAACCTTCTAAACCCATCAACCCATCATTCCTTCACCCCATCAACAATCCCTAATCCATTACCTCCTCCTTCAAGATCCAGATCCCCTCCCTGTGCCCTTTCAGGTCGAAAGACAACTGTCCGGCAGGGCCAACACGGATCGTTTGTTCAGGATGGATCAGGTTGATCAGCTCCTTTCCGAAGAAGTTGCTGAACTCCCTTTTTAGTTTGATGGGGGGTATATCCTTTCCTGTTGCCCCATTGGTCAGGGTAAGGAATGCCCCCATGCAGGAAGCAGCGCCTTCGCGGAATGCAACATACAAATTGCGGTATTCCGCAGACTTGTCCGTCAGGTGCACCATATTCCCTGAAAGGTATTGCTGGCGTATTTTAATCAGCTTTCGGATCTGCTTGCCGAGATCGCCGGGAATCTCAAGTTCGGTACCTTCATGCGAAAAATCCTTCTCCGCAACCCCGAAGAAGTGATTGTAAAACACACAGGGCTCAGCAGGGTGAAAGAAAATATAGGAATAGGCTATCTCCCAGTTTTGGGTCATCCATTTATCGCTTTCTTTACCGGTATCGTGATTATCCACAAAGCTGACCAGACGGTCGGCCGGAAGGTGATATTCCGGATCGAAAAGCATCCCTGCCTCTAGCAGCCTGCGCATGTCATAATCTCCCGGATTATCATGGCACAGATCGTTGAGTTCAAACTTCAGCGGGAAATCGAAGAGACTTACCTGTACTCCCGGGCATTTCTCTTCCATAAGGTCTGCCCATTCCCGGATTCGCTGTTTATTCTGACTGAAATACTCGGCCACCAGGGTGGCATGCTGTTCCTTCCCCTGCCATACGCGGTTGATCCAATCGGCTGCAAAATTTTTATCCACGCCCATGACAAAGTCGAGCCGGTAGCCGTCGAATCCGATGCTGTCACGAAGCCAACGGCCCCAGTCTGCCATGCGGCCGGTCAGTTCGGGCTGATTATGGTTGAAGTCGTGGCCAAACCACTTCAGTGCAGGCGTCACCTGATCGTCGACCAGGTTGGCCGACAGGAAGTCGCCCGTGTATGCCGGGTGGAAAAAGGAATAATTCCAGTTCAGGTTTGGCAGTTGCTCCTTATCGACATAGTGGATGCCGGTAGGGGTGAGGACATTAATTTGCAGGGATCCCTCTTCCGGGGAGGCAGGGACTGTTTCCAGGCTGATGCCCCGCGTCTGGTCGGTCCAGTCGTAGCTGTTGCCGTTCTTTTTGCGGGCGCTGATGCGTATATACAGTCTTTTTCCTGCAACCGGCCGAATGGAAAAAGGAAAAGTGCGGGAAGTAGCCTCAAACCAGCTTTGGCAGGTGTGAGGCGGGGTGATGGTGTTGCCGGGTTTAAGTTCGATGGATTCCGACCGGGGGTTTGTCAGCAGCGATTGAAGGCCCGTATCCACTTCGAGGGTGAAGGCACCGTTCCATTCGTCATTTCCCGGGCAATAGCATTTCAGCTCAAAGGACAGGGTAGATATATCTGCCGGCGCAAGCTCCCAAACGATCTCGTTGAGCGGATAGGGGTGATATTGCTTTCCGTTGACAACTGCCTCATTCAGGATGTAATCTTTCAGCGCAGGATTTACCTCGTAATCTTTCAGCTGTGTGGAATATAGGTGATTAAGCAGGACGTCGGCCAGGAGGTTTATCCGCGGGCCCAGGCTCGTATCATGTGCGATAAGGATGAGATTCTCCAGTTCTTTGGCAGATCCGAAGCGGGTTTCACGGGTGCCGATCTGTTCGTAGGCTCCCAGGTCGTAATGATCGTGAACGCCGTAACCATTGTCGAAAATTCCCCAGTTTCCCTTGGACGGCGGGGGCAACCAGATCTCTGTAAAGCCAGCCTCCCGGAGCACTTCCATCTTCGATGCCAGGGTATCGTACCAAAAGCCGTTCCGGTGCTCGCTGTCGACAGGTACATCCCAGTAGAACCCCTGCAGCATCACGTCATCCTGGGCGTAAGAGGCGAAGGGGCATAGGAGGAGGGTAAGAAAGGTCGAAAAGCTGATGCACCAGGTCGGGGTGCGAAGGCTTTGTTTTATGAGGGTGGGGATTTTCATCTCAGCATCTTTCGAGTTAGGGAGTGTCACATCCTGATTCACTCCTTGCTTAGCCCGGGTGAGGGTGTGACAACTTTGTTCGTTGAAGGTACAACATTCAGCTCTTTAATACTTCATATCAGGGGGAGTCATGTTTTTTGTTTTGTAACTTTCATTAAAGCACGTCTTATTCTGCGCCGCAGGTACCGCAATGCAAAAGAGTGAAAGGATCAGGCATCACGGTCACCACGATGCTTCTGGGTCCGAACTTTCGTTAGTCATGCCTTAAATCACGAAAAAAGCCCTGAGCAGCGGCCTGGTGACCATTGCTCAGGGAGTTAACAGGTAGGTTTGTAATTGATGGTATTATACAGGCGTGATGGTATAGGTCAGGTTTGGGATGTCGATATCGATGCGATAGGTCCCTGCACCCGGTGAGGGGATCTCTGCCGGATCGGTCGTGGCTTCATCCGGGCGATAGATCAACACGCCACCGGTGCCGTCACCATTTCCGTCATCTCCCCACTGTGGGGCCCAGGCTCCAAGATTTTTGAGGATCTTCATGCCTCCGGCTGTGAGGTCGGTTGTAATGGAATGAACGTTTCTGGCAGCATCCCACTCAATGGTCAGCGCGGCGGTGTTATCCCAGCCGGCTAAGGTTGCAGATCCCAGGAGGTAGAGCGGGTCGGGTGGGGGAGCCTCGGAAGAATATGGCGTAAGGGTATATTCTACAGTTCCGGAGGTAATTACGCCGGATTCACCCAGAGATGAGAGTACCCGGAAGGCTACGTCAGCAGCAACACCTACCTCATATCCCTGGTCGAGCAGGGCATTGTTCAGGTCGAGGACGATGGGGGTGAATTGCAGGTCGCTACCGTCATACAGCGTAACCGGATCGGAGAAATTGTTTGCCGGAATGTCAAATTGAAGCCTGTAGCGCGTTGCTTCGCCGGTGTAGTAATCTACCTGAGTCCAGCTGAACTCTTCAAAATCCAACTCCCCGGCAGTGTCCCTAGCCAGCACAAAGCTGCTTCCGTCTGTGGGGCCAAGAATATTCGGGACTGCATAGGTAAAAGGGGTTACGGTGATGGTGTTAACGCCGGAGATCAGCGTATCGACGGCTGCGTTGGCACCGGTACTCATCACGCGGATATTCAGATCGGTAGCCTGGGCGGTATTGATCCCCATGTTGAAGAGCATCAGGTTCAGCCCGCCTACTGTCAGCGTATCGCTCAGATCGCCTGTGCGGGCCAGCAACCTTGGAGAAGCAAATTGTCCTCCGGCCAGCTCGAGCTGCAGGGTGTAGGTCAGGGCGATGTCCACGCCATAATCTGCAGAAGACCAGGTAAAGAGCTCAAAATCGTTCAGAGCATCGGCAGTCGTCAGCGTGTAGCTTGAGGCATCGGCGGGGGTAAGCAGCACCGGAGCCACGGCATTCGCATTGTCCAGGGTTGGTTTTTCTTCCTTATCCTCGCAGGCAAAAAGTGCGAAGACGAATGCAAGGATTAAAATATACTGTTGTTTTTTCATCGTAGTATCTTTCAGGGTCATGTTTAACTAGTAACCCGGGTTTTGTTCAAGGTTTGGGTTTGCGTTAATATCGGAAGTGGGGATCGGGAAAATTTCGAATTTTGCCGGGGTGCCGGTGCCTTCCAGTGCGCCGCCCTTAAATGGCCAGAGGAACTGATCGCCGGTGAACAGACCAAAACGTCTCAGGTCGGTACGGCGGTGTCCTTCCCAGGCGAACTCGCGGGTCCTCTCCCGCAAGATCAGGTCCAGGTCGAGCCCGGCAGGGCTGATATTTTGGCTGGAATTTCCGTATGCCCTTTCGAGGAGACTGTTTACATAGTCTGTGGCAGTGTTCATGTCACCGCCCGTTCCCCCTCTGAGCAGCGCTTCGGCATACATCAGGTAGGCATCTGCCAGGCGGAACATCGGGAAGTCGGTATCCACATAGGTTCTGCTGCCGACATTGGATCCTTCGACACCATCTCTGTCGATATTTTTATACTTAACCAGGAGGTAGCCTTCGGAGATTTCCTCCATATCGGTGATGTCGAGGGTCCTTCCTTCCGTGAAGAGCATGTTCCGGCTGTCCAGGGTGTCAAGCTCCCCTTCGGAATCCCTGAAGAAATCTACAAAGGCCGAGGTAGTCCGCAATCCGGCCCATCCCTCGGAGGTTCCGTAATCTGCGCGGTAGTTTAGCTGGTAATCGGCGAACACAGCGGCATTAACAAGGTAAGTTGTTCCACCGTATGTCTGGGAGCTGATACCATCGCTGGCCAGGGTGAAGATGATCCCGTCGGCCTGGTCATTATCAGCCAGGAACAGGTTCTGGAACACCGGTTCCAGGACATATCCAGAGTTGATGATCAGCTTGCAATAATCGAGGCACTCGGTATACCGTTCTTCGCCATAGTACACATCGGCATTCAGGTAAAGCTTTGCCAACAGCATCCAGGCAGCGACGCGGTCTACCCGTGCATACTCATTCTGCAGGGGTTCCATCAGCTCAGTTTCGATGGCCTTGAGTTCAGCTTCCAGGTACTCGAAGAGTGCCTGGGGATTTGTAGCTTCCGGCTTGAATGAGCCCAGCTCATCCTCCTCGGTGACAAAGGGCACGTTACCTCCGAAGAGATCCAGGGCATGCCAGTAGCTCAGAGCCCGGAGGAAGCGGGCTTCGGCACGGTAGTACCCGATCTCGGTCCTTAGCTCAGCACTTACCTCGCGTGAATCGAGCTTCTCATCGGTGGTCTGTCGCAGGTATTCGTTGATCATGGTGATCTGGTAGAATATCCGGGTATAAACCATGAAAATAAAACTGTTGGTGGCGGTCCAGTTCATCTGGTTCAGACCGGCAAGCCCGTTGTCTGTCCAGCGGATGAGCACCTCGTCGGTAGGGAGTTCCTGGGCATTCCAGTAAACGCGAAGGTACGAGGAGAAGCCCTCATCGTCGGAGATGATATCGGCATCGCCTGCGGGGCCCTGCTGACCGGTAAGCATTAATCCCCCGTAGAGTTTTGCCAGGGCTTGTTTGTAGGAAGCCTCGTTGGCATAAACCGACTCAGAGGTAACACGTTCAGTATCCAGGGGAATGGTATTCAGATCGTCCATGCAGGCAGTGAATACCAGCGGAAGTACCAGTGCCCATTTCAGTATATTCGTTTTTAGTCTTTTCATTTTTCTCAGATGTTTTAGGTTACAGGCTCAGGTTCAGTCCCAGTAAGAATGTCCGGGGACGCGGGTATACATTGTTATCCACTCCGCTGAATACCTCCGGATCGATACCATTGTATTTGGTGATGACGAAGGCATTCTGCACGGTTGCGTAAACCGATAAGCTTGTATTCTCTTTTATCAGGTTGCTGAACAGGTAACTTACCGTGATATTGTCCATCCGGAAGAAAGAGGCATTCCTGACATAAAAATCAGATTTATACCGGTCGTCGTTCGGCGTGGTGATGAATTCCGAATTGAACGTGCTCTCCGGGATATTTGAGAGGTAGCTGCCACCGGAGGTCACCCGGTTGAAGTAGGCATTGGTCGACTCGTAATTGTTGTAGACATAGTTTCCGAAGTTGGCCCTTCCGGAGAAGCTGATGGTCAGCGCCTTGTAGGCAAAGGAAGATGAGATGCCCAGAACCAGGTCGGGAGCCCTTTTCATGTAGCGGTAAATGTCATCGGCATCCAGGACGCCGTCACCGTTACGGTCGACGTAAAGGTTCTCGATGGGGATCCCGTTAACATCATACACCTGCTCATACACATAGAAAGCATTCGGGGAAAACCCTTCGGAATGGATCTGGATGCGGTTTCCGATACCTCCGGAGATCCCTTCGGTAAGAATTCCGATATAGCTTGAATCCACCGATTCTGTCAGCTTGGTGATCGTACTCTTCTGATAGCTGGCGTTGAAGGATATATTCCAGTTATAATCCTTGGCGGAGAGGGCGTTGGCATTGAGGTACAGCTCCACACCATTGTTTTCAAGATCACCGATGTTCTGCACGAAAGCATTGATAAAGTTGGTTCCTGATGCCAGGGGAAGTTCATTCAGCAGGTCTTTGGTAAGCCGTCTGTAAACTTCGACGGATCCTGTGATCCGGTTATTGTACAGACCGAAGTCCAGTCCCGCATTATAAGTGGTGGTTTCTTCCCATTTCAGCGAGGCATTGTAGCCCTCCGGGCGCAGCGTGGTGTACATTGTATTCCCGAAAGGGTACATGGCCGAATTGGTACTGTAGGTATAAGTCCCGTAGTAGGGATAATCGTCATTGATGTTCAGGTCCTGTTGCCCGGTGATCCCGTAGCCAAGGCGAAGTTTCAGTTCGCTGACGGCTTCCAGGCTTTCCATGAAGGATTCATTTCTGATGTTCCAGGCAAAGGCTACCGACGGGAAAATACCTTTCCGGTTGTTCTCGGAGAACCTGGAAGTGGCATCCTGGCGGAGGGTGAGCGTCAGCAGGTACTTTCCTGCCAGCGAATAGTTCAGGCGTCCGAAGAAGGAAATCAGGTAGTACTCCGTAGGGATGGTCCGGGGGTAGTCGAGGGTATCCCCGCTCTCCGGCACCCAGGCGAAGCTGTAGCTTTCACGGTAGAAATGCTGCCAGGAATAACCTCCTGTAAGGGTCAGCTCGCTCTTGATGGCATCGATCTTCTTGTTGTAGGTGAAGTACAGGTCGAGCAGTTCGTTTTTCTTCTCCTGGGTATACTCACTCTGCCTTCCCAGTCCCCTTTCCCAGGAAGCATCCGTTGAGGTGATATCCTCACCGGTGGTATTCACCCTATCGGTACCCACCAGGGCAGAAAGTTTGAGGTCGGGGAGGAAATGCAGCTTATAGTCTACCTGTGCATTCCCGATAAAGCGGTTCACGGTGCCGTGGTTATCCCGTAGTTCAAGCATGGACAGTGGGTTTGATGGCGAGTTTGCCACCGGGGTACCAGCTAGGGAAAGGTAGGAGTAATAGCCTCCGAAGGGATTATCCTGGTCGTATACGGGGACTGTCGGATTGAAGCTCAGGGCCGTTCCTACGGCTCCACGGTCTGCAAATACCGAATTGGTACGGGAATAGTTCGTGTTGACGGCAATCTGCAGCTTATCATCAAAAAATGAAGGAGTGAGGTTGAGCGTTGCCGTTGTACGGTTGAAGTTGGAAGTTTTTAGCGTGCCATCCTGGTTTACATAACCGACAGATGCGCGGTAAGGCAGGAATTTGTAGGCACCCGATACGCTTAGGGTATGCTCATGGGCAAAGGCATTCTGCATGATCACATCCATCCAGTCGGTTTGTTCGCCGAGCAGCATCTCCGTATCTTCCGGGTAGCGCTCTGTGACCAGGCTGGTAAATTCATCGGGTGTAAGCACATCGATACTTTTCACGGGCGTAGCCAGGGAGGTTTTTACGTGGTAGTTGATTTGTGCAGTCTTTCCCTTCTTCCCTTTTTTGGTACTGATGATGATCACCCCGTTGGATGCCCGGGAACCGTAGATGGCCGTTGCAGAGGCATCTTTCAGGACCGTGAAGGATTCAATATCATTTGGGTTGATGGTACTCAGCGAGTTGCTCAGTCCGGAGGTATTGTCATTATCCAGGGGGACGCCGTCGATAACGATCAGGGGATTGTTGTTGGCGCGAAGCGAGGAGCCGCCGCGGATCCGGATGGTAGATTCACTACCCGGGGCCCCGCCTCCGGCAGTGATCTGTACGCCGGCGGTTTTGCCCATGAGCAGTTCTTCCGGGGAAGTGATGGCGCCCTGGTTGAAATCTTTGGCTGTAACTACGGACACCGCACCGGTCATATCCTCCTTCTTCACGGTTCCGTATCCAATCACGACAATTTCTTCCAGTTGTTTAATGTCCGGAACAAGTTCCACGTTGATCACGGACTGACCGGAAATGGTAATGGTCTGACTCAGGTAACCCACAAAGGAGATGTAGAGCACATCGCCATTACTGACCTGTATCTGATAGTTTCCGTCGAGGTCGGTAGAGGCTCCGTTGGTTGTTCCCTGAATGACTACCGTGGCGCCGATCAGGGGTTCTTTGGTTTCACTATCGGTAAGCGTGCCGGTGACCATGCGTTCCTGAGCAAGCGCCGATGTCACAATAAACATACTGCCCAGGAGTAGCAGTAGTTTATAGCTGAGTTTGATTTGTCTCATTAAGGTAGATATTAATTAGGGTTACTATTACGATCAAATTTAAACTAAATAGTAGAATGAGTATTTCTAAGTTAGTGAAATTCACCCGGTTTTCTACGCAAACGTTTGCAGTTTTAAGAAAGGGGCCAGTTTGTGGTATCGAAGGGTGATTTGTTTCAAAGGGCCCACAAATTTCTTCTATGTCAGGTTTGATGCGGGGTATGTGGGTGCAGGAGGGAGTGCGTAACGGTTTTGTCGTATGGTGGGGTGATATGTTAAATGAGGAGCGCCATTGCCGGGTTAATTTGCGATAAATTAGTTAACGTGTTGTTTATTAGGAAGTATCAGGAATTCTGCTTAGGAGGTAGTTGCTATTGGGGAATGCAAACGTTTGCGGGGGAGGGGGGATGTCGGTGGGTTTGGGAGGTTTGGGGTGTTATTTAAGGGGAGTGGTATTAGGCACCAACCATCGATCGAAG
>JAFGEO010000158.1 GCA_016931575.1 Bacteroidales bacterium | reverse complement strand
TTTATTCGGTTAGTTTTCACGGGAAACCTGTTGTCGGGAAATCCCTGTTGGGATTGGAGCTTGAAAACGGAGATGTCCTTAGTGATGATTTAATTCTTAGCAGTGAAAAAGAAAACAGCGTGGATGAGAGCTGGGAACAGCCCTGGGGGGCTCAGCGGTTGGTGAAAAATCAGTATAATGAGTACCGGGTAGACCTGGAGGAGAAATCCAATAAACAGAGGAAAATCAGCATTGTATTTCGGGTATTTAATGATGGGATCGGATTTCGTTATGAAATTCCTGCACAAGAAAATCTGAAAGCTTTTACCATCATGGATGAGCTGACCGAGTTTGTCATGGATGAAAATCATGAGGCCTGGTGGATCCCTGCATACCAGGATAACAGGTATGAATACCTCTTCACTAAATCGAAGATCAATGAGCTGGATACTGTCCATACTCCCTTTACCATGGAGGCATCGGACGGAGTGCATCTCAGCATCCATGAGGCAGCCCTTACCGGTTATGCCGGGATGACCCTGGCAGCCCTGGGAAACAATAAACTAAAATGTGACCTGGCACCCTGGAGTGATGGCACCAAAGTAAAAACCGAAGCTCCTATGAAATCGCCCTGGCGTACGATCCAGATAGCTGATGATGCGGCAGGATTAATCACGTCGAACCTGATCCTCAACCTGAATGAGCCCAGCAAGGTGGAAGATATTTCCTGGGTGAAGCCGATGAAATACCTGGGCATTTGGTGGGGCATGCACATTGGCAAATACTCCTTCTGGGAAGGGCCTGATCATGGTGCCAGCACGAAAAATTCAATCCGTTATATTGATTACTGCAATCAGCTTGGTATTGATCACTTGTTGATCGAAGGTTGGAACAAAGGATGGACTATGGCATGGTATGAGAACCTGCTGCACGAATTCAGCTTCACCCAAAGCACGGATGATTTTGACTTCAAAAAAGTTACCGATTATGCTCGCGAAAAAGGCGTTAACATCGTTGGATATCACGAAACAGGATCAAATATCGACAACTACATGGCCCAGATCGAGGACGGTATGAAAATGTATGCCGGTGCCGGAATACATTCCATTAAAATCGGACAGGTTGGTTCAAGGATGATGCTTAAGGAATGGCACTACGGACAATATGGTGTTGAGTATTACCAGCGTGTGATGGACAGTTGTCAAAAATACCAGCTGGCAGTAAACTTCCACGAACCGGTGAAGCCTACAGGAAAACAGCGTACCTATCCACACCTGATGGCCGGTGAAGGTGCCAGGGGACAGGAGTACAATGCCTGGAGCGAGGGAAATCCCCCGGAACATACGGTGATCATCCCATTTACCCGTCTCCTGGGCGGGCCTATGGATTTCACCCCCGGAATATTCAGCATCAAACCCACAAGGGTTCATACGACTCTGGCAAAACAGCTTGCACTTTATCTGACGATCTACTCACCCATTCAGATGCTGGCTGACCTGCCAGAAAATTATGTTGGTAATCCGGCTTTTAAATTCATGCAGGATGTGCCTGTGAACTGGGAGACAACAAAAGTAATTAATGCTAAAATCGGAGATTACTACACGGTTGTCCGGAAAGATCGTGAAACAGAAGACTGGTTCCTGGGCAGCATTACCGATGAGGATGCCCGGGAGTTTATCATCAAACTCGATTTTCTGGAAGAGGGTATAAAATACCGTGCGGAGATCTATGCTGATGCTGTTGATGCAGAATACGACAAAAATCCGGAGGCTTACGAAATTACTTCTCAGGAGGTGGATAAGAATTCAGAACTTACCATCAAACTGGCAAAAGGTGGCGGACAAGCCATCCGGTTTGTGGCCTTGTAAAGTTGTGAATCATTAACTCAAATCCGTCATCCTGAACTTGTTTAAGGATCCTCCCGGACATACTCTTCAAATCCAAAGTTGGGAGATTCTAAACCGGACCTGCAAACTCCCTAAAGGTAAACAAGTTCAGGATGACCTTTTGGTCATCTTTCAGCAACCCTTTTTAAGTAGACTTTCCTGCAATTCTCCCCAAGAACCTTCATACGAACTTCTTCATCAAATTTCTCCAGGTACTTCATGACGATCCCCATTACCTTTCCATAATCTCCGGCAACCATACATACGGGCCAGTCGCTCCCGATCATAAGCCTGTCGGGTCCAAAAGCCTCAAAAACGACATCCAGGTAAGGGGTAAAATCTGCTGGCGTCCAACTTTGCCAGTTGGCTTCCGTTACCATGCCTGAAAGTTTGCAGTATACATTAGGCAAGTCTGCAAAATTTTGGATCAGTTCATCCCAGGGGGAGAGGATCTGATGCTTTATCAGCGGTTTTGAGATATGGTCCAGCACAAATACCTGATCGGGAAACATTGAAACCAGCTGGCGGGCATTTTGGAGATGATCAGGGAACAGAAGCAGGTCATAACATAATCCATATTGCTTCAACAGGCTGATACCGTGTATGAATTCTTTGCCAAGCATGAAATCGATATCCGGTTCATCGTGGATCACATGGCGCACGCCAACCAGTTTTGCATAAAGAGAAATCGCTTCCAGCTGCTTTTCAATTTCGTCAGATCGGAGGTCCACCCAGCCTACCACACCCCGGATAAACGGGTTTTCATCCGCAAGTTTCAGCAACCAATGCGTTTCCTCGAGCGATTGCCGGGCCTGCACAGCAATGGTTCCGTCGAAATGGAGGGAGGCGAGCTCCGGGGCCAGATCAGCCGGCAGGAAATCCCTCTTCAGGATGTGCATTCTTTCGTCTATCCAGGCATATTCAGCAGGATTGAATTTCCAGAAATGTTGATGGGCGTCCAGTTTCATGCTCAGGAGGTGAAATCCAGCAATATTTTCAGGTGGTCCTGGGGTTCAGTTTCCAACATTTCAAATCCTTTCTGGATTTCTTTCGGATGGAGGATATCGGAAATCAGGGCATCTGGTTTCAGTGTTCCCTTTTCCAGTTCGCGGATAGTATCGGCAAACTCTCCATGCGATACCCGGGAGGCTACGATTTTGGCTTCTTTCCAGATCAGTTCTTTTAGGAGGATAGGGGTAGGGTCGTCTCCCAGGCCGAGTACACAGACGGTACCTGCTCCCCTGATGCTTTGGATGCACCCACGGAGCGGATTTACCCTTCCGGGCAAGTCTTGAAAATGGCCGATGGCCTCAAACGCAATATCCACTCCTTTATTTTCAGTGATTTCTTTGATCTTTATTACCGGATCCGTTTCCTGTGCATTGATGACATGGATGTCCGGATAGGTTTTCTTAGCCAGGTCCAGTCTTTTTTGCAGGATATCCACCATGATCAGGGTATTGCTGGTTTTAGTCCGAACAGCCTGCAGGATGCTTTGGCCTACTTTTCCGGCCCCCCAGATCACCACCGTATCATCTTTTTTTACACCTGCACGGTTGCTGGCATGGAAGCCAATGGATAGCACCTCGATCAGGGCCGCGTGTTTCGGTGGAATTTTTGGATCGACCTTGTAGAGTGTATGCTCCGGAGCGTTGATATATTGCCCGAAGCCTCCGTTCATATCTACACCGATCAGTTTCAGGGAGGTGCAGGCCGGATAGTGGTGGATCTGGCAGGCCGGGCATTTTCCACACCAAATGATGGGGTCCACAGCTACCTGGTCGCCAACAACAAAGTTCTTTACTTCCTTTCCTGCTTCGACGATATGACCGGCAAACTCATGTCCGGGCACAAAGGGAACCGGGGTCCTCGGATGGAACTCCCCCTTGAAAATATGCTGATCGCTACCACAGATACCCGCGTAACTAACTTTCACCAGGACTTCATTGTCTGCGATGGAAGGCATCGCCACCTCTTTCCAGTTGAACCGGCCATATACTTCCAATACGGCAGCCTGCATTGATTTCATATTCTTTTCTATTAATTTATAGTTAACTATTCAAGTTCATCGGGCATGCGAGGGACTCACCTCATTCTTTTCACAAAGTTTAAAAACTTTTCCCTCCAGGCGAAATACCCGGCATATTTTTTATTTCCGTCAGGTGTATGAGTCATTTCTTCTTTTCACTGATCTAAGAAAAGGTCTAAGATATAAAGTTCCGGTTTAGGAATTGTAAAGAATGTCACACTAAAATGCCCCGAACAATAGCTGCCAAATCCTTGTTTTAGTTTTAACCTGGATCATTATTATTTCGAGCATATTATGAAAGCAGTAAATGTTGAAGAGTATATCAGCTTCGCTCCTGAAAACGTCCGTGCAAACCTGAGAACAATCAGAGAGAAAATCTTAAAACTTGCCCCCGAAGCCCGGGAGTCCATCAGCTATGGCATGCCCGCCTATAAGCTTAATGGCAAGCCACTGGTGTATTTTGCAGCATTTAAAAATCACCTGGGATTTTATGCGACACCCAGTGGTCATACCGCCTTTGCCAAAGAGCTTAAAGGATACAAACAGGGGAAGGGATCCGTTCAGTTCCCATTAAATAAACCCATACCCTGGGACCTGATCGAACGCATCGTTGTCTTCAGGGTGAAGGAGAATGAGGCCTTCAGGAAGTGAACTCCGGGAAGGTATTTGCAGACTGTTCGCTGAAAGTGCAGGGAATGATCCTGAAAAAGCATCATAATTTATATTTTAGCGGTGTCAAGCAACAACACTATGAAGAAATTCCACATTCAAAATTCGTGGGTTGAGATCCTGTACCTCTTTATTGTCCTTGTATTGCTTGCTTTTCCCTATCATATCGATTTCAACGAAATGGATGTGCTGCCCTATGCCCGTTCGGTTTATAATAAGCACTGGCTGCCGGCCGATTGGTATCTAAATCTGGACATTCCGTATCGCTACCTGTTCAGCTATAGTATTGGTTTTCTGGCTGAGGCTTTCGGCTGGATGGCAACCATTTTTATCGGAAGATTTCTGAGTTACCTGCTGTTTGCCATTGCCCTTCGGGAACTGAGCCGAATACTGAATGCCGGCAAACTCTATTTCCTCTTTTTTCTTGCCTGGGCGGTATACATCAAAGTGTTTCGCTTTGGCATGGGGGATGCCGGGGAGTGGATTGTTGGGGGACTTGAAAGTAAGGTGTTTGCCTACAGCTTTGCGATGCTTTCTCTGGCCGCTTTTATTAAGAAAAGGAATAATCCGGGCATGGTCTATGCGGGACTGGCGCTTTCCTTTCACCTCCTGGTCGGGATCTACAACATTTTCTGTCTGCTTCCGGTGGTATTGCTGAATCAAGCTAAGGATATCAAATCCGTATTAAAATCAGCCTACCTGTTTGTTATCATGGGTTCGCTGGGGCTATACGGAATTTTCTATCAGCTGTTCAAAGCCGCTCCGGAGGGTTATTCCAGCGGATGGGATATCTATGTTACTGTACGGGTAGGGTCGCATACCCTTCCCGATTTCTCTGCTAAAACATGGATCCTGCTCCTGCTTTTCACTGTCGGAGTGATTTTCTTCATTCTGAAATCCAAAAAACAAGAGGTCAAAGCCATGGGAGGCTATGCCGTTTTTTCAGTCCTGATACTGGTCATCGGCCTGGTCATTTACCAATTGCCCGGTGGTGTTCCCTATATGAGGTATTATTTCTTCCGTTTTAGCGATGTCATGCTACCCCAGCTGTTTTTACTCATGCTGGCAGCTTTTCTTTCGGAGGGAAGCATCGGTGCTTTTCTGGTCAGGCAGGTCCGGTATGTCAAACCCCTGGCATTTATTCTGGCAGGAATCTTCTGCCTTTCAGGAATTAGTAAATTAATAAAGGAAGGGACACTGAATGCCGGCACCTTTCTTGAAAGGACGCTGCCGGATAAGAAAATGGCAGCATGGATCAGGACAAATACTGACACAGAAGATGTTTTCATCATTGATCCGGGGGATTTCTATTTCTACATTAATTGTGAACGTCCGAGCTTTGTTTCCTGGAAACATTCGCCGCAGAACAGCAAGGATATTATGGAATGGTATGCCCGGTTGAAACGGTTGAACCATGGCAATGATTTCTCAGACCTGGCTGAGATTAGGAAGAGCTACAAAAGCCTCAATGAGTATGAGTTGCTGATGATTTTAAACGACTATCCGGATGTTCATTACCTACTGGTGCCACAACCAACCGATTTGCACCTCCCCCTGGTTTATAAGACGGGCAAGTCAGTTTTATACAGCCTTCATGATCAACCTCTCGAGGACGGGCAGTCCGGAGCGTCCCTGATCCGGGCGGGTCTGGAATAAAAATTATGATTTGCCAGGTAAACTCTTACTATATGACCCTATGAAGACATTTATAATAGCACTTATCCTTTTTAGTCAGTTTGGATTCTTCTCAGTGAAAGCACAAAATATTTCCGGTAATGTCAATTACCGGAATACAGAAGAACCGCTGGCGGGTGCTACTATTGTTATAAAGGGCACCCCCAGGGGAACCGTAACGGATGTTAAAGGAAATTTTCTGTTGCAGGTCGATTCGTTTCCAGCTACCTTAAGCATCAGCTTTATCGGATTTGAGACCAAGGAAATTACACTTGAAGAAGCTCAAAAGGTAGATGTCAGCCTGGAAGAAGAACCCATCGAATGGCATCCCTTTAGAATCACTGCAAACATTAGATGGGAGAAACCGAAAATATATGGGTCAATAAATGGAGTTTCTTCGCAGAAACCTGATGCAGGGTCGGATAAGAAGAAGATGGAGCTCTTGTCTCTCGGGAAGGACTGGTACGAGCCGGCCGACCAGCAGGAATGGATGCGATTTATCTACCAGGAGCTTAAATATCCGGAGTTGGCCATGGAAGCGGGTATCGTCTGCATTGTATACACCCGGTTTACGGTTGATAGTCAGGGAAATGTGTTCAATATTAGATTACTGAGAGGCTGTGATCCATTAATAGATAGCGAAGTGATCCGTGTGCTGAAATCCATGCCTCCATGGTCACCACACGATCTGAAACAATTCGCTTATCGCTATAATAAAGGGCTTGATATTACCTTCGTACTTCCCTTCATGTTCAGAATTAATGCGGTCGATTAAACCCCTTCCTGAGAGAAGGGGATACCATTGATTATAAAATCATGTTTAAATTAATTTTCCGGGATACAAGTAGTTAAAATTGCGTGTAAATTCGCGAAATTATTTAAGTAAGGGTAAGATGGAGAGCATGTTCAGGCCGAAGTTATTCAGCCTACTCAAACTGGGTATCACCAGGAAACAGATCAGCAGTGATATTCTTGCAGGGATTGTAGTCGGAATCGTTGCACTCCCCCTGGCCATAGCTTTTGCAGTGGCTTCGGGAGTTTCTCCGGAAAAGGGGCTCATTACGGCAATCATCGCAGGATTTTTGATTTCATTTCTGGGGGGGAGCCGTGTACAGATTGGGGGTCCTACAGGAGCCTTTATTGTAATTGTGTATGGCATAGTCGAAAACTTTGGCATTGATGGTTTAATTATTTCAACTATTCTGGCCGGAGTGATCCTGATCCTTTTTGGGGTGCTGAAACTGGGGGTATTACTTAAATATTTTCCCCATTCCCTGATCGTAGGTTTTACCAGTGGCATTGCCCTGGTTATTTTTTCCACTCAGATCAGGGATGCCCTTGGCTTGTCCATCGACAAGGTACCCTCGGGATTCATCGAAAAGTGGAGTGTCTATTTCCATCACCTCGATCAGGTAAGCCTCATAGCGGTTATACTTACGGTTGTCACCATACTGATCTCAGCATTTTCGAAAAAACTTACCCGGCGCATCCCCGGATCGTTCATTGCCATTCTTTTAATAACCATTGTGGTCCAGATTTTCAAGCTTCCGGTAGCCACCATTGAAACTTTCTTCGGGAATATCCCGAACCGGTTCGAATTCATTGTTCCGCACGTTCGCTTCTCTGATTTTCCGAATTACTTTCAACCGGCCCTGACCATTGCCCTGCTGGGGGGGATTGAATCCTTGCTTTCTGCTGTTGTTTCGGATGGAATGATTAGCGGGAAACACCGTTCCAATACTGAGCTTATTGCGCAGGGGATTGCCAATATGGTGACTCCCTTCTTCGGTGGCATCCCTGCTACGGGGGCCATCGCCAGGACTGCAACCAATGTTAAGAATGGAGGAAGGACACCCATCGCCGGGATATCCCACGCAGTTACCCTGTTGATCATTATGGTCTTCCTTGGGAAATGGGCCAAACTGATTCCTATGTCTTGTCTGGCAGGGATCCTCATCGTTGTGGCTTACAACATGAGTGAGTGGCGTTCCTTTGTGTCGATCCTGAAGGGCAGCTACTTTGATATCCTGATCTTGTTAAGCACCTTTTTACTGACGGTCCTGGTGGATTTGACCCTTGCCATCGAGATTGGCGTAGTATTATCGGCTCTGTTATTTATGAAGCGGATGGCAGATATAAGTGCCAGGCGGGTAGAAAATATTGTTGACAGGGATATCATTGACGATTATTCCAGCCTGCCTCCCGGACTTTCGATCTACGAGATCAGCGGCCCCTTGTTTTTCGGATCGGCCCGCAGGTATTCCGAACTGATAGAAGAGTTGGGTTTTAAAAGCAGGGTATTGATTATCCGTATGCGCCATGTCGCTTTTATCGACCAGACCGGGATGCGTAATTTATGTGAAACCCTGAAGATCCTGAAAACGGAAAAAATCGATGTCATCCTATCTGGGGTGAATAGGGAGGTACATGCTGATATGCAAAAATCCGATATTCTCAGATGGATCCCGGAAGAACATATCTGCGATCATTTTGATGAAGCCCTGAATACTGCGGAGAAACTTCTCTCCTGTGATGCCCGCTCTGTTGAAGAAATTTCCAAATCCTGATGACAGGGTTTATCCCGTTTGGCGATGTTGACTTTTTCGTGAGTTTTCCTGTCAGATCCTGCACTTAATTTGATAAGTTAGCAGGACCATTATTAAGCTTTCTGCCAGAAAGGTTAAAGAATGTGATTTAACTAAAAAGTAAAATTCTGTTTAATGCATCTAGCGACACTTGATATCCTGATTATCGTGGCCTATTTTTTGGTCAGCCTGGCGATTGGCATATATATGTCCCGCAGGGCCGGGAGGAGCACCGGAGATTTTTTTCTTGGCGGAAGAAACCTGCCTTGGTATATTGCCGGAACAAGTATGGTAGCGACGACCTTTGCTGCAGACACCCCTCTGGCAGTGACCGAACTCGTCGCGCAAAAGGGGATTTCCGGTAATTGGTTATGGTGGAACATGTTGTTTGGAGGAATGCTTACGGTATTCTTTTTTGCCAGGCTATGGCGAAGGGCAAAGATTCTGACAGATGCAGAATTTGTTTCTATTCGGTATGCCGGTAAGGAAGCCAGTTTCCTGAGAGGATTCCGCGCAGTTTATATCGGGATATTCATGAACATTATTGTGATTGCCTGGGTAAACCTGGCCCTTGTTAAGATCCTTCAGGTTCTCTTTCCTGAATTCTTATTTTTCGGGAGCGATCATATTTCATTTGCCGGGTTTCATTTTTCTTCCCACCTGCTGCTTACGGGTTCCATCATGATCTTTGTTGCCCTCTACAGTGCACTGTCGGGTTTATGGGGGATTTCCCTGACAGACAGTTTTCAGTTTGTAATCGCAATGGCCGGATGCATTATTCTGGCCATTGTTGCCGTTAATCATCAGGAGGTAGGAGGCATTGATAATGTAAAGCGGGCACTGCCCGAGGAGGTCTTCAATTTTGTACCCAGCCTTGAGAAAGGAGAAAACCAGGTTACTGGCGTCCTGCAGTTAAGCGTGCTGGCATTCATTGCCTATATCGGGGTTCAGTGGTGGGCCAGCTGGTATCCGGGAGCTGAGCCGGGCGGTGGTGGCTATGTTGCCCAGCGCATGATGTCTGCCAGGGATGAGAAACACTCCCTGCTGGCAACTTTATGGTTTCAGATTGCCCATTTTGCGCTTCGTCCCTGGCCCTGGATTGTTGTGGCCCTGGTAGCGCTTACCGTCCTTGCCAAGGCCCCGGATAAAGAATTTTTACAGGAGAGGAATCCCTGGCTTTATGCCTTGTCGGAGAAGGCGTCAATGGATAAGGATTTTAAAAGGAAAGTGTCTGGATTTGTTGTTCAGGAGGATAACACTGCGGAACAGGTGAAGTTGGCAGATTCTGACATTCAAAAGGTGATTAACCAGGTGAACCGGGAAACCGGGAAGGAATATAATTCCATGTACCTTAGTAAGGTAGATTATAATGCGTATTATGAAAAGTGGGAAAACACAACGGATCCGGGAAGAATGTTTCCGAAGCTTATGGTGCGCTATCTGCCTGCCGGCCTGTTAGGATTGCTGATCGCTGCCTTCCTGGCAGCATATATGTCAACGATTGCTTCCCAGACTAACTGGGGGACCTCCTACATCGTTAATGACCTGTACCGTCCCTTTGTAAAACCCAAAGCCACAGAAAAATATTATGTTAAAGTTTCCAGGATAACAACCTTTCTGCTCATGCTCCTGTCACTGTTGCTGACTTCACAACTGGACAAAATCAGTACAGCCTGGAAAATTGTCCTTGCCCTTAGTGGGGGCATTGGTCCCGTCCTCATCCTTCGTTGGTTTTGGTGGAGGATCAATGCCTGGAGCGAAATTTCAGCCATGCTTGCTCCCTACTTGATCTTTCCGGTGCTGACTTATGGAATGAAGCTGGACCTGGTGGGAGCTGATTTTGAAAAATGCCTGTTGATTATCGTTGGCTGGTCAAGTCTGGTATGGCTGGTAGTGACTTTTCTTACCAAACCTGCTCCGGAAGAGAAACTTATGGACTTCTACAGGAAAGTACATCCGGGAGGGATAGGATGGGAATCCATCAGTCAGAAATTGCCCGATGTAAAAAGCGATACAGGTTATCGCTACCTGTTTATGAACTGGATACTTGGCTGCATTCTTGTGATGGCTTCACTATTTGGCTTTGGAAAACTTATCTTTAAGGAGTACAATATGGGTATCGCCTTCCTGGTGGTTGCCGTTATTTCAGGCTTTATGATCTTTAAAAACCTGAATAAAATGGGTTGGGAAAAGATGAAATAATCTTTACTGAGCAGGAAAATCGGAATACCCCTATTTAAATTAAAACATGCTAACTAATTATCATGCAGCTTTATAGAGGAGGAATACTGATTCAATACCAGGCAAAGCAAACTTAGAATGCGTATAAATAAGTTTTAACTATTGGTTCTGTAAAGTTCTTCAGTTAGCTTTACTCTTCTATTTTTTTACCGAAGAAAACTAACACTTCATTCCCAATGATCAATTTTGAAGCGCTCTTCAAGGTTAGTTATGGGCTTTACATTGTAAGCACCGGGGACGAGACAGTCAAAAACGGTTTCATTTCAAACTCGGTGTTTCAGGTAACTGCAGACCCCCCACAATTTGCCGCCTGCTGCAATAAGGATAACTATACAGCAGAATTAATAAAAAAAGCGGGATCCTTTTCAATTTCCATTCTAAAGCAGGATGCTGACACAAAGCTTATAGGTAAATTTGGGTATAAGTCAGGCCGCGACATTCAGAAGTTTGATGGTACGGAGTTCAGCACCGGAAAAACCGGAGTCCCTGTAGTTACAGAAGATACCGTGGCCTGGATAGAGTGCAGGCTGACCAATACTTTTGATGTGGGGACCCACCTGATTTTTATCGGTGAGGTAGTGCAAACAGAAATAACCGACAATACTGCTGAACCCCTGACATACGCCTGGTACAGGAATGTTAAAAAGGGTCTGGCTCCTAAGAATGCCCCTACCTACATCGACAAGTCAAAATTAGAACAGAAAAAAGAAGATACCTCCCTACCAAAGTACCGGTGCCCGGCCTGTGGCTATATCTATGACCCGGCCAAGGGTGACCCCGATTCAGGGATCAAACCGGGAACAGCATTTGAAGATTTACCGGATGATTGGGTTTGTCCACTCTGTGGTACGGAGAAAGACGATTTTGTTAAGTTGGAAAATTAAATAGCAGAAAAGATGGGTAAAAGTTTACAAGGGACACAAACAGAACAGAACCTATTAAAGGCCTTTGCTGGAGAATCACAGGCAAGAAACCGCTACGAGTTTTTTTCGAAGCAGGCTAAAAAAGAGGGATATGAACAAATAGCAGCAATTTTTCAGGAAACTGCCAACCAGGAGAAGGAACATGCGAAAAGGTTTTTCAAATTTCTTGAAGGAGGTATGACTGAGATTACCGCTACCTATCCTGCAGGTATCATAGGCAGCACACTGGAAAACCTGATGGCTGCCGCTGACGGTGAGAATGAGGAGTGGACAGAACTCTACCCGAAGTTTGCCGAAGTCGCCAGGGAAGAAGGTTTCCCGGAAGTATCTATGGCTTTCAAGATGATTGCCAAGGTTGAAGCCGCTCACGAAGCCCGCTACCGTAAGCTCGCCAAAAATATTGAAGAGGGTACAGTTTTTCTTAAAGATGGCAAGGTATGGTGGAAATGCAGGAATTGCGGGTATGTTTATGAGGCTTCCGAAGCATTGGATATTTGTCCGGCCTGCCAGCATCCCAGATCCTATATGGAAGTTAAAGAAGACAACTACTAAAAGTTAATACAGGGAAAAAATAAAAACCGGATAGGGGGTTGGATGGAATTAACTAAGCACCCCTCTGAAAAAAAATTCCATCCTTCCGTTTATCCGGTTTTATTCACACGCGAATTAATCATTTTTCTCTTCCGGCAATCGCCGAAGAATCCATCTCTCAGACAATATTTTTCCTGAAAAATACCTCGCCAAACATGTGCCTTACGCTGAAACAGGCGGTGGCTTTATCTTCATTTCTTCCGAATCCTGAGTTGCGGGTCTGGTTCTTCTTAAACAATATAAGAACAATACCAGGCATTAAAGTTTTTTCATGGTTTATCATGCTTGGTTTCCTAACAGATGCACAATGCCCTTAAAGGTTGCTTGTCCGATTGTTAAAAACTGAAAAAAAATTCAAGGGCTTTTCTTTAATAAGTTGACATTAACATGTAAATAACAAGATATGAACACAATACAACCTGACCGGGCAACAATTATTCCTGAAATACGTAAAGAGACAGATAATCTTTAAACCAACCATCATGAAACTACGATCTTACCTTGGGGTATTCCTTATTCTTTCAAGTTGTTCCTGTGAAAATGAAGTTGATCCCATAAAGCCAAATCATGGTTATATTGCCGATCATACCCTTGCCAGGGAAAGTGTCTTACGGGATATTCCTGAAAGGTTTATTGAAAAGGCCAGAACAACACTGCATGTTGCCTATCAACATACTTCACATGGCACTCATGTTTCCTATGGGATGTTTGGTCTCCAGGAGTACAAAGCCGGTGATGAGATCCTGTTTGGGATTACCAACAATAATCCGATAGAGAATAAGCTGGATTTTCGCGATTTAGCTATGGCATCCTATGCTGCAGACGGGGATGATGCTGCTGATCTTAGTCGCAATGAGACAGCCTTTATCCAAGCCACCAGAAATTACCTTGACGATCCGGGGAATGCCGATATTAACGTGCTTATGTGGTCGTGGTGCAATATAGCGGGTCATGATGTTGCCGGGAATTATTTACCGGGCATGCAAACCCTGATCAGTGAATACGGTAAAGGCGGATCAAAGATTGGAACGGGTGAAGGACAGCGGGAGAACCCCGTCACCTTTATTTTTATGACAGGTCATGCCAACCCGAACAGTAATACCGGAGATGGAAATCCAAAAGAGCAGGCAGAGTTGATTACCAGTTTCTGCCTGGAAAACAATCAGTATTGCCTTGATTATTATAGCATTGATACCCATGATATGAACGGAAATTACTGGGAAGATACAGGGGATAATGGCAATTCCAGTGCCTATGGCGGTAATTTTCTTGAAGACTGGCAGAACAACGGCAGCCTTGGAGAACATTACTTTGAAAATAAGCATGCACCCTATGGTAGCGTAACCTTCGGAGAACATAACAGCCAGCATATTACAGCAAATCGCAAAGCCTATGCCATGTGGTATATTCTGGCATGTATAGCCGGCTATAACCCATAATGAATGAACGAAACTTCGATTCTATATGTACAGGAACAGGGTTGGTGCTTGTGGATCAGCCCTGTTTTATATACAAAATCTAAAGGCATTATCAAGAAACCTGAAGAACTGTAAAATTTTTAATAAGAATCGGATAACAGGGTACGTGACCTGATCCATGCCGTCAGGATAGAGTTTACTTCTTAATACGTGTTCAGCCATCTGTACCGCTTCGTGGTTTCTCCCAGTTGAACAGCCAGCATGATCTCATGAGATCCGATATTGAGTTTACGTACC
>JAFGEO010000157.1 GCA_016931575.1 Bacteroidales bacterium | reverse complement strand
GCCCATAGCTCAGTCGGTTAGAGCATCTGACTCATAATCAGGGGGTCGCTGGTTCGAGCCCAGCTGGGCCCACATGAAGGCATGGGTATGAAAGCATGGGTGTGGGGTGTGGGTGTGAGTGTGTGAAACATGCAGAATGACCAATCATCATAGAGCTATCGCGGGTGGTTGGTTTTTTTGTTGGGATAAACATTTGAATAAACAAGTTTGGGGTTAGCATAAAGGGATTTGATTTAGAATACGTATAATGTTAAACACCTGAATAACAAAATTTTACGTGTAAAAATATTAAAACCGGGATATCTGTGAAATTTCAACCTATGAAAACATCATACTTTCTATCTCGGGCATTTATGGATGAAAAAGAATGAAATTATTTTTATAAGTCTATGGATAATATTGTTGCCATTATATTAGGTATCTACGCCACTATCTATGGACTTTCCAGTTTATATGTAGCCTTTAAATTACTCAAGAGATAAGTTCCTTCAGACTTCAAGGTTTGAGTATGCCTTAGTCAGTTCATACTCAAACTCAGGATAATCATAAATGGGAATGCGTTTTTCAGTCTGCCCGAAGGTATAGCCATACAATCCTTCGTACTCGCTGATATCCTCCCCGATGTTTTCGAGTTGCTCCAGATACTCCTGGATGGATTTGGATTCGACAATAATCACCTTGCCCATTTTCCGGATAATTGGACTGTGATTTCGGGTTTCATCATGATCAAATTCCAGGATACGCCTGCCGTATCTTGTAATACCTATCACTCTGAAAGTTAAGCTCTTACCAACACCCGGCAGATTCAGAACATTCCTATCTGTGGCCAGGAAAGGGACATTGATATGTTTCCTGAGTGCCTCGATATTTTCGACCATCATCTCAGCTTCTTCGGGAAAGCTTTTTATCGTCTCGATATAATCCTCCCCAATACCACCGATGGGTTTTTCCTCCATCATTTCCTGTACCAACCTTGCATTCGTGGCAAAATTGAAATTGTTTTCCATGTAGCCTTTTACAGTAAAGGTATAGTAGGGAAGAATGCCAATATCGTTCAGAACCTGTCTCAACCGGGCAGTATGTCCTCTTCGGGAGGCAGCAACCGTGAATACAAGCTGGTTGGTTACCATCCAGCCGGCTCCGATCAGCCGCCGGACTGCAACCCGGGCCTCTGGTGTTACCTCCATGGGAGATTCAAAATGGGTCTGGATCACAAATTTTTGTATTCCTTCCTTACTGCCGGCTTTTTTAAATTCCGTGAGAATATCTGCCAGTGCCTGGGTGATCCGCTGGGGCAGGTATGCCAGGAGGCGTGTTCCCAGGCGGATACGCTGGATCTCTGCATATTTTTCCCCATCGGGTTTTTTCCTGTTGGCTGCTCTTTTGCGACGTACCATAGCGAGGACCTCCTTAAGCAGATGTTTCAAGGTTTCATCAGAACTCATCAGGGCGTCCCCTCCCGTGATCAGTATATCCCGGAGCTGAGCGTCGTTTTCAAAATAATCCAATAGCCGCTTCAGCTTTTCGGGCCATTTTTCATTGGGTGCTAGCTTTTTAAGATCGAAAGTGAGATTGCCGGACTGGAAATCATACATCCGCTGACAGCAGGAACAGAGTCCCCCGCAAGTCCTCCCCATGGAATCCGGGATAAGAATAGCCACCTCAGGGTAGCGGCGGTGAATGTTGTTATAGGCAGGTAAGATCCAGCCTGCAGCATTGGGTTTACCAGACATTACCTGGTCCTCCTTCTCCCATGCAACAATATGGCCGAACTCCTCCACGAGTTGTTTGCTATATACCACGTAATGACGGATGGCCAGGTCGGCTCCGATAGCAAAATAAGGCACCCTTACCTGTAACAGCGAGAGGTAATAGGGATTCACGAAGAAAGGTATTCCGGCTTCCTCGGCTTCTTTTAATAATTTCATAGTATCAGGATCCAGGGAATGCCCCAGCATTTCATTCAAAAGATCCGGAGACCTCACTGCAAACCTGAGATGAAAACGATGGTCTTTCCACCACTCAAGAGCCTTTTCCATTTTTTGAGCAGCATTCAGTCCTTCTTCAAAGAAGTATCGTTCCCCTGTTATTTCCTGGCTTTCAATCCTACTGATTATGATATTCAGGATCCTGTCCCTGTTCTCTTTCCTGAGTAAAACGATCCGGGGATCCAGTCCGGAGGGATAGCGTTTCATCCATTCAAGAACTTTTTTATTTTCAGGGATTTTTTGATGGCTTTTACCATTCAACTGCCTGAACAGCTGAATCATATCCTTGAAAAAATCGGATTTGGCCCCCCCAGTCCCATGGTTAACGGCCAACCAGATCAGTTTAATGGGATTGCTCACTGCAATCTCTCCGTGAAGGTTTAGGTCGGGGAATTCCTTCCCTGCATGTTCGATATAATCCAGGATCCTGATAATGGCAAAATCTCTCCATTTAAGTTTATCAAACAATTCCCGGTTCGATGAGATCGCTTGTTGAAACATGAATGCTTCCCGGCTCGAATCGAATTCCTTTTCAATCCAATCCTTGACACCTACAAGTGCTTCGGTCTCGTTTTTGGAATTGCGTATAATTTCATCAAGCCTGGGATTTTCCTGAAGAAGGATCTTACAGAATTTATGCGACTTTGCCGAAATGGCAATACGGTCTAGTTTTTCGATTTCTTTCATACATCAGGAATTTAATGATAATTATTCAAGTTAAACAAGTTTTATGAATAGTGACCCTGCTTAAAACATACTTTTTATTATATGACCTTATATCCAGCCCCTGAAGAGAGCTAGTTTTACGGGCAGGATATGACATAAAAAGCGCCGCTAGCACACAGATTGATCCAATTTCTGACGGATGTATTCTTTGAAAAGCAGCACTTTCTTTGTTTCTGCCGGTTCAAATACCAGCTTCTCAAAATCGCTTGATTTTTTTTTAAAGTCGTTGGATTCGCAGGATTTGAGAATGCTTTCATATAGCTGAGTGGGATTTGAAATCCCGAATTTCTCATCAAGATAACCGAAATCAGGTTCTGTGATACCTGAAAGGAACATAAAGTCAAAGTAATCCCTGCCCTTACCTCTTTCCAGCACTGCTCCTGTCTTCATGGATAGAAGAACAGCAGTGGAAGGGGCAAAGATTTGGGTGAAAACATTGAATTTCTGAATAATGGGCTTGATTGGCTCGTATTTATAGCTATGTGGTTCACATTCGATTTTGATCAGAAGTTTTTTCTCCCGGTGGCCCGTCAATCCTAATTCAAACATCAAGCCAGGAAAGGTGATGTTGCGCCTGAATGCTGCTAACCTTTGATCCTTATCCTTGTCTTCAGCTTCAACCTTAATTCCTTCTTGACCCAGTCTGTATATAACCATGTCAGTTAGACTGATGAATTCATCTCTGGACAGATTGAAACAGTCAAAATCAAGATCCTCGCTGAAACGTTGAATATGATGGAGAATTCGGAGGCTGGTGCCTCCAACGAAACACAGCTTGGATGCAGACTCCCCGGAAAAGAAAATATCCAGTATCCGATAATGGAAATAATCCTTCAGCATATATTCGAAGTAGGACGAATTCCTTCGAATATTATCTGCAAAGAAGGATTTTATTTCATCGAAGCTGATCATAGGTCATAGGTTTTTGTCATTAATCGTATCCTGCGTTCTAAAGCCCTGCTCTCATACTTTCCAAGGAACTGGTAAAACTCTTTATTTACTGTTTTTGATAATTCGGTTTCATTCAATCTGAGGCCTTCCATGTCTTTTTCCGAGTCATAAAAGCTATTGATATAGAAGAAATCGAGAATGGCTTTCTGTGGAGTTGCCACCATGATCTTCCTGCTGCTATTGCTTCTGTAAGCATCTACGTCCTCAAGAAAATATCCAAAACCAAACAGTTCTGGTTTAATCCGGTGATAGTCAAAATCCCCCAGCGGGGTTGAGAACTTATTGGTTTTCCGGGTAGTAACCGATGTGGTGGTCGCTATCATTTCCGGGATCAGATTATACCAGGAAAGCGCAGTATGTAAACTAATGTAAGAAGGTGCATAGATCAGATTAGCAGCTAACCACTTAACGTTTTCGTAGCTTTCAGCATCATTGAAAACATACCATTGATTCCTCAACCGCAGAATGTATCCTTTCTTTTGCCAGCGGACCAGGTTCATCAGATTCATGGATGGAAATTGTTTTTCAACATCACTCGTCGAGAAAACCCGGAATGGTTGCATCTTTACCTGGAATTCAATCCACATATAATTCCATTTATATACAAAAATATATATTAATAGAAATAAATCACAAAATCTGACTCATAATCAGGGGGTCGTCCTGAACGAATCGGGACTGGGCCCACCTATGATAACCAATCACTTGGAGTAACATACGGGTGGTTGATTTTTTGTGGGGATAAACATTTGAATAAACATCGTGTGGGTTAACTGCATAGATTTTGGCTTTGGATATTACATGTTTGTAACCTGAATAACAAAAGATTATGAGCAAAAACAATGAAACATTACATCCCAGGGCTTTCCCGGATTCGGGTATAAACTGACCAACACATTTCAACATGAAATAGAAATAATCTTAAAGCCAGAGTAGCTTATTGAGGAAAGCGAAAACCTGGAGCTGGCTTTGCTCGAAACATTAAGGTAAATCTGTGTGAGATGAACAATTACTTCAAAAAATGGTAATAAGCAGGGGTTAATCGGGAAAGACATTTTTTTGGTTCAGAATGATATCGACAGGACAGGTTTGAAAACCAATGTCTTTTCACTAGATTTGAAGCACAACAGTTCATTCTCAATGAGTACATTGCAAAAAGGCAAATGGATATATCCAGGAATTCTGAGCATGCTGTTTTTCCTGAATTCTTGTTCCAAGCCATTGGAATGGCCAGAGTCTCCTTTATATAGATTCGAACAGGGAGAATCGAATTTAACTCAACCTGCAGACCTGGAAAGTACCCGGAATGCGATTGTGGGACATTATGCACATTATGATGTGGTGGCCTACGAAGACGCAACCACCAGAACCACAATGCGGACTTTTATCATTTCTTACGGGTTTACTGATTTTTACCTGAAGGACGGTAAGCTAATGCAGTCTGACCAATTTGTGCATGCTGAACAAAAATTAAGTAAAAAGAATGCTAAATCAGTATTCAGCGACAAAGCTGTCCAGGCCATTAAACCCAGAATTCAAGAAGTTGAATTATACAAGGAAAATGGAAGATGGCATATTTACCGGCCAGCGACGCCAAGCCTCTTGGGGATAAAAGGTGATCCTTTGCAACCCTTATCGAAAGATCCCAATGATCGCAATTTGACAGATCCTGATCAGGACGGCCATCCAGGAGTTACTGTTCAGATCAGCGTGGGAAGATTCTTCAAGGGAGAGATCTATTTAACGCGAAGGGAAATATTCAGCAATTACCTGACATTAAACAATAACGGCACCCTGAGCGGATACGTTGTTGACAGATCGGAGCAATTCGTCGTTGGAGCTTCAAAGAAAATATTGTATCAGGAATCCAATTCGATTCAGCATCCCGATATGGGACTGAGTCCCGTTTTATTGGTTCCGGTCGATCCAAACATAGGTTCTTTTGAGAAACTAATGCAAATAAGAGATGAAATCTTCCCCGAAGAACCTGAATTCTATTCAAAGAAATAGAGCAGGCAAAGAGAAACTTGGCAAAGTCTGTCAATACAGACTTGTTCTTTTCGCAGCGTCCAGATACTGGACGTACTATCCCATTGAATTATGAGTGAGAAGCCAATAGAGCATGATATGGACTACAATACAGCGGTTTTAAATGCTGAAAGCATCAAAGACTTATGGTCTAAAACCTACAATACTGAAGGAAAGCCAGACTGGTCACACATACTTCCCTATTACGACGATGATATCTATTTCAGGGATTCCATTCAGGAACTCCGAGGAATGGAAGATTTTAAGGCGATGACAGAACGATTAACAGATCGCTCAAATGATTTAAAAATGCAGATTGTCAGGACCGCCCAGCAGAATAAAGATATCTTTATTGAATGGGAGATGACCATAAAATTCAAAAAGAATCCAAGTTCGGTATTATATGGTTCCAGCCGTGTAACCGTGAATGAGGAAGGAAAGATCATAGAACAAAGGGACTATTACGATCTCTGGGGAGATATCTTCGACAATATTCCAAGGTTTGGGAAGGCATACAGACGGTTTATGAAAAAGAAATTTGGCTGAGACAATATGAAGCATAGGATGCTACCTGAATATTTCAAAGATTATCAGTGGTCGAACATCTCGGCCATGATCAAAAACAACCGGCGGGATCCGAAGATCTGTACCGAAGACTTCAATGATCGGCTTGTGGTGATAAGCGGGGCAACATCAGGGATAGGGTACCTTACAGCCAGGAAATTCGCCTCTCATGGAGCTAGGCTCTTGTGCATTAATCGGAACAAGCAAAAGAGTGCGGCCCTGAAAGCAGAGATTGAAAAGGAGTTTGGTGTCAGCTGTGAGTATATCATTGCTGATCTGAGTGTTTTGACAGATGTTCAGCGTGTAGCTGAAGAGCTTCGTAGTATCGATTCCCCGATTGACGTATTGATACATAATGCGGGTGTCTACCTCACCAAAAGGGAACTGACCACTGAAGGATTTGACAAGGTTTTTGTGGTACACCACCTTGCTTCATTTTTGATCAACATCCTTTTAAGTGAAAAGCTAAAATCCCAGGAAGGAGCAAGGATCATTCTGGTCAATTCAGAAGGCCATCGTTTTGCAGCCTGGGGATTGCGCATGGATGATTTGAATTGGGTAAAACGCCGTTATTCCGGATTGAAAAGCTATGGCTCGGCCAAGCTATCGCAACTACTATCTATGCTTGTATTCGATGAGTATTTCAGGCATTCAGGGGTGACCATAAATGCCATGCATCCGGGTGCTGTCAGATCAGAGACCGGACAGGAAAACGGCGCCTTTTACCGTTGGGTTAAAAGACACTTTTACGACAAGTTCCTGAGACCTACGGAAATATCGTCAGCGTCAATCTACTACCTTGGGGTTTCAAAAGAAATGGAGGG
>JAFGEO010000003.1 GCA_016931575.1 Bacteroidales bacterium | reverse complement strand
TCCTGTCAGCGAAGCACTAAATGCGGTAATTCAATTGCGACAGAAACTGCTCCGGGAAATTGAGGAGCGGTTAGAACAGATTTAGCGCTTCTAAAAGAATTATTGACAATATTCCCTTCATGTTTATATTGGTAAATTTATATTACTTTATTTACTTTCTTTACGGTTAAAAATCGGCAATAAGAGGATGATCAACTTACCCAAAATATACGACCCCAAGATTTACGAGAAGGATTGCTACCAGGACTGGCTGGAGAAGGGTTATTTTAAACCTGCGGTCAGCAAGAAAGAAACCTATACTATCGTAATACCCCCTCCCAATGTAACCGATGTTCTTCATCTTGGTCATGCTTTAAATAACACGATGCAGGACGTTCTTATCCGCTGGAGAAGGATGCAGGGTTTTGTTACTTTATGGCTCCCTGGCACCGACCATGCCGGTATTGCTACCCAGAATATGGTCTGCAAGGAACTGGCCAAAGAGGGCAAAGCTAAGGAGGATATCGGCCGGGACAAATTTGTAGAATGTCTGTGGGATTGGCAGAAACAAAAGGGTGGTAAGATCATAGAGCAACTCAAGGAAATCGGTTGTTCCGCCGATTGGGACCGGCTGCGTTTTACCCTGGACGAGCGCCTATCCCGGGCAGTGAGAGAGGTTTTTGTACGCCTGTACGAAGAAGGCTTGATATACAAGAGTGAATATATAATCAACTGGTGTCCATCATGCCGCACTGCTCTTTCCGATGAGGAGGCAGAGCATAAACCTATGAAAGGTCATTTGTGGTACATTGAATATCCTTTTGAGAAGGGTGAAGGGGGAATAACTGTAGCCACCACCCGTCCGGAAACTATGCTGGGCGATACTGCCATCGCGGTAAATCCCGATGATAAGCGTTACCGCAAACTGGTGGGCAAACACGTTATTCTGCCCATCATGGAACGCAGGATACCGATAATTGCCGATGAGGCCGTGGATATGGAATTCGGGACCGGGATGGTCAAGGTCACCCCCGCTCACGATCCTAATGATTTCATCATTGGCCGCAAGCACAACTTGCCGGAGATCAATGTTCTTCGGGAAGATGGCACCATGAACGATAATGCTGGCAAGTATGCGGGGATGGATCGTTTCGACTGCCGGGAAGCAATTATCCAAGAGCTTAGAGAGCAGGGCCTGCTAAAGAAAATCGAGGATCATGATTATTCGGCGGGTCATTGCTACCGTTGCGGCACCCTTATAGAGCCCTATCTTTCCAAACAATGGTTTGTAAACATGAAGCCCCTGGCCGAACCTGCCAAGGCTGCAGTTAAAAGGGGTATGGTTAAATTTTATCCGAAGAGATGGGAGGGGGTTTACCTGGATTGGCTTGAGAACATCCATGACTGGTGTATTTCACGGCAGATCTGGTGGGGTCATCAGTTGCCCGTATGGTGGTGTGAGAGCTGCCAGGAGTACGTTGTAAGCCGGGAGGACGTTGAGAAATGCCCAAAGTGCGGCGAGCCTTTAGTACGGGAAAAGGATGTCCTTGATACCTGGTTCTCATCCTGGTTATGGCCTTTTTCCACGCTGGGCTGGCCTGAAAATACATCCGATCTTGAATGCTTTTACCCAACCGATACGCTGGTTACTGCAGCAGAAATCATTTTTTTCTGGGTTGCCCGAATGATAATGGCCGGAATCCATTTTATGGGTGAGATCCCCTTTAAAAGCGTTCTTATACATGGTACGGTTCGTGATGAGACGGGCCGCAAAATGTCCAAGTCGCTCGGGAATGGGATTGACCCCCTGGACATAATTGACCAGTTTGGCCGTGATGCCCTCCGGTTTACCCTGATAATGCAAGCTTCGCAGGGTCAGGACCTTTTCCTTTCCAGCAAATCCTTTGAACAGGGCCGAAACTTCACCAATAAGCTATGGAATGCCTCTCGTCTTCTGTTCAGCAACCTTTCCAAAAAGTATGATTATAAAGAAATTAAGGGTGTTAAACCAAAAACCTTGCTGGACCGTTGGCTGCTCTCCCGGTTGAACCAGGTCACAAAAGCTGTTACCCGGTCCCTGGATGAATTCCGTTTAAATGATGCCACTTTCAATCTTTACCATTTTTTCTGGCATGACTTTTGTGATTGGGCCCTTGAATGTTACAAATTGCGGTGGAATCAGGGTGACCAGGAAGCTGAGAAAATTTGCCTTTATGTCTATGAGAAGATACTCCGTTTGTTTCATCCTATTATCCCCTTTGTTACAGAAGCGTTGTGGGGTTTTCTGCGTGAGCACTTTATCGACGATTTGCCCTCGGCCAGCATCATAAATGCCCCCTGGCCAAAGATCCCAGCTAAATTCCGGGACGAAATCGCCAAGGAGGATTTTGAATTCATCCAGGACCTGATCACAGCAGTTCGGAAAGAGCGTAATGAATGGAATATAGCGCCGGACAAGAAGAGCGAATTGAAGGTAGTTGTTTACCAGAAAGGGATTAGGGAAACCATCCTGGATAATGAAGATGTCATAAAATTTCTTTCTAATGCGAGCAGTGTTGGTTTTACCGCAAAACGGCCGCGGGGAGGCTTGACATGCTATATTAGTCCCCGGGCTGAGGTTTTCCTGATTCTGAAAGGGCTTATAGATATCGGGAAGGAAAGCGCCCGATTAGAAAAAGAGATAGAGCAAGTTTCCTCTTTTTTAAAGGGAGTTCGAGGCAAATTGTTAAATCGTGATTTTCGGGAAAAAGCTCCCCGTGAGATCATTGAAAAGGAGTTGGAAAAGGAAAAGTATTTATCGGACAAGTTGGGAAAACTTGGTGAGAATTACAGGCTTTTGAAACAGATGAAAGAATAACAAAAACTAACATTCAATCCAACAAGGAGGGATAAGAATGCGTAGAAATCTTATTGTGGTGCTGTTGATGGTCTTTATGGCTACTGCTCTCTGGCATTGCTCCAAGCTCGATGAGAACACTGTAGCCAAAATCGGCAGCGAGAAGATCACGCTGAGTGAATTTGAGGATCAGCTTAATCAAATGAGAAAACCCAAGTTCGTTACTGCTGAAGAGGAAATGGACTATAACAGGAAGCAATTAGAGAAGCTGATAGAACGGAAACTATATGTTCAATCTGCTTATGATATGGGCCTTGACAAGGATTCCGCGTTAGCTCCTCAGCTTGCTGATCTGGACCAGAAATTAATGTTACGGAGTTTGTTTAATGAGGTCATTGTAAAAAAAGTGAGTTTAACCGATGAGGAGGTTAAGAAGTTTTACGAGGAGCAGGGTACAGAGCTAAAAGCCAGTCATATTCTGGTTGCTGAAGAGTCTGAGGCCAATGATCTTTACAAGCAGGTTACCGAAGGAGGCGCTGATTTTGCCAAGATAGCTACAGAGCGTTCGCTGGACACCCGAAGTGGTCAAAATGGTGGTGATCTTGGTTATTTTACCAAGATGGACATGGTTCCCGAGTTTTCGGAAATGGCATTTTCATTGGAGGTGGGAGAGATCTCCAAACCAGTTCAAACCAACTATGGTTATCATATTATCAAGGTTACGGACCGGCGGTCCAAGGAACAGAAGCCATTTGAGCAGGAAAAAGACAGGCTGAAAAGCCAGCTTGAAAACCTTCGTCAGCGCGAGCGGAGTATGGCCTTTATCGATACCCTTTTTGAGGAAGCCAAAATAGAGTTTAAGCCTGATGCGGTCAAGCTTGTCATCGAAAAGACATGTGTTGAGGATACCGGAAAGCCAATGAGTCCAGGTCAGCCTTATTTTAGTGAAGATGAGGCGAAGCAAGTCCTGTTTACATACAGTTATGGGGAATGGACCATTGGGGAATTTGAGGCTGAGATGCAGAAGGTGAGTGGTAAGGTTCCGGCAATGGAATCAGAAGAACAGATTTTGAACTATGTAAAGAGGATTCTTCAGCCGGAATTATTAACCAAAAAAGCAGAAGAGTTAAAAATTACTGAATCCGAATCATTTAAGGAGCTCTACAAGCAGTCCCTGGAAGAGGAAATGGAGCGTCAATTCAAGAAAGAAGTCATAGATGCCCCAGCGAATATCACTGAGGAAGATGAGCGGAACTACTATGATCAGCATCAGGATGAGTTCATGGGAGAACCGATGGTTAATGTGCGTGAGATTCAGGTGGACAGTGAGGAGCAGGCGAAGCAATTGATGAACCAGTTGAATGCCGGAGCCAATTTCGCTGAATTAGCGGAAAAGCATACTTTGCGGGTTTATGCAAAGCGCAAGGGCGGAGAACTGGGCCTTTTTCCGGAGAAGCGGTATCCCGAGTTATTTGCAGCAGCCTGGAAGCTTGAACCGGATCAGATTGCGGGGCCGATAAACGCCAAGGGTAATTATTCCATTATCCAGTTGATCAACAAACAAGAGGCTGCTTTAAAGCCCTTTGAGGAGGTTCGGCGCAGTATTTCTTCCAAGCTTCAGCAAGAATATAGGGAGACCTCCCGGGATAACTGGCTGGCTGAGGCCTATAAAAAATACAAAGTGATCATCAATGAAAAAGCCCTGTCTTCCCTGGTAGATGAGTCCCAATATGAGACTCAACCGGAGGGGATCGAATCCCCCAAGAGCATTCCTCAGGCTCCCCAGGTCAAGCAAATGGAAGTAAAACCCAGTACTAAGGCGGTAGAGCCGGCAGAGAAGAAAGCGGAGGGCAACTAATTAGTTTTGCTCGGAAGGCAAGCGAATTTTAAACACTTTTACTAAGACTGGTTGATAATCCAGCAAAGCAGGATGATCAAAGTACCATTAGTAATGGCAACTGGGTTGTTGTTAGCTTTTGTATTAGGCCTTATTGGTTGCGTTAAGGACTCAAAGACTGATTATATTGCCAGGGTTGATGATTTGGTGCTTACCGAAGAGGACCTTTTTAGAACAACTCCACCGGAATATATAAGCCGCATCACTGAGGACCAGAAAAAGCGTTACATAGAAGAATGGATAGAGGAAGCTCTTTTCTTTCTGGAAGCTCAAAAGCAGCATCTTGACAAGGACCCTGTTATCATGGAACGCTTAAACCAGGTCCGCTGGCAAATCCTTGTAGAAGCCTATGTTGAGCATGAAATTCGATCCAGGATCGAGATTACGGAAGATGATTTACTTGCTTATTTTGATTACCACAATGAAGAGTTTGTGCGTCTGGATGAGGAATGGAGAGCAAGCCATATTCTGGTCTCTACAGAGGAAAAAGGCCTTGAAATACTTGAGGAGCTGAAACAAGACAAGGGATTTGACGATTTGGCCATTGAACATTCTGAAGACCCTTCCGCAGAGAATGGCGGTGACCTGGGGTATTTTTCCCGAGAGGAGATTTTACCTGAGCTTAGCGCAGTTCTCATGAAAATGGAGATCGGCCAAATCTCCGGATTGATTAAAAGCGATTTTGGTTATCACTTGCTTCAATTGACGGATTACCAGCCAGCGGGAACCATAAAGGATTTTGAAGATGTCCGGGAGGAGATTAAAAACCTGTTATTTTTCGATAAATATAACAAGCTATCTCACCAGTTGGTAGATTCGCTAAGGACGGTCCATCTTATTGAAACTCAATACGGTATAAATGATTCTCTTTAACCTCAAACCATCGGTCAAAAAGATGACAAAAAATATAAGTTCCATGTTAATTATGGTCTGTCTGACCGTTTTACTGATATCCGGCGTTTTGGTAGCTCAGGAGACATCCACTGATGTCATTGAAAGTCGTATAGTTGCGGTGGTCGGAGATGAGATCATACTGTCTTCGGAGGTTGCTTTAACCATAGCTATGCTTCCGATGACCGAGCCTATTGAAGATGAGGAAACCTACAACAGAATAGCCCGTCATCAACTGGATGAACTGATAAATGAGAAGCTTATCCTTCTGGCAGCGAAGGATGAATCGCTTGGTGTGTCCGCGGATGAAGTGGACCGTATTTGGGAGGAGCGCTGGAATCAGATACGGACATCTTTTGCCACCGAGGAGCAGTTGGAACAGGCTTTAGCCAGAGAAGGATATACTCTTGTGGGATTCAAGCGGAAAATGAAAAGCCAGATCAACGATTTTCTTATAAAGCAGCGGTTCATTGAAAAGCATTTTGGCTATGTTGAGGTCTCCAACAAAGAGGTTCAGGAATTTTATCAGGCTTTCAGGGATAGTCTTCCCACCCAGGAACCCCAGATCCGGTTATCCGTAATCTCCATTGAGCTTGAGGATGACACCTTGATCGATTTTTATGTGCAGGCCCGGATCGACAGCATTATGGAAAATCTGAAAGCTGGCGTAAGTTTCGAGGAGTTGGCTGCGCGTTATTCCGATGATTCGGTTACCGCTTCTATGGGCGGTGATGTGGGTACCTTTACTCCGGGTTTACTTCCCCAACCCCTTGATTCCGTAGCTTTCCAGCTTGCAGTTGGCGATGTATCTGACCCGCTTAAAAGCCCACTGGGATATCATATACTTAAGATTAACGGTAAAGAAGGTGAAGAAGTCCACTTATCCCATATTCTCCTCAAAGTTTCCCCGCAAGAAGAGACCAGAAAGTCATACCAGATAATAGCAGACCAGGTTTATGAACAAGCTTCCTCGGATAGCATTCCCTTCGAGGTCTTAGTTGCTCAATATACAGAAAATCCGGATATCCTGCAGAATAACGGGGACCTGGGCTGGCTTTCACTGAACCAGATCTCGGGTGAACTTAGAGATATGATCCTGAATCACGAGATCGGAGATGTTATCCCCCCTATTTTTGAAATGAACGAGTTTCATATTTTCAAGATCACTGACTTTAAAGAGTCCGAGCCCTTAGACCTTGAAAGCAATTGGGATACCATTAAGGCTTATGCCCGGCAGCAAAAGCAAATGGAAAAGCTTTTAGCCTTCCTGGAGGATTTCAAAAGAGATATATATGTTGATATTCGGTGGGAGAACTTCTAATAGGTTATTCCCCTCTGCATTTCTTCCTTTTTCAAATGAGAATTGATATCTACATGAAAAAAGCCCGTCTGATTAAGTCCCGCAGTGATGCCCAGGAGACATTAAGGGGGCACAAGGTGTTTTTAAACGGATTACCCGCCAAACCAGGCAAGCAACTAAATACTGGGGATATTATAGAATTGCACTATACTTCCTACAGATTAAAGATCAGGGTATTAGAATTGCCAACGGGTAATATCTCCAGGGATAGGGCTGCCAGCCTGTACCAGATCATTGATAAAATTCCAACGGGAGATGTGTAAAAATGGAAACATTATCCATCAAAACCCATTCTCGGACAGAGATGATCGACATCACTCCGATGGTGGCTGATGCGGTCAAGGCACAAGGTATCGAGGAAGGTGTATGTATCCTCTATAATCCGCACACAACGGCTGCTATTACCATCAATGAAGGCGCTGATCCCTCAGTCCAATCAGATATTAGGAAAGCCCTTTCCGGATTGATACCCCCACATGATCATCCCCAAATCCATTATGAGCATACCGAGGGAAATGCTGACTCCCATATAAAATCCAGCTTGATAGGAACCTCCCAGTTGGTAATTATCAGCAATAGTCAATTGGTATTAGGTACCTGGCAAAGTATATTTTTCTGTGAATTTGATGGACCCCGCACCAGAAAGGTACACCTGAAGATACTGAGGGGTTGAAGAAAAACAATATTAAGATATTGAATTTCTGTGTTAAGGATTATACATGAACCTGCTGCAAGAATTATATGGACTTTAGACTATTTTATCTTTTCGATAATATTCAGAATAATATTTGTAACCGTTTCTACTTCATACGGTTTGGGGATAACATGCAAAACCCCTGCTTTTAATTCCTCAATAAATTTATCCTGAGAGCTTCCTACCGAACTGACAACTATGATTTTAGCTTCTTTATCGAACTCCAGAATCTGTCTAACCGCTTCCTCACCATTCATTCCGGGCATGACCAAATCCATAGTGACTATATCGGGCTTCAGTTTTTTATAGAGTTCGACGGCTTCCAGTCCATCCACAGCACGTCCCACGATCATCACATTTTCAATTTTCTTCAGGATATCTTCCAGTACATAGGTAGCTAATTTACTATCATCCACGATTAATATTGTGAATTTTCTGGCATTCATTCTATTCTCCTTGTTTATTTGACTTTACCTTGGTCAACAATGCCCACTTCAAAATTCCCTTCAGTTGTCATTGATGGGAAGCTGATGACACTCTCTCCATCATTGAATTTAAAGGTTTCGACTTCGCTTCTTAAAATAGTTACAGGAATAGTGATATTGATCAATTTACCAACTTCCAACAATTCAGCGCGGATATTTCCGCAGATTATATTAGTGAACTCCCCTACAGCATCTTTAAGGATCTCGTTAGTAATGTCCATATCTAATCTCTGGTATAGTTGCTGGCAGATGGTAAAGGCTACTTTTTCGGGTAAGTTCAAGAAATATTTAAAGCCTTTGATGCTGGAAAATTCCACAAATGTAGTCAAATACAGGTTATCAATTGAGGAAGATTCCTGAATGTCTCCGATCTTTGCCAGGAGGTCCCCTATTCTCCTCATCATTTTCACGGTAATATCGACAACTGGCAACAGCTGTACCCGGGCACGGTGGTTATTAGGGATTAGGTTTTCAAGCCCCACCAGTTCAGTCTGCTCCTGGTGAAATAACTTTAATTCTTGTTCCATTATTTCGGAACTAACATAACCTAATATTACGATTGCCTCACCGAGGTAAATATGATTATTTTTCTGGATAGTAAGGATTTCGGTCAACTGCTCATCTGTAAGGTAGTTCATGGCCACTGCCAACTCCCCAAATTTAATATCGACTTTCCGTTGGTAGCTATTTATATGGGCTACTTGATTTTCATTCAGATAGTTTATCCGAATACCAATTTCTCCTATTTTTGAGATCATATTTCTCTGATAATTAATCGCCTTCAATAACTGATCGGCAGTTATCAGTCCTTTTTCCAATAAATATTGTCCAAAAAATTTGGGTATCATAATTCAGCCCTTATTGTTTATTGATCAATACATTTCTTTATTCTATACTTTTCCAAAATTCATTATTTTGTAATATTTTGATAACACTGTCCAATGAGGGTTCCAGGAATATCAGCAGGTATCCTTCGATGGGGTTTCCCTTATCATAAGATTGCAGTGCAGTCTCCACTAATACAACGTTTGAAGATTGTTCCCTATAGAGGATAGGTGATAATGAGTTCAATATAGACCGGATATCATCGATTGCGACATCCGGTACCCGGGGGAGTATAGTCAGGTTAAGCGCATTACTGAGCACGTTGATATATGCTCCGAGTATGATATTGCCGGTTTCCTTGAGAATAGAGTAATCCATATCATCTAACTCGTGCAGGTCGAGAAACTCAAGCTTATGCAGTACTCGAAGAATACTAATGGTGCTCTCGCTTGGGAACAACAGGGCTATAGTACCTGTAATTACTCCTGAGAACTGTGTAAAGGTAAATGAAACGAGCTGTTCACTTTGGGTAAAGAGTTCGTTTATCTCTTCAAACTCTATTATACGGACAGTGGGGGATTTTACCATTATTTTTATACCGGTAAGTTCGGATAGTGATTCGGCGGCTTTTCCCGCAGCTTTCTTGCCCAGTTCATTTAGTATCTTCTGGGCCATCTCGGCAAACCTAACTTTCTCTTTATGATTCAATTACTTGCTCCTTTTTTCTTAACAACCGCTTGATAAGGTTAGGGACATCCAGAATAAGGGCTATTTCTCCATCCCCCAGGATGGATACACCCGAAATAAAATTAATAAAGCTCAACACCCCGATAGGTTTTATTACTATATCCTGTTCTTCGATTATTTTATCTACAACCAACCCTACTAATCTGTCCAAGTATCGGACCACTATCACTGGGATTTTGCTCCATTTGCGGTACTCCCGCTCCGATGTACCTCCGATAAAAGCTGGGAGATCGACCAGTGGGATCATTTCCCCCGCAACTTTTATATTATCTTCGCCCCCGAGGCTTTTTATCTCCTTTGGAGCAACTGAATAGAGCCTTTGTATATTGTTAAGAGGGATAGTAAGCATTCTATCAGCCGCCCTGAAAAGGATAGCCTTGACTACTGCCAGGGAAACCGGCAGATCAATTATAAAAGTTGTCCCTTTTCCCTTTTCCGCTTTTACCGTGATAGAGCCCCCGATTGAATTTATTATGGTTTTGGCTGCATCCAGGCCCACACCTCTGCCGGCGGCTTCATCGACCTCCTCCTTGGTAGAAAAATTGGGCTCGAATATCAATTCATAGACCTCAGTCTGGTCCATTTCGACAAGGGTTTCCGGCATAACAAGACCGCGAGCCAGCGCTATATCCCTGACCCTTGCCAGATCGATGCCACGGCCATCGTCTTCCACAGCCACGTAAACCCTGGCCTTCTCCCGCCAGGCCTTCAACTTGATCAGACCAATCTCAGTTTTTTTCAACTCACCCCTCACATCCGGCTTCTCTATCCCATGAGTAATGGCATTCCGGATAATCTGCACCAGGGGAGTGCGAATCTTCTCTATGATCATACTATCTAATTGAACATCCTCTCCCTCCAATTCCAGAGCAATCAGTTTCCCTTCTTTCTCGGAGAGATCCCGCACCAGGCGCGAAAACTGGGTGAAGATAACCGATAAGGGGATCAAACGGATATCCATGATATGATATTGCATCTCGAAAACAATTTTCTCCAGATGCGATATCAAATCTTCCAACTCCGTATTCCTTAACTCCTGGTTCAAGTCATCCAGTCTTTTGGTATCAATGATCATCTCACCCACCAGATTTAGTAGTTTATCCAGGCGGTTAAAAGGAACCTTGATGGTTTTAAGAAGTTTAATTTTCTCAATAAGCTCGTCTTTTTTATCAAAGGAAAAATCATCATAACCTTCGCTAATGATCTTATCAAGTATTTCCGCAATTTTAGGCGGATTTTCTGGTTCATTCCCGGTTTCCCTTAGGGTATTAAGGTTCTCTTCCAGCTTATCGAAGGAATGAAAAATTACGTCGAATACATTCTTACTGAGATTTATCCGGTTATTTCTTATCTCATCCAGGAGGTTCTCGATCTTATGGGTAAAGCTGCTGATAGTAATGAATCCCAGTGTAGCTGAATTTCCTTTGATGGTATGGATAATGCGGAAGATTTCATTCACCAATTCACGGTTTTCAAGGTCGCGTTCAAGATTGACCAGAGCTTCATTGAGCAGGATCAACTGTTCGTCGATCTCATCGAAGAATATCTTAATGTATT
>JAFGEO010000025.1 GCA_016931575.1 Bacteroidales bacterium | reverse complement strand
GCTGCTTACAAATCAGAATTACAAAGATGTCAAAGAACTATATTGTAACCAACTGAAAATCAACTGGATTTAATCGGACACTAATGAGTCATCATAATAATTCTCCAGGATGGTGTGCGTCAATGAAAGGATATTTTTCCTTTCTTCCATGCGTATTTCTGTGGCGTAATCTTTATGGTACTCCAGACCGTGATACTCGCCTTCTATTGTTAGTAAGATACTGTAAAGCAGGTTAATGGTGTTGTTATCGGCAATTTTTTGGGAGGTCCTTTGGAGACTGACTGAAACAAGGATATAGATACAAGTGATCGCTGTTACGCTGATAGTTACGATGACGATAAGCAGACGGTTCCTGAATAACATTTGCGTATATCCTTCCCGGGACAGTAAAATCTTATTTTAAGATAAGAAAAAAAAATAAATTCTGTGTTGTGATGAGGGGATAAGCTTAATAATATCTGGGTGCTGCTGATAGTTTCCTCTGTTAAGGGATCATTCTTCAATGTCAAACTGTTCAAATGGCACAAAGCACGGTTTTATAATGGAATGTGGCCAGCTTCAGGGTTCCGTCTGGCAATCCTCAATAGAGCAGGAGTGGACTGGAGATAGAATAGTCGTAATCTTCCGTGGTAGCAAGGTTCTGAATTGTCAGCCCATCAGTATTGGGGGACCGGGATAGCCGGTTTACTTTGTACTTAGTCCGATAGCACCTCTGTGGCAGAACTCAACGCAATTTCCGCAAGCAGTACACCTGTTTGGATCGATCGAAGCAATGTTATTATTAAACTTAATGGCACTTGCTTCACAGGACCTGAGGCATTTCCCGCAGCCGTTGCATCGATCGGGATCAATGCAGTACGTTTTAGTTTCTTTCGCTTCCACTTTCCTGGTACATCCAGGCCATAGTAAACATCCAAGCACGGCCAGACTGACCCCCTTCACTAAAAATCTCCTTCTGTCCATCTCCCCAAAAATGATTTTCTATTTAATGTACGAATATAGAACCCTTGTCAGGCATATAAAAATTAATGCTGCAAACAGCAGGAAAATGTAAACGAACCTGCTGATTTTTTCAAGGTCGACGCAGTGTGCCATGGTTGAGATCCTATACTATGCCAGCCTTTTTCGGTATCCATTTACCTGATCTTTTCCGTATCCGAGCGATTCGTAAAGTCTGTGTGCTTCTTCCCGATGGGCGCTGGAAACGAACAGGATCATGTTACAGGAACGGGCATTGGCCTGTTCCTCTACTGCCAGCATGAGCTGTTTTGCAATACCTTTCCTGCGGTGTGAGCTTAAGACAGCAACATCTTCCAGTACCATAAACGGGGTGCCTTGTCCGATCAGCTCCTGGCATACTACTCCCAGAACCGAGCCCACCACCTGAGTATCTTCCAGAGCACAGAGGATGATATAGTCCGGATTATCCCTGATCCTCTTAAATGTCGCAATCATTTTATGCTTATCTGTCTTGCTTCCGAAAGCATCCGCGTATAAAATCTGCAGTCCCTGCAGGTATTCTTCTTTCAGTCTTTCAATCCGAATCATTTCTTTTCGTTAACAGGTTTTTGAAATAGCTGCTTTCAGCCTCAGTAGTAGCTCCAAAAATAACGAACTTCTAAAGTTGTTTCTGCCAGGTAATAGAATTTCTGTCGTGCAAGGCCGATATAAAAATTACTATTGAAGATTTCGAACCAGACACTTGCTTTGTAGTCAAATGTTTCCCTGCAGGTAAAGGTGTTCACCGCAATCTGAACATGATCAATAAGATTGAATTTGTCAGGCATGAATCCACTGAAATTCTTTCTTACCCCCAGCTGTATAAGACCGGTACGCTCGGGACCGTCCACCCTGATACCATACCCTGTCTTTACACACAGATGGCGGTTCAATATATCGGTGCTGATCAGGTAATCCGAAAAATCATTGTGTTGCTTATGCTGTACCAAATAGTTTAGCATCAGGTCGAACCGGATCCGGGAGTCCCCGGTATTGATCTGCCAGGGACTGAGTTCAAGAAAACCTTCATACTGACCCCTGAAGTCTGTGGTGAACCAGGCTCGGGAATAGACTGATTTGGGGTACGATTTCTTGTAATAATAGTGTTGACCGGTGATAATTCCCCATGGGGTGTTTGAAAGGGAACCATAATATCCGATGCTTATTGTATTCTGACTTCTGCCCCAAATCAAGTTGATCTCTTCCAGATCGAGGATCTCCGGCATTAGTTTAACATTGATAATGAGATCTTTGAGGGTGTCGATACGGATTTTCTCTTCCAGATACCCTACATAAGTGAAGCTAAACACTGCTGTATCAGAATGTGCATCGATTTTAAACCGGCCCTCCAAATTTGTAAATGCGTAATTTGAGGGATCACCTACTTCAATGATGGTAACACCGGGCAGGAGGGAATCAAGTTCATCATAAACACGGCCACTGATGGTCTGTGAATGGACCATCAGGGACCAAAGCAGGAAAAGGAGGGTGTGGCAGGATTTTTTCAAGACGTTTTTCACAGGATACAGTATCCGCGAACTTTCCATAAAAATGGTTATAACAGGAGGAAAAAAAATCCGGAGTGAGGTTCAGGCTTTGCCATAAGTGCCTTTGATCTGGAGGGTAATCTCACTAATGGTAAAATCCCTGATCTTTTTCTTATTAAAGTAGTCTTTCAGGAGATTGTCCAGCTCCTCATCTTCATAATCCTCAATTCGGTCACTATCAATGTAATGCAGGTGGTGGTGGTGGTTCACCATTCCGTCATAGCGCATAACATCCCGTTCAGTGTTTACCTTTTTAACCAGGCCGTTCCCGATCAGGGTGTCAAGGACTTTATACACCGTTCCGGAGGCGATATTCGGATTGCCTTTGCGGATGTACTCTATGATATTCTCCGCTGTCGGGTGGTTTTTCATTTTGTAAATGGCATCGAGAATCGCAATTCGCTGTGGGGTTACCTTTAGTCCCTGTTGCGAAATCTTTTGTCTGATATCTTCTATTGAGAATTCCATAATAATGAGGCCTTAGGGGATGAATCCCTCATGTTCAGATCACCGAAAATGAATGGTGAAACGATTATTTTATAATGGAAACGGGAGAAATGCCCTCCCGTTCCGCTTTTTACTATAAAGATTAAGCAAGGTCAAAACGGTCAAGGTTCATCACTTTGTTCCAGGCTGCGATAAAATCCTTCACAAACTTCTCACCTGCATCGGAGCTGCCATAAACCTCTGCGATAGCTCGGAGTTCTGAATTAGAGCCAAAGACCAGGTCGATTCGTGTGCCGCTCCATTTTTTGGCGCCGGTTTTACGATCGTGGGACTCATAACAATCTTTCGATTTAGCGCTTGGTGCCCAGGCTATCCCCATGTCCAGCAGGGTTTTAAAGAAGTCGTTTGTCAACACTCCCGGCCGGTCAGTGAACACTCCGTAATCTGAGCCGTCAAAGTTCGTATTGAGCACACGCATTCCACCCACCAGAACGGTCATTTCCGGGGCTGTCAGGCCTAGCAGCTGAGCTTTATCTATGAGCAGGTCCTCTGCCGAAATGGCTAAGTTCTTTTTCAGGTAATTGCGAAAGCCGTCAGCTATGGGCTCCAGGACTGCAAATGAATCTACATCGGTTTGTTCCTGCAGGGCATCCATTCTTCCCGGAGTGAAGGGCACCTTCAGCTCATAACCGGCATCTTTGGCTGCTTTTTCTACAGCTGCACAACCTCCGAGTACGATGAGGTCGGCAAGCGATACTTTTTTCTTCCCTGACTGCGCAGCGTCAAACTCTGTCCGGATGCCCTCAAGGACAGCCAGGGCCTTTTTCAACTGTTCAGGATTGTTTACCTCCCAGTCTTTTTGCGGTGCCAGACGGATACGGGAACCATTGGCACCCCCGCGTTTATCGGACCCACGGAAAGTGGAGGCCGAAGCCCAGGCTGTGGATACCAGCTCAGAAACGCTTAGTCCGGATCCCAATATTTTGGCCTTCAGGCCGGCGATATCCTTTTCATCGGCCAGGGGATGGTTTACTTCGGGGATTGGATCCTGCCAGATGAGGTCTTCAGTCGGAACTTCCGGTCCCAGGTAGCGTGATTTTGGCCCCATATCGCGGTGCGTCAGTTTAAACCAGGCACGGGCAAAAGCATCGGCAAATTCCAGCGGGTGTTCGTAAAAGCGCCTGGAAATTTTCTCATAGGCCGGATCAAAGCGCAGGGATAAGTCCGTAGTCAGCATGGCCGGGCGATGTTTTTTCTTAGGGTCCTGGGCATAGGGCATCAGACCTTCCGTGTCTTTAGCAACCCATTGATGGGCTCCTGCGGGACTCTTGGTTAGTTCCCACTCGAATTCAAAGAGGTTTTTGAAGAAGTAATAGCTCCATTTTGTTGGGGTTTGTGTCCAGGTAACCTCAAGACCGCTTGTTATGGTTTCATCACCTTTTCCTGCTCCAAACGAGCTTTTCCATCCCAGACCCTGTTCTTCGATCGCAGCGGCTTCGGGTTCGGCACCGACAAGTGCAGCGTCGCCTGCACCATGGGTTTTTCCAAATGTGTGGCCACCCGCGATCAGGGCGACAGTTTCTTCATCGTTCATGGCCATGCGAGCAAAGGTCTCCCGAATATCTTTAGCTGCAGCCAGGGGATCAGGATTTCCGCCGGGGCCTTCCGGGTTGACATAGATCAATCCCATCTGAACGGCAGCCAGTGGATTTTCGAGGTCCTTTTCTTCGTTTTTGTAACGCTCATTCAGCTCGAGCCATTCCTTTTCCGAGCCCCAGTATACATCCTCTTCCGGTTCCCAGACATCGGCACGGCCGCCTGCGAAGCCAAAGGTTTTAAACCCCATGGATTCAAGGGCCACATTTCCGGTGAGGATCATCAGGTCTGCCCAGGAGATCTTATTTCCATACTTCTGTTTGATAGGCCAGAGTAACCTTCGTGCCTTGTCAAGATTGACATTGTCGGGCCAGCTGTTGAGCGGGGCAAAGCGCTGCTGGCCGGTACCGCCCCCGCCACGGCCATCGCCGGTACGGTAGGTTCCGGCACTGTGCCAGGCCATGCGGATAAACAGGGGGCCATAGTGGCCGAAATCGGCCGGCCACCAGTCCTGTGAATCGGTCATCAATGCATGGAGGTCCTTCTTCAATGCTACATAATCAAGGCTTTTAAAAGCTTCAGCATAGTCAAAATCGTCACCCAGAGGGTTCGATAATGAGGAGTTTTGGCGCAGGATGTTAAGTTTTAACTGGTTTGGCCACCAATCGCGGTTTTTGGTTCCGCCGCCTCCATGGCTGTGTGTTCCTGTAGCTCCGGTAACGGGGCATTTACTTTGTTCTTCTGAATGATTTCCCATGTTTATAGTATTTAAATTCCGGATAATATCCTGTTAAACCTGTTAAAATGAATACTCCTTATTGGAGAATAATTCTCCATAGAGAACAGGTGAAATCAATAATTGTTAAATGAAAAACTGACTTATTGAGAAGTATTTTTATCTGTTACCGGGAATCTTTTCCGTACTCAATACGCAGGGATTCGGTAATGAAAGCGTAATCGGCCCCCGAGGTGAGCTGGATTACTTTGAAATACTTTTTTGAATCGATAGGGCTCCGTGGCATTTGATCGAAGAGGGTTTTCTGCGCGAAGCCTGATTTGAAACCGATCAGCAGGAGACAGATGCATAACACTCTTATTTGAATCATTTGATTTATTCCGAAATAATAAACTTGCCCCAGCTCCGTTTCCGATCGTGAATATTGGTTAGTTTATAGACATAAACCCCGGAATCCAGCCCCCTGGTGTTGAAATGGACCTCACCCCCTGTGATATCTTCAACCGTAAACACCAATTTACTCTGGATGGTATAAATGGCCAGTTCATAGCTGCCATGGTCGGCATTTTCAAATTCAATGGTCAGATCAGTTGTTGCAGGATTTGGGTATAATCTTGACTTAATCGGAAAAAACCGAATCTCTGAAATCCCTTCAACGAATTCCATAAAACAGATCTGATCGAAGGCCAGTCCGTCCAGCTCTTCAGCCGTGCTGTCGCTGGTAAAGGAAAACCTGTACAGGATAGTATCCCCCAGGTCCAGGCCAAAGACAGATCCATTATCAGCCAGCAATACCTCAAAAGATTTCCATCCGTTGGAATTGCCGGTCAGGACAGGGGCTTGTTGATACCACTCGATGCTGGCGTCGTACACCGTGTCATTCACCAGGTCGATCCAGGTCAGCCCATTATCCGGCGAAAACTCAATTTGCCCGAAATCATTAAGGGAATCCGTCTGGACGTTGTAGCATCCATACAGGGTTTTAAAGCCGTAAATATCTCCATAGCCTGCTATATTTGTCAGGATAAAGAAAGAATGGTTAGCTATGGGATAGGGATTTATTGTGTCGGTGATAATCACGTGGTCACTGTAAATTCCTTCGGTGATCGTGCTTTTTTGCGGTATGCCTATCTGCCAGATGGTGCCGGCCGATGTATCGATGCTAAGCTGGTCCATGCAGAGTGCATTTTCGAACCCCATGCAATAATTCTCGCAAAATGTCTGTGCATGCATGGCAGCCATTTGAGTAGCCAGGAGGCCAAGAATTAATAATTTTTTCATTGTGTTTTGGTTTGGATGATACGGTTTTGCAGGATGCTAAGATAGGGTAAATCCTAAAATTCCTGACTCTTTCTAACACGAATGGATTAAATCCCTTGCTAACGGACAATCTCCCATCTTCGGACCTCCCCGAAAAGTCCTGCAGCAAGATAGCGGCTATCCGGAGAAAATTTAACAATGACCGGCGTTTCATTTCTAAACCGTATCGGATAATCTGTAAACATGCCAGTTTCGGAATCCCAGACTCTGACTGCCCCATAGACACCGGCAGCAATTAGTTTACCGTCGGGAGAGAAAGAAATATACTTCGGTGTTTCATTTCTTAATTTTGTAGTATAGTCGGTGTATCTCTGTGTGCCTATTTCCCAAATCCTCACAGCCCCGTAAACCCCGGCTGCTATAAATTTGTCATCCGGTGAAAACTTCACAAAAACAGGAGTTTCATTATTTAGTCTTGTTGTGTAATCTGTATAACTGTGTGAGTCTGCATTCCAGATCCGAACAGCTCCGTAAACTCCCGCCGCGATGAGATCTCCCTTGCTTGAGAATTCTACATACTTTGGAGTCTCATTCTTTAAGCGGGTAGGGTAGTTGGCGGAATTGTCCTGGCTGAATAAACTGGTGGGCATGCTGAGGATGGAGATGCCCAGGATAATTAGGATCTTTTTCATGATTGCCTCCTTTGGGGTTGATTTGATTTGAAGTAATTGCCACAAAAGGAGTGCCATTTCGGATCATTTGATATAACCATCCTTCATCAGGGAAAGCTATGTAATATTTTTATGCCTTGCATACTTATTCTGGTTAAGGATCTTTCCAAAACAGATGCTGTTTGGGCCGGTGGCCTATTGGCCGAAAATGGGAATGCGTTAAATCCAAAACTCTCACACAAGTCTCTGGCTTCGGACAGTTTTTACCTTTCTGGCTATTCTGATGGTGCCCATGTGGGTTAGTAGTTGAAAATATACCCTAATTTCAGGTTCACTTCACTATAAGTTTCAATCCGGGTGTAATTCGCAGAAAATATCAGTCCCCGGAACTGCCAGTGGATCTCGCCGACCCATTCCCAGTAATCCATCCACCAGGTAGCCTTGATATTGACATTCATGTACAGAGGGTGACGGATCTGTGTGCCCAGACCAAACAAAATGCCGGAACTATTCCTATAATCTGCGGTCGGACTTAAAAGGCTGGACAAGCCGTATCCCAGAAAAACCGTCTGGTATCGCGAAAAAATCCAGGGACGGGAAAAGTTGAGCTTCCCTTCAATCTGATAATCGGTAAAGGAGAACCCGGGTTGACGAATGTCTCTGTAGCGAAGATCAATATCCGCATCATAACCACAGTCAGCGAGTACATGCAAGGCCCTGAGTTCAAGTTCGGTTTTTGAGTTTTCGGAAAGGTCGGACTGGTATTCTATTCCGCCCCGCAGTATTACAAGCCGGATAAAGGGGAAGGTGAGATAGGCAAAACCTCCAATCGGAGTGTTTCGCAAACCTGATGATACCCCAATACCGATGTCATTGACATCAAAGAAATCCACATGGCAAAATTGCTTTAGTTCAATGTCAAAACTTCGGGTTTCGCTTACCTTTATTTCCTGGGTCACATAACCGATGAAACTGACCTCAAGGACCGATTCCGGACCGGTCACCTGAAGGCTGAAAAAACCATCCATATCAGTACACACTCCATTCCGGGTTCCCTTTTCAACGAGGTTTACGCCGGGCAATCCCAGTTTGTCCTGCTTGTCCGTTACCCTACCCGAAACAGTAATCTGGCTGAAACTTTGAGCGGAAAGCAGGAGACAGCCTATTAATGCCAGAGTTTTTAGTTTTGGGAGTATTATCATAATTAGACAACTTCCATTTCGTAATAGTCGTCATTCACCGATTCAACAATGAAGGACATGCTTCCTTCAATTTCCAGAGTAATGGTCATTACCTGACCATACAGGTTCTGTGTGACTGTTGATTCAGCTATGGTTTTATGCCTGCAGGTTTCTCCCTTAACAAGGTTTAAGCTTAACTCAAGCTCAGGGCCTGAATTTTTGTCTGTATCTTTTATCCTTTCATCAGAGCCATTCTTACAGGCTGGGATGAGGAGGATTATCAGGATCAGGCATGCCAGTTTTCTCATCAGTATTCTTTTGTTGGATATGGATACTAAATCTCCCCATAAGATACTATTTATAATTACTTAATAGGGGATTCATTGCAGGATGAATGTTACAGGTAGCACATAATACACATTCACGTTCCTGCCTTTCAGTTTTGCCGGCTTAAAATCAGGCAAATTTGCCACTACTTTCAAAGCTTCTTTATCGATTGCGGGATCGACACCCCTCAATACCTCAGCATTGGTAACCTCCCCCTTAGAAGTCACCACAAATCTGATAATGACTTTCCCCTGGATTGAACTTTCGATCGCTGGTTCAGAATAAAAAAATCTTTTTGAAATGTATCTCTCCACACTTCCGTTTTCGTAAGGAAATACCGGTCTGGTTTCAGCGATCATATAAACAGAATCAATCAAGTCTCTACGCGGACTCTCAATTTTGATGCACTTGCCTGAACGATAATGTTCAGTGGTTAATAGCCTGTTGTCCTTGTTGTAGGTCCGAAAGGGGCCATGAAAAATTAAGGGGACAAGATTTGTGGCTTCGCCTCTTTCAATGTACTCTCCATAAGTGCGGGTAAGGTATATTAAGCTATCACTAACACTTTCCAACATCCAGGTTTGATCATCTATTATCAGGACAGAATCGCCGATGATTCTATACTGTGTAGCTTTTCCTTTTGTGTGCCTGAAATTATCATAGTAATAGCAATGTTCTACTTTATAACTGTTATCGCCCAGCAGGATGACTTCCCTTGCGTATTCAACTTTCGGGTATCCCTTATAGCTTTTTGTTTTATCAAATCGTACGGAATCACCCTCTATGGAATAGTAATTCACCATAGGATCAAAATAGCTTGTATCCTGAGCGAAGCTACTGATACCCGAAAGAATCATTAAAATCAAGCTGAAGCTTATCCGGTGTCGTTTCATGCATTCAGGTTTTTCTATCCTTTAACTCATAGTAATACAAGCTGGACTTACCTTCAACAAGGTATTTAGGCCCACCAACAGGAATAAGCAAAGAGCTTTTTTTATAAGACTGCAGTTTTCCGGCAGTTTACTGATCCAATAGCTCAAGTTCCAGGATGATGTTGAAATCCCGGTACTCGCCGATTCGAATGTCAAATAATTCCATTGGGCTATAGCTGATCCTGATGTTTTTATCGAGCAGGGTTTTATAGTTGCCGACCATATCGATAGTTGATTCAATAAAAGTGAGCCAGTAGAATTTGGAAGTCTTTCCGGCATCATCCTTCAGGGAGAATACAACAAATGTATTATCATCGATTTGAGTGACCTTTCCTTCAAACACTTCCTCGTACACTTCATCTTCCGCCTCCATTTCTGTAAGCTCCGCCATCCTCATCAGGGCATCGGGACATACCGACACCATTTTAATTCCAATAAGGCGCCCCAGCTCTTCACCTTCCGTATCAATATTATCAAAATTAAAATTATAATCTTCCTCAAGTTGCTCCTCATAGGGTACTGCAGCTTCAATGATGCAAAGCCCAAGCTCCATATTCAGTCTTTCGGGAGCTATGCCCTCAGAAATATTTTCTAAACACTCGCATGCTTCCAAAGCGATTTCATCCATGTAATCCTGCGAGAATGCATTTGCGGAGAATACCAAAAATGCTGCAATTAAAATACCATTCTTCATTTTCATTTTATGCTGTTTTTCTTTGTTGACAGGTAGTTTATCCCATTCATTTCACAATATCGGTAAGGATTAGCAATTATCCAAAAGTTTCCGGGGATTATTATTCATAGGATCACGATTTGGACGTCAGCGTAACAGTTGAGTAATGAAACACCCCGGAACCCATTTATGATCAGGGTTCCGGGGCGTATACATGCATTCTCAGCGGACCTTACTTTTTCACATGAACATCCATCTGCGGGAAAGGAATAATCAGACCCTCCTTCGCGAATACTTCGTAAATCTTCTGGTTCATATCGAAACAGATGCCCAGGAAGTTTTCGGCTTCATCCAGCAGCCATGGATCCAAACGAAGATGGCACCGGGCAGTTTAGGTCCATATTGAACGACAATCCCGGTAATCTGGCTTGAACTTGTTATGTATTTATTTTTGCAGGTTTATTTGGTTAAAAAACAATCCAATTGAAAATGGCGATATAAGAAGGAGCCTTGCCGGATCCTGCCGTATGTTAACGGAAGTTGCCTTCATAAAGATCTTTATCCATAGGAAGGGATATGCCTCTACCGCCAGCTAAACCAGCTTTGCCTTCAGGGTAATATTCACCGGGGCAAGGGTCTTTGAAACCGGGCATCCTGCTTTTGCTTCTTCAGCCAGTTCCAGGAAAGTCTTTTCATCTATTCCCTCCACGCTGCCTTCGGTGGATAACTCAATATCGGTGATTAAAAATCCATCACCGGGATTGCCAAGAGTTGCTGTGGCACTGGTCGATACCCGGATCGGTTTATAGCCTTTACCGGCAATAATGTTTGACAGGGCCATGGAAAAACATGCAGCGTGTGCTGCTGCAATCAGCTCTTCAGGGTTAGTGCCCTTGCCATTCTCAAAACGTGAAGCGAAGGTGTACCCAAATGAATCCCCGGTTGAACTGAGGGTAGCTTTTCCTGTACCACCTTTAAGGTCGCCCTTCCATATTGCAGATGCTGTATTTTTACTCATAGTAGTATTTTTTCTGTACAACAGGCATTGGGGCTGAATGTTTACTTCCTGCCTTGACGGTACTTGCGTTTGGCGATTAACAGGCGCTTATTACACCATGATACTTTTGGTGATAGGATTCTATTTTCAATATATTGTTCCCAAAAAACACCAGCTGTTCCGCACAAGGCCTCTGGTAAGAAATTTATTCTTGTTCAAGTTCTGAAATTGCTTGCCGGATATCCGTATTTCCCGGGTTCAGCTCCAGGGATTTTTTATAATTCAGAATTGCATGATCCATGTCCCCAGATGCTTCATAGGCTTTAGCTAAAAAATTAAACGATTTGTAGGAATCAGGATAATTTATCGTATTTAGTTTAAATAGTTCAATGGCCCGGGGATATTCCATTCTTTCATAGAGAAAGTACTTGCCCAGCATCTCAATTAGATATTCCGGTGGAGAGACTTCCATACCATACACATCTGAAACATTTTTATAAAAATCCAGGATAAATGGGATATCCGGAGTAAACGCAGGATCCATGGAGATAAATCCCTTAAATAAAATATTGCGACTTAAGTAAGCGTATGTACAAAACAAGCCGCCTAATGAATGGCCGGCCAGAATTCGATATGAAGATGCCCGGAACCTGTCCTCTATCTGCACGATAAGTTCCTGTTCGATAAACTGCAGAAGCTTTTCGCCACCTCCGCTTACCTTAGCTGCATCGCTTTGGATTCCGTTAATATCTGTCAGGCAATGTGTCGGAGTGAGATCATGATTGCGGTCTTTATGAATTATAGCAACAACAATGAATTCAGGAATGATAAATTGCGAACTCATAAATTCAGTCAGTCCGGAAGCCAGAAAGAAATGCTCATCCCCATCCGTAATATACAGGACAGGATAGTCTTTCGTGCCTTTTTCGTAATCCATCGGGAGGTGAACCCAATATTCCCTGTCACCTCTAAGTATTTCGGAATGTATCAGGTATTTGTCTCCAAAAAAGATTTTAGTATCAGTTTGACTGAAAACCCGTTCTACGGAAAATATAATGCCAATAAATAGCAGGGTTAATTTTATGGTTTTCATAAGTTTTTGGGTTTTGCGGTTGGGGTTTGCTGCTAACATTTCACAGGTATGAAGACTAATACTTTTTAGGGGTGCATAAATCCTTTTAGAGCCATTTTTCTTCCAAGGTACAAAACTTTTCTCGCCTGCCGAAGCCCTGGCGAAGGAGGACCGACACCTTTACCAGCATGGTTTCGGACACGTAGGGACTGTCCATTTTTCCCTTGATGTTGACTAAGCATGAAAAATATTGCTTCTTTGCGGGCAAAAGCATGGGGACATAAATTTAGTTGCCGGCAGACATACCTTCTTTCATTCCGGCGAAGGGATTTTCATCAAAGTATTTTCTGCTTAGGTCAAAGATCATTTGGCCGGTTTCCATAAATTGTTTATATATACACGTTAAAACGTTGTATTTGTAAGTTTATCCAAAACCCTCCCAAATGAGAACCACGCTACGTAAATCAGTTGTTGCAGTTTATTGCAGCTTATTTCTGTCTCTTAACCTTCTGGCAAGTTCCCTTGAGATTTCGGGTAGCTATATGGGGGGGTATGAGTTTAATGCCGATACCCTGCTGGTTGTGGGTGACTGTAATTTTGCGAATATCACACTTGAACCGGGCACATTCATTCTTTTTACGGGTGATTACACCATTACGCTGGATTATCTCAAATCGATCGGGACAGAAACCGATAGCATTACTTTCTGTGGAAGTCTGGTCGGTACCCTCAAACAGGGACGCATTCTTGATCAACATGCCGTTATCTGGCAGACGCCTCCGAGCACATTCACACGAAGCAATCTGGTTAATCTTAAACAGATTGTTCTTCTCTACACGGAAAAATGCTCAATTCTTGGTTGTGAATCCGCGAGTCTCAGCTATCCCGGTTTATGTAACATTCAGGACAATAACACGATTAACTTTGACTCTTCGGTAGATAGCTGTCTGGTTACCGGGAATGCGGCAATGTACTTTAACTTCAATGATACACGGTTTTTACCGCAACAAGAATTTCATTGTACAAACTCAAAATTTCTCCGGAATGCCTCAGGTTTAAGGAATTCTGGGAGCGCAGCGGGTCTATTATATATTGAAAATTGCGAGTTTAGTGAAAACGAGGGTACTATTCTGACTTACCATATAGATAGCTATTATTATCCAAGAAGTGCCAACATCCAAAATAACAAGTTCTATAGGAATACCGGGAATATCCTGGATTTTGATATTACGGGTGATGAATATCTGCCTGGGGCAAGTATTAGCCAAAATGAGTTTATTGAAAACGAAGGCATAGCTATTTTATCCAACAACTGGCGCTATCTCATGGTTTACAACAACCTTTTCGCGAAAAATCAAACAGGTTCCGGACCCGGTTCAATCTATTATTACTATGGCGGGAACGAAAAACTTGTAAGAATCATGAACAATACCTTTGTGGCAAACCAGGGTGAAACATTTGGCTGCCTGGACATTATTTCAGATTCCACCTGCACGGTTGACGTAATCGCCAATAATATTTTTTGGGACAATAGGGCTACACTATCGGATTTTGCCATCGGAATTAGTTTTTTAAATCCGCCTGCTGAAGATTGTGATCTGAGCATCACCAACTCGGCAGCCAGGGATACCAGTAAGATTGTTTTGTTCAGCGGCGCAGGATCCGGGCCGGCTCTGAAAAACAGTTTTGAGCTCTCCCCGGAGTTTGCTGATTCGCTGAACAACAATTACAGGCTGTCAAAAGCTTCGCCTTATATTGATGCTGGTGAGGGTGCCCCGGGCACGGAAGACCTGGATGGACATCAACGTATTTTTGGTAAAGCGATCGATCTGGGTCCCTATGAGTACCTTCCTTCCGGATACCCCGGGTTTAGCTCATCCACAAGTGACACGCTTGTGTGTCTGAGTTCTGCCGTAACGCTCAAAGCCCTCTCTGACGACCGTTATAATTACAATTGGTATAAAGAAGGGGAGTGGCTGGAAGATCAACATGATGATTCCCTGCGTATCCGGTCGCTTTCCTTAAGCGATACCGGTTACTACCGTGCAGGCATTAATAACCTTACTGACACCGTCTGGAGCGATCCGATTCATCTTACATCAGCTTCACTACCGGTCATAATTGATTATACAGCTGAAGTGGAAGTCTGCAGGAACCTGGAAGCAGCGTTCATTATTGAAACCGAATCGGAACTTCCTCCCGTATATGCGTGGTACAGTTACCGTGATGGCTTAGTGGGGGAGGGCACAAATGAATTGTATATCGGGCGTGCGGAGCATAGCGACACCCTACTTGCAATAGCTACCACAGCATGCGGAAGCGATTCTACCGGCAAAATGTTGTTGCGTGTATTACCCTTGCCTGTACCCGATCTGGGAAACGACACCATGCTTTTCCCCGGTGACAGTATCCGCCTGGATGCCGGTGAGTTC
>JAFGEO010000156.1 GCA_016931575.1 Bacteroidales bacterium | reverse complement strand
TACATTAGCCGCGAAATTAATTGTGCCGTTTAACGTAATGAGGAAGGGGTCTCGCCTGAGGCTATGAGATTGCAATGGAACTGTTGGATCAGGCAACTACTAAAAAATATTGATCCCGGAAGGGGGTTCCGGGAAGCACATGAATTGTTTATGCGTTTATTTGTCAACCTCCGCCAAGGCTCCGGCAAATAAATTTAGGTGTTTAGTGCTGTTCAATGGAATGTTGGCAGGATAATATCCACTAAGTATTACGAGTTCGGAATCAATCCAATGCAACTTGGGGAACCAATTATCTACCTTGAAGATTATAAGATCGGTGCTAAACAAGCCGGTCTGCCCGATGATGATTCTCCATGTGTTGGTACTTATGATTGTTTTGCCAAAATAGATTGTGATGCAAGTGATACCTATGGAGAGTGGGATTAGCATCAGTTTTACAATTTCTGTATCTCATTATATGATACTTATAAACTTGGATAAAAGATAAAGAAAGCTGTTGATCATGAAGGCATTGAAGATAACTTATGCAGGGATATTTACACTTCTTATTATTTTAAGTTGCAGGGAATATGTAGAAAATGATTTCCCTGAGTATCCTGAAATGCTCGTGGTCAACAGCATTCTTATTGCGGATAGCCCCATCAAGGTCCATGTTTCTAAATCACACAATATGGATACATCAAAACTTCAATATATTGATGACGCCTCGATTGAGATATTCGAGAATGGAGAGCTTGTTGATCAATTATCATATGATAGTAACGGAGTTTATTCAAGTGATTGGATAGTTAAAGCGGGGGATGTCTATAAATGTCTTGTTCAGGTTCCGGGTTATAGTACGATTCAGTGTATCGATACAGTACCCGAGCACAGTGAGTTTATTGATATCCAACATATTGCCTTTGCGGGCAAATCTGGTGATGGATCTTCTTATTCATCAATAAGTTTTTCATTTCCGGTAGATAGGGAGCATACTTCTTTTTATGAGGCTAAGCTATATGTGCAAGGTGGAGGAGGTAACCAATTAACTAAACTTATCGATCCTTTAATTCTTAGTACAGGACTGCCAAAACCTGTATTCACGGATGAACTTGTTCAGGAGGATTCATATACAATGACCCTATATTATCACAACAGTGCATTACGTCCTGTTTTACTGGAATTAAGAACCTTAAGTAAGGGATACTACAATTATCTTGTCAGCACTTATTTGTATCAGCAAGGACGTTATCCTGGTTTTACCGGTGGGGTTGTACCAACATCTCAACTCTATTCAAATATTGAGGGTGGTTTGGGAATTTATGCTTCCTATTCCAGCATCTCATCTGATACCATAATCCCATGAAAAAACCTGCAATGAAATATTATCAAATACTTACCTTTTTCCTGTTCCTTAGCTTGTTCGATCCGGCTTCTTCTCAAGTTAGTATATCGGGTTTCATAAAGGACACCCTCACTGGAGAAATTCTGATTGGAGCGCATATCGTTGAACAGGGTACAACTAATGCAGCTATTTCTGATACAAAGGGATATTTTACGATTAAAGTGAACCCACCCATAGCTCTTGAGATCAGTTTTATTGGATATGCCGGCAAAGAATTACTCGTTGATCAAAATATTGACTCAGTAGTCCATATCTCATTGATGCCAGGCACTGAGATGGAATCAGTAGTCATCAGAGCACGAAACCAAAACATACTGAGTGTTACCACACTTAACAGGAGAGAGATGTACCTTACTCCTTCCCTCGGAGCTACTCCGGATATTTTGAAGGCTATTCAAATTAAACCGGGAATTACTACACAAAATGAAGGATCAAGTGTATTGCTTGTGCGGGGTGGAAATCCGGGTGAGAATCTTTATTTGCTTGATGGGATTCCAATTCTTCATGTAAATCACCTGGGTGGCTTCCTCTCTGTCTTTAACCCTGAGATCATTAACAGTCTTTCCATTTATAAGGATGGTTTCCCGGCTAAGTTTGGAGGAAAGATATCTTCCGTTGTCGATATCACACAGAGGGAAGGACACAATTCTGAGCATAAGGGTTCATTTAGTATTGGTGTCACAGACGCCTCTCTTTGTTTGGAAGGACCAATCGGAAGCAGGAAAATGACCTACATCATTACTTCAAGGAAAACGCTTATTGAGATTCCCATAATATATTTAACAACCAAAGCTTCAGAAGGATATTACGGCTTTTATGGGTTTCACGACATAAATGCTAAAATCTCCTGGAGACCAAATGAACAAAACAGCATTCACTTCAACATCTATCAGGGTGATGATTACGTAAGAGGTATTAATATTGATGACGAAACAAATTTTTTGTCCAGATCATCCGCTGGTAATACCTGGGGCAATCTGCTTGTGTCATCCAGGTGGAACAGAAATATATCGCCAACACTCTTTCTAACCAATAGTCTGTCATTCACCCAGTATAGATTATTTAGTATGGAAAAGGTATATTTTACTGATTATAATACAGAACAGGAAACTGGCACAAAATATCGTTCTTTAGTGCAGGATATATCGTTTAACTCGGAATGGAAATATTCCCCTTATAAAAAACTAAACCTGGATGTTGGAATGATTTTCTCATACCTCAACTATAAACCGTATGAGAAAATTGATATGATCACCAAAAATACCATCGAGGAGGATGGCAGCCAATTCATTGAATCATCATTTTTTGTGGAGGGCAATTATACTCCCTTTAGTTTTTTGGAAATTATTTCGGGGGGGCGATTAGTAAACTATCTTTCAACAAACTACAGGAAAACGTATCTTGAACCGCGGATAAAAACAAATCTCACAATTGCTCAGAATTTAAAAATGAATGTGAGCTATATGAAGATTCATCAAAACTCACATTTATTGTTTACTCCCCAGGCTTTTTATAATAATGAGGTATTTGTTCCTGCTGATCCGGACATTCCTCCGGCTCAGTGTGATGAACTGGCAACCGGGTGTGAATTTACTCTTTTGGAGGGGGATTTTTCTATGGGGATAGAACTTTATCACAAGTGGATGACTGGCCTGGCAACCTATAAAGAAGGCTATACCAATCTTTTCCAGAATATGAATTGGAAGAGTATGATTGAAACGAATGGTAAGGGTGAAAGCTATGGGATTGAATTCATTGCTCAAAAAAACTATGGTGATCTTACAGGTTATCTAAGTTACAGTCTGAGTAAATCAACCCGGAATTATGAAGGCATTAATTACGGACGAACCTATTTATATGAATATGACCGCAGGCATTGCGGGTCTGTTAGTTTGAATTACAAGTTGAGTAATACTATTTCTGTTTCTCTTACCTGGATCTATCAAACAGGGCTACCCTATACCCCGGCTATAGGAAGGTATTACGCCCAAAGTATATATAATTTTTACTATGAAGCCCTTGTATATGGGGAAAAGAATAGTGATAGAATGAAAGATTATCATCGGCTCGATTGCGCAATTATGTGGGATAGGTACAATAAGAAAAGTAAATTCAAGAGTACATGGACTTTATCGGTCTATAACCTGTACAATAGGCATAATCCATATTTCTACTACTACCATCATGATCTTTCTCCGGAGATCATCCCTGATCCGTCAAAACCTGTTTCGCTTATTCAGATGAGCTACTTTCCGATAATCCCATCAATATCGTATAAGATTTATTTTAACTATAACAGATCTGATAAAAAAACTACATTTAAACAAAAACTACAAAATTGGCTATACTATGATTACTAAAAAGAGAAAATCACGGATGCAGTATCTCGTATTGCTTGTACTAATACAATTCCAACTAACATCTGCTTTTGCACAGGATTCATATATAAACGGAAGGTGCAACATTAAGGCTGGTTATGCCAGATATAAAGGCGTAAATTTAACTTCCGGAAACACAACCGGACATTATAGATTGGAAATAAATTACGGATTAAGCAACCATTTGGAGGGTGGCGCCTATATTGGCACTTCAAAATTCAATTATTATCAACCAACCGATTCAACCGGGTATACAGGTATCAGAAAGTATTATTATTCTGCTTTCTATGGAATTAACCTTAATTATCATATTCTACCCTATTTTGTCGAATCAGACAATTTCAGATTTGATGCTTATCTAACCGGAAAATTCGGGGGGGCCTTGTTACAAAACAGTGATGGCACGTGTCATAAATTTGAATATTCAATTGGGCTGGGTGCTGCTTTTTATCTTTTTAACAATTTAGGGCTATTTGTAGAATTAAATGTTGGAGATTTTATCTTTGAACACACCCTCGAGAATGATTATTTCAAATCTCGTTATGGAATAACATTCAAATTTTAGCGTTCTACGCTGAATCAACCAATATAGCTTCTTTTTCGATACTACGCCTTATTATGCTGGATGCTTATATTCTAAACTCTCCGAATATTGTAGGCAGAAGATCAGCGGAGTATGGGAGTAATACAGAGGGAGAGTGAGTTTTGAGAGCGAGGAACTGACGATTCTGCCTGAATCGATTAACTATTATTCCGGTCTGGTCCCTGAACTCGTCGAAGACGGTCCCTGAGCCTGCCGAAGGACAGTCAGGGTTTGACTACCTTGTTCAATGAAGCTACCCTTTCAACACATCCATTCAATGCCATGTTGGAGTCAAGCCCTGACTTTCCTGCTTACCCCTCCAACATCCAACAAAGCACCGTCCTTGCGAGCGACCCTTCGAAAGACTCAGGAACCGCGAAGCAACCTCCCCAAAACCCACTTGCATCGCTTTGACGCACTCCTAGTTTGAGAATCCATCTCGTACCCTCAATCACCGAGGCAACCCTCCACACCCACCGACATAGCCCTCCTTCTTCGAGGGAGGGTTGGGTGGGTATACCAAACTCAATGAAAACAATGGGTAGACCTATTTTCCATCTCGTTGCCAATATATAGAAGATCCTGAGATTCCTCAGGATGACAGGTGCCCAGATTATGGCAGTGCCCATGCTGTCTCTTCTTAAAGCCATACATCGATTATCGACTGATAAATATTGATTCTTAATTCCTGCTTACCCCTCCGACATCCAACAAAGCACCGTCATTGCGCAGCGAAGCAAAGCAACCCACCGCTGGTGCGAGATTCCAATCTCGTAACACAACACCCTACCACAACCATCAATACAAAACGCACCCTCTCAACAACAAATAAACGCCTAAACAGATTTGAGAATAATATCTCTTCCCTCCTAACTATTTCCCCTTGCCAATTCCCCTAATTTATCCTAATTTTATCCCCAACTTCTCGTTTGGGGGGTGCCTTAATATTACGGGCTGAGATCATACCCCATGAACCTGATTCGGGTAATTCCGGCGAAGGGAGAAAGTGAAGCAGTGAGAATCACTGTGGATGAGTAGTTAACCACAAAATATTTTAATGATGTTACGATTAGCATTTGTAACCGCTTTTCTATTGTTTTCCCTTGGCCTGTACTCACAACAGGAGATCAGGGGTACTGTTTTTGATGACAATATGCAAACACTGCCCGGGGCTACGGTTTATCTTAAGGTTTCCGGGGTAGGCACCACCACCTCCAGGGATGGCTCCTTTGTCATTTCCAAAGATGAGGCTAGCCTCGACACCCTGGTTATTAGTTACGTGGGCTTCGAAGCTTTCGAGGCAGTTTTTGGCGAAGATCAGTTTACCTATGTAAATCAGGTCTTCCTGAATCCCAAGCCCTACCTGGCCAAAGAGGTGAAGGTTTACGGCTCAAGAGCCGGCAACAAAACGCCTATGGCCTACCAGGACATCAGCAAATACCAGCTGAGGGAGGCGAACACCGGTAACGATATGACCTACCTGCTGGCCAGGACCCCTTCCGTGGTCACCACCTCTGAAGCAGGGATCGGCATCGGCTATACCGCCATGCGCATCCGCGGTAGTGACCCTACACGCATCAATGTGACCATCGACGGAATCCCGGTGAACGATTCTGAGTCGCAGAGTGTTTTCTGGGTCAACATGCCCGACTTCGCCTCATCCGTCAGCAGCGTGCAGATCCAGCGCGGTGTGGGAACCTCCACCCAGGGCGCAGCAGCCTTCGGGGCTACGGTCAATTTGCAGACTGATGAAAGGGAACTGGCCCCCTATGCAGAATACGGACTGGTGGCAGGATCTTTCAACACCTTCCGCCACACGCTGAAAGCCGGGACAGGTTTGATCGCCAGGCATTTCACCCTCGATGCACGAGTCTCCAAACTCAACAGCGACGGCTACATCGATCATTCCTTCTCCGACCACAAGTCACTCTTCGTGAAAGGAACCTATCACGCAAAAAATACCCAGGTCCGCCTGTCTGTCATGCATGGCCACGAAGTCACCGGCATCAGCTGGTGGGGCGTGCCCGACTACATGATCGACTCCATACGCACCTACAATCCCGCCGGCATTTATTATGACAGGGAGGGCACAGAGCATTACTACGAGAACCAGACCGACAACTACAAGCAGACCCATTATCACCTGCATGTGGCACATACCCTGTCGGAGCAACTGAAGCTTAACGCCGCCCTGCACTACACCCGCGGTGCAGGTTATTATGAGCAGTACCAGGACGATGACAATAGCTATCATACTACGGAGCTGGAAGCCTATGGCCTTGCTCCGGTGATCGATGGACCGGACACGACCTATTCCAGCGACCTGGCCCGGCAAAAATGGATGGATAACCACTTTTTCGGACTTACCGCAGCTGCCAGCTACAGCATCGATCAGCTGAATGTTACAGGAGGTTTCGGGTGGAACAAATACCTGGGCGACCATTTCGGGGAGATCATCTGGATAGAACAAGCCCCGGAGCTGCCAACAGGTACTCAGTGGTATTTCAATTCAGGAGATAAAACCGACTGGAACCTCTATGCCAGGGCTAACTACGCACTGGATGAGCAGATCAACATCTTTGCGGATATGCAGTTCCGCCATATCTCCTATGCACTTAACGGCACCGATGACGACCGGTTTGCTTTCGACCAGGAGCATACCTACAACTTCCTGAATCCAAAGGCAGGTGTTTACTACGACATTGCAAAGGAACACAAAGCCTATGCCTCCTTCGCCATTGCCCACCGGGAACCTACACGGGCCGATTTTAAGGAAGCTAAAGGAGACCCGGATGCCACTCCCCTGCCCGAGCGCCTGACCGACCTGGAGATAGGTTACAAATACCAGATCAACAGATTATCCGTGGATGTTAACCTGTACAACATGCAGTATAAAGACCAGCTGATCCCCACCGGGGAGAAATCGAATGTAGGATACGACATCATGACCAACGTAGACAAGTCGTTCCGCAGGGGAATCGAGCTGGAATCAAGGTATGAAGTGCTGGATAACTTCTGGTGGACCGTTCAGCTAACTCTTTCAGACAATAAGATCAGGGATTATGTCGAGTATGCCAGTCACTACGATGCCGACTGGAACGAAGAGATCCTTGCCCGGCCGCTGGGCAACACCTCCATCGCCTATTCGCCAAACCTCATCGCGGCTAACCGGCTGAGCTATCTGTATGCCTTTAACGAGAAACACTGGGCACAGGTCTCCCTGTCATCAAAATATGTAGGAAAACAGTATTTCGACAACACCTCCAGCGAAGACCGGAAGATCGATCCCTATTTTGTCACCGACCTGAAGCTGGAATACTCGGTCAGGTCGAGGTTTGTTGGACAAACCAGCATCTTCCTTCAGGTGAATAATCTCTTTAATGCAAAACATATTAACAACGCCTATGGCGGAAACTGGTATGAGCAGGAAAACGAACTAACATGGGCATATTACTACCCGCAAGCCGGCATGCATTTCTTCGCCGGACTCAACGTACGGTTCTGATTGTTAATAACTAAAATTGCAGTGTATTCAGATAATTTTAAACTTGCAGCACAGAATTAAGACTGATTAGCATTTCTCAAGAGTATAATGCTGTCACCGACTTATTCTAGGTTTAGTTTTAGGGTTTTAGATAACCGGGAGCGCCCGCTCCCGGTTTTTTTTCTGCCGTAGCCCTGGCGAAGGAAGATCTGTTTAAAATATCACTCCATCAAGGTATACTCGCACGCATGTGAATCCCCAATAAAAATAGGCGGGCCTTTTTTTACCAGAGTACGCCCGAATTGATGCAGGGTATCCGGAAAGGATTCCATCCACATATCACGATTAATGTATATTTTTTCTTTGTTGAATACTTGTTCGACAAACTCATAGTTTTTTACCTCAGCTTTGTCGTGAGGAGTTGCTGCCAATTGGTCCGGATCAGTACAGGAAACCATATAGGAATTCCAATATTCTGCAATTATCCCAATCTCGCCCAGGTCCTGCCACTCACTGGTCAGTTCTACCATCGGCGATAATCTCTTTGGCCAGACATATTTTAAATTGTAGATGGTGCCGATGCTTCCAATCAGGACTACAACCAACAAGTAGACTTTTGTATTCTTTAGCTCATTAGCTTTCCCCTGTAAATTATCAAAAAGTAGTATCGAAAAAAATGAAACAGAAATATATGTACATGTAAAATACCTTCTTGGGACAAAATTGTGTGCAGTCCAATGCGAAACCATGATAGCAGAAAAGATCAGGAAGGCATCAACAAGAAAAATAAGTACAACTTTACGTTCTTCATGATTTAACTTAATTTTCTTAAGCCTGAATATCAGGTAAACAATAACTGGAATCAGAAGATAGGCATAAACACTCGTGAAAGGTTCTTTTGCATCGAAGGTATAAAAGTCAAACACCGTCCGGAAAAATATACTCACAGTATCCAGAATGGTTTCGAAATCACTTAAAGTACTGTAATCATTGACCATTGCAGCGGTTTGCTTCGCATATCGGATGAAGAGAATCCCAAGAATTAATCCAGAAATGAAATAGTATAAGAGAGGTTCTTTAAGTACCTTCATTACTTGTAGTCCAT
>JAFGEO010000155.1 GCA_016931575.1 Bacteroidales bacterium | reverse complement strand
TTTTGTGTAAAGGATATTAACTGGGATTCGTTGACAACTGCCTACCGTCCTTACGTAGTAAGCGAAAACACAGAGGCAGCTCTTTATCAGGCCATAAAATCCTTAATGGTTCATTTGGATGACAATCATGTAAGTTTAGTTACAACCAATCCGGAATATCCCTTTTTTCAAAGTGGTATCGTTGGCCGGATGGGTACATTCAGTGATTTTAGCTTGCCTGTTATCGAAGAAAATTACTTAACAGACAAAGTATATTTTGCCGATGGACTGCTTTATGGAAAACTCAAAAACAATTTGGGATATCTATACATGAACCATGTAGCAGCAGGCATAAAAACTTTTGAAGAATTTCTGAATGAAGCCCTTGGTTTTTTAAAAGATACAGATGGAATAATCGTTGATCTGCGAAACAACAGCGGAGGAAACGATAACGAAGCTGTTTATGTTGTCGGACGTTTTACTGAAGAAAAAACGGAAGCATACAGGTTTAGGTTAAAAACAGGACCCGGTGAAAACGACTTTTCACCGTTTTATTCATACCATATAGAACCACAGGGGAATCGCCGGTACTTGAAAAACCTAATCGTGTTAACGCATCGATTCACGATTAGTGCAGCCGAAACACTCACCATGGGGTTTAAACGTCTTGGCAAGGTAACTACGATTGGTGACACTACCTCCGGGGCATTTTCAGACATGGTTGCCCGTGAATTACCCAATGGTTGGGTATACACCATTTCAATAGGTGATTGGCGAGACTACCGGGGTATAAGTTATGAAGGTGTCGGCTTCCCTCCTGATATAGTTATTCAAAACAAAGCTGAAGATATTGCTTCAGGATATGATGAAGTTATGGAAAGAGCTATATCTGAGTTATCAGAAGAAATATAAAACACTGATAAACAAGCTGATAGAAAATAAAGAAAGTCAGATGACCATGACGTGTAGATTGTATTCGAAAACTCCCTGCAGTCGGTTCCTTCGTCCGATCCCTGCAGCATCTGTTACTGAAATTGAATTGTTTGGACTTCGCAATGATGTGCTTACTTATCCGCATTCAGCAACCTGGTATACCATTTCTGTTCAGCATGGCATGCTGAACTCATGGTTAGTGCAGGTATTTGTACAATAAAGATTTACCAATAAAAACCGGAAATTATTTAACTGGAGCCAATCGCCCACACAGCCAGTCCAACAGGGAAAAGCCTTGAGATGAATTTTTGGAGCCTCGCCCAACATTTCGCCCCCCATCATTCCAGCATCGCACCTCCTACTCCATCTTCACCCTGATCCCCTCAGAGTGACTGCTGAACTCGGGTGCATACATACACTGCATGGTGGTGATGCCGTTGGAGAAATCGCCCTTCTGGGAAACACGCAGGGGGTATTCGAACACGTAGGTGCCTTTGGGCAGCCAACCGATGAAGAAATTCGTCGACAGGTCCCTCGTACTCTGGTAATACCATAGGCCATCCTGGTACTTGTAGGTCGACAGGGTTTCTGTTGGCTCAAAGCCTGCTGCCCGCATATCCTTCAGGTGGACGTACTCCATATCGCGGTCGACCCGGATCTCAATCCTGACCTTCACCAGGTCGCCGACATTCAGTGCATTTTCTTCTGTGACGGGTGTGATGACCGGTCCGCGATCGGTATTCTGCTCCAGGAAAAGCTGTTTCTTAATGCTCAGCGGAGTCTCTGCAGGCGTGATCTTATCCAGCTGCTCGAAATACTGCCAGTACACTGCCCCCCAGGCAACACCTTCATCAGACTTTTTAACTCTGATCTCGCCCATCTCAGGGGTGATCTCCGAAGCGGTCCAGGCGGTTTTGAAATAGCCGGTACCTGCTTCCACTTTGGTATCTTCCCGTTTCAGGGGATCGATGGTTTCTTTTCCTATGGTCACCTCGACCAGATTGTCGCCTGCCAGCATATCCATACCCCGGCGAAGCAAGGCATAGCAAGCCTCTGCGGTTGCCTTTGTCGTTCTCCAGTCCTGTGTCTGCTTTTGCTTCAACAGCCATACCTTCAGCTCTTCCACTGCTTCCCGGTCGCCTGCCACCTCATCGAACACTTCGATCATCAGGGCCTGGGTCTCGACAGGTGCCTGGTACCAGTAATATCCGCGGTCCGACTTCCAGTACATGCCCATTTCTTCGGATTGAAGGGCACGTTCCTTAAGCGATTTGATAATCATTGCGGTCTTCTCATGCTTTTCATACCGGTGCAAAGCCAATGCCACCATACCCTGCATGTAGATGCTGTTCTCCTGCCAGAACTTTTCGCCCTGTACAAGGAAAAACTCGAAAGCCTTCTTCTGGCTGCCGTTCATGTTCACATCCTTGAAATAGCTGCGCATGTACAGGTACTGGATCTCCGTATAGCCCAGTTTGTATTTTTCCAGGTCGATCTGTCCTTTTTTGGCCTGAGCCTGCAGGTAGTGGTAGCGTTCCTCCATCTCCCGGTCAACATAAGCAATGGCCCGGACAAGCATGTTCCAGGTTCTGCTATCGTTGCGAACGGTGTTCACACCCATCGCCTCGAGATGGCCCATGCCGGTGACGATGTACTGAGTGATATACCGGTCTTCAGGCATTCCCTTGAACCAGGGAAAACCGCCGTTGCCGGTCTGGGCCTCCTGAATTTTCCTGATCGCACTTTCCAGCTCATGGCTCATGCGGTTCATGTCGAACAGCAGAGCTACATTCCGTTTACGTTGCGTCTCATCTCCGGCATTCAGTACCCACGGAGTTTCTTCCAGGAGAGCAGATTTCAGTTCCTGGTTCTTCTCCAGATTCGAAAGCAGGGCATCAGGCTGGAAACTTGCCCAGGTATCGAAGACCTGCTTGATCTTCGGATTTGAATTTGCAATGTGCGTGGCAATGGCATTGGCATAGTAGCGCGAAAAAGTCTGCTCGGTACACTCATAGGGGTACTCGATCATATACGGCAGGGCCTGCACGGCGTACCAGGCCGGATTAGAGGTAAACTCGAGGGTATACCTCTGGTGTTTTAAAGTGGTAGAAGTATTGTCCGCCAGCTTATCAAAGCGGAACTTTTTAGTTTGCTTTCCTCGAATGGGCAGGGGCAGAGTCTCCGTAACAAGTGTGCGGTTGGTGACCACCGGAAGGGTCATCTCCTCCCCGTCGGAGAAGTCGCCGGCTTTGGCAACGATCCGGTAGGTGATGGCCTGCACTCCTTCTGGAATAGCAATGCTCCACTCCAGGCTTGTGCTTTGCCGGGCCTTTACGGAGAAAGATTTGCGCACCTCCTCATTTTTCATCAGGTGGTCGATTGGCGCCATGGTCAGTGCATCGAAGAATTCCAGACGGGCTTCGCCGCGAAGGTCCTTATCGGTCATGGAGGTGATCTTGGCGGAGAAGAACATTGTATCATTCTCCCTGAAAAACCGGGGCTGATTGGGTACCACCATCAAATCCTTCTGCGTGACAAGCTCATTGGTGACCATTCCTGTCTTCAGGTCTTTTGTATGTGCAAATCCCAGCATTTTCCATCGCGTCAGCGCCTCAGGAACTGTAAATTTGAGAATGATGTTCCCTTCGTCATCGGTCATCAGGTCGGGATAAAAGAAGGCCGTTTCATTGAAGTTCTTCCGGATCTTCACATCGCTGAAGTCCTGGCCATCAACCGCGTGAATTCCCTCCGGCTGAAGTACCTCCATCCCCTGCGCTTTCTTCATGGTACCATAACCCGCCACAATTACCTCATCGTAGCTCATATCTGCATCAGTAAAATAACCCGATTCACTCTCTTCCATCATCATGAAATCCAGCTCTTCCACTGAGCTAACTGCACCGGTCATCCTGGCACTGAATTCCGGCATGTAATAGTACCTGTTCAGTCCGAACCAGTTCAGGTACGAGAAAGAAGGAACCGAATATTGAGATGTTTTATAAGCATTCCACGAATAGTCAATCCCGTTAAATTGTCTCTCCACAAATCCGTTAACACTCTGCCATGCAAGGCGATTGTTGCTGAATTGCCAGATGCCTGCCACCCAGCTGTGAGGCATGAAAGCATCCAGTGATGCGTCATACAGGGTAGCCACCATTTCAGCGGCAGCCAGGTCCGACTTGGGACCGAAGATCTTGATCTTCCAGCTTTCCTGTTCACCGGGCTGAAGTTTATCCCGAAATGTCTGGAATTCGATCTTCAGGTCTTTGTTTGTCCAGGGTACGGCAATGGAGGTAGTGCTTTGATAGAGGCGGTTGTCCTTGATAAAGGCATACTGCAGGGCGACATTCCCCCGGTATTCCTCCAACACCGGTATCCCGACCACCTGCTTGCCGCCATCCAGCCGAATACGTTTCTTAACAAGGATCTTCCCATCCTTTTCGATCTCAAAAACCGCGGTGATCTTTCCGGAACTTCCGATCTCTATTTTTGCGGTGTCCCCTGGTTCATAGTTCCGGTTATCCACTTTTACATAATTGATCATGGGCACTGTCAGCTGATCCGATCCTGAATCGTTCAGGTCGAAGTAAAATACCTCCCGGACTTCTTCGCCGTATGCATCTTTTCCAGAGATCTCCCCCAGGTACTTACCCATGCTCCAATCTGATAAATTAGCGATATTAAAGTCTTTGGCATCAGCCGTGTTAAAAGCCATACTGAGCACTTGCTCTTCCTTCTCCCACTTCAGGTAGTTGCCCTCATCGGCATAGGGATCGTCGGGAAAGTGCTTTCTGAATTCCTCTTCAGACAGTGCCTGTCTGTCGGGTTGCGCCCACATCCTGTTCCGGTAAGCCTGCTCCGGCATTTTCAGCTTCCATATTTTTATTTCACCCCTGGCTGGTTCGAACTCTCCGGCCAGGTTAGTCGATATTATCCCGAACTTCTGCAGATTGACCCCCTTTTGGTTCCTGTCGGTGTCTTTCATGTCAACACCCAGCTCAAGTGATTTATACCCTACGCTGATATGGGCCTGGTCGCTGTGCGTTTCACCATTGATATCGGTTACATCTGCGTAAACCGAATAGGTAAAAACGGGCACCGAAGCCTTGTTCACGCCTGCGTCAGGAAGAGCAATAAAATCGATGGTGAAAGCTCCGTTCTCATCCGTTTGGGTATAGCCATTGGTGATCTCAATCTCCGGAGATGATGGGTAATAACCATACCAGCACCACCACCAGTAAGGAAAACGCGCTTTCCTGACTACTCTGAATTTAACCTTTGCCCCGTCAATGTTGGCCCCGGAATAGGCAGTGGCCTTTCCTTTCACAGCAAGGGTATCTTCCAACCGGAAGCTTCCCTTCACCGGATCGAAACTCACTTCGAATTTGGGACGCTTATATTCCTCAACGGAAATAGTCACTGATCCGGAGCCATTGCTCATCTGGATCTGCATCCTGCCCATAAGACCAGAGGCCGGGCATGTAAACGTTCCGTTGAATGTGCCGTATTCATTGGTGGTCAACTCCTTGCTGGCTATTTCCTGGTTATTGACATCGTAGAAGGCTACCCGGAAATTCTGATTGGTAACAATCGTATTTGTCAAACCATCCTGTCGGAATACTAATCCTTTGAAATAAACAGTCTGCCCGGGGCGGTAAATGGACCGGTCGGTGAAAAAAACCGTTTGCGTATGGTGCACGTAAGGACTATATTTCCGCTGCCGGATCTGCCCGCTATATCCATAATAGGAAAATCCCTTATCAAGATCCATGGTGCTGACTTTATCGGTAGCCGTGGAGATGTCAGCAAAAAACTGCCAGGGGTAGGAGTCAGGGTGTTTCGGCTCCTGAAAAGGTATGATCACTGAACCATTGTTGTCGGTGGAATACTTTTCACCTGCCTCCAGGATGTACATGCTCTGATCGGAATGGTATACTGCAGAATAAGGTTGTATCACCGCTCCGGCGACGGGCTCACCGGAAGTACGGTCAAGGACCAGCATCTCTGTACTCCCGTCATCCAGATTCCTGTTAAGATATGCCAGGTTCGAAATGGTGGTGAAAGCATACGACAGATAATTGGAAGCAGTGCCGAATTCCTTTTCCGGGCTGAAGATCAGCATGTAATCCCCGGCAGGGAGACCTTCCAGCTTTATTTCCACACTGTGCTCCTGCAGGTCGCCATCGTCAGGAAGATTACATACTCCGGAAATGGCGGGGCTCTTCGGAAGAAAATACTCCAGGAATTTCTTTTCCCTGTTGCCAGTATAGTCTTGCTGCCAGCGATCCCTTTCCCTGAACACTTCATCACGCGTCACGGGAATGATCCTCCAGTACAAGCGGTTGATGTTTTTATAGGATACCAGGGCCAGGAAAGGCTTTTCCGGCACATTGACCTGTTCCAGCGTTGAACTCAGCTGTTTTCTTTTCAATTCCTTTTGGTAGTTGCTGGCAAGGGCTGCTCCGTCCGAATCCGGAAAACGGTCGATAGCCTGCTGACAAATATCCCAGGCTGTTTTTTTATCCCATTTATGATTTTCCGACTGCAAAGGGCTGTAGTCATTCCCCTTTGAACCCCAGTATACAGCCCTGTTATAAGTTACAAGGGTAGAATAGGGCAGATGGATATACTTTTCCTCCAGTTGCTTCAGGGCTTCGAGATACAACTGATCCTTTTCCGCAAGTTTCGAAATACGATGAAGAGTCTCCAGCCTTTGGAGGTCTGTACTGATGAGCACTTCGGGTTTTGGATCATTAAGATGCATGCGGATCAGCCCCTGGTAGATCTTAAGGGCATGGTATTTGAAAGCCAGGGTATCCAGGCTCGAAATATCCATGGATGCAAAAGATGCGGCGTCACGGAGATATTCCGGTGAATTGATAGTAAAAATATCAGCCGGTCGGGTAATGGCAGGTTCCTCACTCATGAAAAAACCTAATGCACGATAAGCCAGGAAGTCGTATAGCGTGGGACGAAAAACTTTCCCCAGATTATTCCCTCCTGACAGCACCGCATCGAAAACGTCAATTTTTGTGGCTTTGGATTGCTCTTCAAATTCCAGGGATTTCAAATATTCACCGGTAGCTTCCTGAACGAGCTTATCCAGAGACCAGGTGGAAATATCATCATTTTTGAAATCGACAGTTTCCGAGCGCTGATTAAACTGATAAATATTCTCCTGATAAAAGCTCCAGTAAAGTTGGGCGAGCATGGAATGCAGGAGGGGTTTCTCGGGAAAGGACGCTTTCTCCGCCTCTTCCTTAAGCCGGTTCAGGTTTTGAATAAAGGCATCCTCCTCCTTTAACTCGGTAAAACTCAAGGTATAAATAACCGCTTTAACCAGCTGGGCAGCATTATCCTCACTTTTGGCATGCCTGTATATTTCATCGACCAGCTTTAAGGCTGATTCCGGCAGGTTTTGTCCGGAATATTCATCTACTTGAGCCCAGGCGGCCGTGAAGTTATAATTATCCATAGATACATGTTGATTTGGTGAGTGAAGTGAAAATGATTCTATGGAAATCATCAGGATCAGGATAAATGCAGCCAGAATACGCATGGTTCTCAGATTTAAGTTCATATTCAGATTAAGGATGATATCCTTATTTTGATATAGGGATACCAGGACAGAATAATTTCCATAAATTAAAATTAGTAACAATTCCGGGGTGTTGCTATTCAATACGGAAAATAATAAGAGTAATGCGAAAATTAAGTATGCCCTTCTACCGCGGGAAAACCGCTTACCTCAATGCTGTCACCTATTCGGGCAGAAAAATCCATCTCACCATCAGGAAATTTCAGGTTAGGACAGGTATTTGTGCTGCATTTGTAAGGGTCTGACAGACTGCAGAAATTGTACTCGTATGCTGTGATTCCCCTATTGACTTTCGGTTAAAAAGGTTGTATATTTCTCTTAATTAGAGAGTGGTCGTATTTTATTGGGATAACAACTGGTTAGGGACAAGCATTATCCCGTTTTCATGATTTTCAGATTTTTTTTGAAGTTTAATGAGTGTAATGTTTCAAGGAATTTGACATGACATGGAGCTTATAGCTTCCTATAACTCTGGTGAGTGCCAAGGCTAAATACTAACAGATTCTTTGTTCTACGACTAACACATTAACGTCATGAAAAAGTTATTAGTTATTCTGGTTTTCATGCCCGGCATCCTTTCTTGTTCGAAGGAGGAAAAATTAACTGTGACCTGTCAGGGTGACTGTCATAATTATTCATTCAAGATCAACAATGAAACCGGCCCTGTAAGTGCAAACATCACAACCAATTATTCCTATGATTCTAACGGCAGTGTATCACAGGCGACAGCTTCAGGCACCTATACCTTTGAAAACACCGGCAATTCTTACCAGGTTAGGCAGGTAGTGAATTACAGCACCTGTAAATACACTGTAACGGTAAACAATGAAAGTTCCTGCGGTAATTAGATCTATACCATTATAGGGTTTTCCGGGGTAGGGTCCTGTTTAGTACCCCATGTTGGTAAAGGAGGTAGGGTGGGACAACTACCCGGTATTTGAGGAATTTACATATATAAAATACGTTATAATTAATAAGCAATGAAAAAGCCAGGTATCAAGCTATGGAAATCTAAGTATTCACCTATACTCAAAGTGTTCTTCGTTGTGATATTCCTGAATTTTCTATCAGGGAATCTAAGAGCCGAATGTACCAACAATTGGTCAGGTGACTCTCCTTCAATATCCTTTCAGCGAGATGGAAACATTCTTACCAACTTTTCGATTTCACTTAATGATGTTGGGTGCTTTTCCTCTGTGAGCTTTACAATAAGTCAGATCACTTTAGGTGTTTCCGGGGCATCGTATAATTTCAATGCATATCCAAATTCAGGGAATATTACAATTAATTCCTATACAGAAAACACCATGTCCGGGACTTACTATATAAATCTTGCCTACTTGCATCCGATGTATGGCTATCCCGTAAGTTGCGGAAGCACCTCAGGAAGCTGGAGCGCGAGTGCGGAAACACCGCATCCGGTGGCTAATGCCGGTCCGGATGTGGCTGTTTGTTCAGGAGAAACCGTAACCCTTACCGGTTCAGGAGGGGAAAATTGTTCATGGAGCGGAGGTGTCGATGACGGGCTGGCATTTATTCCGTCCGAAACGACCACCTTCACCCTGACAGTCACCAATGCTGATGGCTGTACCGACACCGACGAGATTAAGGTCATTGTAAATCCACTGCCCACAGCCGATGCCGGCTCCGATACCTCTGTTTGTGCTGGCGAAAGCCTAATATTGACAGCCACAGGAGGGGTAAGTTACTCCTGGAGCGGAGGAGTTGACAACGGGCTTGAATTTTTTCCGGCTGAAACGTCCACCTATACCGTGACAGTCACCAGTGCTGATGGATGTGCCGACAACGATGAAATTACGGTCAGTGTAAATCCCCTGCCCACAGCCGATGCCGGCTCCGATACCTCTGTTTGTGCTGGCGAGAGCTTAACACTGACAGCTACAGGAGGAGAAAGTTATTCCTGGAGTGGAGGAGTAAGCAATGGTATCGCATTTATACCGACAGAAACTATTACCTACACGGTATGGGTAACTTCTGCTGAGGGATGTACCAATACGGACGAAGTGACTGTGGAAGTTGATGACTGTACTTTTATCAATGAAACAGAAAATACCATCTCCAAAGTCCGCTTTTATCCTAATCCGACTTACGGTGAATTCACTGTTTCAGGTGAAACCGGAAGTTCTTGTATTACAGTTACACTTATTTCAATGGATGGTAAGGTGGTATTTTCAAAGGAATATACGGGTCTCCCAGGTTTGATCGATGAAAAAATAAGGCTTGCCAATTTAAACAAGGGCGTTTATTTCATCCTCATGAACAATGGCCTGCAATCAAAATATGAAAAGATTATCATCGAATAAAGTACCGAACCTAAAAAATGGGACGATACGCTTATGGATACTATACTTTACGAAAAAAAATTACGAAGGCATTCCCGCTTAGTATTCGGAAATACACTTTGTCGGAACTAAAAAATTTGGACTGATAAAACAAACTGATACTTCTACCTCTATAAAACCTGAAAAATGAAAAAGAAAATGTTTATTTTAACTGCAATAGCTTGTTTTATTGTAGTTTTTAGTTGTGAAAAAGGCGAAAACGACCCCACTTCAGAATCGGAATATACAGGTAACTGGACCTGCAGTTATGGTAACGGTACCTATGGCTTAAGTTTTAGTGTAAACGATGATGGCGAGGTCATTGATTTATTTTTAACTGATTATGCCAGCTGTGGTGGCAGTTGTCCGGATGCCGGGGGTGAGCTTTCAACTACCCAGGCAGTTAAAATCAACAAGGATGGCACTTTTTACATCAAAGTATATTTAAATGACCCGGATAACGGTGTCGTAAGCATATCCGATTCAATCAGCGCCAGGTTTATTGATAAAAATACGGTAGAAGGTGGTTTTTCTTCCTCCTATGTATTAACGAACTGTGGTTTATGCTTCGGCGGTACTATGGGAATGGTTGATTTTACCGGATCCAACGATTGTACATATGTACCGGAAAAAGGTGAATCTGCAGGCAGGTTCTGCAATTGAATTCAGACTGCAAAGGCAAATGCTGATACATCACTGCCATTGACCCAGGATATAACTCAAAAAAAGCCCTGAGATTTATTCATCTGTATATCTGGGTATTATCTTATGACGGAATGGGAATCAGCCTCAATTAGTATAATTGCCCATCGGATCATCTCAAAGCCCGTCATACTGAGTTCACCTACATCTGAAAATGTATCGCGGTTCAGGTCTCTGTTTGCCGGTACCGGAGTGCCGGCTTCCTTACTTTCTTTTCTGTCAGTATTCTTAATTTCGGAATGAATGCTACTTTTGTGTAAAACACCGGAAAACAATCCGGCATCTCATTCTTTATAGAAGATGTTAATGTTTGATAAACAAAATAAACCGGCTCTGGAGACTCTGAGATCAAAACTATTTCTATGGACGGTCATCCCGGCTGCCCTGTTAGGCGCAGGGGTCCTGATCTATTTTTACAGCCTTGATGATCTGCATATCTATCCCGATCCGGAAAATTTCAGGATCAGCTTCTATACCGATACTCCTATCGGAGGTAATTCGCGGATCACGGATCAGCAGGTTACAGATTCCTGTATCTCCATTCGCTTCATTCTGGGGGATACCCTCGATAATCCTTATGTCGGGATCAGCATAGCACCAAAAAATGATGCGGAATTCCGTATTGGCCGATATAACCAGATGCGCATCACCTCATGTGCCACAAAGCTTGAAAAGCTTGGAATATCAATAATTGCTCCGGGCAAAGAAGCTAATGAAGCAGGGCAGCTTTCTGATATTTACTATTATACCACCCGGGATATTACAGAAAGCAAAGTGGATTATTCGCTGGACCTCAAACAGTTTGTAATTCCTGACTGGTGGATGGAAGCAAATAGAGATCATCCGCTGAAGAAGAGCTCATCGATTAGGAAAATTTCAGCAATCAACATTGGTAATGCCTATACACCAAATATTGGTCAGGACTTATCCATGGAGATCTACGCAATTACATTTACCCGAAATAACCGCAAACTGCTTTTAAGTGTCCTGGGAATTGAGCTTCTGGTATTCGTCCTGGCTTTTGCTTCCATTTTTCTGATCAGAAAACTCAGCATGGGGAAACATTCAATAACCATTCGTTATCAACCCATTGCTGCAGCACCTGATAAAAAAGGACCACTGGATTTCATGGACGTGATCAACCGCAATTTTAATAAGTCTGAGCTAAGCCTGGAGTTTGTATGCCGCGAAACCGGAGTCAGCCAGCGAAAAATAACCACTTACGTGCAAACCGAATTTGCCTGCAATTTTAAAACCTACATCAACCGACTCCGGTTAACCGAAGCAAAAAGACTATTGATGGATACGGATCTGAACATCGGTGAAATTGCATTTAAAGTCGGTTTTAATAACCAGAGTCATTTCAACCGGGTATTTAAGGAAATGATGGGATCGAGTCCGACTGAGTACCGGTCCAAAGATAAAATGGACTGATGTTACAAATACCTGAGGTGGTATCTCTTTAACATTTACTCCCCTTTTACCATTTCTGTAAAAAGATTGTCGTTTTTTGTAAAAGGCCGGGCTGCCCTGAGTTTTATATTTGTGTGGTAATTGTCCATTGCGGACAAGGTGAAGGAACATTTCAAAAACCAGAACATGAGAACGATAGATATCATGAAGAAACTTACCGGACTAACCATCCTCCTGGCTCTGCTGAGCTGTGACCGGGGCGAAGGAACCCCTGATCCTATTGATGAGATCAATACCCTGACGGTGTCTGAAACTCAGATCCCCTTCTTTTTTGAAGGCGGCTCAGCCACGTTCGAAGTCGGATCAGAGGCAGGATCCTGGGAGATCATCACGGATTCTGCCGTAAAATGGATTACACTGAGTCAGCTTAGTGGTGAAACCGGAACCTCAGGCATCGGGATCACCGCCAACCGAAATAATTCCATCATCAGCCGAGCAACCACCTTGCTGGTAATGGCTGCAGATTCATCTGAGCAGGAAATCAGAATCACCCAGGAAGGGGCACTTTACCGAAACTTTAACACCGATCCCCTGGACCCTGACAGTACGGGTATGGAACATACAGCCATGGAAATTGCCGCTCAGATCACTGCAGGCTGGAATGCCGGAAATACCCTTGAGGCCATCGGCGGAGAAACAAACTGGGGAAACCCGCAAATTACCCAGGCCCTGATTCACCTGGTAAAGGAGAACGGTTTCAATGCTGTCCGCCTACCCTGCTCGTGGGATCAGTATACCGACCAGGAATCGGGTGAGATCAGTGAGGCATGGATGAACCGTGTTAAGGAGGTTATTCAGTATTGTATAAACGAAGATGTTTACGTTATCCTGAACATCCACTGGGATGGCGGTTGGCTGGAAAATAACTGCACGGAAGATAAAGTGAGGGAAGTGAATGCCAAACAGCGGGCACTGTGGCAGCAGATCGCCACTCACCTGCGTGACTTCGATGAACACCTGCTGTTTGCTGGTGCGAATGAACCAAATGTCGATGACCGGTACGAAATGAATGTCCTTGAGTCGTACCACCAAAGCTTTGTGGATGCTGTACGATCCACCGGCGGCAAAAACAGTTATCGCGTGCTGGTGGTCCAGGGGCCCTCTACGGATGTTGAAAAAACCAACAACCTGATGTCTTCACTCCCCACCGATGTAGCAGTCGACCGGATGATGGCAGAGATCCACTACTATACACCTTACCAGTTCTGCCTGATGGGTGAAGATGCCGACTGGGGAAAAATGTTCTATTATTGGGGGGCCGACTACCACTCAACCACAGATCCCGATCGTAATTGCAGCTGGGGAGAGGAATCTGGTGTGGATTATTTGATGGGCCTGATGAACACCAAATTTATTGCTGAGGGTATCCCCGTTATCCTCGGAGAATATTGCGTAGCCAAAAGGGCAAGCCTGACAGGTGATGCATTGGAGCTACACCTCGCATCCAGGGCATACTACCTGGAATATGTCACCCGCAAAGCCAGGGAAAACGGTATCCTTCCTTTTTACTGGGATGCCGGCGGAATGGGAAATATGGGCTCTGCCCTGTTCAACCGGAACAACAACACCGTTTATGACCAGCGCGCACTGGATTCTGTGATGGCTGGAATCGGAAAGTAATAGTTATCTTTAATGATGAATTCAATATTTAACCTAACTCAGATGAAAAGAACAAGTTTACTCACGATTGCACTAAGCTTCCTGATGCTGGGAAGCACCCTCGCTCAGGACAGGGCAATCCGCATCGATTATAAAAATGAAGAAGGCAGCCTGAACCGGATGTTCAATGAATGTGTCGGTGCCGGCAGGGCGAATGAGGGCTTGCGTGCCGACTGGCAGCAACAGCTGGCTTATGTCAAACAGGAATGCGGATTCCGGTATATCCGGATGCATGGCCTGCTGACAGACGACATGGGTGTATATAAAGTTGACAATGATGGCAAGCCCATGTTCAATTTCATGTATATTGATGTACTTTTCGACTACCTCCTGAGCATTGATATAAAACCCTTTATTGAACTGGGGTTTATGCCGAAAGCAATGGCCAGCGGAGAGACCACCATCTTTTGGTGGGAAGGCAATGTCACACCTCCGGCAGATTATGAACTGTGGGAAACGCTGATCCGCAAGCTGACGCAGCATCTGACCGATCGCTATGGAGCCGAGGAAGTCAGAACCTGGTACTTTGAAGTATGGAACGAGCCAAACCTTACCCCATGGTTCTGGGATGCTACCCAGGAAGACTACTTTGAGCTTTATGCCCATAGCGTGAAAGCCGTGAAAAGTGTTGATCCTGCATACCTGGTCGGGGGTCCTGCAACCGCCGGTGCCGCCTGGGAAGAAGAACTAATTGAGTATTGCGGGAAAAACGATGTGCCCATCGATTTCGTCAGTACGCATGCGTATGGCGTTAACCAGGGTTACCTGGATGAATATGGCAATGCAGGTACCATCCTCGATACACACCCTATGAGTGTCAGCAAAGATGTGTTGCAGTCACGCAAAGAAATTGCCGGTTCTGCGCGGCCCGACCTTGAGCTTCACTACACCGAATGGAGTGCATCCTACACACCTTCGGATCCCATTCACGACAGCTACCATGAGGCCTCGTACGTTCTGCAAAAAATCAAGCAGGTGGGCGATGCAGCCCAGTCGATGTCCTACTGGGTTTTTACCGATATTTTCGAAGAAGCGGGCCCACGCTTTACCCCTTTCCACGGAGGTTTTGGAATGCTGAATACCCAGGGGATCAATAAGCCTGTCTTCTATTCCTATCAGTTCATGAACCGTCTGGGCGATACCGAGCTGAAGAATGATGATGCTTCCTCATGGGCCTGCAAGGATAAAGATGGCAATGTTCAGGTGCTGGCGTGGGATTTCACCATCACCCATCCTGGTGATTCCGTGAACAACCAGGAGTATTATATCCGCGACCTTCCCTCGAAATCGAAGGGAACACTTAGCGTGAATATCGCTGATATGCCTGCCGGCATGTATGCCCTGAAGATCTATAAAGCAGGCTATCGCGCAAATGATGCTTTCACGAGCTATTATGACCTGGGCAGACCCGATCAGCTTACCCGCCAGCAGGTGGATTATATCAAAGAAAAGAACAGCGGGGCACCTGAATCCATTGAGCTGATTACCATTCAGGAGGGAGTTCCCTTTGGGAAAGTTCTTGAACTGAGGGAAAATGATGTCTATCTTATAGAATTGAACAAGCTATAATCAGCGGGGAATTTCATTGCAGGAAGGGAGATGCTTCAGCAGTTTGAATCCTGAATATTAATTATAATTTTACAGGATGTTTGCATAAACCTTCCTGCTATGAAAAAATTCTTCCTCCTCCTGAGCCTGACGGCGGCGCTCACCTTCTGCAATGCACAGAAAAGCCAGCAACACCGGGTTATCATTCTCACCGATATCGAAGCGGATCCCGATGACACACAGTCGCTGGTGAGGCTGTTGCTCTATGCCAACGAGATAGACATCCGGGGAATAGTAGCCACTACCTCCTGCTGGATGAAAACCGAAATAAATCCGGAATCCATTCGTAAGGTCATCCGGGCATACGGAGAGGTTCAACCCAATCTTCAGAAACATGAATCCGGGTACCCCACAGCAGACGATTTGCTGGCCCTGGTAAAGCAGGGGCTGCCAATCTACGGTATGGGAGGCGTAGGCGAAGGGAAGGATTCCGAAGGATCCGACTGGATCATTAAAACCCTGGAAGAAGACGATGACCGTCCTCTTTGGATCGCAGTGTGGGGTGGTTCAAACACCCTGGCCCAGGCCCTCTATACCCTTCAGCAAACCACATCGAAAAAGGAGCTCCAAAAGCTTATCGCCAACTTGCGGGTCTACACCATCTCCGACCAGGATGACAGCGGCATCTGGATCAGAAATACCTTCCCCGGGCTGTTCTATGTTGTGAGTCCGGGAGATGATTACGGTTCCGCCACCTGGACCGCCATCAATAGTACTTTCGATGGCATTGACAATACCACTGTCAGCAACAGCTGGCTGGCACAGAACATTCAGCAGGGCCATGGCCCTCTCGGTGCACAATACCCTGATGTCGCCTGGGGCATGGAAGGCGACACACCCTCCTTCCTGTCGCTGATCCCTACCGGATTGAACGACCCTGAACATCCCGACTGGGGTGGATGGGGTGGCCGTTACGACTTATACCTTCCCGATTTCAGTAAACAAAAACAGGGAGGCTCAGGAGTGCCCATAGCCCCGGAAACACGTGAGATCTGGACGAATGCATCAGATTCCTATACACCCTATCTCCCCAATGAATTTAACCGGGCAGTGAAAGCCGACAGCCAGACTTTCTCCGGCGACAAAGTAAGTCTCTGGCGCTGGCGTGACGACTTTCAGAATGATTTTGCCGCCCGCATGGACTGGTGCCTGGCGAGTTATGGGGAGGCAAACCACCCACCGGTTGTCGTGCTGAATACGCCTGAAAAGATGACCGTAAAATCCGGTCAGGGAGTCAGCTTGGATGCTTTCGACTCCTACGATCCTGACGGAGATAATCTTAGCTTCCTCTGGTTTAACTACCCGGAGGCCGGCAGCTATAAAGAGCCTGTTAAGATAGAAGGAGCTGAGAATGTCCATAAAGCCTGGTTTATAGCTCCGAAAGTTGATAAAGAAGAGACGGCTCACTTCATTCTGAAAGTTACCGATAAGGGCGAACCTCAACTTTCGCGGTACAAGAGGATCATTGTGACCATCGTGCCTTAAGAAGTGATCAATCCTACAAGTCTGGGAGGGATGAAAATTCTGCCCGGAATCAACCGTTAATAACTGTTTAGAGGTTGAGGGGTGGTTCCTGAGTTTATTGAAGGGTTGATAGGGGATATAAAACAATATCAGAGTAAAGCCCCGGAAAACAAGCCTGATCCTCAGGAAACTTCTCCGGCAATAGGTGGAGCCGCTAATAATTTTATCTTTGAATAAATTTAGAAGCTGCCCCTATGAAAAAATTGTTCCTCTGTCTGATCGTGACCTGTACCTGTGCCTTCCTTTCCAACGCCCAGGATCGCAGTATCGAAGATGCCCTCTATGAGCTCCCGGATGTTATTTTTAAGGAAATTCAAAACTCCGGGGATTTCGAAAAGAGTTTCGAGCTGAAGATCAAACAGCCCCTGGACCACGAACATCCGGGAAAGGGGTACTTCTATCAGCGGGTATTCCTTTCACACAAAGACTTCAACAAACCAACGGTCATGTACATTTCCGGCTACAGCCAGGGAGGGGTATATGTAAGCGAGCCAACCAAACTACTGGGCGCCAACCAGCTTTCCATCGAGCACCGCTATTTTGGTAAAAGTCTTCCGGATTCCATGGACTGGACCTGTCTGACCATTGAGCAGGCCTCCGCCGACCTGCATCACATCAATGAACTGTTCCGAAAGATCTACACAGGGAAATGGGTCAGCACCGGAATCAGTAAAGGTGGGGCTACGACTATTTTCTATAAATATTTCTATCCCGGGGATGTGGATGCCGGCATTCCCTACGTTGCCCCAGTCAATCATGAGTTCGAAGAACAAAGCCTGTACACTTTTCTCGATACCGTTGGTACGGATGAATGCCGTGCAAAGATCCTGGCATTCCAGAAGCGTATCTTCCGGCAACGGGAGGAAGTAGTGCCCCTGATCGAACTGTATAGTCAGGGTGCAGAGCTGGAATACAAGTACCTGGGACTAGAGCAAGCTTTTGAATACTGTGTCCTGGAGTATCCCTTTGCCTTCTGGCAGTGGGGCACCTCCTGCGATGATATCCCTGTGGATACCAGCTCCCTGGTTTCAGCCGTGAAGCACCTTGTTAAAGTGTGCGATATTAAACTCTTCAGCGACGAAGATATCGACTATTACCTGCCTCACTATTACCAATCGGCCTCTCAGCTGGGATATTACGGGTACCGGACCGAAGATTTTATCGGCGACCTGAAGGTCCTGCCACTGGAGCCCCATCCGCATGCAGCACTGATACCGGAAGGAATTCCTGTAAGCTGGGACGGTTCCATACTCGAAAAAGTTCACAAATGGGCAAGGAAAGACGGCGACAAGCTGATCTACATCTATGGGCAAACAGATACCTGGAGTGGTTCAGCCATCCCCCCTTCCGACAAGGTTGATGCTGTATGGTTCTTCATGAAGGATAAGGATCACCGTACTGCCCGGTATCAGGAGATGACGCCAAAGGAGCAGGCCTTATTCATCTCCACACTGGAGAGGTGGCTTACTATTACAATAGGGAAGGAATAAGAGTGAAAGTGAAAGTTGAATTTACCGGGGAGCACATTTCTGGCTGCTGAACACTCACACCCGCTCTGTTATACCCTGTCGGAAAATCAAGCATTTCATCTTTGCAGACAGGAGATATCTGCAAAGATGAAGTGCATAATGATGGAACTATCCGGGGGTTCAGGGATGGTACTATTTCCCGTCTAGTATCTTTTCTTTTTCTGGCCCCGGGGTCCTTTGCTCCGGTCGCGGAAGTCGTTGCCGGTAAATTCATAATTCTCTTCCGCCTCTACTCTGATCCCCTGGTAATTCAGCTGATTCATTTCGCGGATGACCTGCCTGGCAAACTTTTTTTCGACCTCTACGGTTGAAGCACGCTTGAAGATCTCGATCTGGCCGATCTCAATTCCTTTTTGTCCTGATAAGTTGACGACCATATCAATGACTTCACGCTTGGAAAGTCCCTTTCCCTTACCCAGATTGAACAGGATCCTGGACATAGATCTGCCCTTCTTCATGGCGGGGCGGTTATCACCTCTCTCGGCAGGTTTATCCTTTATGTTCAGGTCGGCAGCATTTTTATAGTAGTCCAGAAAGCGGTCGAACTCCACTGCCACAAAGCGCTTGATGATCTCTTCCTTGCTCAGGTCTTCAAGTTGTTTGTAAACCCGTTTCATATAGGGATCGATCTCCTCATGTTTCACCTCAAAGCTGCTCATCTTATTGACCATGTGGTAAAGCTGGCGCTCACAAATTTCACGGCCCGCAGGTACAGGTTTTTGTTCAAATTTCTGGCGGACTGTTTTTTCGATCTGGAAGAGGCGCCCCTTCTCCTTCATATTGATGATGGATACTGCAGTTCCATCCTTCCCTGCCCTGCCCGTTCGTCCGGTACGGTGGTTATAGTTCTCATTGTCCTCAGGCAGGTTATAGTTGATCACATGAGTCAGGTTGTTCACATCGAGTCCCCGGGCTGCCACATCAGTGGCTACCAGGATGCTCAGGTTCCGCTCGCGGAACTTCTGCATCACATAGTCGCGCTGGCTCTGGGTAAGGTCGCCGTGCAGTGCCTCGGCATTGTAGCCATCCTTCATCAGGGCTGAGGCCACATCTTTCGTATCCTGACGGGTACGGCAAAAAACGATTCCATATATGTCCGGGTAGTAGTCCACCACCCTTTTCAGAGCCATGTACCGGTCCTTGGCCTGTACCATGTGATAAATGTGGTGTACGTTTTCGGCGCCGGCATTTTTCTTCCCCACGGTGACTTCCAGCGGATTGTGCATATAGTTGCGGGCAATCTGTGAAATGTCAGGTCCCATGGTTGCTGAAAATAGCAGGGTATGTTTTTTGGATGTCGTTTCTTTCAGGATCTCATCCACCTCTTCACGAAAGCCCATCTTCAGCATTTCGTCGGCTTCGTCCAGCACCAGTGTGCGGACCTCAGTAAGCACGATGCGCCGGCGGCTGATCAGGTCGCGCAGGCGGCCGGGCGTAGCCACAACGATATGTACCCCCCTTTTCAGCGCGCTAATCTGCTGATCAATGGAAGCACCACCATAAACCGAAGTAATTTTAAGTTTGCCGACATACTTGCTGAATTGTTCCAGATCGCGGGTGATCTGCATGCACAATTCACGTGTCGGACTCAGGATCAGCAATTGCGGGAAGAAATTCGACAGGTCGATCTTCTCCAGCAAAGGCAGTCCAAAAGCTGCAGTTTTTCCGGTGCCGGTCTGTGCCAGCCCGATAATATCCCTTTCTTCCTCAAGCAGTATTGGAATTACCTTTTCCTGTATCGGAGTAGGTTCAACAAATCCTAACTCGGAGATCCCTTCAAGGATCCCGGACGAAAGGCCCATTTCAGTAAATAACATAATTAAATTTTAACAGGCCTTCCTGTTTCACCATCACCATGAATACAGGTCAACCCCATGAATACTTGCACTGACTGTTCCCATCACCCCTAAGGGGTATTCTTTAAAATCGTATGCAAACCCTTATTTTCAGCCAGTACGAATTTCTCTAATTCACAGATTTTAAATCGAATGGTGGCGCAAAATTAACAGAAATAATTGATATACAAGCAGAAAAGTTAGCGCGAAAGGAAAAAGACAGCGTAAACAAGTGGGTATCCCATAGCAGAACTGCTTTGAAACCGGGTAATTCCTACAAGCTTGCAGCAACATAGACAAAAAGGAAAAAAAGGATACAGCTGTCTTTCCTTACACTGGTGCGAAACTAACTTGATAAAGAAAAGACGGGTGCCACAAAAAGGTTTCACAAACAAAAGGTTATCGCAATAAAAAGAAATTTGCTAGAGCAGGCTAATGGTATCCTATTCAGGCACCGGAATCTCCAGCCATTTTACCAATGATTTTATCGCCTCATCGCAGGGGCTTTTCAGGATATTGCTGATATCTGAAGGTGCATCAGCCTGGTTTAACAAGTCTTTCTTCGGATCGGTCTCAGGAGACGAGGAATCTATCCTGATCAATTGAATCAGTACAATTATTCCAATTGGAACAATGATATAAAGTTTTTTCTTCAGGTTCATCGGTTTTTTTTAGACGATTTGAAAAAGTTTGCGCTTAAAGCTGCTACCGCACACATTACTAGCTGACATATTACAAAAAATAACTTGGGAGAATTTTTTAGGGCTGGAAGTCCCGGGTATTAGTATAAAGAAAAAATCCACAAGCGATAGCTATAAGACAGACAGTGATTAACAAACGATATAGTTTTAGTATCTTAAAACCCGAAAAACTAATCTCATGGATCGAAAAAATTTCTTTAAAGCTGCATGTATCTCCGGCGCCTGCCTGTGTGGCTTCAGTTCCATTGCCCTGTCTGCAAATACAAACACGCCAGCTGCCGATGAACCTGAGAACAAACCTCTCGAACTTGTTCACAGCTGGACCGCAGCACTGCTTGCCAATATGAGTTCCGGGCTCGATGAAGAAGAAAAACGAAAAGTGCTGAAAAGCTGTGCTCTCGTCCACTACCAAAACCTGAACATGGACGAAGTGCTTGCCCCTTTTGCCGGCGACCTGGAGAAATTTATCGTCTACCTGGAGGAGAACTGGGGATGGAAAGTCGACTACGATCCGGCCACGAAAACCCTTCTGGCCAATGAGAATAAAAACTTCTGTGTCTGCCCCATGATTAATACAAAATATGCCGGAGACAAATCCGCCCTGTGCTATTGTTCCGAAGGATTCGCAGAAAAGATGTTCTCTGTCGTTGCAGGCGTTCCGGCTTCTGCTACAGTTGCTTCTTCGATCCATCGTGGGGATGAAGTATGTGTTTACCGGGTGGTATTTGGGGGATAGGGATACAGTTTCCCTGGTTGGAAGGCAATTGGTTACCACCGGCTGGGGCTTTATAAACTTGCGTGTTGCTTCCAAAACTGAAGCTTTGGAAACCTTGAAAACCAAGCGATCCCTGAGATTAATTCCTGATTACCAAAAACCGGCACCAGGCACCCAAATACTTTCCCCAAAAAAAAACTTATCCGATACTTTAGCGCGGAATATTTTTAAATTGCGCTTCAAATCTTTTAACATGCATATCCAGGCAGTCTCCTCCTCACGCGATCTAAAGGATTTCCTTGCATTCCCCTACCAGCTTTACAGAAACGATCCGGTATGGGTGCCCCCACTCCGTAGTGAGATCAGTGCACAGTTCAATCCTAAAAAGAACCCTTTCCTGGAGCATTGCACGTGGCAGCTTTTTTTGTTGAAGCAGGAAGGTGAGATTATGGGTCGAATCGCTGCTTTTATTGACCACCTGGCCATGGATTTCTGGAAGGAGCGTATTGGATTTTTCGGATATTTTGAGTGTTCCGGGCAAGAGGGTGCTCCGGAACTCCTGTTAAATGCCGCAAAAGACTGGTTGCTTCATATGAAGTGCACCCGGATGCGCGGCCCCTGGAGCTTCGTCTCCCAGGAATGGGGCTCGGTAGTGGAAGGCTTCACCCCGTCGCCGGTGTTAATGGCCCCCTATAACCCACCACGCTACAATCTGTATTTTACGGGCTTCGGACTGGAAAAGGTCAAGGACCTCCTCTGCTGGGAGATTTCCGTGGCCGACGGCTATGCCATCCCTCAGCGCATCCTTCAGCAAACAGATACCGTGCAAAAACGGTACGGCATACGCCTGCGACACCTAAAAATGAAGGAATACGATACGGAAATCGACAACCTAATTGAACTGTCCAACAAATGCCTGATCGAAAACTGGGGCTACTCCCCGGTGACCGATGCCGAGGTTATGGCCATGGCGAATGACATGAAACGCATCATCCAGCCTAAAGGCGTCATTTTTGCAGAAGATGCCTCGGGAAAGCAGGTGGGTTTCGCCATTGTCCTGCCCGATATCAATTCTTTGCTAAAGGGACTCAACGGTCGTCTTTTCCCGTTTGGTTTTATAAAACTCCTTTGGGGCATCCCGAGACTGAGCCGCTACCGGATGTTTGCCCTGGGTGTTCTGCCCGAATACCAGGGCAAGGCAGTCGACAGCCTGATCTACCGCGAACTGCACAGGACCCTCACGGCAAAGGACCTGTGGATGGAGATCAACTACGTTCTGGAAGATAATATGCCAATGGTCAATGCCATACACAAATTGAATGCTACCCCTTCACGAAGGTACCGGGTCTATGAAATGAAGATCTGAACGAAATACTGATGGTTTGCGTGAGAGAGGGCAAACGACTTGAAATAATGCTACAAAGCCGGAAACTACTTTATACCGGTTAGAATTTTACATGCCTTGAATATGGATAAACTTCTTGCCTGCATCGAAAAGTTTCAGCCTCTGGATTCAGAAACTATCCTGGCTGTGCGCGATCACTTCATTATGGAAACATACCCAAAGAATGCTACTATCCTTGAGGCGGGGCAGGTATGTACAAAAGTCTTCTACATCGAATCGGGTTTTGTCCGCAGATTTTATATCCATGATGGGACAGACAGGACAATCTGGTTTTACGGCAGCAACCAGATGGCAACGTCGATGCCCAGCTTCTTTCAACAGAATCCTTCTTACGAATACCTGCAGACATGTGAAAAAACTATCATTTATTCCCTGTTCCGGGAAGATGAGGGGACTCCCTGAACAACGGCTGGTTATGTCATTAACCCGCTGACAAGTACTTTCAAATCAAAATATTGGACTTACCGTTCAAATTCAGAAACGGATTAGGAAAAGAGCCTGGAATGGATTTACTTGCCCTTAAAGATCCCAAACAGATGACACTTAAGATATCAACTTACCTGCTTATTACTGCCACCGTAGCTGTGATGGCAGTTTCATGTACACAACAAGACAAAAAAGCACCTGAAAATCCGGTCCTTAAAAAGGAACTCTACCTGCCGGCTCATGTGGAGATGGTCCCCGATAGCAACGATTACACCGATCCCGAAAGTGAATTCAGCTTCGTAAGAATGCTTGAATCAGACAACATCGCGCTTTTCTGGCATAAGGAATATGGCAACGATCCTATGATGAATCCCGATAGTACGCGTCGCTTCGATCCCGCCAGGTCCTTGCAGGAGTGCGAACGCTTCTATACCCATTATGTTGATGAGCTTAAACTGATCGAAAAGGGTAAGTCGCTTATGGATAAGTATAAGCTGCTCATCTACGTCTTCGGCGGAGATGAAGGGACAGCCTTCGGCGGCGGAGAAGAAGAAAAGCTTGGTATCCTGTGGACCCCGGCGGTCCGTATCCATAAGGAGCCCTATGGAGCATTGGCCCATGAAATGGCGCACTGCTTCCAGTACATCAGCAACATCGATTGCGGAACGGGTGCTGGCGGTCCCATCATCGAAATGTCGGCACAATACATGCTCTGGCAGGTTTACCCTGAATGGATGTCTTTCGAAAACTACCATCTGGTGGATTACCTGAAGCAAACGCACTATGCCTTTCTGCACCCGAGAAATATGTACCATTCTCCCTATGTTCTGGAATACTGGGCAGACCAGCACGGAAAGGAATTTTTCGGCAAGCTGAGCCGTGCCACCCTGGAAGGAGAAGACCCGGTGGCCACCTATAAACGCATAAATTCACTGACACAGGAACAGTTCAATGATGAAATGTTTGATGCAGCAAGGCATTTTATAACCTGGGACCTGAAACGGGTTCAGGAAGTTGCAAAGCAATATGCCAATCAACACCAAAGCCTGCTGCTTGATGCCGGTAAGGGATGGTACCGCATCGATCCTTCAAACTGCCCCCAGAATTACGGGTACAATGGCATCCGGCTGGTGGTTCCGGAAGCCGGCACAACCATCAGTCTCGACTTCAAAGGTATTGCCGGGGCCAAAGGATACACCCAGGTGAAAACTGAAAAGGCTGGATGGCGCTACGGATTTGTTGCCAGTCTGAAAGATGGTAACCGGGTTTATGGGGACACCTTCAGAGATTCCGAAGGAACTTTCAGCTTCACCACCCCGGAGAATACCGAATACCTCTGGCTGGTAGTCAGTGGCGCCCCCACCGAACACTGGCCGATCGAATTCCACTGGGGACCGGAAGCAGAGAAGACCCCTGAGGAGCAATGGCCCTATGAGATCAGGCTTTCCGGCACTGTGCCAGACAGATCGACGCTTGCTCATTTGTAAACAATCCCTGCGATGAATAAGCAGTTCCTGATCCTTCTGACAAATGGTCCTGTCGTTCTCGTTGAGACGAAAAGAGCACAGGCTGGCAAACTGTTCCTCTCCTATTCCGGTGCAATTTCAACAGAAGAGGCAACAAATCCTCCCGGGAAATTTTTCCCTTTCTGCAGGCTGGATCATCTCCCGGGAGAAATTCCTGCAATCAGCCCCCCTTTTGGATCATATGAAAATCAGGGCAGGATATGAGAGTAGACTATGACAGTCCGGGACTGGAGGGCACGGAAGCCTATCCTGCGACCCGGGTCCATGTCATGGGAATTTCGATAGATTTCGGACGTTAATGCCTCCATACCCTAACCTGCATTTCCTACTTTGTCCTTTTATTTCTACCTTGCCATCCTCTAGTCAGAACAAAAAAAACTTACCAATGAAAAAAACCGGCTTTTTACTCATTACCATGCTATCCATAGCAGGTATATCCTTTGCCCAAACAGATGATCAGCTGCAGGAAAAACTGGATAAATTCTTTATGGAAAACACTAAAAGATCCATCAAACAAATAAGCTCTGATACCCTCTTGCAGGTATTAAAGCACGATGTATACCTCATTACCCTCACCAGCTGGAATATGTTTGATGAAACGGTATCTGATGATGATCAGTATATTGTAGTCGATACGGGTGACAAGTTCCAAACCTTCGAGATGAATAATACAAACACGAAGATGCCCGGATTTCTTTCCTGGATCAAGGAGGATTTCGTGCTGAATGAGAAGACAGCACCTCTGTTTCAGGGAATGCTCGATCTGACCTACCCCATAGAAGAATGGAAGGCCGATAAAAAAGAATTCCTAATGAAGGATGGCAAGTGGTACTTTCTACGGGACACATTTTTCAGCTCAAAGCAAGGCTTTGAAATTACCATCGATGCTACAGGAAGAATTACCGGAATCCGTTATAAAATGAGATGGGAAGAATAGCCTTCTTCAGAAAACTGAACATAACCTACCTTATTCCCAGGAGCCTTCTGTCCACAGGGATGGTAGTATGCCTCATCCTTTCTTTTTCTGTTGCCGAAGCCCAGGATTTTCAGCTTCCTATTCTCGTTCCGGATCGTTGCTCATTGGAATATATTGAACTTACCGGTATAGGATCGTACGGTAACATGCGCAAGGCCCGCGAAGGAATTCCCGCACACTACCATACCGGGATCGATATCAGGCGCCCGGGAGATAACTACGAGGATGAACCAGTCTACCCGCTATGCAAGGGTACCGTCATCAGCGTTCGGGAGGATGGCCCCTACGCGCAGGTGATTATCGAACATATGGATACCCTCCCCTTCTGGACAGTTTACGAACATGTTGCAGAGGTAACAGTTAAAGCGGGAGACACGGTAAACTCCGGACTTCCCATAGCCCGTTTCCTCAACCGGGAAGAACTGAACCAGTATGGCTGGCATTTTGACCATTTCCATTTTGAAGTCCTGAAAACCAAACCAGTCAGGCTAAAACCCGATCCACGCACCCCCGACCGGTACTATGCAAGTTACAACCTGGTTTGCTACACTCCTGAAGATTTACGAAAATACTATTTTGACCCCCTTGAATTCCTGAAGCAGCACCTCTGTCACCCGCACGCCTTTGATGCGGTTCCTTCCGGATTGTCCTCTGAAGATCTCGTGCCGCTCAGTCATGAGATTCCTGATAGAGAGCTCTGGTAGCTCCGGCATTACATCTCTGCTACATCACCCCCGATTTCCTGAATATATTCAGGGTTAAGCAGCTGAATATTTTATAATTTTAGGGTACACCAATTAATTAAAACCCTTTAAATGTCCATCCAAGAAGTCTAACTTAAAAACACAGTTATGAAGAAAACTTTTACTTTACTGTTTTTAGGCCTCCTCTTTCATGTTATTGCAGGAGGGCAGAATCTTTTGCTGAACGGAGATTTTGAAGGGGCCACGCTCGATCCCTGGTGGGTGTTCGTGGATGCAGGCAATGCTGCAGCCTCGGTTGATTCCTCTGCCGGTTCGGTGAATTATGAGGAAATCACCAATCCGGGAAGCAATACCTACGACATTCAGCTGATCCAGGAACTGTCCGGAGACCAGATTGCCGGGCTGGAAGCTAATTTGAATGAGTACTACAGGCTGACCCTTACAGCAATTGTCCCTGAAGCCAGAAATTGCAACCTTTTTTTCGGAGAAATCGGTGGCTCATGGACCAACCTTGCCGGTGGCTATGTATTCAATTTTAGTGCAGGAACTACGGAATACACCACTACCATTCACATCACCGCCACATTCGATGCGATGAAATTTGGACTGGAACTCGGCACCAGCGATGTGCCTGTTGAATTTGATGACATTTCACTGGAACTGGTAGTTCCTGATCAGGTGGAAAGCATGCAGAATGGCGGGCTGGTCAGTGTTTATCCCAATCCTGCAAACAATGTAGTCTATATCCGTGCAGAACAGGGAAGCAATGTTAGTCTGTATACGACTACCGGTCAGTTGCTGCAAACCAGGAGCGCTGAAGGTAATGAGACCGAATTCGATGTCAGCAACCTGACAGCGGGCGTATACCTGGTAAGCATACAATCGGGCAGCGAAAGCATTCTGGAAAGAATACTTATCCGTTAATACTGAAATAGTTTGAGAATTTGGGGCTGTCATTTGTCTTTCTTAGGCTGGCAGCCCCTTCTATTTTCTCCGCCTGTCCATGATCAAGAAAACCACGAAAGAAAAAAAACCGTCAGAATTCATGAATGAAACAGGTGATTCTTCAGCCTTCTGATATACAGCTGAGAATAAAACAGAGAACCCGGAGCACTAAGCACTAAAAGACCAGATTAAAGCAGTTGACCATTCATGGGAATATAAGGAGCACTTTCCGGATCCAGACACAGGTTTTATTCATTACACAGACTGTCCACATCCTCAACCTCCACCAGTGTATCTGCAACATCCATAAGAAAATCACTGACCTTTTCGAAATTTTGATCTGAAAACTGCGGCGAGGCAAAGCCGATGATATACTCATCACGGATCAGGTTAACATAAAGCTGGTTCTTCACATTTTCGTTCATTCCTTCTGGCATCGCATAATTCCAGGTTAGGGCCTCTGATCCGTCAGAAAGCCTGACTTTTTCCATCTGTACATCCAGCTCCCTGCCAAATTGTAAGGACAGGTATTCCGTTTCACTCAGGACATACGCGATTAACAGTTCCATCTCTGTACCTTGATCATCTTGCCTGAAACTGCTCTTATCCACCACAAGATGTTGAAGGGCATACCTATTCACGGAAATCAGGTTCTGGTATTCCGAAGTTTGATAGATCCCCTCCATGGAAACAGCAAAATTTCGCTCCCCAACCTTAAAGATCCAGAAGAAACGCCCCGATTCGCAGTCTTTAAAGCTTTGACCCCAAGTGCTCCCTGTCAGGAGAAGGAAGAAAAACAGGATTAAAGTTCTTTTCATAGCTTATTTGTCTTGGGTTAGTACATACCAGAGCTATCCCCCCTACCTGCCGGGGAACTCATATATCCAGTTCAACAAAGGTAATCCCTGCCCCGCCCTGATCGGCATGGGCATCCTTTATGGATTTCACGATGCCGGTCGACTGCAGGTAATCTCGAATCAGCTGACGCAGGATGCCGTTCCCTTTTCCGTGCAGGATCCTAAGGTGACGTACAGAAACCATCAGTGCATCATCGATAAAAGCCTGGACCAAAGCCAGGGCTTCATCGCCGCGCTGTCCCCTGACATCGATCTCCGACCTGAAATTAAGTTTGCGGTCCTGGACATTCGATTTGGCAGAGCTGCGCCCTGATTTTTTTGATTCCCCTTCCACCTTGATCAGTTTATCCCTTGACAGACTGGATATCATATCGCCAAATGCCACCAGGATATTTTTTCCATGCACCTCCATCACCTCGCCATGGGTATCCATACCTGCCATTTTTACGGAGTCACCAACTTCGAAATCCAGGTCCTTTTCTTCCTTAACCTTCCGCTTCGACAGGCTGGACTGCTTCATCTCCGGGCTGTGTTTTATCAGCTTTTTACCGGCTTCATGAAGTTCCTGGAGCTTTTTATCATACTTATCGGCATCGGCCCCATCCTTATCCAAAGCATGCTTATACTCTTCGAGCCCTTCACGCGCAGTGCGCGTCCTGGACTTTTCCGCATCACTTTCACGGATCTCACGGATGGTTTTTTCCACCTGCCGGTTTGCATCCCTGAGCAGGGCTTTTGCCTCTTCTTTCGCCTGCCGGAGGATATGCTTGCGCTCCTTTTGGATATCCTGGAGCTCATCGCTGTAATTCAGGTATAATCCATCGAGGGTCTTCTCCACCCTTCGTATCTTTTTACGCTTCTCCTCCCAGTAGTGCTTATCGCGAATGATCTCACGCAGGTGCTTTTCAAAATTGATGTAATCTGAACCCACCCTTTCTGATGCAACACTGAGGATTTCCTCTGAAAGGCCTATCTTCCGGGCTATCTCGATAGCGAATGAGCTTCCGGGCTCACCAATCGACAAGCTGAAAAGGGGCTGGATCTTGTCCGTATCGAAAAGCATGGCACCATTCACGATGCCTTCAGCTTCCGAGGCGAAGTGCTTCAGGTTAGCATAGTGGGTCGTGATCACACCGTACACCTGCTGCTTATTCAGGCTTTCAAGAATGGCCTCTGCAATAGCACCTCCCAGGGCGGGTTCCGTACCGGTCCCGAATTCATCGATCAGTACCAGCGTGCCTGAATCGGCATGGCGGATAAAATGTTTCATATTCAGCAGGTGACTGCTATAGGTACTCAGGTCATTTTCCAGCGACTGCTCATCACCGATATCGATAAATATCTGCGTGAAAACCCTGACCTCTGAATTTTCCTTCATCGGAATGAGAAGACCGCACTGCAGCATATACTGCAGCAATCCTACCGTCTTCAGGCAAACAGATTTCCCTCCGGCATTAGGCCCGGAAATCAGGAGGATCCTGCTTTCCGCATCCATCTTAATATCCAGGGGAACTACTTCCTTACCTTCAGCATGGTGAGCCAGGTAAAGTAAAGGATGAACCGCATGCTTCCATTGCATGGAGTCATCGGCACTCATGATGGGTTTTACCCCGTTCAGCCGGATAGCCAGGCGCGCTTTTGCCCTCAGGAAGTCGATCTTCCCCAGCTGTGCGTATACTTCCAGGAGCTCCACCCGGTACGGGCGCAGTTCCTCGGCAACCCCGGACAGGATGTTCAGGATCTCTCTTCGCTCGGCATACTCAATCTCGCGGATCTCATTATTCAGCTCAACGACTTCAGTGGGCTCGATAAAAACAGTCTTCCCGCTGGAAGACTCATCATGTACCAGTCCGGAAATCTTCCTCTTCATGCCGCTAAGTACAGGGATTACCGGGCGCCCGTCGCGAAGGGTTACCTCTGCATCCGCATCAGTCAGGCCATCCTGCCGGGCCGATTTCAGAATGCTCTGCAATTTCCGGCTTACGGCAGTCTGTTTCTGTTTTTTATGATCGCGTAATTGCTTCAGGGCGGGGGATGCATTGTCCTTCACCGTCCCTTCTTTGGTAAGGATCCGGTCTATCAGGTCGGTAACAAAGGGGAATACTTTCATCTGTTCAAACTCCCTGCAGATCACCGGATATTTTTGTCTGACCTTATCTTCATGGAAATAACGTTCCAGCAGCCTTAGCGTATAGGCTGATTTCCGGAGTTCCGAAAGTTCACTCACCTCCAGAAAGGTTCCGGAATGCTCAAGCTTTCGTAAACTGGGGGTAACATCCAGGTAATTATCCTGTGGGAAGTTGTCTTCAAAACTCAGGATCATCCTTAGCTCATCGGTCAGTATCAGCTCATGCTCCAGCGCTTCCCTGTCAGATGACATGGAAAGGGATTCAACATATTCC
>JAFGEO010000154.1 GCA_016931575.1 Bacteroidales bacterium | reverse complement strand
CGGTTGCACAGTTCGATTGGTTACGTGACTCCTTATGCCAAGCTTATGGGAATGGAGGAAGAGATATTTGCGGAGCGGGACCGCAAGCTGGAGGCGGCCCGTGAGGAGCGGAAGCGGAGAAGACAAAGAGCCGGGGTCAAAAAAATCCTTGACAGACCGGTTATGTGTATATCTTCAGCAAAAGTGGAAGAATTTGCTCCCATATTTAAGTTACACTTTCGGCATTCAACAATCTCCTGTTTTCAATTCTCCTGAATTCAAGAGTTCTTTGCTTTAATTTTGTTCTTTTCTTTAATATTCTATCCCGGCGACCGTAGTAAACGTCATCAGGGGCAACGTTTCCCAGTGATTCATGATAGCGCTGGGAATTATAAAAGTCAACGAATTTATTCAGCTCCTCATTCAGTTCCTGGGGTGTTTCCCAGACCATCAGATTCACCCGTTCCTTCATGGAACGATGGTATCTTTCGATTTTGCCGTTGGTCTGAGGATGATAGGGTGAGGCCAGGATGTGTCCAATCCCTTTGGCCTCCAGGTATTCACCAAATGTTCTTGATATCAGGGCAGAGCCCCTGTCCGATAGCAGATTCGGCTTTTTGTTTACAGAAGGATGGTCAATACCGGTGGCCTCACAGGCCAGTTCGACTACCTCACCAAACGCGTCCGCATCCATCCACATCTGTAACCGCCAGGCCAGAATCCTGCGGCTGTAATCATCAAGAATGGATATCAGGTAGTACCAGCCCCAGCCTTTAATAAGCATGTACGTCGCATCCGTCTGCCACATCTCATTGGGCCGCTTTGTCTTGATGCTGTACTCATCTGAGGCCGGAAAGGTTTTAAGCTCTCTCGGTTTGATCAAATCCCTGTCTTTAAGAATCCTGAAAACGGTTGACTCGGATACGCTAAAACCGCATTTATCAGTAATATAACAGGCCAGCTCACGACTCGACAGTTCCGTATATTTTTCAGCTACACAGAGGATCTCGCTGACCTCTTCGGGCAACAGTTTATTCCACGGCCGGGCTTTGACCGGACGCTGGTCCTTCAAACCCTCAAGCCCGTTCTGCCTGAACTTCTTTTTCCAGCGATAATAGGTGGTTGAGGGAATATCCAGTTTCTTCAGGGTCTTGGTTATGGACAGGCCTGAGCTCTCCACTGCTCTTATAAAAAGAAGCTTGTTGTGCTTGCTCATTCGAACATACCTCGGCCTTACATACCCAGGCTTTTTTTATATCGCTGGACATCAAGAACGGATTCAGCAAGGGCCTTCTTCAGACTCTCATTTTCATCTTTAAGGCGTTTGACCTCATCAGTTGTGGCGTCCCTCCTGGTATCCCGGGTCAGGCCATTCTTACCTGCTTCCAGAAAACATTTACTCCAGCGGTAATAAACAGGTGAAGCAATGCCCTCCCTCCGGCAAAGATCCGTTACCGGAATCTCGCCTCTTAACCCCTCCATAACTATGCGGATTTTTTCCTCTGCGGTAAATTTCCGGCGGGTTGCTTTTCTGATCTCCTTGACGATGTTACGCTTTGGCATTTTCATATTCCTCCTTCTAAACATTAAGCTTACAGGAGTTAAAATGCCGAGTCAATGTCCTTTGGGCGAGCCCAAAGGACATTGTTATGTGTAACTTAGCTCTTTCCCAAAATCACTGCCATTTACGCTGAAGTCGGACACATTAGGGCCTGAGTTGGTATCTTGGAATAATTGCATCTGAAAAACCATTTTACCTGGATATCTCCTTAGGTGCCGCACTTTTCAACTTCCCTTTACAAAAATTATGGATCGGATATAATTATGTTAACCTGTTGCTCCCAGAAGGTTATTGTGGAAAAAACTGTTTGGTTTGAGTATCGTCAGATATCGCCTGACGAGATTATAGAGGATAACCTGCTCGACCATGTATCTAATTGCATTTGCTATATTATCGACCAAGATTACAAAGATTATGACTCTGACAGCATTATGCACAAGTCTGCGGAATGCGTGGTGGGCGATGATTACGCTGGCGTAGTCTGGGATGACACATCAGACGTTGATTGGTATCGTCAGCCACAGATGAATATAGGTATTTTGATCGATTTACTGACACAAGAGATCGAGCTTAGATAATGTCGGCAAACCACCTGTCCCAAGAGCAGTTGAAAAGCTTGAGAAGGGCGAAGTAATCTCGATACCCAAAGTCGGCGGGTTGCATCACCATTATAAAAGAGCCGCCTGACTGATTTATTGTTGTCTTCGCTTCCATATTGCCAATCTCGAAAATAGCCACATTTTGCCTGCTAACAAGAATAGCTATGCATCTGAATTACTCAACTCATAAAAATCGACAATCAACAATCTACGAATCTTCAAATATCTCTAAAATCGCCTCTGAAATGTTCATTACAGAGCTCAATTTATGCCCGGATATGATTTTTGGGAGGGACAGGATTACAACCGTCATCGTCCTCATAGCTCCCTGGAGGATCTGACACCCGAGGAATTTGCGAAGTGTTGTATTCCTTCCGCTTCGCCTCCGGCTCAGCTCCAGGAATACAACAAAGCCGTATGAAGCGAAAATTTCGCATTATAACTGGACCAGGAATTGGGTGCAGGTCAAAAGAGCCGCCTGACTGATTCATTTTTATTGTCTTCTCTGCAAAAATGCCTCTTCAGAAAGCGGCCAAACTCTGCCTAAAATAGGAAAATCTGCGCTTCCAAATCACAATCCAATGAAATTTATAAGCCAACAGCCTTTGGACCTTCCATAAATCCCAAAACTGCCCCCAGAAATGAGCATTCCAGCACTCAATTTATGGCCGGATATGATTTTTGGGAGGGACAACCGTTACATTAACATTACTCAAACATTCATTCTTTGTTTGTTGTTGAAAATTCTTCCGTAAGTTCGTATTTGCCGTTTTTCTGGCAATGGATTTTGGGTGTCTCCGATATCTTTTTACTATAGTCATATTCGTCAACTAGGATTTCTTTTACGCCATCGTTATTCAGGTCCACAAACATGATTTTCATATCTTTCTCATAATTACTCTCGCCGGATACATCCCTTCCTTCTCGCGATTTTACTTCAAATATATTTTCAAATGGGAAAGAGCTTTCTAGGACGGCATATTTTTCTTCCCAGCTCGCACTTGAATTTCCAGCGCTTACATAAATGAAACTGTATACTATTTCCTCTTCTCCGTCACCATCTAAGTCATTTCTGTCTAAACGCGTAAACTCATCAAAACCAGAGGTCCATTCGCCCATGGAAATGACTTTTAGCTTCTCTGGATATTTATCGGAATCATCATACTGATAAATCCCCAAATAATGTTCTCGTTTTCTATTATTTGTATTGTAAAGACTAATTCCTGCTACATATAAACTTATGTTATTGTTTTTCTTCCTTATCAGCATTTGATCTTGTACGTCAATGATAATCTCATTACCATTTTTCATAATATGATATCTATTTTTGATTTTATCGTCTGCTTTTACTTTGGCATCACCAAATTCAACACTCCAAACAGACTGAAGCAGATCATTGAATTTCCTGCGAAAAGCATCATTATATATGCGCGAATCCTCTTCTGAAATCTCATAGATGTCGTTTCTCAGAACATAAACATTTGTTGGGCTTGATGTCCTTTTTCCATTTTCATATTCATCTGTAAGAATTTCTTTTATCCCATCGGCATTTATGTCTTCAAATTTGATTCTGAGTTCTCTATCATATATCCCCATACCGATACCACCACTGCTCTCCCTTGACAAAACCTCAAACATCTGAATAAACGGCGGATATCCCTTTAATATTTTATAAACTTCTTCTTTTCTCCATCTTGAGCCGTCAGCATCTGTCGTCTCATACCCAAATTCAATTTCCATTTTGTCATCAGCATTCATGTCTTTACCCTCCAAACGAGTAAACTTACCGCGAGCTAATTCGCCCATTTCAATTTCATGTATCTTCTCAGGAATATCTGAAATATCATCGGTCTTATAAATCCCCAAAAAATCATTTTGTCCTGAAATCGTCTTTTCATGAAATTCACAACCAAACACTAACAGGGATGTATTTGTGTCACTATGTTTAGCCATAAATGGTTTATAAATATCCATCATCATTCTTTTATCATTTTCTAGAATATAGAATCTATTGCTAGTGCTTTCTTCTTTGATCACACTGCCTTCACCATATTTACTTTCTAGAACAGATTGTAGTGATGACTGGATTTCTTTTTCCTCGGTTGATAAGTCGAAGCAATAAACATTAGTAGTACATCCCAGCAACAATATCATGGATAGAACGCAATGTCCTACATTCTTGAATACCTTGACTTTTTTCTGGAAACCTTTCTTATTAATCATTGTATTGGTTCTCCCAAGAATCGAGCTGAAGTCCTAATGCAAATTTGATTTTTACCGCATATTCTAAGGCCTGCAAAGGAATGCTTTGATTCTCACATATATATTTCCATGTGTGTTGACTTAAAGCTCCCACCGAACCACTATTATAATTTGCCAAGGCCTTTGATAAGCAGTCCTCGTTGTCGTCTGTATAACCATCTTCCGACTCACGATAATATTCAAATGCATTGTACAAATACGGATTCAACAATTGTGCTCCACCTTTTATTGTATCATCTGGCTGGAATATCTTAGTCGTTGAGGGAAGGCTACCAGATCCATTATACCTATTAGAGTTGAAGGGCATCATCTGCACAAAGCCAAGGGCACCCACACCATAATCCGGTATTCCTGGTGCACCAAAGGAAAACATGATGCACCAGTCACCCCCATATTCTGGTACTCCCCAGTGTCTGCCATTGGTTTCCTTGTCCACAATTGCCATTATGAGGCATTCTTTATCTGTTCTCCAAGTGGGAACTGGTGTGATAATTCCATCAGGCAAATTACTGAGAATTGGAGCATGGGCCTCTACCCAGCCAGGATCATCTTCCTCGGTCGCCTTATTATATGACGCATGACTATTATAAATAACAGCATTAGCAGGATCAGGATTAACACCATTATTCCATCCAAATGCATTCCTGGCATTTCTATAATCATCATAATGATAATTCAATAATTTAACCTCATCGACATCTACTTTCTTGTCGCCACTAATCCAATTACCGACATTCTGCTTCTGGAACCTATTAATCACACCTTCTGCATCGTTACCATAATAGCCATCAACATCTAAATGTAGCCATCCAAGATAGTTCAGTAAATCCTGAAGCATCTTTACATCATCACCAGACATATCCGGGGAAATATGCTCAAGCAACCGGCTATTAATTTTCAATTTCTTGGAGCAGTTGGTATTTGTGAAATTAAAAGTGATTGTATCACTGTGCGGTAAGGACGACGGAATAGTACCCTCCCAATACAACTCAAGTAAGTTGGTGTCTGTTAAATTTGTTGCATTCACATAATTGGTGGCATAAAAGCTCCCACCTGTATTCTGCCAATTATAACCATAGGCAGAAACACCTTCTGGTTCTACTGTGGCCGTCAACTTCACACGCATCCCACTTAGCATCCTGTATAACTTGTCTCCTCCTGAAATGCCATCATTCGTCAATTGCCTCTCCTGTGCATCAATATCATAATGAACATCTACATCCACCTTCACCACGGTTACTTTAACCTCATCCTGAACAGTTATTCCGCTCTTCTTATACTTCAAAGTTAGATCAAGGGTTCCCGGAGACACTCCCTCAACATAAAAACTAGATGAAGCGGATGGTAGCAAATAACTGACCAAATCATCGCTTTTTGCCTGATTATAATTCATTTTCATGGTCACAACTCCAGTATTTTCGTTTTTAGCAAATACCCGAACCTGACCATACGGAGTTCCGTCGTTGTTCTTCTGTTCCAACCAGATTTCTGCGTCGGTAAATATATCTGCAGAACCACTATTAGAGCTTATATTTAGACTGACAGGATATAGCTCATCATCACTTCCAATAACCGATTGACCGCCTTCATCATTCAGGTCAGTATCATTATTATCAGCATCATGCGGTGCTGCTGGATTGCTATCCTCATCATAATTATCATTCTCGGCCAGATAGGCATGATCATCTTTCCCGTCCACCTTCAGGTCCACTTCAATATCATCAACGGTCAAAGCCAGCCTATCTATCTCCACCCAGTTGAGGGACCAGCTATCTCTGAAGGAAAGATGCGCCTCTATCTCCCGCGCCTGAGTTCCTGATACTCCTTCAAGCCAGTAATCCGTATTGGACGTACTATCCAATCCGGAAGGATAGGGAATACTATTTAATGGGAGTGTCTTTGCATTATCTTTTGTTGATGTATCCCAGACCTTCAACTTGCTTCCGTCAGTCGGAGTTATCTCCAGCTTCAGTTCCCCCGGCGGAGCCAGCATTCTGAACCATTCCCTTATCTTCAGCAAACCTGTGTCGTCTTCATTGGCTACGGGATTTACGGTTCTATCTTCAACCGATGGATTTCCATTATCATGATCGTTATTCAGCGGCAGCAATCCTCCCGGTATCCATTCCATTATATCAGCCAGGCCTTCATACTTCAGGTCAACCGGGAAAGTATGAACAAGAATACTCCTAGCCAGGGGAATATCATAAGTTAGCGGATCATTCATGGCCCAGCACTCGATTTTAACCGGTGTAATATAAGGCGGCGCCTGCCAGATCACATTACGTCCCTGATTGCCATTCAGGAAGCAGCCAATACCTTTCTTAGTTGCCGGATGATACGCCCGCCAGACTATCATATGATCTAAGATGACATCGTCGGACTCAGATACTTCAACTACCCTCGGAACCGATCCGCATTCTATCTTATAATACTTATCCTTATCATAAACAACCGCATAAAGATTGTTTATAGAATTCGGGATAATGGCATCTCCAGGCTGCGGATTTACTATCTCTATATTAAT
>JAFGEO010000153.1 GCA_016931575.1 Bacteroidales bacterium | reverse complement strand
TAAGGATAGCCAGCACCAGTGAAAGGAATAAACCGAAGCGGTAAAAAATAGGCTTCATTGAATGAGGTAATTAGTGTCTAAAAGAAAACTCACCCTTTTTCTAAATTTCGTCAAATAGTAGTCCATCCATTTGGATCTTCAGGTCCTTCTGCGATCTAAAAACCAGCTTTCAGACCTGAGTTTCCCATTTCTCAGAGCCCGGCAACGAAAATATGTGCATAATTTCCGGCTTCCGAGCATACCTCTCCCTTAAGAACTATCAAAACTTTATGTCAATTTCGGCACTTAGGCCGCTGCTTTATATTCTCTTTCAGCCTCTTGCTGTCTCCGTTGAATGGCAATCAATTCCTGCCCGATTTTCCGGAGGTTATATGCTGCTACAGCCAGGCCAATATATCGCCTGAAATGACCATATCCCCGGTCGGGGCACCAATCCAAGCCACGGTATTCCAGTTCGTTGATGTTTGACTCTACAGCACTGTGCCTGTTCCTCAGAAGTTTAAAGTTCCGGTGACTTTCCTCGGCATATTCTTCTTTGTTGCACTTTCCCTTCTTGGGCATCACTACTTTATCGACATTTTTTTCCAACAGGGCCTTGTTCTCCTTGTGCCAGAAGCCTTTGTCAAAACTCCAGCTTCTGACATCATATCTGGAAAGCAACTCCTCGGCAATCGGCTTAACCATCTCAACATCAGATTGATCTTCCATAATCCGATAATCCACAATCAGGTCGTAATGATCAGTGGTAATGGCCAGCTTCTTGCCCAGTTCCACGTTTGGACTCAGTTTCCCTTTGGTGATCCATTCGGTATAACCCTCAAAAATGGAAAATACTTTTTCCTCATGAGGGATATGCTCCCCCTGCAAGATTCTGCGATCAAGTAAGTCTATGAACTTGTCTGAAAATTCCATATACCGGCCCAGACAAATAAAGATCAACGTATCCATCTCATCCAACAGGGGAAGTTTTGAGTTCAGCAGTTTATCCTGTAATGCCCGGGCTTTTGTCAAATAATACCTCACCGCTTGCTTGATCCGCTGTTCCTTATTTCTGCCTCCTGAGGAACAGGCTTTGCCTACTGCCCTCATCGAGTTTTTCATCTGGCAGTACCAATCGCGCTTCTTCCTCCATCCGGGGATCCAGGGATACTTCTTCTGGAATTTACCTATCATATCAAGGCTTTTACGAGCACTGTCCCATAACAGGTTGTAATCCGTGGGAAAATGCACATTGCTCTCGACAACGAAGCTATCGGTCTTGCAACATAAGGCTGCCGCCTCTTTTTTTTTAAACACCCCATGCCCAAATTCAACGATCACCTGGTTAAGCTCACGTACAGTATCGTCGTCCAACAGACCTACATTGTCAACAATGTTCTGATATTCAAACTCATATCTCTCATACCCAAATCCCTTTTCTACGCCCATAATCTGGCGGATCAGAGTATGATTATTTGCCAAGTCATGTAGATCATCATAGCTGATATTCAGGCATAAACGAACCTGGGATAAAACAAAGATCTGCCACAGATCCATCCCCGGGCGTCCTGTATGCTTCTTGCCTGCTGTGATCTTTGATTCCAGGATCTCAAATACCTTTTCATTCCACTCCGGTGAAGTGAAGATCTCCTTCAGTGCTGCACACAAGGCCGGAAGAGGGCCACTTCTTTTCTTAGTGGTGATTTTCGTCTCTCCGATGGGAATGGTGCCAAGGGTCATTTGTTGTTCGAACCGCTTTCTCATATTTGAAACTTGTTTGAAGTATTACCCGATTTATGCGAATCTCGGTTGCTTAATAAGCTGAATATCTGTAACTTCAGCAAAATAAACAAGAAAAAAACCCGGTAGATTCAAACAAGTTTTGAACAATAACTAACTTTATATCAGTATATTAATCGTTTTCTTGCAAACACTACATAGGAGCTCATGCAACCTTATCTGAGTTCGATTTGATTACAAGGGATCCTTCAAGGTTCAAAACATATTTTCCCGGTCTACACCTCCTCTCACCTTGAATTTCCTGATGCAGGATTGAACCCACTGCTGTCATATGACAGATCGGGCAGTGCGAACATCTTTCCGGCCACCTTAAAGACCAGTGCGGTATCGTTAAACGGAAGGCTTTCGGTGACAGCTGGTTTGGCCAGGCAGTATTCACGTATGTCCTCGTAGTTCATTTCTGCCATCTCAGTAAGTCAACCAGTAGGTCGATGGTAATCAGGTACTCCCCGTCGTCCTGCCTGATATGGGTCCCGATTTCAATTGGACCATTCAGGTTCAGGTCCCCGACCGCAACATTATCCAAAAATATCCTGTGGGGACCGTCCCCCTGATTCTCCACAGGCGTATACTGATCATTGATTACAACCGGTTCCGATGAATCGTCCAGAATAAATCTGATCTCATATTCATTTTTCCATTCGCTCCCACTCTTCAATTTTGCCCCTTTGCCATATGTTCTGATAAACTTCAGGATCACATTGATCCCAAGGGTTCGGGGCACCCCCAGCGGGTCAGTGAATTCCAGGTTAAAGTTCGCTTTCCTGTCAACCACCTCGGGTGTATAGGGGCTTTTGCATTTGAATGCGATTTCTGAACTTTCCTTGAATTCTTTCTTGAAACGTGTCATGGAGGCCAGCTCCCGCCGGTATTTGCTGTTCGGGAAACGTGCAAGAAAATCGGACAGATTCTTTTCGCGCGATTCGTACTGGTATCCCTTACTGATGAGAAAGTAACAGGCCACTTCTGCTTCCTTGTCCTCCCCATTGTTGATCATCTCTTCCAGGGCTTCCTGGCTATCGATCTTCCCTATCCTTGATTCAAGTTCCTCTTTTGATTCATTCAGTATTACTTCCGTTCCATTGCCATAGACGATTTTCCATATTTCAGGATTGCCAATGGTGGCGGTCGTGTTATCATTCCGCCTGATAGTCACCTTATCTTTTGTAACGGATAAGATTTTCCCCTCGTAATGGTAACCGGCTAACATATGTACTTCATCCTGCGCTGATAAACTTAGAGTTACAAGTAAGAGAACACATAAGTAAAGAAACCTTTTCATCATAAATCAATTATAGATTGTATTCAGCATTGGTTCATTGACATTTTGCATTTCAGGTTCACATCAAGCAGTTATCATCCAGGGCTGACAGGATCATCACCTCTGTCTCCCCGCATTTTATTTTATAAGGTTTTTTAACCTGGGGTGAGAAGCAAAAGTTTCTGCCCTCAGGGTAATAAGCTCTGAACTTTCTTATGGCCTTATCCGAATATTTTTCCGGATTTATTTTACATTCAATGGTATGAATTTCATCACCCTCTCCTTTAACAATGAAGTCTATTTCACTTTTTCCTTTATCTGACCAGTAATAAACATTACCAGAAGAAACCCTTAGCATATCCAAAACCAGATGTTCCCATAACAGTCCCCTGTCAGATTCCCTTATTTCGTTCCAACCTTTGATATGCGTCACAAAGCCAGTATCAAATCCATAAACTTTGGGACGTTTTACAATTTACTTTTTCCCTCCTCCGAAAAAGGGTTGAACGATGGTAATGGCATGCGCTACCGTCAAAGCTTCCAGGTGTGACATAACTGTGGGCCTGCTCAATCCGCTTTCTCTTGCCAGTGATGTGATTTCAAGCAATCGGCTGCTTTGCATGAACAGCGAATGCATAAGCCTGAGGAAACCCGCTCTGTTCCTTACATTGAACAGTTCCTGGATATCCCTTGCATAATAGCT
>JAFGEO010000152.1 GCA_016931575.1 Bacteroidales bacterium | reverse complement strand
GTTTGTTCAGACTGCTTAAATTTTTCCATTTCTCAGATACTGATTTTCAGCGCATTCACTTTTTGTTCCTTAAACAGGCTTAAAATCTGCCATTTTAGTAGGTGTAAATGATGTAAACAGCACTCTTTCAAGGCTTTAATAAGGTATTCAGCCCCAAGTATTAAGACACACCTTCCCAGAGCCTGTCCCGACTTTTCGGCGGGATTGTACCCGATAAACATCAGGCCAGGGTAGCCTTCTCTGAAATCGAGTGGTATAAATATCCTGAATTTCCTGGAATAAGTTGGAGGAATAGGGAATCATTACATAGTTATTTATTCAGCTTTAGAAAAAATCAGAGAGGGGTCAGCTTGCTCCGAAATGGATATGTGGCAAACCGAATGCTTAGCGTTAAATAAAGATTGACGGACTATGTGTTTGTCTGAAAATCAGCTGGCATATCACGACCCTCAGACCCTGAATCACCCGGAGTTAGTCTGAAGATCCGTTGCGGCCGGAGTCCCTTTTCCTGCCGGTGCGATACATACAGGATGGCGGTCCTGCTCTCCGCGGCAATGGCATTAATCAGCTCTGAAAGCATCGCAGCGCTGGAATCATCCAGTCCGGTTGACGGTTCATCCAGGATCAGCAGGGGAGGGTGCTTGATCATCGCCCGGGCAATGAGTACAAGACGCTGGTGGATCTGCGAAAGTCGTTGAAAGGACTCGTTTCTCAGCTCCGTAATTCCAAGTGCCCGCAGCCAGGCATCGGCAATTTCCTGCTGATGGCCGGTAGCTTTACGGTAAAGCCCGATGGTATCCAGCAGACCGGAGATCACCATTTGCTCTACGGTATTATTACGATGGAACAATTCGGTTATCGAGGGCGTGAAATACCCGATCTTCTTCTTAATGTCCCATACACTCTCACCGGAACCTTTCTTTTTTCCGAAGAGGTAGAGCTCTACGCCGTAAGCTTTGGGATTGTCGCCGTAGATCATGGTGAGGAGGGTGGTTTTTCCGGATCCGTTGGGACCCGTTAGCTGCCAGAATTCGCCCCTTTTTATCTGCCAGTTGATCTGACGAAGCACGGGACGGTCACCATAGTTCACAGCTACATCTTTCAGCTCGACCAGGATCTCAGGAATATCATTAAATTCTTTTGAGGGTGGGGGGATCGAACCCTGAATGCTGCCTGTTTCCTTATGGATGTGCAGCTGCAGGTACTCTTCCAGCTTATGCACATGCCTGAGTTGATCCTCTTCAATCAGGAGCACATGGCTGATAAAGGGGAGGAGGTCGCCGGAACGCTTGAAGATCTGAACTACAGGGATGTGTTTTGCCAGTTCCGTGATCTGCGCTTTTAGTTGCGCAACTGATTCACTATCGAGACAATCAAAGGGGTTGTCAACCACCAGGAAGCCGGGTGATTTGCTGATCAGGTAAGTGAGCAGGGCCTTCCGCTGTTCTCCGCTGGAAAAGGTCCTGATGCTGCGCTTTTTTTCTGTGGAAAGGGCAAAATTATCGTGCTGGAACTCGTCCTCGATGAATTTCTCAAGGCTCACGGTGGAGTGCAACAAGCCTTTCCGACCGGCAAATTCTTCAAGTTCTGCAGGGGCTTTCCCCCTGAGCAGGTTCTGCATCCATGCCCCCTTCATGGAAAGCCCGGTTCCTTCTATGGCAAAATACCTCACGATCTCCTGGAATTTATTAAGGGGCTAAAGTAAGAAAATCAGGAAATTATTTTTACTGGTGTTCGAGTGTCCGTATGGAGGATATTTCCTGAAATTCCATCAAAGGCTACGCAACCTTAATTCCTTTTTTCCCGTCTGAAGTCAAAACAACGAAGAATGAAGAAGTATATCAGGGTCACCCTGGGCATCTCAATTTTATTCCTTTTGATGATCGGATTTTACAGCTGTGAAAAGTATTCGGAAAACTCTTCTGTTTCTGAAATGCTGGCTGGCAAGTGGGGCCAGACGGAAGCTCTTGACGGGATGTTAAGCTATCAACGGCTACGCGAAAGGGTTGATACGTTCGACCTGCAGTTCAACGGGGATAATACCCTTGTCCAACGTTCCCTTGCCGGAGGCTGTGCAACTCCTCCTGTTGCCTACGCCTTGTTTGACGGCACCTGGTCAGAACAGGACTCTTTGCTTAGTATAACAGTTGATTATTGGGGTGGGGTAGCAAATTACGAGTGGAAGATCGTAGCACTGACCGGGGATGAGTTGAAAATTCGCACGATTTCCCGGGAATTGCTGCCGAATTATTAATGCTGTGGGCCGGTAAATAACAAGTAAAACAGTTTACATATCAGGTGATTATAATAATCATTCTATCTTTGGGCAAGCTGACTGGCTATTAATTGTCTGAGGATCACCATAAAAAATTTTAGCACATGAAAACAAAAAAACTTACTTCACGCTTCCTGGCTTCAATGAGCCTGATCTTCATGCTAACGCTCTCTTTCCAGAGTTGTGAATGGATTGAAAACCTGGCCGGGGATGATGATAGCGGCTGCGAAGAGGAGCCGGATTCAACACAAAATCCTTGCGACACCTGTAGCATGGTCTATAAGCCTAATATTTACCTGTATCCGCAGGTTGAACAGCAGCTTGAAGTAGGTTTATCTTTTCCGCAGGGTGGAAGTGTAATTACTTCGATTCCGGAGTATGGGGAAGGATGGAGTGTAAACGTTGATCCGCAAGGAATCATCGATGGTGAATATGGATTTTTGTTTTATGAGAGTGTTCAGCCCGATGTTTGGCAACGGGAGCAGGGATGGTGTATCCGGACGGGTGATCTGGAGGAATTCTTCAGGAATGATTTGGAAACGAATGGGTTCCGGGGCAGGGAGATCGATGACTTCGTGGAATACTGGGTCCCCAGGTTAAGCAATGAAGCCTATTACCTTATTTATCCACAGATAAAATCCCTTATCGATCAGGTAATTCGTCTTAATGTCAGTGGAAATCCGGATCAGGTGCAGCGTTTATTTTATCTGATTGAAGGCTCGCCACAAAAAACTCAACCTGTTGAACCAATCACCGTGACGGATTTCAGTCGGCAGGGATTTTTTGTAACGGAATGGGGTGTTATTATGGAATAATCGTTCCCCCGGCCTGGCCCGGGGCTTGAAAGGTTCCTTTTGCAGCATATCCGCAGGATCATTCGGTCTGCTTCCCAGACCAGAATCCATTTCCTTTGTGCCCCGTGCTTACCAATCTGGTTTTAAAGCTTACATCTTTTTTAGCGGTGTATAAAAAAAATCTGTATCTTTAATAGAAACCATACTGTTACATCAACAATCGGGTTATGAACGAGTATCTTTTATTAGGATTGATTTTAGCTGGAAGTATGCCGTTAACTGGATTCATCGTTGCGGCTATTTTTGGAAGGTCAGTGATTACTGCCATCGCTATCTGGATCTCTTTAATGACTTATTCAGCAATGTTTGTGTTCTATATTGCAGGGTCGATGGGCATAAAAAGTCTTTTCTGGGCCCTGCCTGCAGTTTTTATTTTCAGCCCTTTGGTATTACTGGCGATCCGTCATGTCATCAAAATACCCCTGGTGAGGATAACCCAACAGGTTGAGAAGCTGGCTGCCGGTAACCTGGATTCATCCGGTTTTAATGGTATCAAGGGGCGGTTTGAGATAGAAATATTGCGGGAATCGCTGTCAGGCCTCGCACTGAAGCTGAGTACCCTGATTTCCGAAATGCAGAAAAGTGCCGGCGATCTGGTATCTGCCAGCAGGCAGTTGAGCTCCTCCTCACAGATGTTATCTACTTCCAGTAATGAGCAGGCTTCCTCCCTTGAGCAGATTTCCAGTACAACAGAAGAGATCAGTGCTTCAACAGAAAAGAATACTGATCATGCCAGTCAATCGCAGGGTATTGCAAAAAATGCTTCGATGATCCTGAAAGAACTTTCCGGGAATGCAAAAAAAAGCCTTGAAAGTGTGAAGAATATTACTAACAAAATCTCTGTCATTAATGATATCGTCTTACAAACGAATATTCTTGCACTCAATGCTGCTGTAGAAGCTGCACGGGCAGGTGAGCACGGTAGAGGTTTTGCGGTGGTTGCCGCTGAGGTCCGCAAGCTTTCGGAGCGCAGCAGGGAATCGGCCGGACAAATTCAGGAGCTGTCAGAAACCAGTCTGGGTCTTACCGAAGAAACCAGCATCCTCTATGAGGAACTTGTTCCGGAAATTGAAAAGAATGAACAATATACCCAGGAGATAGCCAGCGCCAGCATGGAGCAGAACAGCGGTATAAGTCAGGTGAACAGCGCCGTACAACAGCTCAGTATGTTAACTAAGCGAAATGCCGCTGCCGCAGATGAGCTGGCGGCGAGCGGTGAGTCTCTGAACCTGCAGGCTGAGCGCATGCTAAATCTGCTATCGCATTTCAGGACTGATGTTTCCGGGGTCAGTGCATCGGCCCTACAACTGGAGACTAGTGTCAAAGATATGCCGGAACCGGATGAAAATCTTCCCGAAGTGGTGACTTCAGGGGAACAGGTAGGAGAATTTTAAAGTGTACTGGTGGATCAGGGCCGCATGCTGAAGAAGTCAGCAGGCTCTTTGCAGGTGCATTTCGGGGAAACGGGATTGAGGTTTTCCCCTCCCAGGACTTTTTCGTAACATTTCAGATAAGCATCCGTCATCTGTTTTGCGCTGAAGTTGTCGCAAGTGTATTCATGAATCTGTTTCTGCTGATATACCGAGAGGTCTTTCATAGAGTCTGCAAGCTCTGAATAGCTGTCAGAGAGGAACCCAAAACCTGGTTTTACGATTTCCGGAAGGGATCCCCAGGGGCTTGCGAAGACCGGACAGCCATAGTACATACTTTCGATAATCGCAATACCGAAAGGTTCATGCCAGAGTACGGGAAAAATCAGGCCTTTGGATTCTCTGAGTACCCGCAGTTTCTTCTCGCCACCCTGCATGCCATTGAAATGAACATGGGGATCCAGTGTTAGCCTGAATCCCATTTTGAGGTTCAGGCGGTCGCCGCCAACCACCTCCAGTTTGTGCCCGCTCATGCGTGCCAGTTTAATTGCTCCCCTGACGTTCTTCAGCTTCCAGGCTGCCTTGGCCAGGAAATGGAGATGTCTCCGCCCTTTATTGAAATCAACCGCACCGTACTCATCGGTGTCAAGTCCGTTGTATACGTATGCCTGAGCCCCGTGTCGTTCTGCATGGTTCTTTGTCAGGAAGATGCTGTTTACATCATATTCCTCACCCACAAATCCATTACCGCCGATCGTTACGACAAAGGGTTTGCAGCTGACAGGTTGCTTAGGACGGGTATGAAGGTGCACAATGTCGATATCGTCCGGGATTTGTTTGTTGATATCCTGCTCGGGATTATAGTCAATAATCCTGGCAAAGTCTGCATGGGAACCCCTGGGAGCCAGGAAGCTGATTTGATGCCCCCGGGAATGCAGTTCCTTTGAAAGCCACCATAATGCACGTTCCCTGCCCCCGTATTTGGTGGCAGGAAGGACATTGGTATGCATCATAAGGATTTTCATGCCTCGTCGAACTGGTTGTCATGCAGTTTCTTGAATTCTCCGTTTAGGTCGAGCAATTCCTGGTACCCGCCTTTTTCAATTATTTTTCCTTTGGAGAGCACATAGATCTCATCGACATTCCGGATGGTGGAAAGGCGGTGAGCAATGACGATGCTTGTACGGTGTTTCATCAGGTTGTTGATGGCCTCCTGTACCAGTCGCTCCGATTCGGTATCCAGGGCCGAAGTGGCCTCGTCAAGGATCAGTATCGGGGGGTTTTTCAGAATGGCCCGGGCTATGCTGAGGCGTTGCCGCTGGCCTCCGGAAAGTTTTGATCCGCGGTCACCAATGCAGGTTTGATACCCTTCAGGGCTGGCCACGATAAAGTCATGGGCATTGGCAATTTTTGCGGCCTGAATAATTTCTTCATCAGTGGCGCTGGTTTCTCCAAACGCAATGTTGTTCTTAATGGTGTCATTGAACAGGATCGGCTCCTGGTTAACAATGCCAAAAAGGTTCCGGAGTTCTTTCAGGTCCAGTTCCCGGATATTAATGCCATCGATGAGGATCTCACCTTTTTCGACATCATAGAACCTTGGGGCGAGGTCAACAAGGGTTGACTTTCCTGAACCTGACTGGCCAACAAGGGCAATGGTTTTTCCCTTGGCAATATGAAGGTCGATATTTTCAAGTATATATTCCTCGCCATAACGGAAGCTAACGTTCCTGTACTCCAGGGCTTGTTCAAGCTTATCAATATGAACCGGTTTTTCCGGACTCAGGATGGGGTTCACCGCATCCAGGATCTGATCGATCCTGGTCATGGATGCCAGTCCTTTCTGGATGTTATAGAATGCGGAGGCAAAAGCCTTGGCAGGCTGGATGATGGTAAAGAACAGGGCGATATAGGCGATGAACATCGAGGGTTCAAGCATGGCCTTATCGTTGTCGAGGATCAGCTTACCTCCAAAAATAAGGACGGTAAGGATGATGATGGTCCCCAGGAATTCACTCATCGGCGATGCCATCTGCTGCCTGCTCATAACTCCATTCTGAAGTCTGCGGTATTGCTGGTTCTGCTCCTGCTGCTGTTTCTGCATCGTGGATTCGGCATTAAAAGCCTTTATGATGCGGAGCCCGCTCACTGATTCCTCAATGGTGGACAGAATTTCACCCATCTTATTCTGTGCCTCAAGGGATGTCTTCCTGAGTTTCTTACCAATGACACCCAGGAGGCCTCCTGCTACTGGCAGTAGGAGGAATACAAACATGGTCAGCTGCCAGCTGATCACAACCATCCCGCCGACGGTAATGAGGATGAGCAAAGGGTTTTTGAAGAACATGTCGAGGGAAGACATCACTGATTTTTCAATTTCAGCGACGTCACCCGTGACGCGGGCCAGGATATCACCCTTCCTTTCCTCAGTAAAGAAGCCAATAGGCAGATGGATGATTTTTTCATACATCCTGTTCCGGATATCCCGGATGACATTGTTCCGGATGAAAACCATGCTCAGGCTTCCCAGGTAGGTGAACCCGGTTTTAAAAAGTACCAGCACCACATACACGACGCCAACGATAATAAGGACCTTGAACCCACCCAGGTCCCGGGCTCCGTTTTGCACGTGCGCGTATAGGTTATTGATGGTTACTTCCCTGAATTCACTGATGCTGAATCCAGCACCGGATGCCTGTTTAAGCGTATAGACTTTTTCAGCATCCTGGTTAAAGAGGATCTCCAGCACCGGAATGAGCATGACAATCGAAACCAGGTTGAAGACTGCAGCAAATAAATTAAATAAGACATTCAGCGCGATGGTCCCTTTATAAGGGGGTAGGTAGATGCGAAAAATCCTGATGGCGTCTTTCATTTCCTGATACCGGTGTAATTGGATGGTTTAATGTTTTTCAGCTCCTGTTTGATGCCCTCACTCACTTCAAGACTGTCGATGAAGCTTGCAATCCTTTCCCGGGTCATTTTTTCATTGGTACGCGTAAGCGAAAGAAGGGCTTCATAGGGATTTGGATAAGCCTCACGGCGCAGGATGGTCTGGATCGCTTCAGCAACCACACTCCAGTTGGCTTCCAGGTCGGCATTCATCTTGTCCTGGTTGAGGAGCAGCTTGCCCAGACCTTTTAACATCGATTTATAGGCAATCAGGCTGTGGGCGAGGGGGACACCGATATTTCGCAGTACGGTCGAATCGGTCAGGTCGCGCTGAAGCCTCGAGATGGGCAGTTTGTTTGCCAGGTGTGAGAAAAAGGCATTGGCAACACCCAGGTTCCCTTCAGCATTCTCAAAATCAATAGGATTCACCTTGTGCGGCATCGCTGAAGAGCCAATCTCTCCTTTCTTGATCTTCTGCTTGAAATAATCCATGGAAATATACGTCCAGATATCCCTCGAGAGATCGGTCAGGATGGTATTGATCCGTCCAATGGCCTGGAAAGAGGCTGCCAGGTTGTCGTAATGCTCAATCTGTGTTGTGGTTTGGAGCCGGTTGAGCCCCAGAATATGATCCACGAAGGCATTGCCGAATTCCGCCCAGTCAATTTCCGGGTAGGTAACATGGTGGGCATTGAAATTGCCGGTTGCCCCTCCGAATTTTGCCGAAACAGGGATCTGCTGCAATTGGGCAAGCTGTGTTTTCAGTCGCTCAATAAAAACCCTGATCTCTTTTCCCAGCAGGGTAGGTGAGGCGGGTTGCCCATGCGTTCGCGCCAGCAGGGGGACCTCCTCCCATTCGACACTCAGGTTGATAAGGGTGTCAATCAGCTCCTGCAGTAAGGGATAAAACACTTCTTTAAGCGCTTCCTTGTAGGAAAGGGGGACAGCGGTATTATTGATATCCTGGGAGGTCAGTCCGAAGTGTATGAACTCTTTGAAAGTGTCAAGCTGTAAGTTTTCAAACCTCCTCTTAATAAAGTACTCCACCGCCTTGACATCGTGGTTTGTGGTTTTCTCAATCTCTTTGATCTCCGCTGCATCCTCTTCTGAAAAATTCAGATAGATAGTAGGGAGATCTTGGTATGCATCTTTCGGGACTGTCTCCAGCTGTGGAAGCTTGTAGCGGCACAGGGCAATGAAATATTCAATTTCCACCCTTACACGGTATTTCATAAGACCATACTCGGAGAAGTAAGGGCTTAATTCTTCGATTTTTGACCGGTACCGTCCGTCGACAGGAGAAACAGCTGTGAGTGCATTTAAATCCATACGATTCGAATTAGGGGACAAAGTTAGAAAAAAAATGCGGGAGGAGAAGCTAAATTGTCACCCTGCCCTTTTTCTGGGGTCATGCCGGATATCGCACGGCAGACAGATGAAGGGGAACAGGAATAATGCGCTTGAATTATGAACTTTTATTTGTCATTCTCACGGCATTCGTTAATTTCGTTTTAATCAATTATCTAATCGGATGAAGACAAAACGCTTATTCTGGTCCTGGAAGTTCTGGCTGTTTCTTTTGGGAATTCATTTTATAGTGGCTGCACAGGTAGCTACAGATACCGTCCCTCCCGGTAAGGGAGACTCTGCGATTAAGGCGCTGCCTGCAGAACTGCCAAAAGAAAATGGTGTGGTCTATGTTTTTGAGATCCGTGAAGAAATTGCAAAACCGGTGTGGCGGGTTACCCGGGAAGCTTTTGAAGAAGCGCGCAGGCAAAAGGCGGACTACATCCTGATCCATGTGAATACCTATGGGGGATTGGTAAATATAGCAGATTCCATCCGGACAACGATCCTGAATTGCGAGGTTCCTGTAATGGTCTTCATTGATAATCAGGCCATTTCTGCCGGGGCACTCATATCCATTGCAGCCGATAGCATCTACATGCGCCCCGGCGGCAGCATCGGCGCAGCAACTGTTGTAAACCAGTCGGGGGACGCTGTGCCCGACAAATACCAGTCGTTTATGCGCTCAACCATGAGGGCAACTGCCGAAGCTCATGGTAAAAAACCTGTAATTGTTGATGGCGACACTACCTGGGTATGGCATCGTGATCCCTTTATTGCCGAAGCCATGGTGGATCCCCGCCTGGTGGTCGAGGGAGTGGTGGATTCCGGTAAGGTCCTTACCCTGACAGCTGAGGAAGCCATTAATTTCGGGTATTGTGAAGGGAAGGCAACTTCAATCGAGGAAGTCCTGGAGCAATCGGGCCTCTCTGAATATACAGTGGTCAGGCATGAATTTTCCACCCTGGACTACATCATTCATTTTCTGCTGAGCCCTATCGTCCAGAGCATCCTGATCCTGCTGATAATCGGGGGTATTTATTTTGAACTTCAGACACCGGGCATTGGATTTCCGCTAGGCATTGCCGTGCTGGCTGCCCTGATGTATTTTGCCCCATTATACATGGAAGGACTGGCACAGAATTGGGAAATCCTGGCTTTCCTGCTGGGGATCGTACTGCTGGCATTGGAAATCTTTGTTATACCCGGTTTTGGTGTAGCTGGGATAAGCGGAATCATGCTGATCCTGGTCAGTCTTACCCTGGGTGTTATCGATAACATCATTTTTGAGGTGGATGCAAAGGATGCGATGCTGGTAGCTGCAAAAGTTTTTGGCAGGATTTTAATAACCGTTATCGTCGGGTTCGCGGTATCGCTGTGGATAAGCCGTAAGGTTGGCACATCCCGTTTTTTCAGGGGGATCGCGCTCGACAAAAACCAGAATACTTCCGAAGGATACATTAGCATTGATGTTCACCAGAAGGAGATGGTCGGCAGGACCGGCACTGCCCACACCGTGCTAAGGCCTTCCGGAAGGGTGAGGATTGGCGAAGAGATCTTCGATGCCCGGGCTGAGATCGGGTACATCGAAAAAGGTGATAAAGTAAAGGTGATCCGGGATGAAACCGGACAGCTGTATGTAATAAAAATTTAATTCGGCGGTTATTAGATAGAATTAAGAATTATCAATTTATCCTTAAGCATTGGGAGCAACAAGAAATAGAAAGAAGAAGACCTCAGCGTTGACTAAGTTGAAATGGGTCCTGTATGTTATTTTAGTCCTGGCAGTCATAGGCGGCATAAAAGCATACGACCTTTACAGGAAAGCATTTGCTGACAATATTATCCTGAAGGATGGGAAACCGGTGGAGCTTTTTATTAAAACGGGCTGGGACTATGACAGTGTGAGCCATGCAGTGAAAGAGCTTGACATTGTCAAAAACAACACTAACCTCAAATGGGTTATGGAAAAAAAGAATTACCCCCGGCATATTTATCCCGGAAGGTATCTTATCAGCCGCGACATGAATAACTCGGATTTTGTGGATATGCTGCGTTCCGGGAACCAGAAGCCTGTTAGCTTCTCGTTTAACAACATGGTTTACCTGAAGGATTTTTGTGAGCTCGCAGGTACTGAATTTGAGTTCAACGGGGATGAGCTACTCAGCTATATCGCGTCAAAGGAAGTGCTGAAGGAGTATGGGTTCAACGAATACAGCATCAACTGCATGTTCATACCCAATACCTATGAGATAAACTGGAGCATCAGCATTAAAGATTTTGTTAACAGGATGAAGAAGGAGTATGATATGTTCTGGAATGCCCGGCGTGTAGCGAAAGCGCAGGCCATTGGCCTCAAAAAGGACGAAGTCATTATCCTGGCCTCGATTGTGAATTCTGAAAATTTAAAGCATTCGAGCGAATGGCGAACCATTGCAGGGGTGTATATGAACAGGCTGAATAATTCCTGGCCCCTGCAGGCAGATCCCACACTTTCCTATGCCAATGGAATAAGCGTCCGCAGACATTTAAACAAGGACAAAGAGGTAGATTCCCCTTTTAATACTTACGCGAATACTGGACTGCCCCCTGGCCCCATCCGGTTTCCGGATATCGGGGCGATCGATGCTGTACTGGACTATGAGCGACACGATTACTTCTATATGGTGGCCAGCACATCGGGCGGGGGAAAGCATGAATTTAACAAAACCCTTGATGGACATAACCGGGACAGGCAAAAGTATATCAACTACTTAAATAAAAAAGGGATCAGAAGGTAGATAATTCCAGGTCCGTATAGCTAATAAAATAATTCCCAGTGAGTATCTTTAAGTAAAATTTCATTCATGGACAGGATTCTTTTTGGCACTGATGGCTGGAGGGGCATTATCGCAAAAGATTTTACCATGGCCAATGTGGCTAAAGTAGCCTATGCCATTGCGCGATGGTTGATTGGTAAGTATAGTAACCCCAGTGTGGTGATTGGTTACGACTGCCGGTTTGGCGGTGAGATGTTTATGGAGGCTGTGGCAAAGATCCTCGCTTCCAGAAACATTCGCGTCTTCATTACGGAGAATTATGTTTCTACCCCCATGGTATCCCTTGCGGTGATGAAACTGAATGCAAGTTGTGGTGTCATGATCACCGCCAGCCATAATGCTGCCGAGTATAACGGGATCAAACTGAAAAGTAAAGAGGGGGGGCCGATGCTGGATAAGGATGTGAAGGACATCGAAAACCTGATTTCTTCCGATTATGAGTTCGACCTGGAAATGTTGAACTGGAACTACCTGCTGGAACAGGGTCTTATACAGTATATAAACCTGGAGACAATCTATCTCAAAAACCTTCACGAACACTTCGATATTAAACGCATGCAAAACTCCGGGCTACGGTTCGCATTTGATGCGATGTATGGAGGTACCCAAAACGTCTTTAAAAAACTCATGCCCGGCGTGAAGTTGTTCCGTTGTGAGCTCAACCCTTCCTTTATGGGGATCCCCCCGGAGCCCCTGGCTAAAAATCTCCACATGCTGGAAGAGCATATCTGGAAAAAGAAGGATATCGATGCTGCCTTTGCGGTTGATGGAGACGGCGATCGCATAGCTTTTTTCGATGAGAAGGGGACCTACCTGGACAGTCACCATGTGCTGCTGCTCCTGATCTATGGACTGGCCAAATATAAGGGATTGAGAGGTAAGGTGGTGGTTAGCTTTTCCATAACATCTGCGGTCGAGCGATTGGCAAAACACTTCGGACTTGAGGTCATGAGGGTACCCATAGGTTTTAAATTCATCTCCAGGATCATGCTTGAAGAGGAGATCCTTGCCGGGGGTGAGGAGTCAGGAGGAATGACTGTTGGAACCTACATTCCGGAGCGGGATGGCATCTGGACTGGATTGACTATATGGGACCTGATGGTCGAATCAGGCAAAATGCTGAGCGAGCTTATGAACGAAGTGTATGAAATAACCGGCGACTTTGCTTTTGAACGCCTGGATCTTGAGCTGAATAAAAATGCGCGGAATAAGCTTATTGAAAAATGTAAGAACCAGGGTTTTACTGCCTTCGGTGACTACAAGATCACCAGCTCCGGGGAGTTGGATGGCTACAAGTATACCCTGGGTGAAAACCAATGGGTAATGATCCGCCTGTCAGGAAGTGAGCCGGTCATTCGCATTTATGTAGAGTCTTCGGACCGGGAAAGTGTAATTGCCATTCTGAATGCGGTGGTGAATAGTATCAATGTTGCATAGCAGAAGGGCTAGACAATATTCACCTCAGGCTCCAGACGAATTCCAAAGATAAGTTTTACAGAATCGCTGATCTGACCTGCAAGCTCCAGGATTTCCTGCGCTGAGGCATTCCCAAGGTTAATGAGCACCAGGGGCTGCTTTTCATAGCTGCCTGCATTCCCCAGTTTACAGCCTTTAAAACCTGCCTGATCAATAAGCCATGCTGCAGATAGTTTTTGTTTTCCGGATCCGGCAGGATATACGGGCATCGCTGGATAGGAGCTTTTCAGCTTTTTTGCTTTCTTAGCTTCTATGACAGGATTTTTAAAAAAACTGCCGGCATTTCCAAATTCCCTGACATCGGGCAGTTTTGCCTCCCTGATCCGCAGGATAAGCTGACGCATAGCCATCAGCGTGCCATCGGTCTTCCCGAATTCTTCTTCTAAATTACCGTAAGCGGTGACAAAATTCCAAGGATTCTTCTGCAGCCTGAAATGCACGTAGGTAATGAGGAAGCTGTTCTTTAATACCGTCTTGAAAAAGCTGCTGCGGTAATCAAACTCGCAAGCTTCATTCGAATATTCTTTCCATATTTTTTCGTCAAGATCAAATCCTTCGACCTTATCGATCACATCAGCCACCTCAACCCCATAGGCGCCGATATTCTGCACCGGAGAAGCCCCTACACTACCTGGTATTCCCGACAGGTTCTCAATGCCTCCAAAGTTGTGCTCTGCAGCATAGGCCGCAAACTCATCCCAGCTGTATCCGCTTCCGACCCGGAGCACTGCTTCTGTTTCTGTTTCATGGATCACCTTCAGTCCCTCAATACAGGAATGAATGATCAGGCCCGGAAAATCGTGCTTAAAAAGCAGGTTGCTGCCTCCGCCCAGGATGAGCCGGCTGTTTGACTGGAAAATATTTTTATCGGTGAGTTCTTCAACATCCGCACTTGAAGTAATCTTAATGTAATATTTCGCTACGGCTTTGAGACCAAATGTGTTGAGCGACTCTAATGGGAAATTACTTTTTATATCAGCCATCTTTTTCAAATTGTCGCAAATATACAATAGTTTTGTGATCTGGTTTCACTCTTGGTACTGCCGGATAATAATTGTATGTTGTAAGATAAATTGTTACAGCTTGATCAGGATCACTTCACTTGTATCGAATGATATTGTAACGGATAACCGTGTACACAAAATTGCCTTCTCACTGGGAGAGAATGGGTACCGGGTTAAACTCGTCGGGCGAAAGCATAACTGTTCAAAGAAACTCCAGCATCGTCCCTACGAAACCCGGCGTCTGAAATTATGGTTCAATAAAGGCCCCCTTTTCTACCTGAACCTGAACCTTCGCTTCTTCTTCTTCCTGCTTAAAGACAGGCCTGATATCATCCTTTCCAACGATCTGGATACCCTTCCGGGCTGTTGGATGGCTGCAAGGATCAGAAAAAAACAACTTGTATTTGACAGTCACGAGCTGTTCCCGGAAGTCCCGGAACTTGTAAACAGGCCATTTATCAAAGGAATATGGAAAGCAATCGAACGTTTCTTTCTTCCCCGGCTAAACTATGGATTCACTGTTAGCAAGCCTATAGCGGATTATTATTATGATAACTATGGTGTTAAGTTCGAACTGATCAGAAATCTGGGACGTTTTCGCTACGATTACGAGTTTAAGGGAATGGATAAGGATCCGGATGTGGCAACCATAATCTATCAGGGAGCCGTTAATCTTGGCAGGGGACTGGAACTGGCCATTCAGAGTATGAAGCACCTCGGAAATGCACGCCTTTGGATTGTCGGGGACGGGGATGTCATTCGCAGGCTTCGCCAGCAGGTCATGCAGATGGGACTCCAGGATAAAATCAGTTTCATGGGCAGGGTGCCCCTGGAGAAACTGTGGGACTTTACCGCACGTGCCGACCTGGGCTTATCCCTGGAGGAAAACCTTGGGTTGAATTATCAATATGCACTCCCGAATAAATTATTTGACTACATACAGGCCCGAATACCAGTGATTGTTTCTGATTTACCGGAAATGGCTTCCCTGGTAAAAAAATATAAAATCGGGAAAGTCCTTGTTGACAGAAAACCAGGAAAACTGGCAGATATGATTAATTCCCTGCTGAAGGAACAGTCTGAAAATAATGGTCTTAACTCTCATGTTGAGCTTGCAGCAAGGGAGCTTTGCTGGGAAAGGGAAGAAGAAAAACTGATCTTGCTCTTTAAGCACGTACGTGGCTCAGTCGAACAAGGTATTTCTTGATCAGCCTCCTTAATAAGAAGTACAGCAGAAAAGAAAGTGGAATTGAGATGATCAGCCAGACGGCAATGGCAGAAAGATTTACCATCCACAGCTCTTTAAGCGCACCCCAGAAATCGACTTTGAATGAATGAAGGTATTGTTTAACGGTAAAACTTACATCGCTACCGTTCATAACCGTACTTCCTAATCTGAAAAACGGGATGATAAGAGCGATCTGTATCGGATGCACAATGTAGTGGGCAATTTGCATGGCTATAAAATTAAGCCGCAGGGAAACCGCGATAATGCCCACCAGGATGGTGGTAACTCCATAAAAGGGAATCAGGCCGACAGTTATACCGAGCGCCAATGATATTGACATGTTCCTGGCAGAAATCCCCTGTTTTAATGCTTGTTGAATTGGTTGTGCGAACTTACGCTTTGCCCACCTCTGAATCTTCATCTTCATCACAAAATTACCTTACGCCCTCGCTTACGTGAAAATAGAGTACTTGTTACCGGAATCCGGAAAAAGTTAGTAAATAAACAATTTTTTTTCATATAAATAAACAAAAAGGAGGATAATCCGTAGAGGATTTCAGAACTAATTAACAATTTCTTAATATTGCAAATAACATTTTTCGTATGCGCGTATTTATCGGGATGATTATTTGCTTATTTACCTCCTTCCAGGGCTTCGGCCAGCTGGTGATAAACGAAGTCCTATCCGGGAATGTTGACGGTTTGATGGACGAAGACGGAGAATTTAACGACTGGATGGAAATTTATAATGCAGGAGGCAGTACAGTGGATATTTCGGGTTATACCCTTACTGATGATCTGCTGGAACCCACAAAGTGGACATTTCCCGAAATGGAGCTTGCAGGCCATGACCATATCCTTGTATTTGCTTCCGGCAAGGACCGGAAAAACCTCAACCTTTCCTACCAGACAGTGATCGATCTCGGTGATGAATGGTCATACCTTGTTCCCTTAGAGGATATGGGGACTGACTGGCAGACTGCAGGCTACGATGCTTCCTCCTGGGGAACCTCGGCAAGTGGATTCGGTTATGGCGATGATGATGATGCTACCGATCTGGGTTCGGTTTTATCTGTGTATATACGTAAAGAGTTTAGCCTTGAAGATATTGCCTCCATAGAGCGACTTTTTCTGGATGTTGATTATGATGATGCCTTTGTTGCATATATTAATGGTGTTGAAGTGGCCCGGTCGATGCTGGGAACAGCCGGAAATCCGGTAAGCTTTGATCAGACTGCAGATGACAATCATGAAGCGATGCTCTACCAGGGAGGAAGCCCTGAGCGTTATGAAGTCTCCGACTTATCCATGCTGGTTGAAGGACTTAATGTGATTGCCATCGAGGGACATAACCTCTCTTCTTCATCTAGTGACCTGACACTGATACCCTTTCTGACAAAAGGAACGCTGAGTGGCGGGAATCAGGTATCTCCTTACTTGTCCTACATTCTCCAGGCTGGGATTCATACCAATTTCAAAATTAAAGCAGAGGGAGAAAGCCTCTATCTGTTCGATCATGCAGGTAGTTTTATTGATAGTATCGCAGCCATCAATATTCCTGCTACTGTGTCGTATGGCCGGAAACCTGACGGATCGGACAATTTCGTGTTTTTCGGCGTACCTACCCCGGGAGCGGAAAATAATACTTCCGGTTCGCTTCTGGTTGAAGCCAATCCTGTGATCTTCTCGAAAATTGGCGGTAAGTACATAGGAGGGACAAGCATTATCCTTTCGTCTGAAGCATCAACCGATTCAATTTATTATACAACGGATGGTTCGGTTCCTACAACTGAATCAGCCTTATATGCAGGCCCAATTAGTCTCTCGGGAGATGGTGTGGTTCGTGCCCGTGTGATCAAATCGGGTGTACTTCCCGGGCCGGTCATCACAAATACCTATGTTACGCAATATGACCACCAGATCCCGGTTGTCTGCATTTCCACCAATCCCGGGAATCTGTGGGATGACGAAACAGGTATCTATGTCCTGGGTACTGATTATGAATCTGCCAGTCCGCATTACGGTGCTAATTACTGGGAAGACTGGGAACGGCCGGTGCATTTTGAATTTTATGATAGTGAAGGTCAAAAGCAGGTGGATCAAGGTGCCGGAATAAAGATCATGGGAGGATGGTCGCGTATGGCTGAGCAGAAATCTGTGGTTCTATATGCTCGTAAAGATTATGGTAAAGGCTCTTTTGAGTACAAATTCTTTGACGGGAAACCAATTGAAAAATTTGAAGCCATTGTCCTCAGGAATTCAGGAAATGATAACATGGTGTTGCAGTTTCATGATGCTTTTATGACAGGACTGACCAGGAATATGGATGTTGACCGCCAGGCTGCCCAACCTGCGGCAGTATATATTAACGGAGAATACTGGGGCATCATGAATATCCGGGAGAAAGTAAATGAGCATTATCTTGCAGATAATCACGGAGTGAATGAAGAGGACATTAATATTGTCGAGTATCAGTCCGGTGTGGTCTATGGAACCAATGAGGGCTACCTGGACATCCTCTCTTTCCTGAACGGGCATTCTACCTTGAGTAATAATGACGATTATACCTATGTTGCGGATCAGATCGATCTGGATAATTATATTCAATACCAGGCAACGCAAATATTTCTGAATAACCAGGACTGGCCGGGGAATAATATCAAGTACTGGAATACGAACACAGGTGGCAAATGGCGGTGGATACTCTATGATACCGATTTTGGTTTCCAACCGAATGAGTATGGGGAAAATACGCTGGCATTTGCCCTGGCAACAAACGGCCCCAGCTGGCCGAATCCACCCTGGTCAACCCTTCTTTTCCGACGGATGACCTCCAACCTGGAGTTCCGGTACAATTTTATCACCCAGTTTTGCGACAGGCTGAACCTGGATTTTAGCCCGGATAGGGTAAGGAGGGATCTTGACTCCCTAAGAGGGGTATATTATGCAGACATGGCGTACCACTTTTCCCGTTGGTGGGGAAGCTATAGTCAGTGGGAAACCCGCATTACTCAACAAAAAACATTCGGCTCCGTCCGTCCTTCTCGGGTTCGCTTACACATGCAAAATCAGTTCAACCTCCAAGAGGAACTGGATGTGTCGCTCGCAGTATCGGATGTTGAAGGTGGGAAAATCAGGATCAATACGATTTTTCCGTATGAATACCCCTTTGAAGGGATCTATTTTAAGGACATACCCATTACGCTGAAAGCTGTCCCCGAACCGGGATATAAATTCGTCAGGTGGGAAGGGGCCAATAATACATCGGATCTGGTTATCGAATACGATATGGCCGATGATGCATCATTTACAGCGGTCTTTGAGGAGGCTTCTGCTGAGGATGTATCCATCGTGATCAACGAGATCAATTACAGTTCCTCGGATAGCTGGGATACCAAAGACTGGGTGGAATTTGTGAACAACGGCAGCGCTACGGTGGATATGGAAGGATGGCTGTTCAGTGACAGCGGACCGGATACCGGGTTCTATTTTCCGGCCGGGATCGCACTGCCCACTGGCAGTTACCTGGTTTTGTGCAAAGATCTTAAGGATTTTAAAGAACTTAACCCTGGCGTATTCAATGCTATTGGGGATATGCCATTCGGCCTTAGCAGCGGTGGAGAAAATCTTCGCTTGTACGATACAGACGGCAATATTATTGACGCAGTGAATTATACTCCCTATGCGCCCTGGCCTGCTAATGCACTAGGAACAGGGGCTACCATCGAACTGATCGAACCATCCCTTGATAACATGCAGGGTGAAAACTGGCTGTCAGTTACCTATGGCGGCACCCCGGGAGGGAATAATAGCGGGTATGATGCTATTGAACAGAAGATTATGCCTGATTTGCTACCTGCATTTGAAAGTTTCCCAAATCCCTTTACCGATTATACTACCATTCAGTTTACGGTGGCCGAAGCAGGGCACTACAAGCTCGAGATATTTGATATCAATGGACAGCTGATCGAAGTGCTGGCAGATGAATACCTGTTGCCGGATACCTATTCGATGGACTGGCATGGTCAAAGCTCACCGGAAGGGAGGAACGGGGGATTCTTTACCCTAAGGCTGGCTTCTGAGACAGATTTTGAAACGATTAAACTGGTCATGATAAAATAGCATTCTCTTACAGATGTTATAAACTAAATTCATTGTATTTTCAAGCACGAATAACAAACAAAACGAATGAAAACAAGGTATATTTTTACACTCGCAATTATTGCATTATTCGCTCTTGGCGCCTGTGAGAGCGGCGCCGGGGAAGGCGGGACATCAACCATCAGAGGAAAGGTGATCATCAGGGAATGGGATGGGGATTTTCAGCAATTAAGGGGTACCTACCCGGCAGCCAAGGAAGATGTTTACATCATTTACGGTGATGAATATGTGTATGGAGATCGCTTTGAGGCGAGCATGGACGGTACCTATGAGTTCAAATACCTGAAGAAAGGCAGCTATACCATTTTTGCCTATTCAAAGGATTCTATTCCTCCGTTTACTGCCGAGAAAGTTCCTGTATCTCAGGTAGTCGAAATTACCGGAGATAACCAGGTAGTCGAAGTTCCTGATATTATCATTCTGAAATAAGGTTTCGGATGATCAGGAGACTGTTATTATTTTTAGTACTCTTTGCGGCAGTCAGCGTGAATGCCCAGAGACAGGATTTTCACACCTGGGTGAATGTAGGGGTTGAAGGAGAGGCCTTTAACCTGATCGATTTCTCCATTGCCCCCGAGCTGCGGCTTAGCAATAACAGCAGCCGGGTTGATGCCTTGCTTACTGAGATTGACCTGTCAGTTCCACTGACAAATTTTTTGCGGATTGGGGTTGAATACAGGTATAAGATAGATTTTGAGAATGAGGGCAAAAGTAACAAGAACCGTGGGGGCGTATACCTTGAACTGGACGATAAAAGGAATGGTTTTCGATATGCCTATCGGGCCATGTATCTGAGAGAATATACAGATATTTATACTACTGAACTTGGATCCCTTCCGGAAACAATGCACCGGCATAAGCTTTCTCTGAAATACAGTCAGAAAGGATGGGATATTACTCCCGGAGTATCTGCTGAAGGGTTCTTTACCCTAAACCCTCCCTGGGACCGGGGCCGTCAAAAATGGCGCTTCACTGCTGGCGTTCAGTACCGGCTGACGAAAGATATCAATCTTGGACTGGGATACAAATTCCAGTGCGAATTCAATACGAATGATCCCTTGTCTGTTCATATTCTGGATGTGGGACTGGAATATGAACTTTAACCGGATCAGCTGTATGTTAACTTCCTAACGGATTTATTATGGATGCTGAATCATTGTTGAAGATTCTGGTGGATATTCTTGGATGGGTAGGTTCAGCCCTTATCCTTATTGCATACTTTCTGATCTCCCGGCACAGGGTAGACAGCAGAAGCAAAGTGTATCAGATATTTAATTTGCTTGGCAGTTTCTTCCTTATTGGGAACACCCTGTATTACCAAACCTACTCAGTGGTCGCACTGAATACCATCTGGCTGTTTATCGGCATTAGTTCTTTGCTGAGAAATCAGAAAGCTTCTTCCTAAAGTGCATTTTTGTGCTTGTTCTGGAAGATCTTAAGAAGGTCGTTCCGGTAGATATCTTCGTGAAGACTGCAATCCATGTGCAATTCCTGAACGGCATCTTCAAGTTTGGTCTGCCCCCGTTTTAACCTCTGACGTAATGTAATCAGCTTAATCTTAAATAAATGGCTGGTAACCGCAGGATCGATTTTTCCCAATAATAAATCCCGCCATTCTCTTTCCTCTGTAGAAGGGATCATATCGTTCGAAGTTTAGTTGGTATAGGTAAGTTACGAAAAAAATGATTTACATTGAATCGATTAAACCCTTTTAATAACCAATTGTTATTTGTTGACAGATACTATATAGTTTTGATATACACAGCCAATGGAATCAGCACAACAAATTGAACACTGGATCAGAAACCGTCAGTCGACCTTTGTAAATGGCCTGAAAAGGGGGGGGCAGGTTCCTGATGAACTGATTGAAAAACTACTCGATAATGCTTCCTGGGCACCCTCGCACGGACTGGTTCAGGCCTGGGAATTTAAAGTATTTACACGAGAAGGGCTACTAAGTTTTTATAAGGGCCTTCAGCGTATATACAAGGAGACTGTCCCGGCAGAAAAATTCAACGAAACCAGGTATCAGAAATTTCCTGAGAAAGCTGATTTCGTGAGCCATGTAATTGCGATTATTATGCGCAGGGACCCTAAGAGACGTTTTCCCAGGCAGGAAGACCTGGTTTCTGTTGCTGCCGCTACACAGAATATTTACCTCTCACTTCAGGCATACGGACTGGCCGGATACCTCAGTACGGGTGACATCTGTTACCAATCACAAACCCGGGAATTCCTGGGACTGGATGAGGAAGATGAATGCATTGGCTTTTTTACCATTGGCGTTGAGGATGAAAACTATGTGCGCCCTCCCCGTACGCGGATTCCGGCATTTGAGAAAACAGAGTGGATCAGAAGTTGAAGGGATCAGCACAGTTTCCGGACCGGTTTGATGCTGGCTGCGCCTGGCACAAAATAAAACGGGCTGTTTAAAAAGTCCGCTTCCTGACTTTTAAAACAGTCCGTTTCTGAAGTCAGGGTCTCCCCCTTACTTCACGATCTTATAGATTCCGAAATTTATACCTTCAACAGTGACCGTATAATGTCCCTTCTTATGCTTTATGCTGATATCGTCTCCATAGAGCTTCTTCAGCTTTTTAGCATTCACATTCAGTTCGAATTCAGCTGTTTCGGTTCTGTCTGCGGGATTGAATATACACAGGATGGCTTCATCTTCATAAGTCCTGGCGTAGATGAAGGGATAGGTATTTTCTTTCGCATACACCGGGATGAAATTGGCGTAAGCTTTTAAGGCCGGCTCTGACTTTTTTAGCCCGATCAGCTGGCGCATATGGTTCAGAAGTGAGTTTGGATCTTCCTCCTGATCTGCGACATTGGGTGCATCAGAGGCATCATCAACCGGTAGGTATAACTTTTCAGCAGGAGCGGTTGAAAAGCCCAGGTTCTCCTCAGGGGTCCATTGCATGGGAGTGCGGTTTCCGGCACGTGGCTTATAGGCACCTTCGACATAAGGCAGGCCATAAAGCTGCCTCATACCAATCTCATTTCCATAGTATATAAAGGGGACACCGGGCATGGTCATCTCAAAAGCATAGATCATTTCCAGCTCCTTGCTGGTCCGATTAATATTTACTCTTGCATTATCATGGTTTCCAAAGGGAATACAGATATATCCCATGCCTTTTGTAGCGGTGTATTGTTCCATGAAGCTGCTCAGGAAATTGCTGATATTACCTTTTCCCTCCCTGTCGAAAAAACTGTGGCCTTCGGAATAGCCGTTCAGGATCCTCCAGTCTTCCTTTTGGGTCAGATCGTTGTACCCGTAGAACCAGTGAAAGAAATCAGCATGGAATGCATGATCCAGGGCATCTTTTGGACCCGACCACTCAGCGACCATGAAGGCGTCCGGATATTCCGCTTCAAACAATTGGCGAATTTCCTGCCACCATTCTTTGGTAGCCTCATCGCGCGCGTTGAAGAATTGATCGTTACCCGTAATATTCGCGTTCTTAACCAGGGCTCCGGCCATGTCTGCGCGGAAACCATCAGCACCCATGTCCATCCAGAAGCGGAGCACGTTCTTCAATTCTTCACGAAGGGCCATAATATCCGGATGATCGGGAGGGAGCATCCAGGGTTCTTCCGGTTTGGCAAATCCAAAGTTCAAGGCAGGCTGGCACCAGTAAAAGTTTCTCATAAACTGGCCGTTGCG
>JAFGEO010000151.1 GCA_016931575.1 Bacteroidales bacterium | reverse complement strand
CTTCCTGCGTCGCTTATTGTAGAGACCCCGCCGAAAAAGGCGGGGTCAGTTCGACTAAACTATTTCAGCTTCCTGCGTCGCTTATTGCAGAGACCCCGCCGAAAAAGGCGGGGTCAGTTCGACTAAACTATTTCAGCTTCCTGCGTCGCTTATTGTAGGGACCCCGCCGAAAAAGGCGGGGTCAGTTCGACTAAACTATTTCAGCTTCCTGCGTCGCTGAAAGAGTAGTCTCACTGATTTAAACAGATTCTAAATAGCAGGCAGGAATCGTGTGTAAACCTTATACTTGTTGAGACTGGGCTGAATGTTTTTCATTGTTAAGAAGTTAACAAAAGTGCCGAATAGGCTAGTTTTCTATTTTATTTTATATTTGTACGCCCAACAAAATGAGCTACATTAATTATAAGCATGATAATCTCTCGATTAGAGATAAACTCTAACTTAAAAAAATTCAATCGATGAAAGTCTTAGTATGTATCAGCAATGTTCCTGACACAACCACAAAAGTGAAATTTGTTGATGATAACAAAAAGCTGGATACAAATGGTATTCAGTGGGTTATCAACCCATGGGATGAATTGTCGCTCACCAGAGCGCTGGAATTAAAAGATGATGCTTCAAACGGAATACAATCTGTTACCGTTGCCCATGTCGGATTGGCAACGGCTGAACCTACCATAAGAAAAGCGCTGGCGATTGGTGCAGATGATGCCATCCGCGTAAATGCAGACCCAAATGATGCTTACTTTGTTGCTGCCCAGCTGGCTGAAGTGGTGAAGGCTGAAGCTTTCGACCTGATCCTTTGCGGCATTGAATCCAGTGATTATAATGGATCCAATGTTGGTGGTATGCTGGCCGAATTTTTGGCTTACCCCTCAGTTTCTGCAGTTTCGGGTCTTGAAATTAAAGACGGGAAGGCTTTGATCAACCGTGAGATCGATGGTGGCAAAGAGGTGGTTCGCATAGCTACACCACTTGTAGCCATTGTTCAGAAGGGTATTGCAAAAGAACCCCGCATTGCCGCCATGCGTGGTATTATGATGGCCCGTTCGAAGCAAATCAAAGTTGTTGAACCGGTTGGTGTTGACGTACTCACTGAACTTGTAAATTTCGAGATGCCGGAAGCCCGTGCTGCCTGCAAGTTCTTTGATGCTGAAAACGTAGCGGAACTGGTGAGCTCCCTTCAAAACGAAGCCAAAGTCATTTAAGTCTAACCCATTAACAAAATAGTCAATTATGTCAGTACTGGTATATACCGAAAATTGGGACGGAAAATTCAAGAAGTTATCTTTTGAACTGGTATCCTATGCTTCAAAAGTGGCAGAAATGCTCAATACAACTACTACTGTTCTGTCACTTGGAACAGTTGAGAAATCTGAATTGGAAAAGCTCGGCAACTATGGAGCCGATAAAATTATAAATGGTACATCTGATGCCCTGAAAGTATATGATGTTCAGGCTTACACGCAGGCAATTGCCGGTGTCGTGGAAGCGGATGGTGCATCGGTTGTAATTCTGGCAAATAACAACGCTGGCAAAGCCCTGGCACCAAGGTTATCTGTAAAGCTAAAGGCGGGGATCGGTTCAGGCGTCAGCAAACTGCCGGTTAGCACCGCTCCTTTTGTTGTTTACAAGCGTGCTTTCTCAGGAAATGCCTATGCCAAAGTTCAGATCAACAGTGAGAAAAAGGTCCTTACCCTGGCACAAAATTCTTTCGACCTCGTCGAAAACAATAAAGGGGCGGCCATTGAAAACCTGAACATTAGCATGGATGCAGGAATGGTAAAAACCGAAGTAGTTGATGCTCAAAAACAAACCGGAAAGCTGCTGCTGAATGATGCTGAGATCGTTGTATCCGGTGGCAGGGGAATGAAATCACCCGACAACTGGGGCCCGCTGGAAGAACTCGCCGACCTGCTTGGAGCTGCCACTGCCTGCTCACGCCCGGTATCAGATGAAGGTTGGAGACCTCACGGAGAGCATACCGGTCAGACTGGAAAAATCATCGCTCCCAACCTCTATGTTGCCATTGGGATATCAGGAGCTACCCAGCATCTCGCCGGTGTAAGTTCTTCAAAATACATTGTAGCTATCAATACCGATAAAGATGCTCCCATCTTTGAGGCTGCGCAATATGGAATTGTCGGTGATGCTCAAAAAGTACTTCCCAAACTGGTTGATGCCGTAAAAGAAAGCAAATCAAAGTAATCATAAGATGTACTTCTTACCATGTCATTGTGAACGATACGCAGCAATCTGATGAATCAGATTGCTGCTTCGTTCCTGCTGAACATCTCCTCACTTAAACCTGCTAACATGACGAAACAAATCATATTTGCTGTTGCACTTCTTCTGACGCTCGGTGTGTTTGCCTATACCGTGTTCAGGCTAATCTCTTTTTTTAAACTTACAAAACCGGCATTCCCGGTTCGGAACTTCGGAAAAAGAATAATGGTTATGCTGAATGTTGCATTCGGTCAAACTAAAATTTTCCGCCGACCGGTTCTTGGTTTCATCCATGCATTGGTTTTCTGGGGATTTTGCGTAATCCTGATCGGAAGTGTTGAAATGGTCGTAGACGGCCTCTCCGGCCTTGAACGCTCCCTTCGGTTCCTGGGAGTGGTATATGACCTGATCATGGGCATCGGTGACATCTTTGCATTGATCATTGCTATTTCAATTGTAATCTTCCTCTTCCGGAGGATTTTCCTGCATGTTAAGCGCTTCGAGGGCATTGAGATGAAGAAAGCCTCTCATATCGATGCAAACATAGCCCTGACCATGATCCTGCTGCTGATGCTTTCGCTACTGGGAATGAATACTGCCTATGTAGCCCAGCAAAACACGCTGAATGAAAGTATCCAGGGATTATTTCCGGTAAGTGCAGTCTTTGCGGGGCTGATTGACAATCTTTCAGCAGACCAGCTGCACCTTATGCATGAGATCTCCTGGTGGTCGCACATCCTGCTGATCTTCATCTTTGCCAACATGCTTCCCTACTCCAAGCACTTTCATGTGTTTATGTCGGTTCCCAATGTTTTCCTTTCAAGGCTGGATCCGCTCGGAAAACTGCCAAATATGGACAGCGTAACCAAAGAGGTAAAACTGATGATGAACCCGGATACAGCATTTGCAGCTGCTCCCGGGGATGCACCCATCAGTAGGTTTGGTGTGAAGGACATCGAGGATGTGTCCTGGAAAAATTATTTCGACTCCCTGTCCTGCACACAATGTGGCCGTTGTACTGCGGTTTGCCCGGCAAATATTACCGGTAAACTGCTCTCGCCGCGAAAGGTGATTATGAATGTACGCGCCCGTATGAATGAAAAGGGACCAGGCATGGTGAAAAACCCTGAGTATAGCGATAATAAATCCCTCCTCCGCGACTGGATAAGCGAAGAAGAACTCTGGGCCTGTACAACGTGTAATGCCTGTGCTAAGGAGTGCCCCATCAACATTAACCACCCTACACTGATCGTGGATATGCGCCGATATCTGGTTATGGAAGAGGGTTCTGCCCCGGGAGAACTGAAAGCCGTTTTCAGCAATATTGAAAACAACGGTGCTCCCTGGCAATATTCCCCGGAGGACCGCATGTTGTGGGCAGAAAACCTGGAAATGAAAGTTCATTAAAAATATCCCAAATCATCTGATTATGGAAAACAAAAAGATTGAAATTCCTGTAATGGCCGACCTTTTTGCCAGGGGCGAAAAACCTGAATACCTTTTTTGGGTTGGGTGTGCCGGCGCATATGACGACCGGTATAAGAAGGTAGCCAGGGCATTTGCCAAGATCCTTACTTATCTTGACGTAAACTTTGCCTGTCTGGGAAAAGAAGAAACCTGCACAGGTGATCCCGCGCGCCGTGCCGGAAATGAAATGCTCTACCAGATGCAGGCCATGCAAAATATCGAAGTTTTTAAAATGTACGAGGTTAAAAAGATCCTGACGATCTGCCCGCATTGTTACAATATATTCAGGAATGAATACCCGGACCTGGGCGGTGAGTACGAGGTTATAAACTACGTACAGTTTATCGATCAACAACTTAAAAACGGTAAACTGAAGATCGATCAGGCCGCTCTGAAGAATATCGGGATCACTTACCATGATCCCTGTTACCTGGGAAGGGCCAATAATATTTATAATGAGCCCCGTAATATTTTAAAAAGCCTGACCACGAACCTCATCGAAATGGAACGGAACAAGAGTTTCGCCCTTTGTTGTGGTGCCGGCGGCGCCCAGTATTTCAAAGAAGCTGAAAAAGGAGAAAAGGAAGTCTTCCTGGAAAGAGCCGAAGATGCCCTGAAAACTGAAGCAAAAATTATTGCTACAGCCTGTCCTTTCTGTATGACCATGATGACAGATGGCTTGAAATATAAAAATAAGGAAGACGAAATCAAAAATTACGATCTTGCCGAACTCATCGTGCAAGCACTTGACCTGTAACAAAAAATCCTAATAATAAATTAACTGAAAATGGAAAATAGAAAACGACTCAAAAGTGGTGAATTTCTTGTTGAGGAGGTATCAGCCAATGATATTTTCATTCCTGAGGAATTTGGGGAAGAGCCCCTCATGATTGCTCAGACCTGTCAGGATTTCCTTGAAGCTGAAGTTTATCCCAATAAAGTGGCAGTGGAAAAGCAGGACCGCGAGCTTATGGCTACCCTGCTAAAGAAATCAGGAGAACTGGGACTTATGGGAATCTCGATTCCTGAGGCATACAATGGATTTGGCCAGGATTTCTGCACCCAGATGCTTGCCGCTGAAACCATTGGTGCCGGATATTCTTTCTCAGTAGCCTTTATGGCTCACTGCGGTATCGGTACCCTGCCTATCATGTATTATGGAAATGAAGAACAACGACAGAAATATGTTACCAAACTGGCAACCGGTGAATTGCTGGGTGCTTACTGTCTGACCGAACCTGGTGCAGGTTCTGATGCCAATGCAGGTAAAACCAATGCAAAACTCTCGGACGATGGAAAATATTATATCCTGAACGGTTCAAAAATGTGGATCACCAATGCCGGTTTTGCCGATGTGCATACCGTATTTGCCAAGATCGACAACGACCGTGTGCTAAGTGCTTTCATTGTTGAATCAAGCTATGAAGGCGTTGTTATCAATCCTGATGAGCATAAAATGGGTATCAAGGGCTCCTCAACCGCACAGGTTTTCTACAACGATGTTAAAGTCCCTGTTGAGAACCTGATTGGTAAAAGAGGTGAAGGTTTCCGTATTGCACTGAGCATTCTGCACATGGGGAGGATCAAACTGGGTGCAAACGTACTGGGTGCCGCAAAAAAAGCCATCAACGACTCTGTTCAGTATGCCAATGAGCGCAAGCAGTTCAATACCCTGATCTCAAGCTTCGGTACCATCAAACATAAACTGGCTGAGCAGGTCATCCGTACATTTGCATCGCAGTCGATTAACTACCGTGTCAGTAAAGATATCGACGATCTGATGGCTGAATATAAAGCCAACGATTGCGATCAGGGAAAAGCAGCCATTGATGCCATCGCTCATTATGCCGTCGAAGCTGCCCTGCTGAAAGTTTATTGCTCTGAAGCCCTTGACTTCATCGTTGACGAGGCTGTTCAGATCCACGGGGGTATGGGATACTCAGCTGAAATGACTATAGAAACTGCCTATCGCGATTCCCGTATTAACAGGATTTTTGAAGGTACCAACGAGATCAACACCATTCTCGTTGTTGACACCGCATTGAAGCGCGCCATGAAAGGTGATTTCGACCTCTTTGGCAAAGCCGAAGCACTCTACGGACAGCTCGATTCCATCACTGATGGTAAAGTTGCCGGCGAAAGCTATTACGATGAGAAGATCCGCAATGCCAAAAACTACAAGAAAGCTACTCAACTATTGATCCATAAGGCTTCTGCCACCTATGGAAAGCAACTTGTTCATGAGCAGGAAGTACTGAACAACATAGCAGTGATGATGATGCAGGTTTATGTTGCAGAATCTTCAGCTTTACGTGTGCAGAAGATGGAAGGCATGAAAGGTGCCGGTGCAGTAGCGCTGTATAAAGATATCATTGATGTCCTTAACTTCGACGCTGCAGCTTTGGTCCGTAAATCAGCCATGGATGCCATCTACAGCATGACGGAAGGTGCTGAAGCTGAGAAGCTGGCTAAAGCTGTGGAAATCCTTACAAGCGTTTCCGGTGTGAACACCAAGGATGCCCGTCGCCGTATTGCTGATAAGCTGATTGAGGATAATGCGTATAAATTTTAATGCACAGGCTGTCTCAAGAGTCTGAGACAAAACCTTGATTAACAAAAAATTAGGCCGTCCCTTCAGGGATGGCCTTTTTTTGGACGAAAAATGCCCGGAAAAAAACATTGTCCCTCCGATTGAAAAACCATGGACCAATTGAATTATCTGCGTATAAAAAAACCCGCCAAAAGGCGGGTTTTTCTTATGCTTGTGCTGTGGGAGCTCCAAAATTCAGAGGAATGTTGGGTGAGCCACCCCCCTCCAGGTCCTTAATAGGTCCGTGCAAAGATTCGTATTTATCGATATTGTCCTTCAGGGCCTGCATCAGGCGTTTAGCATGTTCGGGGGTCAAAATGATCCTTGATTGAACGTTTGCCTTTGGCATCCCAGGCATAATCCTGATAAAATCAACTACAAATTCTGACGTTGAATGTGTGATTATAGCAAGGTTTGAATAAGTACCCAGTGCCACATCTTCCTTAAGTTCAATATTCAATTGATTCTTTTTTTCCTTGTTGTCATCCATAGCGTCAAAAAAGTATTAGCGAATAGATTCCTGTTCTTCTTCAATATCAACGCCGCCTGTCATCTCGTTGTACTCCTCTTTCGAGCCAACGATGAGGTTTTGGTACTGGGGTGCCCCTGTTCCTGCCGGGATCAGATGACCAACGATCACATTCTCCTTCAGGCCTTCCAGTTCGTCAACCTTACCAAAGATAGCAGCCTCATTGAGAACCTTTGTGGTTTCCTGGAAGGAAGCAGCCGACATGAAGCTCTGAGTCTGCAGTGCAGCCTTGGTGATACCCTGAAGTACCTGGCTCGAAGTAGCGGGAACCGCATCACGGGCCTCTACAACTTTCAGGTCCTTACGTTTAAGCAGGGAGTTTTCATCACGCAGTTTGCGGGCAGTAATGATCTGACCAGGCTTCAGTGTCTGAGAATCACCGGCTTCAATGACAACCTTCTTACCGAAGATCCAGTCGTTTTCCTCCATGAATTCCCATTTGTCAACTACCTGTTTTTCAAGGAATTTAGTATCACCCGGGTCTTCAATTTCTACCTTGCGCATCATCTGGCGAACGATGATCTCGAAGTGTTTATCATTGATCTTCACACCCTGAAGACGGTATACTTCCTGAACTTCATTCACGATATACTCCTGAACCTTTGTGGGTCCTTTAATTGAAAGTATGTCGGAAGGAGTGATAGCACCGTCGGACAGCGGAATACCAGCTTTCACATAGTCATTCTCCTGGATCAGGATCTGCTTTGACAGCGGAACCAGGTATTTTTTCACCTGACCTGACTTGGATGTAATGATGATTTCGCGATTACCACGTTTGATTTTACCGAAGGAAACTTCGCCATCGATTTCGGAAACAACAGCAGGATTCGAGGGGTTCCTTGCTTCGAAAAGTTCCGTTACGCGTGGCAGACCACCGGTGATGTCACCGGATTTACCCACAGCCCTTGGAATTTTAACAAGAATTTCACCTGACCTAACCGCATCTCCTTCATTTACAGCAAGGTGAGCGCCCACAGGAAGGTTGTATGATTTCAACATATCTCCCTTTTCGGAAAGGATCCTGATCACAGGGTTCTTCGTCTTATCACGGGTTTCAATGATCACCTTCTCACGGAATCCGGTTTGTTCATCACTTTCTTCCTTAAAGGTAACACCCTCAAGCACACTTTCGAAGCCGATTGAACCGGCAGTTTCCGAAATGATTACAGCATTGTATGGATCCCAATCGCAAATAGAATCTCCTTTTGAAACGCTTGCTCCGTTCTTCACATACAGTTTCGCACCATAAGGAATATTGTGGGTTGTCAGCGTGATACCGGTTTTCTTGTCGACAATGCGCAATTCGGCCAGACGACCGATAACAATGTCAATTTTCTTACCCAGCTCATCGACCTTCTCAACGGTTCTAAGTTCCTCAATTTCAACCAAACCGTCGTAGCGCGCAATAACGCTTGATTCAGCAGCGATGTTTGAGGCAGTACCCCCAACGTGGAAGGTACGGAGTGTCAGCTGAGTACCAGGTTCACCGATCGACTGGGCAGCGATAACACCGACAGCCTCACCGTGCTGAACCATACGTCCGGTAGCAAGGTTACGCCCATAACACTTGGCGCAGACACCCTTCTTGGACTCACAGGTCAGTACCGAACGGATTTCCACCTGTTCGATGGGAGAATCTTCGATGATCAATGCAATCTCCTCAGTGATCTCTTCACCAGAACCTACGATCTTGTCGCCGGTAAGAGGATGGTAAATATTATGAACAGTAGTACGCCCCAGGATACGTTCACTCAGGGTTTCCACTACTTCTTCGTTATTTTTGATCGCTGTTGCCACAAGGCCGCGGAGCGTACCACAATCTGTCTCACTAACGATCACATCCTGGGAGACATCCACCAGACGACGAGTAAGATAACCGGCATCGGCAGTCTTCAGGGCGGTATCGGCAAGACCCTTACGGGCACCGTGAGTAGAGATAAAGTACTCAAGAACCGACAGCCCTTCTTTAAAGTTCGAAAGGATCGGGTTCTCAATGATCTCGGAGCCGGTGGATCCGGATTTCTGCGGCTTGGCCATCAGACCACGCATACCGGAGAGCTGACGGATCTGCTCCTTGGATCCCCTCGCTCCGGAGTCCAGCATCATATAAACAGCGTTGAATCCCTGGCGGTCAGAAGACAGCTGGTTCATCAGGCTCTGGGTCAAACGGGCATTGGTATGTGTCCAGATGTCAATGATCTGGTTGTAGCGCTCGTTGTTAGTGATGAAACCCATGTTATAGTTGTTCAACACTTCATCAACCTGCTCGTAACCTTCCTTCACAAATTTCTCCTTGATATGAGGAACGATTACATCCTCAAGGTTGAAAGACAGACCACCACGGAAAGCCATGGTATATCCGAGGTTTTTGATATCATCGAGGAAACGCGAAGTACGGGCGATACCAGTTGTTTTAAGCACGCGGCCAATGATCTCACGCAGAGATTTCTTGGTCAGGAGGGCATTGATATAGCCCACTTCTTCGGGAACGAACTCATTAAAAAGCACGCGTCCGACAGTAGTCTCGATCAGCCTGGTTACTCTTTCACCGTTTACGACATCTTTCAGACGAACCTTCACTTCAGCGTGCAGTTCGACCTTGCCCTCATTATAGGCAATATTCACTTCTTCAGGTGAGTAAAATGTCATTCCTTCACCTTTCACTACATATTCTTCTGAAGTCTTTCTGGCTTTGGTTATGTAATATAATCCCAGAACCATGTCCTGCGAGGGTACGCTGATAGGTGCACCATTAGCAGGGTTAAGGATATTGTGGGATGCCAGCATCAGTAGCTGAGCTTCCAGGATAGCTTCATTTCCCAGGGGAAGGTGAACAGCCATCTGGTCACCGTCGAAGTCGGCGTTGAAAGCAGTACATACCAAGGGGTGCAGCTGAATGGCCTTACCTTCGATCATTTTGGGCTGGAATGCCTGGATTCCTAGACGGTGAAGCGTGGGGGCACGGTTCAGCATAACAGGATGCCCTTTCAGCACGTTTTCGAGGATATCCCAGACAACGGGATCTTTACGGTCAACGATTTTCTTTGCTGACTTAACGGTTTTCACGATACCCCTTTCAATGAGCTTTCTGATGATAAAAGGTTTATACAGTTCAGCAGCCATATCTTTTGGCAGACCGCATTCATGGAGGTCGAGTTCAGGACCTACAACAATTACCGAACGGGCAGAATAGTCAACCCTTTTACCGAGCAGGTTCTGACGGAAACGTCCCTGCTTACCTTTAAGACTGTCGCTTAATGATTTGAGGGGTCGGTTGGCATCCGTCTTCACGGCATTGGCCTTCCTGGAGTTGTCGAACAGAGAGTCGACAGCTTCCTGAAGCATACGTTTCTCATTCCTGAGAATCACTTCGGGAGCTTTGATCTCGATCAGTCGCTTCAGACGGTTATTTCTGATGATAACCCTCCGGTACAGATCATTCAGGTCGGAAGTCGCAAAACGACCACCATCCAGGGGAACCAGCGGACGCAATTCAGGCGGAATAACAGGGACAACCTTAACGATCATCCATTCAGGGCGGTTCACCCCTTTAGAAGCACGGAATGCTTCAACAACCTGCAGCCTTTTCAGGGCTTCATTCTTACGTTGCTGAGATGTTTCCGTATTTGCCTTATGACGAAGATCGTATGACATGTTATCCAGGTCAAGACGGCTAAGCAACCGGTACAGTGCTTCAGCACCCATATCAGCGATAAACTTATCCGGATCGCTATCATCGAGGTATTGGTTTTCCTTTGGCAGGGAATCCATAATATCGAGGTATTCCTCTTCGGAAAGGAAGTCAAGGTAGTTGATGCCATCGACAGTCTTAATACCCGGATTAATGACTACATACCTTTCATAGTAAATGATGGAATCCAGCTTTTTTGTTGGAAGTCCGAGGAGGTATCCGATTTTATTTGGAAGCGATTTGAAGTACCAGATATGAGCCACAGGCACAACCAGGGAGATGTGTCCCATACGTTCGCGGCGCACCTTTTTCTCGGTAACTTCAACTCCACATCGGTCGCACACGATGCCTTTATAGCGGATCCTTTTATATTTTCCGCAGTGACATTCATAGTCCTTCACCGGACCAAAGATCCTCTCACAAAAGAGGCCGTCACGCTCCGGCTTATAGGTACGGTAATTGATAGTTTCAGGCTTGAGCACTTCTCCGCTGGAACGTTCAAGGATTTCTTCAGGAGAAGCCAGGCCGATAGCAATTTTCGAGAAACCGCTTTTTATTTTATTTTCTTTTCTGAATGACATACGTTAAAAATTAATACTGTTTACACTATGAACCTTACACCAGGTTAATGCTTAAACCAAGACCTCGAAGCTCGTGCAGCAGCACATTGAGCGACTCCGGAATACCCGGTGTTGGCAATGGTTCACCTTTAACAATTGATTCGTATGTTTTAGCACGACCGATTACGTCGTCAGATTTTACTGTTAGAATTTCACGGAGAATGTTTGCAGCACCGAATGCCTCGAGCGCCCAAACTTCCATTTCCCCAAAACGCTGGCCACCGAACTGTGCTTTACCACCGAGAGGTTGCTGAGTAATGAGGGAATATGGGCCGATGGAACGTGCATGCATCTTATCGTCAACCATGTGGCCGAGTTTCAGCATGTAGATCACACCCACCGTTGCCGGTTGATGGAATCGGTCACCGGTACCACCATCGTACAGGTATGTTTTACCAAAAGTCGGAATATTTGCTTTTGCCGAGTATTCCTCGATCTGGTGGATCTTGGCACCATCGAAGATCGGAGTGGCAAATTTCACGCCCAGCTCTTTTCCCGCCCATCCCAGAACAGTTTCATAGATCTGTCCGAGGTTCATCCTTGAAGGCACACCCAGCGGATTCAGCACGATATCCACAGGTGTTCCGTCTTCGAGGAAGGGCATATCTTCCTGGCGAACGATTTTAGCGACAATACCTTTATTACCATGTCGACCGGCCATTTTATCACCCACTTTCAACTTACGCTTCTGGGCAATGTAAACTTTAGCCAACTGAACGATACCTGCCGGCAGTTCATCACCGATGGTAATGTTGTATTTTTTCCGTTTATAGATAGCATCGATCTCCTTATACTTAATGGTATAGTTATGGATCAGCTTATAAATCATGTCATTCTTTGATTTATCCGTGGTCCACCTATTGGGGTTGATGCTGAAATAGTCAATATCCTGAAGGATCTTCTGAGTGAACTTGGTACCTTTGGCAATAATGTCCACATTGAGATAATCCTTCACGCCTTGCGATGTCTTGCCATTAGTAAGGGCAAAAAGTTTGTCAACAAGAGCACCTTTAAGATCGGTTGTCTGCCTCATAAATTCCTCTTCGATTTTATCGAGGATAGGCTTGGAAGCGGCTTTCAGCTTCCGGTCTTTTACCGAACGGGAGAATAACTTCTTATCGATCACCACACCAAACAGCGAAGGTGAAGCCTTCAGAGAGGCATCTTTCACGTCACCGGCTTTATCACCGAAGATCGCTCTGAGGAGTTTTTCTTCCGGTGAAGGATCGGATTCACCTTTGGGAGTAATTTTACCAATCAGGATGTCACCGGGAACGATGTTGGCGCCGATGCGGATCAGACCATTCTCATCGAGGTCCTTGGTAGCTTCCTCACTTACGTTGGGGATATCTGCGGTAAGCTCTTCAAGACCACGTTTAGTATCGCGAACCTCAAGCAGGTATTCTTCGATATGAATGGAAGTGAAGATATCTTCCCGCACCACGCGCTCAGAAATTACGATCGCATCTTCAAAGTTGTATCCTTTCCAGGGCATGAAAGCAACCATCAGGTTTCTTCCCAGGGCAAGCTCCCCGTTTTGGGTGGCGTAGCCTTCGGTAAGAATCTGACCTTTACTAACCTTCTGTCCTTTACGAACGATTGGTTTAAGGTTTATACAGGTATTCTGATTTGTTTTTCTGTATTTGGGTAATTTGTAACGTTTGAGGTCACCTTCGAAACTTACAAATTTTTCATCGTCATTCATTTCATAGCGAACCACGATCTCGTTGGCATCGACATATTCGATCTCGCCATCACCTTCTGCCACAACGAGCAGGCGGGAATCACGAACCACATTGGCTTCAATACCGGTTCCGACAATCGGAGATTCAGGACTTACCAGCGGCACAGCCTGACGCATCATGTTAGAACCCATCAGGGCACGGTTAGCATCATCATGCTCCAGGAAGGGGATCAACGATGCTGCGATGGATGCAATCTGGTTAGGAGCCACGTCCATCATCTTCACCTCATCCGGAGTGGACAGTGGATAGTCAGCGTCCAGACGGGACTTGATCCTCGGGTTCACAAACCTTCCATCATCATGGATCGGGGCATTGGCCTGAGCAATGATCTCACCTTCTTCCTCCTCGGCACTCAGGTAAACGACACCTTCGTTGCTCAGGTCAACCTGGCCGGTTTGAACCCTCCGGTAAGGAGTTTCGATAAAACCCAGATCATTGATCTTGGCATAAACGCAGAGTGAAGAGATCAGACCAATATTTGGTCCTTCAGGGGTTTCAATGGGGCAAAGACGACCATAGTGCGTGTAGTGCACGTCACGTACCTCAAATCCTGCACGTTCCCTTGATAAACCTCCTGGTCCGAGAGCGGACAGCCTTCTCTTGTGAGTCATTTCAGCAAGTGGATTGGTTTGATCCATGAACTGAGATAACTGATTTGTACCAAAGAAGGAATTGATAACGGATGAAAGAGTTTTCGAATTAATCAGGTCGATGGGTGTGAACACCTCGTTGTCACGCACATTCATTCTTTCACGAATGGTACGGGCCATACGGGCAAGACCGACACCGAACTGGTTGAACAGCTGTTCCCCGACAGTACGTACACGACGGTTGCTCAGGTGGTCGATATCGTCGACATCGGTTTTTGAGTTGATCAGTTCGATGAGGTACTTAATGATCTCGATAATATCTTCCTTAGTCAGTACCTTCACATCCATTTCCGTGTTCAAACCGAGTTTCCGGTTGATACGGAAGCGTCCTACATTACCCAGGTCGTAGCGCTTATCGGAGAAGAACAGCTTGTCGATCACGTCACGTGCCGTAGCCTCATCAGGCGGTTCAGAATTTCTAAGCTGTCGGTAAATATGAAGTACAGCTTCTTTTTCAGAGTTACAGGGATCCTTCTGGAGGGTATTATAGATGATTTCGTAATCGGCCTGGTTCAGGTTCTCCTTATGAAGAAGGATAGTTTTAGCTCCGGAATCCATGATTTCATCGATGTGTTCATCTTCAAGGACAGTTTCCCTGTCGATGATCACTTCATTACGTTCGATAGAAACAACCTCCCCGGTATCTTCATCCACAAAGTCTTCCACCCACGATTTCAACACACGTGCAGCCAGTTTGCGGCCCACGAGTTTTTTCAGACCTGATTTAGATACTTTTATCTCGTCAGCAAGGTCAAATATCTCAAGGATATCTTTGTCTCCCTCGTAACCAATAGCGCGCAGCAGAGTGGTTACGGGCAATTTTTTCTTCCGGTCGATATACGCATACATGACATTGTTAATGTCGGTTGCAAACTCGATCCAGGATCCTTTAAAAGGAATGATCCGGGCAGAATAAAGTTTTGTACCATTTGCATGGAGGCTCTGTCCGAAAAACACACCGGGTGACCGGTGCAACTGGGAAACGACAACACGCTCGGCCCCGTTGATAACGAATAATCCGCGGTCGGTCATATACGGGATGGTACCGAGATACACATCCTGGATTACCGTATCAAAATCTTCATGTTCCGGGTCGGTGCAATAGAGTTTAAGCTTAGCTTTCAGGGGAACGCTATAGGTTAATCCCCTTTCGATACACTCATCAATTGAGTAGCGGGGAGGATCGACGTAATAGTCGAGGAATTCAAGGACAAAATTGTTTCTTGTATCGGAAATCGGGAAGTTTTCAGTGAATACCCGATACAGTCCTTCTTCTTTCCGGCGCTCCGGAGTCGTGTCCATCTGGAAAAAATCCCTGAAAGATTTTAACTGAATTTCAAGAAAATCAGGGTATTCCAGTTGATTCTTTGTTGAAGCAAAGCTTATCCTTTGAGGTATATTGTTGTTCGACATCAGATCTAAAAATAAAGCGTTGAACTTGAGTTATTATTAACGACAAAAAGGCTTAATCCCGATATACATCGGGATTAAACCCACTAGCCAGTTATGGCGATGTGTTCTTTATTTAAGCTCAACTTCCGCTCCTGCTTCTTCAAGTTGAGATTTGAGTGAATCAGCTTCGTCTTTAGTTACACCTTCTTTTAAAGCAGTAGGTGCTTTGTCAACTAATTCTTTAGCTTCTTTCAGACCCAGGCCGGTAAGTTCCTTCACTAATTTCACGATCTGAAGTTTTGCTCCACCTGGAGATTTCAGGACCACGTCAAATGAATTCTTCTCTTCAGCTACGGCTTCGCCACCAGCAGCTGGCCCGGCCACTGCAACGGCAGCTGCAGCAGGTTCGATACCATATTCTTCTTTTAAGATATCAGCAAGTTCATTTACTTCTTTAACAGTAAGATTTACCAGCTGTTCAGCAAACGCTTTTAAATCTGCCATTTTTGTATAAATTATTTAGATTATTATTGACTTTATTATTCTTTTTCCGAAAGAGTTTTGATAATACCAGCCAGTTTGTTTCCACCTGACTGTAGAGCTGAGATAACGTTTTTGGCGGGAGACTGCAAGAGTCCAATAACATCACCAATAAGTTCATCTCTCGATTTGAGACTCGAAAGTCTTTCAAGCTGGTCATCGCCGATATAAATACACTCTTCCACGTAAGCAGCTTTCAGAATCGGCTTAGCCAGCTTTTTTCTGAATTCCTTGATCAGTTTTGCAGGTACATTTCCGGTTTCGGTGAACATAACAGAAGTCTCGTTTTTGAGCACATCCTTCAGTTCGTCATAAGTACCTTCAAACTTTTCAAAAGCTTTCCTGAGAAGTGTATTCTTGACAACAATCAGTTTGATATCTTTCTCAAAACATTTTCTACGCAATGAACTGGTATCATCAGCGTTTAAGGCTGAGATGTCAGCGAGGTAGAAATGCTTAGATTCGTTTATCGTTTGAGCCAGGTTTTCAACAACCTTTGCCTTTTCGTCCCTTGTCATAATTTTACAACGTATTTTTCAATTATTCATCAAGTGCTTTAGCATCGATACGTATGCCAGGACTCATAGTACTTGAAAGATAAACGCTCTTAATATAGGTACCTTTAGCTGCAGTTGGCTTAAGCTTAATGATGGTCTGCAGAAATTCACGGGCATTTTCAGCGATTTTTTCCGGTTCGAAGGAAACCTTACCAACCGTAGTATGCACAATCCCATAGCGGTCTACTTTGAAATCGATTTTACCGGCTTTCACTTCCGTGACAGCTTTTCCGATTTCCATAGTAACGGTACCACTTTTGGGGTTAGGCATCAAACCGCGAGGTCCGAGAACGCGACCCAGCTTACCAATTTTAGCCATGACAGGCGGCATGGTTATAATCACATCAATATCAGTCCATCCTTTGGAAATTTTATCGATGTAATCATCCAGGCCGACATAATCAGCACCAGCTTCTTTAGCTTCATCTTCCTTGTCTGGTGTACACAATACCAACACCCGGGTCTGCTTACCGGTACCATGGGGAAGTGTAACAACTCCACGGACCATTTGGTTAGCTTTTCTGGGGTCCACACCCAGCCGGACATCTATATCGACGGAAGCATCAAATTTTGTGAAAGTAACATCTTTCAACATTTTTGAAGCTTCTGACAAAGAGTATTGTTTTCCAGGCTCAATTTTGTCTAATGCTGTTTTTTGATTTTTTGTAAGTCTAGCCATTGTTTTCTTGTAGTTAAATAACTATCCAGCTACATTGCGGGGAATGCGCCTTTGACGTTAATTCCCATGCTACGAGCAGTGCCAGCAACCATTTTCATAGCTGATTCAACAGTAAATGCGTTTAAATCAGGCATTTTGTCTTCAGCAATAGTCTTCACCTGGTCCCAGGTTACTGAAGCAACTTTAACTCGGTTAGGTTCCGCGGAACCCTTCTTAATTTTTGCTGCTTCGAGTAATTGAACTGCTACCGGAGGAGTCTTAACAATAAAATCAAACGATTTGTCCGAGTAAACTGTAATGACAACCGGCAGAAGTTTACCAACCTTTTCCTGTGTACGGGCGTTAAACTGCTTACAGAATTCCATAATGTTAACACCTTTGGAACCCAAAGCAGGACCCACAGGAGGTGATGGATTTGCGGCGCCACCACGAATCTGCAACTTAATCAGTCCAGCAACTTCTTTTGCCATTTTTAATATATTTCCGATTTATTATAGAGATTCCAGGCTGGTCAGGCACTCAGGAAGCATTATGGGGTTTGTCCCTGACCAATCCGTTAATTATTATTCTTTTTCAACCTGCATAAAACTCAGTTCAAGCGGGGTTTTTCGTCCAAATATTTTAACCATTACTTTCAGCTTCTTCTTTTCATCATTAACTTCTTCAATAATTCCGGTGAAACTGTTAAATGGTCCGTCGATTACTTTTACTGCCTCCCCGACGTAGAAGGGTGTATTAATTTCTTCTTCACCAGCAGCGAGCTCATCTACTTTACCCAGAATCCTGTTCACCTCTGAGGCTCTCAGGGGAGTGGGTTCTTCCGTTCCTTTCTGACCGAGGAATCCGATTACATTGGGAATGTTCTGCAACAGGTGGGGAATTTCCCCGACCAGGGCAGCTTCCACCAGTACGTATCCCGGAAAAAAGTTACGTTCCTTGCTGATCTTTTTACCATTTCTGATCTGGTATACTTTTTCCGTTGGAATAAGCACCTGGGAAATCAGATCTGAAAGATTAAGGCGCGCCACTTCACTCTCGATATATTCTTTTACCTTTTTTTCTTTCCCGCCAATGGCCCGCAAAACATACCACTTTTTTTCCTGTCCTTCCATTATGAATCCTCCGGCAAATTAAGTAGTTGGAGTATCGCTGACCGACTGATAAATAAATTCCATGATCTCCTTAAAGGAGTAGTCCATTCCAGCCACGATAAGTGCAATGATAACTGTTGCAATCATCACAACGATAGCACTACCCTGAAGTTCCTCCCAAGAAGGCCAGGTTACTTTATGCATTAACTCGGCGTATGACTCTTTAAAGTATCGAACTATTTTCATTGTTCTGTCTTGTGTTTGCACGGGAGGAGCGACTCGAACGCCCGACACCTGGTTTTGGAGACCAGTGCTCTACCAACTGAGCTACACCCGTATCCAT
>JAFGEO010000150.1 GCA_016931575.1 Bacteroidales bacterium | reverse complement strand
TTTGAATAGATTTACATTAGCAAACACAAAATTGACGTGTTATACAAGCCTTTCAAAGATTTATATGCCGTGCAATAATAATGATACAAATAATGGAGTAATCCCTGATTATATTTTAATTCCTTCATTGGATTATTTACTTAATGATCAAGATTATACACTGGAATACACATTAAAGCTAATTAAAGAAAATAAATAATTACGCTGCCTAACAAGCGGTCATACGCCATAGGGGTTTTAGTGGTAGATCGAGCGTTTCAGCTCGCATCAAAGTTCGTAACGGTTGATACAGACGTAGCTCCGAAATCCCCTACGGCGCATACCTCTGACCGTTAGCTGTCATAATTTATTTCTCCAATTTGACTCGTATTACCTTCTAACTTAACTTGTAGCTTAGAACGTTTTCTCCGTATGGCAAATACCCCCAACAAATTATCCCGATTCTGGCAGGAGCTTAAGCGCAGAAAGGTCCTCCAGTTCGTAATAGGTTATTTGACAGCCTGCGTTGCAATCATTGAGCTATCCAGCAATGCATCCGACACTTTTTCGATTTCGAAAGAAACTGTCAGGCTCCTGTACCTGCTTTCGGCTATTGGCATACCTGTGGTGATCGTTCTGCCCTGGTTTATCAACCGGAAAAAACCGGTAACTGAAACTGAAGAAGCATCTTCCAGGGAATCATCTTCCCGGGCAGCAGCAGCAAAACATAACCTTCCTGCTCAGCTAACCACATTCATTGGACGGGAGAAGGAAATGGAAACCGTGAAGGATCTTATCAGCGGGCACCGTCTTGTTACTTTGACCGGAGCGGGAGGTTGTGGAAAGACACGCCTGTCCATTGAGGTGGCATCAAAAATGGTTCCGGCTTTTAAAGATGGCGTATGGTTTGTGAGTCTGGCACCAATTTCAAATGAGAGCCGGGTAGTAAGAGAGATCTCTGAAGCATTAGCCATAAAAGAAGTTCCCGGCCAATCCCTGATGGATACGATTATAGAAACGATCAAGGATCAGAAGCTGATGATCATTCTCGATAACTGCGAGCATCTGATCAGGACCTGTGCCGAGGTTTCCGGACAACTTATTCAATCTACTTCCCATTTGAAAATCCTGGCCACAAGCCGTGAATCCATGGGTATCACCGGAGAAAAGGTCTGGAGGGTTCCATCGCTTACGCTGCTTGATCCAAAAGCCATAATCGACCTGGAGAGTGTAAGAAAATCTGAGGCTGTCATGCTCTTCAATGACCGGGCCAGGCTGAATAATCCTGAGTTTGAACTGGCCACCGATAATGTGACCGAAGTGGTCACTATTTGTAATAAGGTGGATGGGATCCCACTGGCAGTAGAGCTGGTGGCAAGCCGGACCAGGCACATGGATCCCAAAATGATCCTGGAACGGTTTGCTGACCGGTTTGACAAGGTAAGCTCCTCCGATCCCAGAGCCTCAGAACGTCAACAAACCCTTCAGGCAACCATTGAATGGAGCTATAACCTGCTTTCAGATAGCGAAAAGCTCCTTTTCACAAGACTTTCTGTGTTTTCGGGAGGATTTGACCTAAGCGCTGCTGAGAAGGTGTGTTCCAATGATCAGCTGCCCAGGGAAATCATCCTGGATACCCTGTCAAAACTGGTGGACCGGTCCCTGGTGTATACGGTGAAAAGCGCCGCTACATCCATGCGTTACAATTGCCTGGAAACCCTCAGGCAATTTGCCCATCAGGTGATCCGGAAAAGAAATGAAGAAGTAACTTTGAAAAAAAGCCATCTTCAGTACTATCAGGCACTGACAGAAGAAGCTTATCAGCAACAATATGAAGAACAGTTGAAGTGGTCAGGAAAACTTGATGCAGAGGAAGATAATATTCTGACTGCCCTTGACTGGGCCAAAATGAACGACTCTGGAGGATTTCAAGTACTTACATCGAGGCTCAGCTGGTACTGGTTGTTCAAATCCAAAATTGTGTTAGGTAGAAGCTATTTAGAAACCGCTTTGTCTACTACCATCCATGATCCGAAAGTCAAAGCACGGCTACTTTATGGATATGCTTTTTGTTTCTGGTTTTTGAATGAGATGGACAGGGCAGCTCAAATTGCCAAAGAAAGTTTGGATATCTGGCGCAGTTTAAATAATCCCTGGGAGGAGGCACAACTTCTTGCATTGCTTTCTTTTGCGCATCTGGATATTAATGGTTATGAATGCGCCCTGGAATATAGTCAGAAGGCCCTTGAAATTGCCAGGGAACTGGGTAAATCGGGTTTGATTAATCATTGCCTGTTGCAGGTCTGCCAAAATCTGGATTATGGAAAACAGTTTGAAAGATGCCTTCCTTATTTGGAAGAGCTAATCGAATCCTCTGAAAAGTTGAAACAACCCTGGACCATCACTGTCGCCAGACATTTTCATAGTGACTGTGCCCTGGGAATGAAAGATTTCCAGGAAGCAGAAAGACGCTATGGACTCGCTATTCAAACTGCCATAAAATACGGGAATGATTTCATAGCAATGGCAGATTTGCAGGGCATTGCCTTTGCCCTTTCCGCCCAGCAGAGGTGGAAGAAATCATTACGCTTGAATGCAGCCTCGATTGAAAGAGGTAAATCTATGGGAATATCCACTCAGGGCAAGGTTGAATGTTGGGATGAATGGATAGATACCTATATCGAAGGTGCCAAGAAAGCAGTGGGTGAAGAACTGGCAAAACAATATGAAGAGGAAGGTATTGCCATGGGATTTGAGAAGGCGGTTGAGTATGCACTGGATTTTAAGAAGGATTAATTTGTAGCCAGGTTCCAAGCCCAACATGAAAGGGTTCGGCAATGGTTGGAGGTGAATGATGTGTTGTGATTTATTATAGGTTTAATTACGACAGCTAACATTGTGCATACGCCATTTATAATTGTCACACCTTTTGCAGACAAAGACCTGAAAAAACTGACACTAAGATTGTAGAGCAAAAGCCGCGCCAATAAACGGCGCATACACTGGACCGTTAGCGGTAAGCCAGTTCCTGTTAAATCGAGCTTCTATAGTTCAGAGACTTTGTTAATTTTGTAATTATGAATCGGAAAGAATTAATATCAAGTGTGAAAGCAACAGTCAGGTCTATAGATCCATTGGCACGGGTAATTCTCTTTGGTTCAAGGGCACGGGGCGATAACAATAATTTTTCTGATTGGGATTTTCTAGTCCTTGTATCTCAGGAAGCAAACGAACGACTTAAAAGCCAAATTAGAGATAGCCTCATTGACATTGAGTTAGAAGCTGGGCAGGTTATCAGCACCGTCATTTATTCTCAAGACCAATGGCCCAATTACCAGATAACTCCCCTTTTCCAAAATATTGAAAAAGAGGGACTTGAAGTATGAGCTACCAAAAAGATGATCTGATTCAGTATCGGATTAATAAAGCTCAAACAACTTTACAGGAGGCGAAATCTTTGGCGGACGATGGATATTGGAATGGTACAGTAAATCGACTTTACTATAGTTGTTTTTATGCTGTAATTGCGCTCTTAGCAAAGAGTGACATTTCAGCGAGAACCCATAACGGAGTACGTTCGGAGTTTTTCCGATTATATATTAAATCTAAAATCCTGGATAAAAGCTACAGTAGTCTGTATTCCAACCTAATGGGTAAAAGGCACGAGATAGATTATGGGGACTTTCAACAGTTTGAGAAAAAAGATATACTACCTCTAATAAACCAAGTTGAAGAATTCATTTCCAGAATTAAAGAATTGATCGAAAAGTAACTCTGGCCAACCGCTAACAACGTGTATATGAAACATTTCGTAAAAGGTTTAACCAGC
>JAFGEO010000149.1 GCA_016931575.1 Bacteroidales bacterium | reverse complement strand
CCGTTAGCGCGTGTGACTGATATAAGGTAGGAGATGTAAATGTATACAATATTATTTAAAATGCAAACAGAATGTTAATTTTTCCGGATTTACTATTTCTGGTCTGTAATTTTTTATAGCTTTATTAACTGATTCATATTAATTAAAAGTTTAGGTGAAATTTATAAAAGAACTGTTAATGAAGAATTGTATTTCGTTTTAGGCTATGTAATAATTTTGGTTATATTTGCCTCGTCTGCCCCCTGCCAACCACCTTGCTTAACACATCAGTACCAGTATTTACGTGTATTAGTAGATTGTCATACGTTATGATGAGAAAGAATGAATCTTTAGAAGAAATGGTTACGCGAAGGAATAAGCGTCTTAAAAGCCTGTTTTCGCGTAACGGAGTTAATGTCAGGTTAGTAGGGGACGAACAGAAGCCGGCAGTTATCATGGACGAATCAGTGGTATTGTCCTGCTACGTTAAAAATTTCGATCTTCACTTTACCAAGGAACCTTTCAGTGACGAGATTGTTAAGACGGTTAAGCTTAAGCATGAACCCGACATCACCCGGCTCGAGATCCAGGAGGTAATAGAGCTTTGCATCCACCGGCCGGTTTTCAGAATTGTGCTGAAAGGCACCGATCTCTTCCTGGTGGGGTATAATTACCTGAATTCAGAAGATTCTGTTGGAAGATATCCGGTTTTTGCCAAACATAAGCCAAAGGTATATTTTGACCGGGTCTATGCTGAGAAGGTGGCGGAAAGCCTTGCAGAAGAGGGGTACACGATCGATATCGTGTAATTTCTGATCAATATTTGAGAAAGTCACGGTATTCAAGGAAGAATTCTTCAAAAACCGTCATCCTGGAATAAAAGAACTTATTCACGGCTTTCCAGTCTTCCGTGGTGTATATAGAGACATGGTCGAGCCTGGAGAATATGCGCGAAACGCTCTTTCCATTGCCTATCAGGTATTCCAGTTCCCAGTTAATTTCAAAATCAGCCATCTCCGTGAGACGGGCATTTAATGATTCAAGTTTATTCCAAAGGTCAATTCGTTTATCAAGATTGCGTGTATCGACCTCTATGGCAACAAGTGCTATTTCTTCATCAAAGTGGAATTTCAGGCGTATTTGACGAATACCGGTATCGTTCATAAGCCAACGGCCCTTCTTTCCGGCTTTGTTCCGCATTTTGCCGGACCAGTTCTTAAACTGGCTCCAGAATTTTTCCCTGGTTTCTTTGGCTTCTTCTTTTGAATACATGAAACAAAATTAGAAATTATGCTTTGATCGGCCTTGTTTTTTTTCGCTCAGCATTCTTTTGTTTTCCAGGCGCTTGCTTACAGAAGCCCGTGTGGGCCGTGAGGCTACCCGCTTTTTCCGGGGCCTCAGGGCAAGACTGAGCATTTGGAACAAGCGCCGGAAACCGTCCTCCTTATTGTAGAGCTGTGACCTGCTTGCCTGCGATACAATGAGCAGGTCTCCTTCCCGGGTGACCCTGCTGTGCAGCATGTGTTCAAGCCTGTCCTTTTCCGATTCGCTCAACACCTGCGAATGCCTGATATTGAAGCGGATCTCAACTCGCGAACTGACCTTGTTGACATGCTGTCCACCAGGCCCCTGACTGCGGCTTGTTTTAATCGTTAACTCTTTTTTTATTGCCTCGAATCGTTGTTCAGTCATCATCAGAATATGAAAAATAATGCAACACCCGAAACACTGATAAAAGCGCCAGCCACCTCCGCAAAACTCACCTTCTGTTTATACAGAAAATAGGCCGGCGGAAGGATAAGGATGGGAACAATCGCCATAATGGTTGATGCTATAGCCGTGGCAGTATACGCAATAGCGAGCAATGAGAAGGATACACCAAGGAAGGGACCGAAGAACGAACCGGTAAGAATGCCCTTCATGGCTGCTCGATCTTGAACAGCTTCACCAACCCTTTTCCACCGGCCTGCCAGGCTAACCACTACAGCAAATCCGGCAATGCCGGCAATAATTCGTATCTGGGTTGCCTCAAAGGCATCTATGCCGTACATCCCTTTCTTGCTGAATATCAGTCCCAGTGCCTGGCCCAGTGCCCCGCCAAAGGCATACAGCAATCCAAGAGGAGATAATTTAAGCTTCAGTTTGCGGCTATTTTTCTGTTTCCCCAGAATGGCCAGACCAATTCCTACGATGGTAAGGCCCATACCGGAATAGTTCAGCAGACTAATCTTTTCGCTGAGCACCAGCCAACCGAAGAAGGCAGTGAGTGGAGGAACAAGGGCCATAATCAGCATGGCATTTCTGGAACCTATAAGCGTGTAAGATTTAAACAGGAACAAATCTCCAAAGACAAAACCTATCAAACCTGAAACAGTCAGCCACATCCAGCTGGAACCGCTCGCATGCACAGGGAAGAAATATCCTTTGCTGATCCAGGTAAACAGGCTGAGAAAGAGAAACCCGCTTACCAAACGAATGATATTCACACTCAGCGATCCTACCTTCAAACTGGCTGATTCAAACGCCAGTGCGGTAATTGTCCAGAAAATGGCAGTAAACAGGGCATACCATTCACCCTGATTATTGAAAAAGAAACTCATGGCTTAGGTCTGAAAAATTGAACGGTAAAGATACTGAATCATTACTTTCCTTTACAGGCATATTGTAGCTATTCTTTTATAATTCCGATAAACATTTTTAAAAGGGAAGGGTTATATAAAAGTGTAAATACGAAAACGGCTGATTATTCAGTTATAGCAACAAGTACATTGAATTTCCCCTGGGTCTGCAATACTACCTTGACCTGACGCTGCTTAAACCCTTTGTTTTTGCAGGGGGGTATCCCCTGGATGTCGTGGAAACCGACGATGGCTTTCTGATCCTCTCAACAAAGATGGTGAATTCTGACTCGACGAATTTCGATTGGGATTATCATTATCCTTTTATCGTTAAGACAGATAGCAGTGGAGAGGTTGAATGGACCTTCACCGGAAGTGATCCTTATGTGAGCCCTGTAGCCGATATTCTTACAATTAATGGGCGGGATTATTATTTTGCCCTTCATAAAACGGGTTTATCCCCGGCGCTTTTTGAGATCAACCCGGGGTGCAAACAGCCACTCTTGTATCCGAAGGGCATGGGGATAATGCCTACGCACTGAAAGCGATTACTGACAGTGAAGAGAATATCTTGCTGCTCGTCTCAGAAAAGCTCGGAACAAAGGATTCCCGGGTCTATAAATATCGGGAAATAACTTTGAAATCCTCCGGAAAGTGACGTTTACAAATTCTGCCAACGATGGTACAAACATCATTACTCCGGCTGTCCTCGGGCAACTTTCACACCATGGCCAGTAATATCTTTATGCCATTAAGGAAATAAGAGGCCCAACCGGAAATATTGAATCCTATCTCGTAAGTTGCTATCGCAACACCCAACACTCACTGAACAGGATTGAGAATGATGCATTCCTCGTCCTTTGTAAGACCCTGGTCAAAAATAAATACCCCCGTATAGCACTCTATAAAATTCCTTTTGAGGATATGGGCCTGGAGTTGGAAAGTAATTAGGAAGTGTTTAAAATGCCCGTTACTTAGTCAGTTTAAGAGGCCCTCTGAGTTTCTAACCAACCTGAATTCTTGCCTTGTGGGTCTATTCAAGGATACGTTTTATTATTTTCAGCTTCGCGTTGGTATGCGGATGATACTTTATGTTTGTTTCAAACCAGCTTGGGCGTTCCAGGATACTTTTGTAGTGTGTGAAGTTCTCAAATCCATATTTTCCATGGTAGGAGCCAATACCACTGCTTCCGATGCCTCCGAATGGAAGGTTGCTGTTAATGAAATGCATAACTGAATCATTCACAGCTCCGCCACCAAATGAAACCTCCCGCAGGATTCGATTCTTAATACTTTTGTTTTGGGTATATACATAGCATGCCAGGGGATCGGGGAGGGACTTGACTTTCGGAAGAACCTCCTCAAGATCGTCATACTCAATAACTGGCAGAATAGGGCCAAAAATCTCATCCTTCATGATTGCATCGTCGAAGCTTATGCCAGTAAGAAGGCTTGGTTCAATATGCCTGCCTTCCAAATCGTAGCGTCCGCCAAAATAGACTTTATCTTTATCAATAAGCCCGACAAGGCGCTTCATATGATGCTCATTAATAATCTGGACATAATTTTTGTTTTCAAAGGAAAACTGAGATTTCTTGATTTGCTCTACCGCAAGCTGAAGGAATTCATTCTTGATTTTCCTGGGCAGGAGAATATAATCAGGAGCGACGCAACTTTGTCCGGCATTAAGGAATTTCGACCAAATTAGACGCTTGACCGAAATCTCCAGTCGACAGTCATCGATAACAAATACCGGATTTTTCCCTCCCAGTTCCAGGGTTACAGGTGTCAGGTTTTTTGCTGCTGCCTGGTAAACAATCCTGCCTACGGGTACGCTGCCAGTAAAAAAGATCTTGTCGAATTTTTGATTAACTCCATCAGTTTTTTTAACTGTTTAATCCTGAATTCTATAGGTAGGGTAGCATGGCTGTTAAATAGTTCCCGCTGGGCTTTGACAAATAGTTCCATATATGATCGGATAAGTTTACACCGTGTACCTCGTTTAAGGAAGCCCAAAATACAAAAATTTCAGGGACGGCATACGGTTGGATAAACTTCCTCTTTTATTTGAGGCGATAACCCATTTAGGAAGATGGTATCTGCCTGGGGATTTTAATGGGAATCGAGAGCAGAATACCGACCTTCAAAGAGGCCTCCGGGAATGTTAACGCTATTTACTAAAGATTTCTTTCTTATCTTTGAAAACGTTTTGGTGGAGTTCTTTTTTCAGAAGAACCCTTAATATGGGAATCCGGTGATCATGCCTCTGGCATGAAATTCCGGAGCTGTTCCCGCAGCTGTAAGTCCGGAAACGGGTCCTCGGTCGACCCGCTTCATTGCTGAAATTATTATGCCACTTTAAAACGACGAAGGAGATCGGACGAGATCCGGTTTTGCGAAGAAGATCATCGAACAAGGTCCGAATTCGCTGAAAGCTTCGTCGGATGAGGGAAGGCTTCAGAGACAGGACAAGCCAGAAGACCTGCCAAAGCAAGTATAAAACGACATTCGGGGAAAAATGTCACGATACTTTTCAACATGAATCGAAGATCAGGATTATTCCTTCTGCTCATTCTTATCGTAGTCTCCGGGCTGGCAGTTCTCTTACTGAGATATGGCTGGGGAACTACTCAGGCAGGCAGGGAAGATGCTCCTCCCGGAGGAGAAAAGAAAGCGGTCTATACCCGGATTGTCTCATTGGCTCCCTCACTCACCCAAAATATCTATTACCTCGGTGCCGGCGAATACCTGGTAGGGTGTACCAGCTATTGTGAAAATCCGCCCGACGGTAAGAAGCCAGTAGTTGCCTCTGCGATCGATGTTGACCTGGAAAAGATTGTGAGCCTCAAACCGGATCTGATTATACTTACACCCCTTACAAATCAGGAGACTATTGAGTTTCTCAGAAAAATGGATGTCAGGATCGAGATCTTTCCGACAGCAAAGAATTTCAGCGGGATATGTGAGCAATTTCTGCGGCTTGCTGGCTTAACCGGCAGATCTGAGCAGGCTGAAAACCTTCTAAAAGAGGTTAAGGCACGTGTTGCTGATATTCAGATGGAACATAGAGTGGCCGAGGGAAAGAGAATGTTTTTTCAGATAGGTACAAATCCGGTTTTTACGGTTCTTCCAAATACCTTCATGGATGATTATATCACGATGCTGGGTGGCAAAAACATTGCTGATGGCATGAAAGGGGGTATAATCAGCAGGGAAACTGTAGTTGCCCGGAATCCGGATATTATCTTTGTGGCTACCATGGGGAGCAGCGGCACAGAAGAGCTTGGAACCTGGTCGGGATACCATGTGATGAGTGCTGCGCAATCAGAAAAAATTTATCTGGTCGATTCGGACCTGGCATGCCTGCCCACACCGGTGACCTTCCTGGAAACACTTGAAATCATGGTCCGATACCTCGAAAATGAAGATTAAGGGCATGGAACGAAAATATATCTCCTGGCTGCTGTACCTCCTTATTGTTTGTGGATTGCTGATCCTCAGCATAGGCTTTTCGTTGATCTTCGGAGGGGAACTGGATTTCAGTCTTATCGATTTGCCCCGCATTCTGGCTGATAAAAGCGATCCTGACAACTTTATTATTATGGAACTGCGGGTACCAAGGGTAATCCTTGCATTTGCCGTTGGCGGAGCTTTGAGTCTTTCCGGTGCCATCCTTCAGGGGATATACCGAAATCCCCTGGTTGAACCGTATACCCTTGGGATATCGGGGGGGGCAGCCTTTGCCATCGCTTTGGTAATTGTTATGGGCTGGCACCGCCTGTTCGGGTCACTTCTTTTTCCTTTCGCAGGTTTTATAGGAGCCTTATCCACCATATTCCTGGTATATTTCCTGAGTATCCGCAAGGGCATCATCAACATTCATAAAATGTTGCTGATAGGAGTGATGATCAGCTTCCTGGCTTCATCTTCTATCATGTTCCTGATGAGCAAGGGATCAGCAGCGGACCTTCACAGTTTTGTGTTCTGGACCATGGGATCGCTGGATGAGCCGAACAGGGATCTCATCTCAGTAATGTTAACTTCTTCGCTGGCCGGTTTAGCGCTGTCATATTTCTTCGTCAGGCCCCTTAATGCCATGAGGCTTGGTGAAATAAAGGCACGCCACCTCGGTTTTAATTCGGCACTTACCGTTAGAATGCTTTTCATTTTGTCTTCATTGCTGACAGGCATCTGTGTTGCGGTAGTGGGTATTATCGGTTTTGTCGGGCTGATCATTCCCCATATCGTCAGGCTGATCATCGGGAACGATTACAGGATCATGCTCATAGGATCATTTCTTGGTGGAAGCCTGTACCTCATTGTATGCGATATCCTGGCGCGAAGTAAGATGCTGACTGAAAGCGAGCTGCCGATAGGAGTGGTAACAGGAATGCTGGGAGGGATTGTGTTTATTGCCATGCTGAGTGCCTCAGGATCAAAAATTAAACTGAGCTGAGATGAAAGATTACCTGACTATACAGGATTTAAGCTGTGGCTATCCACCTTCTTTTCGCCTGGGACAGATAAACTTCTCCCTTCATAAGGGAAGGTTTGCCGGGATCATTGGTCCAAATGGATCGGGGAAGACAACCCTCTTTAAAGGTATCTGCGGTGATTTGCCTTTACTTCAGGGGAACATTCAGCTCGATGGTAGGAATATCCGAGCGATGGGACTGAAGGATAGGGCGAAGCGGATCGCTGTGGTTACCCAAACAACTGAGGCGCTCGATATTCCTGTGGAAGATTATGTGTTGATGGGGAGGATGCCGTACAGGAGCCAGTTTCAGTTCCTTGAGTCGAAACAGGACCACGAAATTGCTGAGAAGTATATGAAACTGACCGATGTATACCATCTCAGGAATAAGCATATGCTGCACCTGAGTGGCGGGGAGCAGCAACTTGCTGCCATTGCCAGGGCTTTTACTCAGGAGCCTGATCTGCTGCTGCTGGACGAACCTACCTCACACCTGGATATTTCTCACCAGGTTCAAATCCTGAACCTGATACAATCCCTGAGCGCAGAACTGGGGCTGACGGTATTGATGATTATTCATGACCTCAACCTCGCAGGGGAGTATTGCGACTACCTGATGCTGTTAAATAAAGGAAAACTCCACAGCAAAGGGACACCGGAAGAAGTGCTGACGTATACCACCATTGAGGAAGTCTATGAAACCGTGGTAATCACCCAGACAAATCCATTGTCCAAAAGGCCTGTCGTTTTCCTGGTTTCAAACAAGATGTTATTAAAAAGTGAAGAAAATAAATCAGGTGAGGCTTGACCTTATCTATTTTTTCTTACCTTCACCCAACATTGGTTTTCAGAATTCTTAACGGAAATTCCGTTAAGTTGGAAATTAAAAGGGAATGCCGTGCCCCCTGGAAAAAGGGAAATTCGGCAACAGTTCCCGCTGCTGTGATCCTCATAATGGTTGTAGCAACATGTCACTGTTTCAAATAATCCGTCAACGTTGATAACTACGGCGGATGAAATGGGAAGGCGTTGCAATCAGAGGTAAGTCAGAAGACCTGCCAGTGTAAATTGGATTTTGCAGCCTGCGGCGAACAGGAAGCTTACCAGCACGATGCACAACTGACTCCCTCTCCATCGTAAGCTGCAAAATCTCGAAAAAGCAGATTGAGATGGAAAATATTCAAATTCAAGTATGGTTTATCTCATGGCCGGAAAGCTTGCTTCCGACCAGTTCTGTTTTGTTTATTGGCTTGTTAACCAGTAAAATACTGAAATTAAATAAACTATAACTTAAATTTGACATGAAAAAACTCTATGTTCCTTTTTTGGTGGGCTTCCTTGCCTTGCTACTAGTCCCGAAAAGTTCTTTTTCACAGGGGAAAGCAGATTTTGAAGCACTGCAACTCGACCCGGCTTCCTGGTGGAACGGTATTACAGCAAGTTATGGCAACTATACAAATGTTCTGGAAGATTCCATTTTTGTATTTGAAAACCGGTTTGGCAGAAACGACTACGGCTACGGTATGTACGATTCATGGTATGGTTTTGCCTATTCCAGGATGATGGATGATACCACTTCCGGAATCATTAACCAATACAGCGCCATCACTGCTTCCGGGGTATTTGGGTCAGAAAACTACGGGGTCTTTTACCTGATGGCTGGGAAAGATACAATAAGGCTGTCCGAAACCAGAAAACTGGATTCCGTATTCGTTACCAATGGTACCTATCCATACTTGTCAATGCGGGATGGGGACAGCTTCTCAAAGAAATTCGGAGGTGAGAGCGGAGACGACCCCGACTGGTTCATGCTTTCATTGGTGGGTATCCGGAATGGTGAGGTCACAGATACCGTGGAAGTCTATCTGGCCGACTTCAGGGATGCTGATAATGAGAACGATTATATTGTTTCGGAGTGGGAGAAGGTTGATCTTTCTGTACTCGACACCGTGGATATGATCGAACTGAGCCTTTCATCTTCGGATGTCGGGGACTGGGGAATGAATACGCCTGCCTATTTTTGTCTGGACAACCTGAGCGGTGCAGATTTTGAGGACTTTAGCTACATCTCAGGGGATTACTGGAATGGTAGCATGGCACTGGCAGGAAGCTATCAGTCGGACTTTAGTTCCGGGGACTTTGTATTCCCGAACAGCTACGCCATCAGCGATTATGGATTCGGACTGACAGAATCCTGGTCGGGTTTTGCTTATTCAAACATGCAGGATGTGATCACTCCGGGCTATGTTAATCAATACAGTTCTGCTACTGGCATTGGAGTTGGTGGCTCCTGGCAATACGGGCTATGTTATAACCTGTATCGGGATACAATTTCGCTCACCACGGCCGGCCCGGTTTCAGGTATGTTTGTCACCAATGGTACCCTGAATGTTCAGTCCATGCTGAATGGGGATGGGTTTGCGAAGAAATTCGGTGGAGAAAGCGGAAATGATCCTGACTGGTTTCTTTTATCAATCAGGGGATTACGTGATGGTATCTGCATTGATACTGTAAGTTATTACCTGGCAGATTACCGCTTTGATAACCATGAAGAAGACTATATTGTTTCTTCCTGGGAGTGGGTGGAACTAAGCGAACTGGATACGATAGACCAGCTCGAATTCAGCCTTTCTTCTTCTGATGAAGGATTCTACGGCATGAATACCCCTGCATTCTTTTTCTTTGATGATATCAATGACCAGAAGCCGCTACTTGCAAGGCACTTGCATGACACCCTGGTCGTAAATCAGATTAATACTGAGGTGGTGGTAGACCTTTCCGGACTGTTTACAGATCCCGATGATGCCGATGAACAGATCGGGATGGGGCTTAAATCCATTTCCGGGGACAATATTGTAGGGGATACCTATATTGCTGACAGATTGCTCACGCTGGTGCTGACACAGCAGGTTGGTGACGCTGAAATTGTTATTGAAGCCACATCAGGAGGCCATGCCCTGACAGATACCTTCACCATGACTGTTGAGCAATACGAGGCTATCGATATGAGCTTTGCGGAATCAATCAGTGTTTTTCCAAACCCAACAAGTGGTCTGGTGAAGATTCATGCAGGCTTCCCGGGTGAATATCGGCTGGAACTGTTCGATAGTTACGGTCGTTGCCTGTTGACAAGAGTAAAGGAGAAATCGACTTCGGAAATTGATATTTCTGATTTCAATACAGGAGTGTATTATATTAAGATTCAATCAGATAATAATTCGCTTGTTCGGACAATCCGTAAGCTATGATAAAAAGACTTGCTTATGCACTGATCGGTTTAATTCTTCTGGTACCATCTGCAGCAGGACAGTATGCGCCTGCTGCTGGTGAGCCTGGAACAACGGCCATACACAGGGATAGCAGTGCCTTCGTAGCCTGGGCCTCGGAATGCTCTGTCAACAGGGGGTACATAAAAATTTCGGATACCACCCTGCTGTATGAAGGCACCAACCTGCCCACGCTGGGCAGCGATACCAGTGCCCTGGGCATGGCCGATGGCGGGGTTGTTAGTCTCGGTGACGGGGGTACAGCTGTGCTTGGCTTTGAATATCCCATCTATAATGGGAATGGCCCCGATTTCGCTGTTTTTGAAAATGGCTTCAAAGCTTCGGAAGATCCTTTCAACTATTTCCTTGAGCTGGCTTTTGTTGAAGTGAGCAGCGACAGCATCCGCTGGGTTCGCTTTCCGGCATACTCTGAGACTCTATCAAATGCACAGCTTGCCACTTTCGATCAGCTTGATCCTGCGCTAATCCATAACCTGGCTGGCAAATACCAGGTATTCTATGGCACGCCCTTCGACCTGGAAGACCTGAAAGACAGTGTGGGTATTGAGCCCGACTCAATCGTCTGGATCCGGATCAGGGATGTCGTGGGGTGCATTCATCCCTCATTTGGTACTAAGGATGCTGAGGGAAAGATCATCAATGACCCCTGGCCAACACCCTTTAATTCGGGAGGATTTGATCTGGATGCTGTGGGTGTTATCCATGCCATGGATCCCATGCTTAGCCTGGAAAAACCTGCCCAGCAGCCTTCTCTCAGGATTTACCCTAATCCTTTACAGGCAGGTTCGGATATCAGGCTGAGCCTTAGTTCTGAAACGGAAACGGAAGATCAGGCCATGATTCGTATTTTTAATAGCTCTGGTGTAATTGTTCATTCTCAAATATCAGAATATCAATATGATATGACAATATCACTTCCGGTGTCTTGCAAACCGGGTGTCTATTTCCTGAATCTGTACACTGCTGGTATCGGATATTCATACAAATTTATTGTTATACCGGAATAAGTATGCTTCGAAGATTATGGATCATAGGGTTTGTATGTTGGATCGGCCAGGCCGCCCAGGCACAGGAATACCTGGAT
>JAFGEO010000148.1 GCA_016931575.1 Bacteroidales bacterium | reverse complement strand
CCAATCATAATTAATCGTATTACTAATACAAACTTAAACTATCAGTATTATGAAAAAACAATTACTAAACCTTAGCTTTGTTGCTGTTGCTCTTGCACTGTACGTAGCTTCTTATGCTGCTCCTATTGAGCCCGTTCGTACAATGGTTATTCCATCAGCTGCTGCTGGAGTTCCTGCACTTGACGGTGTTGCTGAGGATGTTTACGGTGATGTACAGACTACCAACATTTTCAATCCAACTGGCTATGACGGAGAATCTGACTTCACAGCTACTCTTCAGGTATGCTACACTCCTGAGAATCTGTATGCATTTGTACAGATAACTGACGATGTAGATCATAGCTATGAGTGGACTGTCGGTAATGCATGGGAATTTGACAATGTTGAATTTTTCCTCATGCTGGATACCGCAACTGTTCCTAGTTCTTACACTGGTACTACTGTTCAGCTTCGCGTTTGCCGCACACTGGACTCAGTTGAAAGCGCTGGTCGTGCTCCACGTACTGCTTTTGGTTACTACATGGAAGCTGCTGCCGCTGGTGGTTGGATCGCTGAAGTTGCTATCCCCTGGACTGCTGTTCTTGCAGAAGGTGCTGTTATTGACGACTTCATGGATTATGTTAACGTTGACGCTACCATCGGTTTTGATTTTGGTGCTGCTGACTCTGACAACTCTGACGGTGACGCTACTGTTGGAAACAGAGACGTACAGGCTGCATGGGACGATGATGACCCATCAGACGAAGCTGACCGTACTGAAGACTTAGCTTGGAACAACACTGCTACATTTGGTTATGTAACTCTTCAGACTTGGACTGCTATTGATGAAATGACTCAGAGCACTCTGAATGCATATCCAAACCCAGCTGATGACATGATTACTTTCGACGTAGAAGGTGAAGTTTCTATCGAGATCTACAGCATCACTGGAAGTCTGGTTATGACATCAGCTACTAATAAAGTTGATATCTCTGGCCTGAACAGTGGCGTTTATGTTGCAAGAAATGGCAACAGCTCATTTAGATTCATGAAGAAGTAATTAACCTCTTCAAAATATAAAAAGGTGCTCCCCGGGAGCACCTTTTTTTTTGCCCTCAACTGGAGGAAATGCATAAAAACGCATTGTCCGGGGAACATAGCCAGGGACTTTCCGGATAATTTTTTCGGGGTAGATTTCGCCTGTTTCCTGCTTCCGTTCATTCACCAACAAAACCTGCCGGTTCATCAACTTTATGAAGCTTCCGGAGGCCAGATAGCGTATTTTTATTACACTACTTGGGCATGTTGTATGAAAAGACTGGTTTACATTTTCATTATTCTCCTTATTCCTGGTTCAGGATATTCCCAGCTTCTTCAGGGGAAAAAAGCATCTGAGATAAATACCCATGCCCGTAAAGTCTGGTTAAAACCTTCCAATTCATCTGTTCGTTATTTCGATTTCAATCAGGATACCCGTGCAAAGGGTGCAGATCAGCTGAAACAAGTCCTTAGGTTGGGGGATCGCTCTGAACTTAGGGAACTTAGCCGCTTCCAGGACCAGGAAGGGGTAAGCCATACAAAATACCAGCCCCGGTATAAAGGGATACCTATCGAAGGTGCCCGGGTAGTCCTTCATTCACGTGGGGACATGCTTATCAGTGCAAATGGTAATTTCGATGAGGTTAGTATTAAAGATATCCGGCCGGCAATTTCTTCTGTTATGGCTCTGAATCAGGCTCGTAAGTATATCGGAGCATCAGAATATTATACTGACGGAAATGGTGTTAAAACCGATGCTCCCGAATTGGTGATCCTTCCGCTTGCGAATGCATCCTTCCTGGCCTATAAACTTGATGTTTTTGCCAGGGAACCATTCTCCCGGTATTTTGTGTATGTTGATGCCATGGATGGTTCAATCCTGAAGAAAACAGACCGACTCCATGACCTGAATCAGGTTGGGGAAGCAGTCACCCTGTATGAGGGAACACAACTGATAAATACCGAATCAGACAGTTATGGCTACATCCTCAGGGATGAATCGAGGGGGGTGAATATTTCTACCCTGGATTTAAATACAGGAACCAATTTTTCACAGGCAGTCGATTTCAGGGATGACGACAATTTCTGGAATGAACAGGCTAACCAGGACAATGCGGCTACCAACGCACATTTTGCTGTTTTGCAAAGCTTTGACTATTATTCGTCACGGTTCGGAAGAAATTCGTTTGACAATCAGGGAGCTGATATAAGCAGTTATATACATTTCGGAGAAGGTGTTACAAATGCTTTCTGGAACGGCAATACATTTGTCTTCGGTGATGGCGATGGTGTTTTCTATACAGCACTGACTACACTGGATGTTGTGGCCCATGAGTATACCCATGCGGTAACACAGTATAGCGCAGGACTGGAATATGAAGGCGAATCGGGAGCCCTGAATGAATCTTTTAGTGATATTTTCGCTGTGGCAATTGATTTCTACACAGATGCGACTACTGCCAACTATTTTCTTGGTGAACAGTTTTCTACCCTTGGTAAACCAGTCAGGAATATGATTGATCCTAAAGCCTGTAAACACCCGGATACTTATAAAGGAGCTTACTGGGTTACCGGAACAGCCGATAACGGAGGTGTACATACCAATAACGGTGTGCAGAACCACTGGTTCTACCTGCTCGCTGAAGGGGGTACAGGAATCAACGATCTTGGTCATTCTTTTAGTGTTCAGGGGATAGGTATCGAGAGGGCTGCGGCCATCGCATACAGGAATCTGACAGTTTACCTGACTCCCCTTTCTGATTATGAAGATGCCCGCTTTTTCTCAATCCAGTCGGCCGCTGATCTATACGGAGCCTGCTCCCCGGAAGTTGAAGCAGTTACCAATGCCTGGTATGCCGTAGGTGTTGGAGAAGCCTTTAGCGGAAGGGTAATTGCAAATTTCTCTGCTTCGGGGAATCTGGCATGTACATCACCCGCCAGTGTTGAGTTTCTGAATCGTAGTGAAAATGCAGCTGAATATTACTGGACTTTCGGTGATGGAAATACAAGCAGTGAGGAGAATCCCCTGCATACTTATGAAAATGCCGGTGTTTATACTGTCAGCCTGGTGGCAACAGGATTAAATACCTGTAATCAAGCTGATAGCATAAGCTATGAAGGTCTCGTCTATCTTGAAAATAATGAGGATCCACAGGCTGTTTTTGCTGATTTTAGTATTTCGGACACCCTGCCGGCCCTTAACCAGGCAGTGGAGTTTTCGGATCTGTCTGCCAATATACCCCTCGTATGGAACTGGAGTTTTGGAGATGGCAGCAACTCTGAACAGCAAAACCCTGCTCATGCATTCAGCACTCCGGGAACCAAAGAAATTATGCTGTATGTTTCCAATTGTTCCGGAACGGATACCCTGGTTAAAACCCTGACGGTTTTACCTTCACCCGCCATACAGATAAACATGGATACAATTAAGGTATCCCTGGTTAGCGGGACCATGGACTATTTCAATCTGACGGTCTCCAACCTTGATTCAGCAGGTATTCTTGATTTCAGAATTGAGCTGGAAAAGGCACAGGTCCAGGTTGCTATCCCGGAATATGAGATGATCAGCACCTATACCGAATCGCTGCGTCTTGATCCCAGGTCTTCCGCATCCCTTACCTTTCAGGCCTTTGCAGTGGAGTTAACAGCAGGTACCTACCGATCTTCCATTCGTATTCTCAGCAATGACATACAAAAGCCCGAACTTGTTATTCCTGTTTACCTGGAAGTTATAGAATCAGATCAGATTGGTTATAATCACATTTCTTTTATCGGCAAGGCAACCATTGGTTCCGTTCTGAGAGATACTTCTTACCTGGTGAACAATGGGCCCGGAATACTTTCCGTCGATAAGGTAAGCATTGAGAGTTCATCCTTTGAAACCGTACTTGAGAATAAGATCCTGGTTCCGGGTGATAGTGTCAGGCTGGTGATTCTTTACAACCCGATTATAGCCGGACCTGACTCAGTCGATATGTACATCAACTGCTACTCGATAAACCATATCCGGCTGAAACGGACGATCCTGGCTGAAGCGATCCTTCCGCCGGCTCCACAGGTGATTGCTGAACCCGAAGACCGGATACTCTACCTGGGTTTGGATCCTGAGATCATTGATTTAACTGAATACTTCTCGGATAGCCAGGGTCATAACCTGGATTTCTCAGCCTCCTGTACAGATGCAATGCTGCTGGATTATTATATTAACGAAGATCATATCCTCGTTCTTTATCCCGCCAGCAAAGGAATGGGTAATGTCGAAGTCAGTGCAACCAATATCTGGGGAAAACAGACCAGGGTTAATTTTACCGTGACAGTAGAAGAGGAAGTCCTGAGCGTAAGTGAAGCAGAAGATCCAGAACCTTTCAGGGTATACCCCAATCCGGCAACTGATTATGTTTTTCTGGATAGCTACAGATCAGGACACAGCATCCTTAACCTGACACTGGTGGATATGGCAGGTCATGTCCTGCTGACCATGTCTTCAGCTGAAATGAATGCTGAAAACCAGCTCAGGATGGATATTGGCCAGTTGCCCTCCGGGATTTATAACCTGATAGCCGAGGACAACATTCAAATCCGGTCGTTCCGCATAGTGAAGCAATAGCAGGTTTCAACGTATTGTTGTCAGTCTGTTGACTTGATTAAACGTGCAGCTGTATTTCCCGTCTGAGCAAAGTCAGCGAATTTTTTTCCAGGACCTCATATCCCTGTTCGTAGCAGTAGTAGCACATGCTCCCGGAATGCGTTGTCTGAAGACTGGTAACATACCTGAAATCGAAGCCTCTTTCAAGTAACTGATCCCGACAGATTTGATTTCCACACTCTTCCTTCAGGGAAGCAAGGATCCTTCGGTTTTTACGCAAGGTGCTATTAATTCTGCGTATCATGTTAATAGCATCCCGGTTCACATAATTGTTGAATTCTGCTCTGCACTGATCGGTGCAGAATCTCTTGTCGATGCGGCCTGTGAATTGATCTCCGCAGACCGGACAGGTTCTGTATACTTTCATAGGGTGGAATTATAATGATTTGCTATAACGGGGCATACCCCAAAAATTTAAGTGAAAATAAGAATAAGCTGTGCAATGTTTGTGCACTATTTAAAGAATTCAGAAAAATATGCGGATAATTTCTGTCAGGGGATGCTTCAATCCCTGACTATTACTATATGTATTGCCTGTCTATGAGGAAGTTTGACCGGAAAAGAAGAGCTCCTCGGAAAGTGTTTCCCTGTTTGTCCGGAAGGGTTTTTATGAGCTTTCAGGGGTGTATACCAGTCCCGGGTGATACATGGTAATTTAATGGATCACTACCGGGATACCTCTCAACATCCCTGAACTGATCAGGATAATACTTTTTAAGCGACCCGGCAACATTTCGGGCAATTGTTCTCCTGCCTTTCTGGGCATAATGCTCTGTGGTCCAGTTCTGATCAATAAACTCCCTGTTTTCTACAGCTTTAAAGTTATCAACGACTATAACGCCCTTATTCGTAATATAACGAACAAGCATTTTTCTGTTCTCATCCATCAGGAAAACCAGTTCATCGCCAACGAGTTCCTGTGCCTTTTCCACATTCTCGGCCATCAGATTAAAGACCAGCCTCCAGTTGCGTTTCTCTGCAAGCCGGATGATATCATCCAGATCTTTGATGCGCACATGATGATCCGGATCAATCCGGAAAGCATATGCTTTGATGTAATGGCAGGCTAATTCAGTCTCTGACTGGTTGATGGTACCGTTAGGGTTCCGGATTCCATTTACAGCCATCCAATTATCCCATTCGGTGACGTTTTTAAATTTCCCCGGCAACTCATCTTTTAGCCAGGCCTCTTTAAACTGGGCAATCCTCTCCTCGTCCGTCTTTATATCGTAATCCTTGAAAGACAGCAGCATCCGGTTCACCAACGGAGGATAGGGCCTGAGAAGCACCATGTTTTGTTGTAGCCCGGTTTCCTGGTCGGAATAGACCCATTGTGCATTGAATGATCTCAGGTTAAGTGTAACAATTACTGTACGGATCTTTGAATCTTTAGGGATGTTGCTAAGTAATACCTTAAAGATACCTGCATGGGCTGCAGGACGGGTAAGGTCATAAAACCTCAGTTCAGGATAAAAATCACCGATCATCTCACCGATCCTCCGCTTGTCCTGGTCATCATCTCGCCAGGTACTATTTGAAGATTCTCCAAGGTAAAGAACCTCGGCATCAGCAGGGATGTTTTGGATCATCCTGATTTCAGGGGAGTATTTCTGAAGGTCCCCTTCGAAGAAGAAGGCTGCATAGAAGTAGTTCATCCCAATCAGGATTACTGCAAGAGCAGCCAGCTTTACTATCGTCTTCTTCAGGTCACTCATTCAGCTAAAATTGAAAATATATGAAGGGGAAATTTTCCACTCCTGAGAAAACGATTATGGTAAAAATAATGAGGGTATAAATACTCCAGCGCAGCAACAGGGGCATTTTTCCGATCCAGCTGTCAAAGCGCTTGTTATAGAGTAGGATATCACTGAGTATAAAAATACCGAGGAGTGCCCAGGTTAGAACAGGAACCTCCAGCCGGGTGGTTACCTGGTTGCCGGGAATCAGGATATGCTTGCCTAATTGCAGGGCATCCATTATGCTCTGACTTCTGAAAAATACCCAGATAAAGGTGACAAGAATGAAAGTTTTAAGGACCAGGAGGATGTGCCATACAGAATATGGTGCGGCTTCCCTGTTGATTCTAAACAGGGTATTCAATGCTTTCTCCGTCAGGTAGACAATGGCAAATAGTGTTCCCCAGACGATGAAAGTCCAGTTGGCGCCATGCCATAAACAGCTGATAATGAACACAGCGGAAATATTTAATACCCACCGGCAGAAGGAATTTCTCCAATACAGGTAATTGATATCCGAAGTTGATACTATGAAGGAATGAATTGGCAGCTCCTGTAAAGAAGTTGAAATATTTAAACGTAAACAGTAATCCAAGATTAATGATCAGACTCAGGACAAGATAAGGGATCTTCTTTTTCCTTACTTTCTGCCTCTCCATGAGTATCCCGCACAGGTAATCTATCAGCGTGGAGGCAATGATCAGGAATATATAACTGACTTTCCAGCACATGTAAAAGTAGTAGCTGGCAGCCAGGAGCAAAATCCACCTGTATTTATGTGGTATGAAGTAATATAAAATGATTACCAGCGGCAGAAAAATGACAAATGGGAGGGTATTGAAAAGCATTTGCTAGGAATCTTCTTTAAGAATTGACTGGATGAAAGTAGTAGAATAATGTTGAAAAAACAAGGTTTTCCTTTTTCTGAGCTGACAGAACTGAACCCAAGATCTGGGATAAACGAAACACATACGTAAGTATCCGTTTAAAATACGACTTAGGTAGATTCTGAATATCATTTTTGTAGGGTAATAACTAAATATGCAATTCTAAAAACAGCGTTATGAAAGATTTAAGAAACCGGGTTCACCTTATCGGAAATTTGGGAAAAGATCCTGAGGTGATCAATTTTAAAGGCAACAACAAGCTGGCTAAGTTTTCTGTTGCAACTTCCCAGAGTTATACCAACAGCGATGGCGAGTGGGTAAAGGATACCCAGTGGCATAGCATAGTAGCCTGGGGTAAACTGGCAGAGACAACGGAGAAATACCTGAAAAAGGGTATGGAAGTGGCCCTGGAAGGGAAACTGGTCTACCGAAAGTATGAAGATAAGGAAGGGATTACCCGTTACATGACTGAGATTGTTCTGAGCGAATATATTAAGATATCCAAAAAAGAAGCATCGGAAGTTGTAGCCGGGGAGAAGTGAGTATCGGTGATTCGGGCTACAACGAAGGGTAGGGGAGGCTAGGGTAAAAAGTTCTCCTGCCCTTCATTTTTCTGATGGCGCAGGTGAAGAGCTTCCTGCATTTCAGGTAAGGTTTCGGTGCATTCGGGCGACTATTGACGGGTAGCATAAAGAAAGGGCTGCCTACAAGAGACAGCCCTGAATCCTAGTATATCAAAGGAATTATTCCTTAACGAATTTCCTTACAGCTATGCCAGCTTCCGTTTCAATGCTGAGGATGTACATTCCTGAAGGCAGTGTGCTGATGTCGAAGCGCTCAGAAAGCACTTCTTCTTTCACCATGGCAATCCTGCCATTTACATCGGTAATGTAAAGGGTAGCAGCCCTGTCAAGTTCCACGTTCAGCGCCTCGCTGGCAGGGTTAGGATACAGCTTCACCTGCAGGTCGGTTATCATGTTGACCGCAACATTAGGTTCATATGTGTAACTTACTGATGCAGCAGCATTCTTGTTTCCTGCAGCATCTGTTACAGCACCTGCTGCTAATTCAACACTTACTTCACCGGCGGCGGTAGCAGTGATGTCAAGGGTGTATGACAGGCCGGCTGTAACTTCAACCAGGTTGCTGACAGTTCCATTGGTAGGGTTGAAATCATCGAGAGCTAATCCTTCAACTTCTTCATTGAAGTCGATGGTAATGGTAAGTATAAGCTCTTCAGTGGGCTCTGTGAGTCCGCTGGAAAGGCTGGCCGTAGGTGCTATGCCATCGTACGTCCAGGCAACTGTTGCGGCAGCAACACTCAGGTTACCAGCTTCGTCAGCTACTGCCCCCGCAGGAAGCTCGACAACCACCATGCCCTGATCGCTTACGTTCACATCCAGCTTGTATTCGGTTCCCTCTGTCAAGGTAGTCAGTGAACCTGCTGTACCGTTAGTAATGACGAAGGCATCTGCAGACAATCCGGTAACCGGCTCGTCGAAGGTAATCGTTAACTGCCCGGTTTCATTGTTGGAAAGCTCAGATGAACCAGCCGTCATGGATGGCGTTGGGCCAGTCAGGTCGTAAATGTAGCTCGCACTGGCTGCTGAGTTTGTATTTCCTGCGTTGTCATATACTGCATCAGCGGGGATTTCAATGCTGACCTCACCTTCCGCAATGGGGGTTATATCTACACGATAACTTGCACTTTCCGGAGATGGCATTCCTTTATCAACCGGCACAACGACCAGGTTCGATGCTGTACCATTGGTCACAATGATATCATCAAGGGTCAGACCGGAAACAAGCTCGTCCGCATTGATCTGTATTGTCATTGCAGTATCACTGTTTGTCCTGGTGACCGGGATATCAATGCTGAGCACAGGTGCAGTGATGTCGTAGTACCAACTGGTTGATCCTCCGGTTGCCGCATTGCCGGCAAGGTCGAGAACGCTGCCCGGATCCAGCTGCAAGGTGATCATCCCTTCTGTGATATGGGTGAGTTGTATATCATAGCTTAATCCTGCTGTATTCTCGGTAATGTTGGCGATGGTAGCTCCTTCAATGGTTAAATCTTCAGCAACCAACTCCTGAATTTCCTCACTGAAGTCTATGGTCATCAGAACAGTTTCTTCAGCTGTGATATAGTTAAATCCTCTGCTGAAACTGTGAGTGGGAACAGTACCATCATATTCCCAGCTTACTGTAGCCTCTAAATTGGGATTGTTTCCGTAATCGACAACACTTGCAGCTGGGAGTACAATGCTTGCAGGACCCTCAGCAAGTAGGTCAAGCTCAAGGGTATATTCCTTGTTGGCGACATCTTCAGTCAGACTTGTGATGATACAATTGGTCAGTACAAAATCCGATACTGCCAGACCGATCACTTCTTCATCGAATACAAGACTGGCTGAAAGCGATGAAAGGTTATTAAGGGCACCCGCAGCCAGGTTCATGGTTGTGACGGGTGGCCTGTTATCGTAGAACCAGTTAATAGTGGTGCCGCTATTCGAATTTAAAAGGTAATCTGTTAGCACTCCGGGATTCAGGGATACCTGAACATTACCATGAACTTCTGCTGTAACAGTAAGATCATAGCTCGTATCAGTTGTTTGGATCAGGCCGTCGAGAATACCATTTACAGCTGTAAAATCTGATATATCCAGTATTCCATGAGGCTTTTCATCAATGCTCACAGCAATTGTGGTAGTCTGGATATTTGTCCTTGGAAGAACATCCGGAACCATCGTAACAACCGGTCCTGTAACATCAGAGCTTTCCACCATGGCACCTGCTTTGATACCCCGCCCCGGAGTTTCATCATAAGCCCAGTCAATGATAGTTATTGTGTTTACTTCTGCGGGGATATTTATGCGGATCCACCCGTAGTGCAGCTCACTGCCGATATAAAATTTCACACCTAAAATCTTATCTCCCTGTCCTGCGAAAGAGCCGGCCGGAGTCCCGTACGAACTTGTGGAAAATACCATCGCGAACCCGAGGTTCCAATAGGAGACCCGATTATCAGTAAAATAATTTGATGTGAAGACTATAGTTTCTTCAGGAATGGCAATATTCATGCTGATACCTACCCAACTGTTCTGGTAGGTGCCGGATGAAGCCATAATGAAAGCACTGTTATAACTTGAATAATTATTCCAATAGGTACTGGTTAATGCCAGACCAAAGGCAAAATCAGCATGCAGATCACCATCCAGGTCAAGTTCAACCGGATTTATTGGATCTGTTACCGGGAGATTCTGTATTCCGGAGTAATTAACCTGTCCGGATGCAACCGAGCCAACAGCCAATAACGCTCCACCGGTCAGGGCGTAGCCAGCCAGCCTGGATGAAAGTTTTTCTTTTTGGAGTAAATTTTTATTCATAGCATACTATTTAATGTGACGTTTGATTCTAAAATCCCTGTTACGTGGCATTTGTCAGGAAAGTTGCCTGTGAGCCTTGTTTTTAGTAGAATAAGGAGTATTTTTCTTTCATAATTCTATAGAAACATTGCTCTTTTTCGCAGCGATAAAAAAACTGACGCTTTTCCTGTAAGCCGAATATCAGGCCTCAATCCTGTTTAGTCTGGCTTAAGTCGTTTAATAACATGCCCGGTAATTACCGGGAACTGTCATATAATTTTACGGCCCAGGAACTTTTCAAACATATCCCCCAAGTCTTTAATATTGATGGGTTTTGAAATGTATGCAGAAAACTTTTTCTTCATAAGGGCAACTTTCTCTTTTTCATTGGCATAGGCTGTTACAGCAATAACGGGTACGATATGGTTGATCTCCCGGATGGCCTCGAACGCATCGATACCATTAACCAATGGCATTTTGATATCCATCAGGATCATCCTGTACTTGTATGGATCTTCCTTCATGTATTCTATAGCCTGCTTTCCGTTTTTTGCCCATGTTAGTCTGACGTTGGTCTTACGCAGAATTTGCCCGATAAGCTTAAAATTGGCTTCTTCATCTTCTGCAATAAGGATGTCGAAGCTGCCTTCAGCTTGTATTATGGTCTCGTCAGAGCTTGGAGTGCTGAGGATTTGGTCAAGTTCTTCGGCCGGGATATTTACGCGGAAGATAGTACCGTGTCCGGGCTCGGATTCAACCTGAATTTCACCTCCCATCAGGTCGATGATTTTTTTGCAGATAGCCAGTCCCAGTCCGGTTCCTGAATAAAACCGGTTTTCATTCTCCTGGGCCTTAATGAAGGGTTCAAAGATCATCCTGAGGGCGTTGGGATTAATGCCAATGCCGGTATCCTGTACGCTTATGGAGAGCTCATTATTTCTATAATCAAGAGCATACTCAATAAATCCCTGATCGGTAAATTTTAGTGCATTATCAATCAGGTTTTGCATGATCTGTTTGATGCGGATCTCATCGTGGTTGATAATGAGATGCTCCCTGTTTTCAGGCAGCCTAAGCCGCATTTCCAGTTTTTCTTTACGGAGCTGGTAGGTTTCGTGCAAGTCCTTGAAAGTGTCAATGATATCAAAAGGATTTGACGCAATGGACAGCTGATTGGCCTCAATGGTTGAAATATCAAGGATGTCATTGATGATCACCAGAAGGGCATTGCAGTTTTTCTCAATGATGTCGATATAGCTGTTTTTCAGATCAACTTCCATAACATCATCCCGAAGCAAATTGGAAAATCCGACAATTGCATTCATAGGGGTGCGGATCTCATGGCTCATATTTGCCAGGAAGGCTGATTTAAGCCGGTCTGATTCCTTAGCCTTTTCGAGGGCTTTCTGCAGGTCGGAAGTCCTTTCATCAACCAGTTTTTGGAGTTCGTTCCTATGGTAATCAAGTTCCTCATTCTGGAGGGAGATCTCTTCCTGGCGTTCTTCAAGCACCTGGTTGATCTCTTCAAGCTCGATTGTGCGTTCTTTCACCGCTTTTTTAAGGATTATTTTCTGTTGGCGCAGCGACTTCAGGCGGAAGTAAAACAATGCTGAGGTGACCAGGAGGACGATAAGGACGGCAAGGATCCTGAACCACCATTTTTTCCAGAAAGGAGGCTTGATAACAATAATGATCTGCTTATATTTCTCACTCCAGGTTCCATCCGGATACGATCCCCGAACTTTAAAAATATAGGTCCCGGGATCAAGGTTGGTATAGCTAATCCTCCGGTTTTTGCTATTGGCTTCCAACCAATCGCTGTTGAAATTTTCAAGTTTATACTGGTACCGATGCCTTTCCGGATACAAATAACTCAGGTTTGAAAACTCAAGGGTGAACATATTCTCTGAATAATCCAGTTCAATACGACTGGTGTAGGAAATATCTTCGTTAAGAAGAATCCTGTTGTTAAGTTTATCACCGGCAGACAGTGAGCGGTTGAACACTGAGAAATTGGTGAATTGAATATTTGGTTCAACCCTGGTACGTCTTATCTGGTCCGGATAGAAGATGTTAAATCCGTTCCTGCCCCCTAAAATGATCTCCCCTTTTGAGGTTCTCAGGGTTGCCTTTTCATTGAATTCATTTCCCTGTAACCCGTCGTACCGGTCATAGTTCGTGAATTTACACTTATAGAGTTTTGTTTTTTTATTATAGCTTACTTCGCCCCTTGAAATACCATCCGGCGTACTGATCCACATTGTAGAGTCGTGGTCTTCAAGTACATTCAGGATACGGTCGGAGGGCAGGCCATCTTTCTTGTAAAATCGCTGAAACTTACCTGTTTCCCGGTTTAGCAGGTTCAGGCCGCTGCTTGTTCCGGCCCAAATCAGGCCGCGGGAATCTTCGAAGATTTCAAATGTCCAGTTGTTACTAAGTGATGTAGGGTCAGCCGGGACATTCTCGTAATACTCAAATTTTCGGGTTTCCCTGTTATAGGATCTGATCCCGTCAACCGTGGCAAACCATAGAAGGCCGGTGCGATCCTCTATTATTGTCAGTACAATGGTGGAGCGAATCGAAGAATCGCTATCCCACTGAAATACTTCGGTCACCTTTTTTGTATCAGGATCCATCACATTCACCCCGCCCATCAGGGTGACAATCCACATATTTCCGTCCCTGTCCTCATGTATATCCCAAATCCTGCTATCTGTAAGGCTGTGCGGATTGCCACTGTCATTATTAAAGCGAGTAAATTTTTTCCCGTCGAAGAGATTCATTCCGCCAAGATAGGTACCTACCCACAAATTGCCCCTGCTATCGATAGTCAGCCCGACGATAACGTCAGCACTGATGCTATTGGGATCATTTGGATCATGATGATACCGGGTATACCTGCCGGTTGCCCTGTCGAGATAGATCAGACCGCCTCCATTAGTGGCAATCCAGAGGTTACCTTTTTTATCTTCTGCAAAATTATCAATGTCATTGATCTCAGGTGGGGCATCTTTATCGAGCTTTATTTTATAGTGGGGGAAATGAAACATTTCGTCATGATAATAGCTGAACCCGGCCTTGTAGGTCCCCAGCCAGATAATTCCTGTTTCATCTTTATAGGATGCTATCACTACATTGTCGACGATACTCCTGTTATTGAGCGGATCATGTTTGATGTAGCGGACACTGAAGTCACTTTTGTTAATGATGTTGAGGCCACCATGATCTGTTAAAATCCAGATTTCTCCAGGGTCGTTCTCAAGACATCCTGTAACAGCTTCGCTGCTAAGGGTGCATTTCGCTGATTGGGTGTTCAGATGATAAATTTCACGACTTTGAAAAGCTATATAGATAATTCCAAAAGGATTATTCAGGTCATAAATCCAGAGATCGTCATCGCTATCAATAAACAGACTGAAATCATTATCGATAGTAGGTGTGATACGGATGCTGTCGACAATCCTGTTTGTCTGGTTTTCAATTTTTTGAATAAGGCCCCTGTTGTCAATTGCCCAGATATCTCCGTTTGAATCTTCAGCAATACTGCAAATCCTGTAGGCCTGGTTGAAATAGACTACATTGTCCGAATTCAGCAGCTTTACCAGGGAGTCCTGTTCAATGTAATACCGGAATAAACCCTGAAACGAACTATTGAACCAGTAATTTTCATACTTATCACAATGAAGATCCCATCGGGTATTTGGTTCGAAACTTAACTTCCCGTTAAAAATGGTATCCGCATGAATGATCTTTTCCGTTTCCGGATCGAGTATGTCCAGGTTTATTCCCGCACCTACCCAGATACGTCCAAGATGATCTTCTGTCAGGAAGCTGATTTCCGAACTGCGAAGTGATCCGGGATCATCCGGATCATGGCTGAAGGTCTTGAAGTCATATCCATCGTAACGATTCAGGCCATCGTCAGTTCCAATCCAGATGAAACCCTTCTGATCCCTGTGAAAGCAGGTAACCTTATTATGAGACAAACCCTTCTCCTTATTCACATTGGTGAACATGTATTGCTTATTCTGAGCATCCGATTCAGGAACCGAAATGAGCATCAGCAAGAGCAAACAGGTACTGAAAAAAGGGAATATTCTAGTCATATTTGGTATGCACTTCCGGGCAAATGAGTCGGCAATATGACCCAAGGTAATCATTTTGAGTGAAGTTTACAAAGCAAAGTTTTTCACCAACTAGAGTAAAACAATGCAAGTGTTTTCTTCTTTCAGACTGGCGACAGGGATGTAGTTCCCCTCCAGTTTTTCGCCATTGAGCTCAAGACTCTTCACTCCTTTTTGTGAGCCGTTCGGATTTTCAACCCGGATACTGATCTTTTTTCCCCGGAAAATTCTTTCGGCTGTAAAGCCTTTCCAGGCTGCCGGGATGCAGGGATCGATGATCAGTCCGCCATAATCGGGCTGAATGCCCAGAATATACTGAGCGGCAGCATAGTAAGCCCAGGTGGTTGTTCCGCTTAGCCAGGGGTTCCTGGAGGATCCGTACCGCATGTTGTAGCGACTGTTCGTTGATTGTGCATAAACATAGGGTTCCGTTTCCCGGATCTCTGCACGCTCATTAAATGCCGAAGGAAGGTAATTTCTGTAATACTGATAAGCCTTATCACCATTCCCTGCCAGGGTTTGGGCCATGACAATCCATCCCTGGGTATGGCAGAAAATGGCTGCATTTTCCTTCATTCCCTTGTTGAACAAGGGGGCTTTTACAACGGAGTGTTCCGTTTTTTCATAAGGAGGGTCACACAGGGCAACTCCATAATCGGTGGCCAGGTATTTATCCACTTGTTCCAGCACCTGAGCTATACGCTCTCCCCGGGCGTGGCCGCTGAGTATCGACCAGGACTGGGGATTCAGGTAAATACTGCCTTCTTCATTTTCTTTCGAACCAAATTTCAGTCCGTCGTGACGATAGGCCCGCAGGTACCACTCTCCGTCCCAGGCATGTCTTTCAATGTTTTCATCCAGGCCAGCAAGTTCTTTGCTTGCCCAGCGTACTTCCTCAGGTTTGCCGAGCATCTCACAAATCCCGATATAAGTTTTCAGCCCATACCTCAATTGCATGGATACAAAAACGGTTTCCCCCTTTTGTCCCAGAACCAGGCAGTCATTCCAGTCGGCTGCCAGTCCGCACGGAAGACCATGTGTACCGCTTCGTTCCAGGTTGAACTCGATAGCACGGCGCAGGTGCCCCAACACGGTAGCTTCGCCCTGATCAGCATAGGGAAGTACTTTATTGTAAAATTCCAGGTCTCCGGTTTCTTTCACAAAAGCAGGAACGGTATTAAAGAGCCACAGGCTATCATCGGAGCGGTATTCCGACTCCTGGGGAGCTTTTTCTTTTCCCGGGGTATGTGCGAAAGGCTTCACCACAGGCAGGGCACCTCCCGTTGATGCCTGGCCGGTAATCATAAGTTCAAGGCGCTTTCCGGCTTCATCAGGAATATTGTGTAGTACCCCGATCATGTCCTGAACGGTGTCCCGGTACCCCAGCCCATCTCGTTCTCCGCTGTATACCAGACTGGCAGCCCTCGACCAGGCATAGGTGATCAGGTTGTTGAAGGGGTTCCACATATTGATCATGCTGTTGAAGTCCGGATCCGGGGTCCGGGCGCTTAGCCCTTCGATCCGCGAATGCCAGTAGTTGCGAAGCGCTACGAAAGCTTCCTCTACTTTTCCGGGAGCGGTGAACTCAGCAATGGCGGCTTTACCCTCTTTACGGGCTTCCCCAATGCCCAGAATTATTGTGAATTCGCGGGTTTCCCCTGGTTCGAGATCCAGGTCGATTTGCAGCGTCCCGCATCCGTTATCCCCTTCTGTAAGAGAATTCTTGCAGGCTCCCTGCTCTACAACGACTGGATTTGAATAGGTACGGTAGGGTCCGATAAAATCTTCACGGCATGAGTCGAATCCGCTGACCTCTGCTCCTGCTACACCAATAAAGGTATGCCGGGCCTGGTCTTTTTCTTCGAAATTACCGGGCTGGGCAGGAATGAAAACATTGGAACCATGATCAACGATGCCGTCTGTAAAATCAGTTTTGATTATATACTGGGTATATTGAAGGTTGTTCATATCGTCGAGTGCATTCCAGTTGGATGCAAACTCAACGTAGGTAAAGGCTCTCAGTGACCTCTTCTTGTTACTTTTGTTGCTCACCCTTACTCTCCAGCACTCAAAATCCTTCCCCATGGGAACGAAATAGAGGGTCTCGCTCGAAATGTCTGAATATTCTGAACTGATGATGGTATAGGCTGAACCATGCCGGCATTCTGACTTGTACCGGTCAAGGGGTTTCCCAACGGGTTGCCAGGACCCTGACCAGTAGTCCCTGCTTTCACGATCGTGAAAATAGAGATACCTGCCTGGCTGATCAAGGGGTACAGCATTAAACCGCAAGCGTAAAAACCTGCCCTGTGCGGAGGAGTGAAAGAAGCTGTATCCTCCTGCATTATTGGTGATTATTGCACCATACCGGGTTGATCCCAGGTAATTACTCCATGATTTAGGCGTGTCGGGCCTGGTAATTACATATTCTTTTCGCGCATCATCAAAATATCCGTACTGCATAATTTTTCACTATCTGTTTTATAATTCCGATTCCTGTGTTATCCCATGATAACCATTACTTCATTTTCTCCCTTTATTTCAGAAACGGGGATAAAGTTGCTCTCCAGTTTTATTCCATTGATTGTCAGGCTTTTCACACCTTTTTCTTTTCCGTCAGGATTTTTTACCGTGATGTTTAGCATCTTACCCCTGAACCGGCGATTGATTTTTATTTCGTCCCAGTCCGAAGGGATACATGGATCTATGGTCAGCCCATCATACCCGGGCCTTACCCCAAGGATATACTGAGATGCCGAGAAGAATGCCCAGGTAGCAGCACCGCTTAGCCAGGGAAGACGTGAAGCACCGAAGCGCGGACTGTATGTGGAGTGGGTGGACTGGCAATAGACATAGGGCTCAATTTCACGAATTTCGGCCTTGGTATTGCAGGCTGCCGGCAGATAGGCCCTGTAATATTTATAGGCTTGGTTACCATTGCCATGCATGGCTTCGGCCATGACTGCCCAACCCTGGGTGTGGCAGAAGATGCCTCCGTTTTCTTTGGTTCCCGGATTGAAAAGGGTGGCTTTGATAACGGTTTCATCCATCTCCGTGTAGGGGGGATTACAGACCATAATACCATATTCAGTAAAAAGATTGTCCCTGATCTGTTGCAAAACTTTCCCGGCTTTCTCATCATCGGCATGTCCTGATATGATGGACCAGGTTTGTGGGTTGAGCCAAAGATTACCCTCGTCTGATTCTTTTGAGCCGAATTTAAACCCGTCTTCACGGTAGGCCCTGAGGTACCATTCTCCATCCCAGGCGTATTCTTCGATATGCTTGTCCAGTTTCTGCAGAAGCGGGTTTGCCCATTCAATCTCATCGGGTTTACCTAGTAGCTGGCAGATCTCAATATATGTGCTCAGCGCATAGCGTAGCTGAAAAGTAACAAAGATCGATTCTCCATGATGCCCTAATTCGAGGCAGTCGTTCCAGTCGGCAAAGAGGCCGCAGGGTAGTTGGTGAGCCCCCATCCGGTTCAGGTTGAATTCGATTGCCCTGCGCAGGTGGCCCAGGACAGTGGCTTCTCCTTTGTCGGTGTAAGGGAGGACCTTGTTGAAGAAGTCTATCTTTCCGGTTTCCTTAACGTAGGCAGGAACTGTGTTAAACAGCCAAAGACAGTCGTCTGACCGGTAATCTTCCTCAGCAGTGGGCTCTTCCCAGCCCGGCTTATGTGAGAAGGGTTTAATGACAGGCTTTGCACCTCCGGTGGATTCCTGGCCGGTGATCATGAGTTCCAGTCGCCCGATCGCTTCTTCAGGAATTGAATGAAGCACACCAAGGATATCCTGAACGGTATCCCGATAACCAAGTCCGTTGCGTTCCCCGTTATAAACCAGACTGGCAGCTCTTGACCAGGCATAGGTGATCAGACAATTATAGGGGCTCCACATATTAAGCATGCTGTTCAACTCTGCATCGGGTGTTTCAACAGTCATGCCTTCAATGCGGGCATGCCAATGATCGCGGAGCCTGGTGAATTCTTCGCTGACCTTCCCGGGCCTGCTGAATTCAGCCACAGCTTTTTTCCCGTGTTCCCCTGCGGTACCGAAGCCCATGACAATGGTAAGTTCTTTTTCTTCGCCGGGCTCAAGTTCAATGTCCACCTGCAGGGTTCCGCATCCGTTATCACTGGTGGCTATGGAATTGGTGCAGGCACCTTGTTCAACAACCAGGGGATTGTGATAGGAGCGATAGGGTCCAATGAACTTCTTGCGGTCGGTATCGTAGCCGCTAATTTTGGCTCCTGCTACTCCCATGAAGGTATGACGTCCCTGTCCACCTTCTTCAAGTTTGTCCGGATTAAAGCCGAGGTTAACATTGGTGCCATGGTCAATGATGTCATTCACGACCTTCATGGCCATGATATATTGGGTATACTGAAGATTGACAATATCAAGCCAGAGGTTCCAGTGCCCAGTATATTCTGCATAGGTGAACATGCGTAGCGAGCGTTTCCCGGTGCCGGTATTTTTAAGCTTCAGGTGCCAGCATTCAAAATGTTTCCCGAGGGGGACAAAGTACAGGGTTTCCGATTCGATACCCTTGTATTGCGATTCGATGATGGTATAAGCTGTTCCATGCCGGGTGATGGTTTTATATTGATCAAGCGGTTTACCTACCGGCTGCCATGATGCCGACCAGTAGTCCCTGCTGTCGCGGTCGTGCAGGTAGATATATCTTCCGGGCTGGTCCATCGGGATCGTATTGGGGCGTAAACGCATGAACCTACCGTCAGCTGCAGAATTGAAGAAACTGTAACCTCCGGCATTATTGGTGATAATAGCACCATATTCAGTTGATCCCAGGTAATTACTCCATGATTCCGGCGTATCGGGGCGCTCAATGACATATTCTCTTTTTTTATCGTCGAAATATCCGTATTGCATCTCAAAGGTTTTATGTTCTAATTTAAGTTATCTTTTTTATTGCTTGGTTTGAGTTTTAAGTTTGTATTAAGATTCCCGGGCAATTTTCAGGAATCGTTTATGGTCGGAAGAAGATCCTCTACCATGGCCTTCAGCAATAGTTGAAGGCACAGATATTGCACTCCGGCGAAGTTGTGGAAACAGACAATGCTGTTCATATTTTGAAAAAACTGCAGATATCTTATGGACAGATTCTACCCTAATCATTGATTTTTGCATAGCAGTAAATCTTTATAACTATTGATCTTACTATTATCATAACTGTGTGATTAGGATTATTACCTAACTTAAAATTCCTTTTTGGTTTTTATTCCTATACCTATTATTCCTTGTGCCTTGTGATCTGAAAAAACGGGCAACCCGAATCTCTGAGATGCCCGTTTTTAATTATGAGTTTAAACTTTTATTCAGCACTATCCGCCAGTTTTCTGCGCTCGAGAAGTTCACCTTCAATTTCTTCCACCCGGTTATCATTCAGAGGATAAACCAGAAGGATAAGGGTAGAGATGATACCCATTGCAGCGGGGATCAGGGTGAACAGAAGGAGCAAACCTTTCAGGCTATCAGGGGATTGTTCCGCATTAGCCTGGAAGCCCAGTTGCGACATCAGGCTGAGTGCAATAAAAGCACCAACGGCCCAACCGATTTTTTGAGACATGGTAGATGCTGAGAAGACCAAACCGGTTGAGCGACGCCCGTTCTTCCATTCGCCATAGTCGGCGGTATCGGCATACATAGCCCAGATCAGGAAACTTAAGGGTCCTCCCGTCATCGATCCTGTGATCTGGAAAAAGAAGATAAGCCCCAGCTGCTCTGCAGTCAGGAAGTATATAATGCCCGTGCTCAGGATGGCAACAATAAAGGTTAAAATGAAAGCTTTCTTCTTGCCAACGATCTTTGCAAACCAGGCAATTACCAGTACGCCCAGGAAGGAAGAAATCTGTCCGATGGTATTGTAAGCAGAAGTCAGCGTTTCAAAATCATAGCTTTGCAGGCCCAGGAAGGGAAGCTTCAGGTCCTGCGTTCCGATTACATACTTGAAATAATGTACGGTAACACTCCCCCTGACAGCTACAAATAAAATAAAGGTGATGGTTGTCGCCAGAAGAATAAGCCATGGGCGGTTCGTGAAAAGTTCTTTAAGATCCTGCTTGACGGAGCTTATTTGCTGCTTCGGCGGGGTAACCCTTTCCCTGGTCGATTTAAAGGAGATCAGGAAGAAAATGATAGCAGCAATTCCGAAGATCATCCAGGCACGCTGCCATCCCTTTGCAGGATTGATAACACTGACTTCATAGGTCAGCTTTTCACCGTCCTTATCGGTGAATTTATCAGCCAGGGATATCTCAAGGCTTTTATAACCTGCATTCGTTTTAAGGTTATCAATAGTACTGGCTATAAAGGGCGGATTGTCTGTTTTGTCATAGATCATACAAGCCAGCTCGTGTTTGACCTGACCCCCGTTGTTATCAATCGCCGTAATGGTAAGGGTGGCTATTCCCAGTTTACTTTTGCGGAACGATAGCACTGACCCCTCAAGGCTGGGTGCGATGATCTTCTTATTATTACTTTCTACCTTATAACTTAACTTATCGTCATCAGGATCTTCGAAAACCTGGTCCAGATCAATGGAGTATTTTGAATCACTTTTGTCAAGTTCAAGCCATTTCTTAGTTATGCTGGCACTAAAGTAATAGTCCGTTTCATGCAGGTACTGATCAGTGGCGGTTATTTTTAGTGCAGCCATGCCTGCTTTATCTCCGGAAAGAATCAGGTCCGAACCATCAGCCATTGCGTTAATAATGTCGGTGTTAAAGCTTTCAGCCTTATAACTGCAGATCAGGCCGGAATCTGTTTCCAGGTAGTCGGCAAGGCTGATCGTCTTTGTCCCAAACCCTTCGCAAAGTTCTATGGTCTGAAACTCATAGATACTGTCTGCCCCAACAACAATAACAACGGGTTCTGTGGGTAATTCCACTCCAGCTGCATTCTTAAAAGCTTGAGGATCCGCCAAAACAGGGGCAGAGTTACCTTCTTTGTTTATGATGACCTGCAGGGTGTGGTAAGTTTCGCCCCACCGCCTGTCTTTTGCCGTGATCTTGATGTCAACATTTCCGGCTTTCTTCTCCCTGATGGTGAGCCTGGTCCCGTTAAGCTCTGCCGTGGCAATTTTCTTATCCTGGCTTTCCGCTTTGTATTTGAATTTCTTATTGGAGGGATTGATGAAATAGCCTTCAATATTGATCTCTGCACTGCCAAAGCCCTGGGTCAGAATTAACTCATTTTGAGCGACTTCAGTGTTAACTGATGGGAGGACGTCATCGGCTGAATTCACGGTGAAGGCAAATTCAAGCTTTTCCTTATTGTTAGTAGGGTCTTTAGCATAGACAACCAGCTGTGCGCTTCCCTGATCCTTCTCCTGGATGATCAGGGTGTCATTGACGATTTTGGCATCGATAATGGAGGTATCACCTTTACCCAGCCACTTGGCCATGGGAAGAAGTGTCGCCGAGATAATGATACCTGCGGCAAAAGCGAACATAAATTTCACGGAGGATGCCTTGGTGCGCTCTTTTGAGTCGGCCGAAATAACACCCAGCAGCGAAGTGTAAGGAATGTTAATGGCCGTATAGAGCATCATGATCAGAATGAAGGTGGCGTATGCCCAAATGATTTTCCCCGTCATTCCAAATCCGGGTGTGGTGAAGACCAGCACGCCTGATATGGCAAAAGGTACACAAAGCCATAGAAGGTAGGGTCTGAATTTACCCCATTTTGTTTTTGTCCGGTCTGCAATCATTCCCATGATCGGATCGTTTATGCCATCCCAGAGACGGCTCATCAGGAACATGGTGGCTGCTATCCCGGCAGGAAGCAGGAAGACATCCGTGTAGAAATATGTAAAATAGAGCATGAAGGTCTGCCAGTAAAGGACAGAGGCGAGGTCTCCAAAACCATAGCCCAGTTTCTCCTTCATCCTTAATTTTTGCGTCGAATTATCCATCAGATTATATTAAGATTAATACTTAAAATACAGGGCATGAAGATAGAGAAAATGTATAGAATAGTATGACTGCCATGTAACATAATGCTTTATTAAATGTTACATTACCGCCTTCTAATAATTTAGACTATATTTGGGGCTTGATTTTTTTTTGACTCACGCAGCAGGCTCAGAGATAGGGCCGTATGCATTATTTCATTGATTTTCGCATGGATTCAAAAATTATTTTCGGTATAAATATGAGTCACGACACTGCCTGTGCAGCTGTTGTTGACGGTGAAGTGAAGGTTGCCATTGAAGAAGAAAGGCTCAATGGAGTAAAACACTGTGACGGCAGGTCTCCCTATGGAAGAATAATCCCCTACCTCTCGATCCGTTACTGTTGTGACCACCTGGGGATACAGCCCACAGATGTTGATTTGTGGCTCGTAAATGCAGTCTATGTTTCAGCTATCGATGCCCTGAAAATGCAAATGATAGGTATTCCCTGGGACAAGATCATGAATGTTGAGCGTCCGGGACACCACTTATGTCATGCGTATTCAGCTTTTTATCCCAGTCCTTTTGAGGAGGCAGCAGTCCTTTCTCTCGATGTTAACGGGGGACTGCATAATAACAACACCCAGAAAGAGAACTACTCGCTTTATTATGGGCAGGGATCAAAGCTGGAGCCTGTATTCCTGGATTACCTTGATTTTGGCGAACTGAGTGTCCCCGAATTATATACCATTTACAGTACGATCCTTCAACTCAGCCCTGATCCTAAAGGGGACTACGGGAAGGATGATCCTATGCGAAGCGGAGGAAAGCTGATGGGTTATGCTGCTCATTATTTCAATGAGGATATGCGGAAAAAGTACAAGGGACGGCTCGGAAATCTTTTCAAGAGTGGAGTTTTTGATGTTCAGATTCCTGATATTGTTGAAGAAGAAGGCCACAGGTATATTATAAAAATCGAAAAAATGCTGGAATACCTGCGTAGCAGGGGGAAGGTGTTCGATGCAGATTTACAGATCCCCTATGAGAAAATGTTCGGTTGGAACATGAGGAACCACATTTACTGGAACTACAGAAAAACTCCCCTCCAGGATTTTGAAAATGCCATGTTTGCCTATGAGGCTCAGCTTACCCTTGAGGAATACATCCTAAAAATGGCACGCCATGCCCATGATCTGACCGGTAGTAAAAACCTTTGTGTTGCCGGGGGTACCATGTTAAACGTTACGGCCTGTAACAGGATCCTGAAAGAGACTCCCATAGAGAAACTATTTGTACAACCCGGATCTAATGATGCAGGAAACGCCATCGGAGCAGCCCTGTGGGGTTATTATAAAATATTCAATGGCGAGGAGCGCCCCTACACCAAGAAAGTTTACAATACTTGTCTGGGACAGCAATATTCCAATGCGCATGTAGAAGATGCTATCTTTGGCAAGACCTGGGGATTGCCTTTCACCTGGAAGAAACTGGAGAACGAGGAAGAGCAGCTGGATGGCCTTGCTGAACACCTGAAAAATGACCAGGTGGTTTGTATCTTTAAAGGACGTTCAGAATTCGGTCCGCGTGCACTGGGCAGCCGGAGTTTCCTCGCATCACCAAAGCATGCTGCTATGCTCGAAAAGATGAATACTATTAAAGGGCGTGAATGGTACAGGCCGGTAGCACCGCTGGTACTCAAAGAAGCCCTCCATGAATATTTTGATGCACCTTTTGATGAGGCTCCCTACATGACCATCAACGCGCATGTGAAAGAGCATACAAAAAAACTGGCTCCTGCTATTTGCCATGTTGATGGATCTGCCAGGGTGCAAACCGTATCGGAGGAGTACTATCCCTTCCTGACAAAACTGTTACGCAGGTTTGCAGAACTTTCGGGTGAACCGCCTATTCTGATCAATACTTCATTCAATATTGGTGGACCGATCGTTGAAATTCCTGAGCAGGCTATAAATACGTTCCTTAAAGCAAATTACCAGGTTAAAGCCCTATTGCTTGAGGACTACCTGCTGGAATTGCCGGATTCTGAGGTTGAAAGTGTATAATAACAAGCAAAAACAAACAAGATAAAGGGCTGTCCCAAAAAAGACAGCCTTTTCTCATGCACACTTTTTTAATTTTCTGAAAGTTGGGTTTGACGTTCCCTGCAGGCCATTTAATTCCTTATCGTTCTAAAGCTCCTAATCCCTGACGCAGAATTTCAGGCGGCTCAATCGTGCAGTCCACTATCGTGGAGGGAATATTATGTCCAAAGCCGCCATCGATGACCAGGTCCACCAGGTGCCCCATATTTTCATGGATAAGTTCGGCGTCTGTGGTGTAATCGATAATGTCATCATAATCGTGGATCGAGGTGGTCAGGATAGGGTTTCCCAACTGCCGGACAATTTCAAGCGGAATATTGTTATCCGGTATCCTGATCCCAACCGTTTTTTTCTTGTTTTTGAAGATCTTAGGGACATTACTATTGGCTTCCAGAATGAAGGTAAAGGGGCCCGGCAGGTGTTTTTTAATGAGTTTAAATACCGGGTTGCTGATATGCTTGGTATAGAGCGACAGGTGACTGAGATCATGACAAATAAAGGAAAAATTGGCTTTCTCAAGCCTGACCCCTTTTATCCGGGCAATGCGCTCGATCGCTTTGGCTTTTGAGATGTCACAACCCAGCCCGTAAACCGTATCGGTAGGGTAAATAATGACCCCTCCGCCGGCAAGGATTTTTACCACTTCCATAATTTGTCTTTGACCTGGATTGTCAGGGTGAATGTGCATCAACATGACCGTACCTAGTTATAAATATAGGAGAACCTGGCCAATAGTCTGAAATTCGACTGTGGGTACTGGGTCTCTTCGGTCAGGAGGACCCCTTTTTCATTATAGGTGTACTTCTTAATATTGAAATCTTCATCCGGATTACGACGCCATTTATAACTGGAAAGGTTGCCTTCGCTGTCGTAGTTATATTCCTTTTTAATGAATTTTTTCTTTGACAGGCTCTCCTCTGAGACAGAAGTTAGGCGCATCCCGGAATCATAAGTATTGGTGATGCGGTAGTAAAATTTACCTTTGGTATACTTGGTTTCCTCAGTTAACCTGGAATCACTGTTGTATTTGTAGTTCTTTTTTTCAAGTTCAGTTCCCTGAAGGTCGTACGTTATCTCTTCTGTCAGGTTATCCTTTGCGTCATAGGTCATTTTCATCTTCGAACTCAGCGTTCTGCCCCCAATGTATATCTCAATAGCAGAAACATTTCCGGAATGAGTATAGATCATTTTCTGGCGGACTTGTCCGCCTGCTGAATTCACGACTTCACTCAGTTTGCCGGCTGAGTTATACTTGTAATCGATTGAGAATTCTTCAGTTCCGTTGAATCCTGATTCCTTAAGGATCTGTCCGCCGGAAGTGTAACTGGTATATTTTTTATAAGGGCTGTTGCCTGTCCTTTCGAATAAGGTTCGGTTTCCTTTTGTATCGTAAGCGTAAGTTTCAGTACCCGTTACGACTCCCTTGTCATTATAGTATTCCACTTTTATGGTATTGCCTTGCGAATTGTATTGTGTAAGGCTTGTTTTCTTCCCGACTTTCGAGAAGGCACCGTTAGTATATTTGTAATCAACCCTGGTCTTCTGGGCAATGTTGTTCCGGGCGACCATCTGTTTTTCAATTTCTTCGAGCGCCTGGGAAAAAAGAAGTTGAGGAAGAAAAGTGACAATAAATAAGAGCGGTCTAATAGCTTTCATTAGAAATGATGAAGTTACTGAGTCATTTGCATAAAGATAGTGATCTTTTCTTCTCGAAAATAGCATTTTTTCATAAGCTTTAAAAAAGCTGCAGGGGAACCCGGAACTTGCTGATTCAGGGATCCGGCTTTTCTTCCTCAAGGGGAACATTCCAGTAAGGATTATCATCGTCCGGTTCGTTTCCGTCATCAGGCATTTCTTTTTCCCATTGCCCGAAATTTGGTTTGGGCCCGAAATCTTTGTAAAAGAATGCAAAAATGATCCCCGAGGCGAGTCCGGTAAGGTGTCCTTCCCAGGATATGCTTTCCTTAAGCGGGAAGATTCCCCAGACCATACTGCCATACAAAAAGGCTACCATCAGTGATATGGCCAGCAGGTTGGTGTTTTTGCGAATGATCCCGCTGGTGAAAAGGAATGCCCCCAGCCCATAGATAAGGCCACTTGCACCAATATGACACCCATCCCTGGCAAAAAACCAGAGCCATATCCCGTGTATGAAATAGATCAGCAGAAAAACTTTATAGCTTATGGGCCTGTAAAAATAAAAGAGGGTTGCCGATAAGATGAAGAGGGGAGTGCTGTTGTTGATGAGGTGTTCCAGGCTGCTGTGGATAAGGGGAAAGAAGAGAATGCCCTTTATCCCTTTCGCCTCCAGAGGATACAGGCCATACTCAGAGAGGTTATAATGCCCTGTCACCTCAATAATTTTGATCAGCCATAGCAGGAATAGAAACAGGCTGGGAAAAAGAAGTGCAAGGAAAAGCTTCTGTCTGTCTGGTTTATATTGATCCAATGGTATCTTGTTTCCCCAAAAATAGAGCATTTTTTTGTTTTTCGTTGATTACACTACAGCTCAACAATCTGATTGTCCTTTTACCTGAATACCCGGAAACTCAGACCCCAGAAAACCTTCATGCCAAACACCCTTTTTTCCTATCTTTACCCAAATTGCCCAAATGAGTCGATCCGATTCCATACCGGTTTACAGCCTGGATAACTTTCGGAAGGAAAGCCGCCAGGGAGTTTTCTACCAGGTGGAGGTTTTTGATGCAAACCGCCATTTTAAAGTTTCCTATCCCCACCGCCACGATTTTTATGAGATTCTTTACCTCGCAAGGGGATCCGGATTTCATATTATCGACAACAACCGGTACCGGATCGAACCGCCCTGTGTCTTTTTTCTCTCTCCCGGACAGGCGCATAAGCTTGAGCTTTCGCAGGATATTTCAGGATATATATTTCTCTTTACTGCTGAGTTTTACCTCTTAAACCAGCATAAAAAGGGCCGCCTGCTGGAATTTCCTTTTTTCTTCTCGGTCGATCGGACCAATCCGCCATTAAAGCTGGTACAACAGGATGATGAACTCTTTCTGCGAGGTCTTTTTCAACGGGGGAACAAGGAGATTAATAAAGGGGAACAGTGTTCCGAGGATTTGATCCGTTCACTGCTGGACCTGATCCTGCTTTCATGCGACCAGCTATATCCGGAAGAGAACGAGGCCATACGTTCAGCAAAGGGACACTTTCTGGTTAAAAAGTTTCTTCTTCTGATCGAGGAAAATTACCAAAAAAACCTTCGGGTTAACGATTATGCATCCATGCTTGCGGTCACTCCGAATCACCTGACACAAATGGTCAGGCAGACTACCGGAAAAACTTCCCTTACACTACTTCAGGAAAAATATATCGTTGAAATAAAGCGACTTCTGCTTCATACCAATCTGACAGTTTCAGAAATTGCTGGTGCTATGAACTTTGATGACCAATCCTATTTCACAAAGTTTTTTAAGAAATATACCGGTATCGCACCAAAGGAGTTTCGGAGTAAATCCATGAAAAATACCTAAAATAAATGCTTTTTCACGCCTAAGTGGCCCTGAAATGTATTTACTTTGTAAGTTCAGGGAAAGCAGACTGATCCGGATGCTTTCTGCAACAAAAGCAAACTATTTACAAATAATAATTTAACAATCTTAAAAATGGCTAATTATTTTAATACACTTCCCCTGCGCCTTCAATTGGAACAACTTGGGAAATGTGATTTTATGGAAAGCGCTGAGTTCGACAACGGCGTTGAAAAACTTAAGGGTAAAAAGATTGTAGTATTAGGTTGCGGTGCCCAGGGTTTAGCCCAGGGACTGAATATGCGCGACAGCGGACTGGATATATCCTATGCCCTTCGTGAAGTGGAGATCACTGAAAAGCAGATCTCCTACCAAAATGCCACCGACAATAATTTTAAAGTGGGTACTTTCGAGGAGATGGTCCCAAAGGCTGACCTGATTCTAAACCTGACTCCCGACAAATACCATACTCCGGTTGTTAAGTCAGTCATGCCTTTAATTAAAAAGGGTGCCTGCCTTTCTTATTCTCACGGCTTTAACATCGTTGAAGAAGGAATGGACATCCGTGATGATATCACGGTTATCATGGTAGCTCCAAAATCTCCTGCTTCAGAAGTTCGGGCAGAGTTTCTGCGCGGATTTGGCGTTCCCACGCTTATTGCTGTTCACCGCGAAAACGATCCGAACGGTGATGGTCTTGAAATTGCAAAGGCTTACTGTGTAGGTACTGGTGGACACAAAGCCGGGGTACTGCATTCATCGTTTGTTGCAGAAGTGAAATCTGACCTGATGGGTGAGCAGACTATCCTTTGCGGGGTGCTGCAGACCGGATCGATCCTTTGCTTCAACAAAATGATCGAGAAAGGAATTGAGCCCGGGTATGCTTCCAAACTCGTACAGTACGGTTGGGAAGTAGTTACCGAGGCCCTGAAGCTCGGTGGTATCACCCACATGATGGACCGCCTGTCAAATCCAGCCAAGATCGAAGCCTATAAACTGGCCGAAGAACTTAAGGCCATTATGCGCCCACTTTTTGAGCACCACATGGATAATATCATGTCAGGAGTATTTTCTTCAACCATGATGAAAGACTGGGCCAATGGAGACAAACAACTGCTGGGATGGCGTGCCGAAACTGCTGAAACAGCGTTCGAAAAAACTCCTGCCGGTGATGTTGAGATCGCAGAACAGGAATATTTCGATAACGGCATCCTGATGATAGCCTTTGTTAAGGCTGGTGTTGAGCTTGCTTTCGACGTAATGACCGAAACCGGTATCAAGGAGGAATCAGCATACTATGAGTCACTCCATGAAACTCCGCTGATCGCCAATACGATCGCCCGTAAGAAGCTGTATGAAATGAACCGCGTGATTTCCGATACAGCGGAATACGGTTGCTACCTCTTTGATCATGCCTGTAAGCCTCTCCTGGCTGATTTCATGAAGAAAATCGATACCAATGTTATCGGTAAGCCTTTCAATGCAGGGAAAGACAATCATGTTGACAACAAAGAACTGATTGCGATTAACGATGAAATCCGCTTCCATCCGGTTGAACTGATCGGAGCTGAGCTGCGCGAAGCCATGGAAGCCATGGAGGCGATCATTCACTAATGGTATACTTTACAGAACTTATCTTTACCGGGCTGCTTCATCGAGGCAGCCCTTTTTTTTCCTTGTCCGCACCAGAAAGCCCGGATTATCTTTGAACAACCACCTGACAGCTGCTGAAAGATCCACCCTGCTGTATGACCAGCAGGTAAAGCCCTTCAGGCCAGGACGAAACATCAAGTTCAAGGGGTGACGTTTCCGAACTGATCCCCTGTAACTTGTAAAGAACTTTCCCCTCGGCATTGTAAAATGTCAGGTGCTGAGGTAGCGCGGAGCTTGCTGGAAGATCAATATAAACATTATCCTGTGCAGGATTGGGACGGACAGTTAAGCTATTCTCTTCTCTTTTAACCGGGAGGTCATCAACGCAATCGTCACTGAAATACAGATTCGGACTGCCGGTAGTGATCAATAAGGGTTCTTTTCCTTCGGGAGGATAGGGCAGTGTGTACACGCAAACGTATTCCAGCAACGGCATATCACTTAAATCCAGTCTGCCCCACGACCAACAGTGAAATCCCATACACTCCATCAGCATAGTATTCTTCGAAAGGTCCAGGGCAGTGATCGGATTGCCTCCGCAATGCAGGTCAACAAGATAGTAATTGCGGGTCAGATCGAGGGAGGATAGCTGGTTATCGCTGCAGTCAAGCTGCTGCAATCCGCTATGTTTACTCAGCTCCAGGGTGAGAAGGCTGTTCCCCGGACAGGAGAGGAAGTAAATACTTGCCTGGTGATTGATATCGAGCTCGTTAAGCAGGTTATAACCGCAGGAAATATCGCTCAGGAGGGGATTATTTTCCAGGTTCAGGCTGGTAAGCATATTATGATGACAGGACAGGCATGAAAGGTTCTTATTAAAACTCACATCCAGGTAAGTGAGCTGGTTATTGCTACAGCTTAGGAAAGCAAGTTCCGGCTGCATGTTGAAGTGAAGTGAACTCATCCTGTTGGAGTCACATTCTACCATATACAGGGAAGGAAGTGCTGTCAGATCCAGTTCGCTAAAGTTGTTAGCGCTACAGTTAAGATATTCTAGTGTGGGGCACTGGTCAAGGTTGAGACTGGAAAGATAGTTTCCCCGGCAGTAGAGTTGAGAAAGTTCCGGATGGTATCCCAGGTTGAGTACCATGAGCTGGTTGTCGTTACATTCCAGTGATCTGAGTTTCACCATATGAGCCACATCCAGGTTGCTGAGCTTATTTCTGCTGCAGGTGAGGTATGCCAGTCCGGTGCTTTGTGGTGCCGACAGCCCGGTGAGCTCGTTGTCACTGCAATCCAGGTAAAGCAGGTCTGTTTTCCCTGTCAGATTGAGGGATTTAATCTGATTCCGTCCACAGAGCAGGTTAATAATCCTGCTGTTGTTGGAGAGGTTAAGGAAGGAAAGCTGGTTGTCATAGCAGGAAAGCTGTTTTAATTCCGGGTTCCGGGAGAGATCAAGCCCGGTAATTCTGTTTCCGTCGCATGAGAGGTCTTCCAGCAAGGTATTGAGTGAAAGCTGAAGCACACTTAGTTCATTCCAGCTACACTGAAGATTCCGGAGTTTTGTGTTGGAAGTAACATTCAGGGATACAAGCCCGGTTTGGTTACAGGCCAGGTATTCCAGGTCTGTCAATTGGGATACTGAAAGTGTGGAAAGGGCATTGTAGCTGCAGTCAAGGTACCTAAGGCCCTTGTTGCTTGAAAGATCCAGCTGAGTAAGGTTGTTTCCCTGGCAATTAAGTGAAACCAGGTTTGTAAAAGCGTTGATGCCCTCCAGGGAAGCAATGGAAGCGTAAGCAATATCCAGTTCCGCAATCTTAGCTGCTTCTGTATAGCTGATTTCACCATTCCAGTTTTCATCGGCTCCCTGATAGATTAAAGCCTGCTTAAAAGAGGCATCTGGAATAGCTACATTTTGGGCCGGCAGGGCCAGGGGGATGAGCAGAAGGGCGTATGCCGGGATGAGAATTTTTTGCATGAGCAGTCAGCTTTGAGATTTGCTGTTGAATTTAATTTTTCCTTGCATTTCATAGACGGGAAAAGTGCCTCCGGGGTTGCCTGGGGTCCTGAAATAAAAAGGGGCATCCTTTACAGAATGCCCCTGAAATTCAGTATTAGCAGGCCTACCATTTAATGTTTCTTTCCTGAAGGAAATTGTGAAGCAATTCTTCATTCAGCCGGGTAACGGCAATTCGGCCTGAGCGGGTAAACTGGAGAATTCCCAACGCATTCAGGTGGTCGAAAAGTTCCTGGGTTTCTTCTGATGTCCCCATCTTCTCGATTACGGCATATTCCGGTGTAACTTCAACAATCCTTCCACCGCTTTTCCGGACGATTTTCTCAATGCTGTTGCTTGCCAACAGAACTTTTGTAGGCACCTTATAAAGTGCTATTTCCTGAAAAATGATCTCATCATCGGTATGGTAGAAGGCTTTAATGACATCCACGGTTTTTTCGATCTGTTTAACAACCTTCTCAACCATCTCACGGGTCTCATTTACACTGATTGTGAATTTATGGATACCCTTGATGGCTGATGGGGAGACTGTCAGGGTCTCAATATTTACTCTCCGCCGGGTAAATATGATGGTGATGCGGTTCAGCAATCCAATATGGTTTTCGGAGAATGCTGTTATTGTATATGTTTGTTTCATTTTCTTCGGCCTTTAAATTATTTTTTCTGTGGTTCAAGGATAACCTCTGAAACTGATGCCCCGGTGGGAACCATCGGAAATACATTATTTTCCTTTTCGATGGAAACTTCAAGCAGGTATGCTCCTTTATGGGCCAGCATTTCATCTATGGAAGCATCCAGGTCGGGACGGTGAAGCACTTTTTTACCTTCAATACCAAATCCTTTGGCGATGGTAATAAAATCGGGATTCATCAGGTAAGTTTCAGCATACCGCCTGTCAAAGAAAAGTTCCTGCCACTGGCGTACCATTCCAAGGTATTTGTTATTCATCAGAACGATTTTTACAGCTGCCTGTGTCTGGTTGATGGTTCCCAGCTCCTGGATGGTCATCTGGATACCCCCGTCACCTACAAAGAGGATAACATCTTTATCCGGTGCCCCGATTTTTGCACCATGCGCTGCAGGAAGGCCAAAGCCCATCGTTCCAAGTCCTCCGGAGGTTACAAAGCTCCGGGTATTCTTGAATTTTGCATAGCGCGAGGCGAACATCTGCTGTTGTCCTACATCCGTCACAATAATGGCTTCTCCTTTTGTCCGTTCGTTGATACGACGGATCACCTCACCCATGGTCAGTCCTTCTTTTTCAGGGTAGAAATCTTTCTGGATAACCTTTTCATATTCAATTTTATCCAGTTTTCTGAATTCTTCAATCCACTGGCCATGATCTTTCTTTTCTATCTTTTCTGTGAGTAGCGGGAGCGAGTCCTTAACATCTCCGAGAACGGCTACATCAGTTTTTACGTTTTTATCAACTTCGGCATCATCAATCTCCAGGTGGATGATCTTTGCCTGTTTGGCAAAGCGTTTCAGGTCGCCGGTTACACGGTCGTCGAAACGCATTCCGATGGCGATCAGCGCATCACACTCGTTGCACATGATGTTTGTCGAATAGTTGCCGTGCATGCCCAGCATACCCATATTATTAGGATGGTCGCTCGGGAGGGCACAAACACCCAGGATGGTCCATGCCGCAGGGATACCAGATTTTTCTACAAAAGCCCTGAATTCATTTTCGGCATTTCCCAGAAGAATTCCCTGTCCGAAAAGGATATAAGGCTTCTTCGCCTGGTTGATGATCGCGGCAGCTTCATCGATTTTTTTAAGGTCAACATCAGTTTTTGGAATGTAGCTTCGAATCCCTTTACATTTCTTATACTCGAAGTCAAACTCTGCAAACTGTGCATCTTTGGTGATATCAATCAGAACAGGTCCCGGCCGGCCGGTGCTGGCAATATAAAATGCCTGCGAAATAGCCCAGGGGATCTCTTCGGCTTTAGTTACCAGGTAATTCCACTTGGTTACCGGCATGGAAATACCTACAACGTCAGTTTCCTGGAAAGCATCCGTACCCAGCAGGGGTGATACTACCTGGCCGGTGATGCATACCAGTGGGGTGCTGTCAATCATTGCATCAGCAATTCCAGTGATGAGGTTTGTGGCACCCGGACCGGAGGTTGCCATACAGACACCTACACGTCCGGTGACTCTTGCGTAGCCCTGTGCAGCATGTACAGCTCCCTGCTCATGGCGTGTAAGTATGTGTTTGATCTCTTTCTGGTAGTCCATCATAGAGTCATAAACGGGCATGATAGCTCCGCCGGGATATCCGAAGATATACTCAACTCCCTCTTCAATTAATGATCGCATAACTGCATGCGATCCCGCTATTCGTGTTGACATAATAGGATGTATTGTGTTTTTTGTTAAATCTCTCTTATTGCTCCGGTATCTGCAGACGTTACCATGCTGGCATAGGCTTTTAGTGCCTTTGATATCTGACGATCCCGGTTTTTTGGAGTGAAGGCTTTTTCGCCCCTTGCCAGTTGTGCCTTCCTGCGTTTTTCCATTTCTTCATCGCTGATCAGCACTTCCAGCCTGCGTTCGGGAATGTTGATCTGTATCATGTCGCCATCCTCGATCAGGGCAATTTCTCCTCCGGCTGCAGCCTCGGGTGAAACGTGACCGATTGATAATCCTGAGGTGCCTCCTGAGAAGCGACCGTCGGTGATCAGTGCACAGGTTTTACCCAGTCCTTTTGATTTAATATAGGAGGTGGGATAAAGCATTTCCTGCATACCGGGGCCGCCTTTTGGGCCTTCATAGCGGATGATAACAACATTCCCTGCATTCACTTTGCCGCCCAGGATGCCTTCTATCGCTTCTTCCTGCGACTCGAAGACCACCGCCGGGCCTTTAAATAAGAAGATGGATTCATCTACACCGGCAGTCTTTACAACCGAACCTTTACCGGCAATATTTCCAAAGAGAACGCCAAGACCTCCGTCTTTGTTATAACAATGTTCTGCATCACGAATGCAACCGCTTTGGCGGTCAGTGTCCAGCTCGCTGAACATAACTCCCTGACTGCCCAGTTTAAGATTTTTAATACCTGCCGGAGCAGATCCGTAAACTTCAAGGGCTTCCTTTGCGGCACCTGGAAGGGTGATGTCAAATTTTTTCATGGCTTCGGCCAGACTCAGCCCGTCAACGCGGTTTACCGTATCGTCAAGTAAGCCGGCCTTGTTGAGTTCGTTCAGGATACCCAGGATGCCCCCGGCACGGTTTACATCTTCAACATGGTACTGCGAACTGGGTGAAACCTTGCACAATACAGGTATCTTCCTTGACAGGGCATCTATATCCTTCATCGTGAAATCTACCTCAGCTTCCCTGGCAATGGCCAGAATGTGGAGAACGGTATTGGTGGATCCTCCCATGGCTATGTCGAGGGCCATAGCATTCATAAACGACTGGCGGGTGGCAATACTCCTCGGGAGTACGGCATCATTCCCTTCAAAGTAGTATTCCTGAGTGATCTTTACAATTTGTTTTGCGGCAATCTCGAAAAGCTTAAGCCTGTTCTTATGTGTTGCAACGATAGTCCCGTTCCCAGGCAGGGCAAGACCAATGGCTTCGTTCAGACAATTCATGGAGTTTGCTGTGAACATCCCCGAGCAGGAACCGCAGGTAGGGCAGGCTTCACGTTCCACAACAGAAATTTCATCATCCGGCACATTATCGTCAGCAGCCATCACCATGGCATCAACCAGGTCATACTTGCGGTTAAGTGCCTTTCCGGCCTCCATAGGACCACCTGATACGAAGATCGACGGAATATTCAGGCGCATGGCAGCCATTAGCATGCCCGGGGTGATCTTATCACAATTGCTGATACAAACCATGGCATCTACCTTATGCGCGTTGCACATGTATTCGACGCTGTCGGCGATCAGGTCGCGCGAAGGCAGAGAGTATAACATGCCGTCATGTCCCATGGCAATGCCATCGTCGATCGCAATGGTGTTAAATTCAGCAGCATAGCAACCTTCGGCTTCGATCATCTTTTTTACTTCCTGACCGATCTCATGTAGGTGGGTATGGCCTGGAACAAACTGTGTAAAGGAGTTCACAACGGCAATAATCGGTTTGCCAATTTGCTCCTCTTTCATTCCTGTGGCACGCCAGAGACTTCTTGCTCCGGCCATGCGGCGACCTTCGGTTGTTGTTGCACTGCGTAATTTGCGTTTCATCTTTCAGTCTATGTGTTAATTTCTAAAATTAAAAGAGCCACTCTTTAGTAAGAATGGCTCTTGTATTTTGTTCAATCACAGTTATACCATTCTTAGTTCAGCGTTTTTAGCACGCTGACGAGAATGACCACGACTATGAGTAAATTTTGTATCATATTTTTCGTATAGGATGACAAATATAGAGAATAATTTTAAAAAAATCTTTTTAACAGGGAAATTTTGTTTGATGAAGGATTGGTACTCAATGGATAGAAACCGGAGAGCAGCGGTTAATCGCACCGCTATTATTTTTTATACCCATACATAAACTCCTGCTCAGGCAAAGCATAACGTTTCCTGACCTCTTCCGGAATGTCATCTGTGTAATTTTGTGCAGGGATCGTAAATCCTGCTTCTTTCAGCCTCTGTGGGAAATCCCTGCCGTAGAGCCGCACATGATCATACTGTTTGAAATGTTTGGTTCGTTCTTTCGGAGAAGTTATGGTGGGATCCTCATAGGTTTTCTCCAGACTGAATTCAATCGGGACCAGCAATATGGCTTCGCCCTCTGGCTTCAATACCCGGAGTAATTCCGACATGGCTTTCCTGTCGTTATCAACATGCTCCAGTACATGGTTGCAGATCACCATATCAAATTCATTATCCCTAAAAGGGAGATCCTGTACATCACATTTATAATCTGCAAGGGGCGATTCCAGGTCGGCAGTCACGTAGTCCAGCTTTTCCAGCTTCCTGAAACGCTCCAGGAAAGGCTGTTCAGGGGCGATATGCAAAACCCGCATAGGGGAGGTGAAAAAACCAGTTTTCTCTTTCAGGAAAAGCCAGACCAGGCGATGTCTTTCCAGGGAAAGGCATTTGGGGCACAGGGCATTCTGACGGGTAAGCTGGTATCCGTAACTCAGGAATTTCTTGTAGTGACTGCCGCAAACAGGGCATTCCACATCATTTCCCCGGTTTGTGAACCGGGAGATTTTCCGGAATATATAACTGGCACGTATCAGAAAGGTACGCGGGAAAAGGTTTAAGGCTAGCTTGATAATTTTATCCATCACAGATTTTCTTCACCCGCGAAAATAAAAAAAATATCAGGCATTACTGCATTTAGTTTTTCCTGATCGTACCTTTTATCGTTATAACAGGTATTTGGGTGCCCTGATCCTGAAAAGTTGACCAGGTAATCCTAATCGTCTTCAACCGCTATCAGGTCAAAGGGGAAACGGGTAAGATCAGAAAGCTCCTCCCCGAAATCACGCATGTCCATGTCCGATTTATCGTAATACCACTCAATGGTAAAGGACTCACAGAGCTCATCCAGTTTCAGGAATTTTTCCAGGATTTGCATGATCATATGACTGGAGGCCGTATTCAGGTATTCAAACTTAAATTTTACCACGGTATTCGGATTGGGCTGCTGCAGGTATCCGTCAAGCCATTCGACAACCGGAAGAAATACATCGAAGACATTCTCTGGCAGGGAGCTTCCACCCAAAGCCAGGATGCCACTTTCGGGGTCGAAATTAAAATAAGGAGTGTCATTGCTTCCAGCTGTTACCAGTTTTTCCATATCGCCTGCCAGTTGTGTTTGATGAATGGGTCTAACACCTCTAAATTAAGAAATCTTCTGAAAAGCTGAAGTTTTTTGGCGGTGATCTTCTGAAAACTGTCCGGTTACAAGCATTATGGTGCCCCTGCAATCACTGCAGGTTTAGAATGTTAGCCGCGAGACAAACAGGAACCTGTGGTTCATGACAGGGCTTTCAAGGTTTGTTGGAGTGCCCGTTGGATCAGTATCAGCTCCATAGCGTGCTGCTGTCAAACCATATTCAAGGGAAAAGCTCAGGGGGTTCAGCTTCAGGGTGATTCGCGGTGAAACACGACTGAGGCTCCTGATATTGGCTGCCCGTGTGTATCCTGATAAGGGGTAATAGCTGCCTGTGGCACCCAGGTTGCCAGTCTGCGCCAGGAATAGACCTGCAACCAGTTTCCCGAAATCGTATTCCAGGTCGGTCCAGGCAGAATAACTGACCAGGTTGCTGTAGCTATAATCATCAACCATGCCGGGATCTTCTCCCGCACCATACCCCCCGATCATCACATAATTGCTTATATTTTCCCCCAGGAGTCCCTGCATTTTTATCGAAAAAGACTTAAGCTTAAGCTGTCCATAGGCCGAAAGGTTGTAGCTGCCGATGATCTCATCGGTCTGATAGCCTGCATCTGTTGTTAGCCTGGGCTTCAGGAATTTATACCCTGCGATAATTCCCAGGGTAAATGTAGGGCAGTTGTATTCCGTGTTGAATTGGAATTCCGGGATCCCTGCATTTCGCGCTGCATCGTATGGCCCACTGCTTTTATGGTATCCGGCAGAATGCAGGGACAGCAGTAAACTGAGGTTTTTAAGCGGGTCATACCTAAACCGGATCTGGGGTGAACGGTTCAGGGGGTGGAATGGAGCCCCCGCTCCGTGTTGAATGGTGGAGGGGAGACACGTAGGGGTGGACATCGGATGCCAGTACTGTCCGATGAGTAACCGGACTTTTGCCCATTTCATCTGCAGGTAGGCATGGCGCAGCCGGATCATCTGGATATAGTTCTGTGAGGTGCCCAGGAAATCGGCTTCGATCAAACCACTGACTTCTGCTCCGGCAACAACCGGCCCGGAAACAGAGATGCGGGGCCTGGATTGTATAGCCATCATCTGGAACTGCCGGTTTTTATTCACATCCTGACCGTTTGAATCCAGTACCTGCTGGTTAGGATACAAAAGCATAATCCCGTCACGTGTATCGGTCGATTTGTAGGTATCCACATACATTGAGTGTTGAATATATCCACTGACGGTGATTTTTATCGGCGGTTTTTCAGCTGTTTGTCCGCAGAGGAAAAGGTAGGGGAAGGTCAGCAGGACTAAGAATTTGTACCGTAACATAAACATGAAATTTATACCAATAGTGCTGCAAAGGTAAAGATAGCAGCGTAGAATTGGTACGAATCCACCTAATTTAGAATTGCTACAAATGAAGCTTAGAACCGCTCTATTCTTCCATCGATTCCAGAAAAGCATTGTAATTTGCCTGCGCCTCGGCGAGAGATTTTTGTGCATCTTTCAGGCGTCCCAGAGCGTCTTTTCTTTTTTCTTCTCCCTTTGCGATGTCAGATTTCCCTTTCTCGGCCTGACGGGTGAGGGCTTTTACCTCTGAGTCATACTCCCGGACGCTCTCCTTATGGTTTAATTCCAGCGCTTTCAGATCGTCCTCGGCCTGTGCGACCTCAGATTCATCTTTCGAACGGGTAAGCTTGGTAAGCTTTTTGAATTCAGACATATAGGTTTTTTCGGCCTGGTTATGCTGGTCCTCCAGAAGAGTATACTTTTCTTCTGCTTCAGTCATACTCTGATCTCCATTATTGATAAGGGAATCAGCTGTCGCCAGACGCGATTCGGCATCGGCGACCTTAGCTTCTGCCATGGTAATTTTGGTTTCAAGATTTTGCTTCTTCACTTCGATCTTGTCGCTTTGGGCCACAAGGAGATTAGCCGATAGCATGCAAAGCAGGAAAATCATAGTCCATTTCACCAGGGTACTCTTGAATAGTTTCATAGTTGCTGTTTCTTTCCATTAAGGTACAATAAAGTTCAGAAATATCCATACTCCTGCGAATTACATTTCAGCATTGAATTATTTCGGGATATCTCCAATCCGGGTGGGAGTGTATTTCTGTCGCAATGAAGTTTTAGTATTCTACGGACCAGCTGTAAACCAGGGAGGCATCTCCGGTGAACTCCTTCTCACGATCTATTTCGGCCTGTTCTTCGAATTCAGGGCCGAAACGTTCAAATGCACTCAGGAATCCGAAATCGCGATCGGGGATCTTGCTCAGGATTTTCCCGACCATGGGAACAGCTTTTTTGGCAATGACCAGCCAGGGTACTGTGGCTGCTCCTGCCAGCTCCGTAAGGATACCGAATGCATCAGCTCCTATACCTTGTTCAACTTCCTGAAGCAGGGCGCCGATTTCACGGGTGGTTCTGCGGGTATGACGCAGGTAAATATGAACATTCAACTCCCTCTCGGGAGGTAACTCCCGGCTTAAAATATAAAGTCCTTCGGAACCTGCATCATCCGTATCAAACTGATAGGTGTTGTCATGCCGGCTGCTTAACCTGAAAGGTTCCTGGGGAAGGGTTGCCATGATCATTTTGTCTTTTTCTTCAGGGTGTTCTGCAAGAATAACAAAGTAGAGCTTCCACCTTTTTTTTGGCCGGTAAAGGCTAACCTGATCGATTTCGAGTCTTACACGTGTCATAGGATTTGGATTTTAAAACATAATAAAGTAATGACAGACAAGAACATATCGCATCACTACCAGCGTATATATAATCGAAAATTACAATATATTCCAACAAAAAGCAAATTGCCAACACGGAATGGCTTAAGGTCTGTGTTGGAGTTTAAGTCAGAAAACCGCAGATCCCTAATTCCAGGAGAACACAATCTCGGTGCAGCTGTCTCCTTTGGCAATTGATTTTCTGATCTGATAATTTACACCGGAACAGTTCGATAACTCCAGGGCTCTTTTGCACCAGCCGGCAAAACGATATTCAAGGATGTTATCCATGGACTTGAATTCGGTTACCCGAATTATGGCTTCTTTGTCGGAAACACTTTCTGCTTCAACCTGGCTGGGCTGGTAATACGTGGTAATGATTTTGGTGGCGCGTTGCATGAGGAATTTCGGAGAAGCGATCAGAAGAAATACCTTGTAGATACCCTTTAGTGCAATATCAGCACTGTATGTGCCCATGGCTTCTCCACATGTGCGCTCATTTCCCTGGTAAAATAATCGTGCAATCCGGTTGATAGGGATAAGGTAACAATCTTCCAGGGGATACCATTTGGATACATCCACCATAGATTCATAGTTTGCACGTGTTGCGGAAGGAAGTTCATTAAGCCATTTGGAATAATCATTCGGGAAATTTGCCTTGACAAAATCGCGGGTGGTTTTAATAGCTATTCCTTTTACGTCCATAGTTGTAAGTCTGGTTTGAGTGCTAAATGTAGTGTGCAAAATCGGAAAATCAAAATTGATTTACCACCCGGAAATTAACAGGATGATATGCCGGATCAGAAAGCTATCGGTTTAGTGTGCTGAGGGTCATGTCGTAACGTTCCTGTGCATCCCTCAGGTCGCGACGCGAAGACTTGATGCTTTTGGCTGCCATGGATTGAAGGCTTTGTCCCTTTTTAATATCCGAATCACCCTTCATGGCCTTTTTCTTCATGTCTCTGACCTCAAATGAGTACTCCCGAATGGCATTACGCCTGTTTTCGTCCAGCATTCGGATTTCCTGCTTTGCTTCCAGGGCAGTTTCGCGATCGCTTGATTTGGCCAGTTTTTCAAACCGCTTTCTCCGTGCCCGGTATTCCTTGTTCATCTTCTTAACCTCATCGGCTATGCGGTAAAAATCTTTATCTGCCTGCGCAATCTGTTGATCCCCATACTGGATCAGTGAATCTCCCATCATCATCTGTAACTCAGCTTTCTCCATCCGTTGTTCGATGCGCTCTATTGATTTTTCCATGTTACGCAGACGGGTATCGTTGCGGCCCGACTGACCGAAAACAACTGCTGACGTTAACAGTGGCAGGAAGAATAATGCGGGTAAAAAAAAGGTTTTTTTCATGGCACAGTATTTTTGCTTGGTATGGATATTTTCTCCGGATGAATGTTAATTTTTTTTCAGGATTAATTCCTTTATTGCGGTTCTGAAATCAGATCCTGCCTGACAAGTTACGTTTTAAGCTATACCAGGTTCCAGTTATTCCATGAAAAATTATCCACAATCCGGAAGGGGTAAACCGTTTAAAATGTTTACTTTCGCGCTTTAGCAAGGCTTACAGACCAAGCAGGAGATGTGTCTCCTGTCAGAAAAAAAAATTATTAATTACATGAACTGATCAAATGCGTCCATTTAAAGTATTAGGAATTCAACAAATCGCCGTGGGCGGTGAAGATAAATCGAAACTGGCAAACTTTTGGGTTGACATCATGGGACTGTCCCTGATGAAGACCTTCAAAAGTGAGCGAGAAAATGTCGATGAGGATGTCCTGAAAATAGGAGAGGGACCCTATGCTGTTGAGGTAGATATTATGCAGCCGCTTGATTTTGACAAAAAGCCCCGTGTAGATCAACCAAAACTCAACCACATCGGTCTTTGGATCGACGACCTTCCAAAAGCTGTTGAGTGGCTGACCGGCCAGGGAGTCCGTTTCACTCCCGGCGGTATCCGTCCCGGAGCCAGCGGCTATGATATTTGCTTTATCCACCCAAAAGGTAACGAAGAGTTCCCTCTCTGCAGCGAAGGAGTGCTTGTAGAATTGGTGCAGGCTCCTGAAGAGGTGATCAAAGCCTTGGGATAGGATATCTTCCAGGAGTATGCTTAATTTCTTGCATGGATAGGCGTAGTCTTCAGACTACGCTTTTTTTTCTGGATGTCTGATTGATTAAAATGAAATAATTTATCAGGGAAGTGGGTTGAATGAAATATGCAGACCAAAAAAAAAGGGGTAAGCTACTTATATCGCGCCGCTACAACCGCCTACCCTTGCTACCTTCCGGTCCTGGGGGAGTTCAGCAGGAGCTG
>JAFGEO010000147.1 GCA_016931575.1 Bacteroidales bacterium | reverse complement strand
CTATAAACTAATCTAAATTCATTACGATTCCAGTTATACCTGGTACAAAAAGCCTCTAACTAATTTAAACACAACTGAAACTGCATTATGAAAACTAAAAAAATTGAAAAAGTCCTTATCGCGCTGGATTATGATCCAACCGCACAAAAGGTAGCAGAAAAAGGATATCTGCTGGCGAAATCACTGGGGGCAGAAATTACATTGCTCCATGTGATATCTGAGGTTGCCTATTACTCTTCAACCTATTATTCACCAATCATGGGCTATACGGGGTATATGGATCTTGGCCCCATAGAACTGGAAAGTATCGAAACATTGAAAAAGACATCCATCCATTTTCTTGAGAAATCGAGGGAGCACCTGGGGGATAAGTCCATTCAACTCTTGGTAACAGAAGGTGACTATGCTGATTCGATCGTGAATACGGCAAAAGAAATTCAGGCCGATATAATCGTTCTGGGTTCGCACAGCCGCAGGTGGCTTGAAGAAATCCTGGTGGGCAGTGTCACAGAAAAGGTCTTGCATCAGTCCCCGGTACCGCTTTATATTGTACCAACAAAAAAACAATAGCCACTGAAGAGAAAGTCCCCGGTTCGTTTTCCATAAATAATCATAACCATTACTTAAACAATCGGATTAAACTTATACTATTATTATATTGATTTTCAAATGTTTGAACCTTTGAGGTTTTCTCAGAAGATGTTTTGACTTCTCTTTCTGAAATTATTTCAGGGCAACAGATCCAAACTATTCAGAATCCGAATAATTCGTGGCTATTTTATCCCGTTATGAGATGTTAAAAGAATTCCGGTGGCGTTAAGCAACCAAAACGACCCCCATTCCATCATAGAAAAAACAAACGCTATGATACCTGATCCATAACCAAAGCTTACCGAAACCAAGCATTGCCTGAAAGTCAAACCTACCCTAATAATCTCTCCTTAAGTTGATTTCTGTTACCAGATCTGTATGGTCGGGTACTAAGTAAAATTTGAATAGAATCAACATGAAACCCTTTATTCAAAAGATTGCGCTTTTTATGGCAGTTTGCCTTGCAGGCCATGCCATGCTTCAGGGACAGGATCTTATCATTAATGAGATCATGTCCGATAATACGAATACACTACAGGATTCAGACGGAGATTTCAGCGATTGGATCGAGTTATACAACCGCGGCACTGAACCGGTTCAGCTGGGTCAGTATTTCCTTTCCGACTCGTATCAGGATCCAGCTAAGTGGTCGTTTCCAAATCTGACCATACAACCAAACAGTTACCTTGTAATTTTTGCCTCCGGAAAAGACAGGTATACCACAGGGGAGGTGCATACCAACTTCAGGATCGCGGCCGGTGGCGAGACCATTTACCTATCCGATGCAAATGAATTTGTTGATCACATGACCACGTCAAGCCTCGACAAGAATGATGTTTATGAGCGATTCCCTGATGGAAAATCCAGCATGTTGGTATCAAAAGATCCGACACCCGGGAAAGCAAATATTGCCTATAATCAGCTGGTTTTTTCCGCCGAAGCCGGGTTTCACACAAAACCTTTTTACCTTCAGGTCAGTTCCTTATCCGGAGATACTGTATGCTACTCACTAAATAGCAGTCTGCCACGCCCGGATACTTGTCTCTTCGCGGATTCTCTGTTCCTGGGATATAAAGATACCGTTGCGAACTACTATTCCGAATTTGTAACATCGCCACCTGATGTCGACATTGGCATTAAGGGCTGGCAGTCGCCGGATAACTTACTGGACAAGGCCCATGTACTGCGTTGTGCATCTTACCGGGATGGTATCAGAACCAGCTATGTCTATACCCGGACTTACTTTGTCGATAAAAACCTGCAGGACAAGTACGATTTACCGGTCATCTCGCTGGTCAGTGAAGAAAAGAACCTCTTCGACTACGACAGCGGCCTTTATGTGCCTGGCGTGCATTTTAGCCTGGATGATCCCCTGTGGACCGGGAATTACTATCAAAATGGAAGGGGTTGGGAAAAACCAGTTCATATTGAATATTTCGATAACACCGGCGAATTAGGGTTTTCCCAGGATGCGGGATTGCGTATTCACGGAGGAAAAAGCAGGATCTATGCACAGAAATCCCTTCGACTATATGCCCGGAAGAAGTATGGAAAGAATCATTTCTGCTATCCCTTGCTACCCCGCAGGTCGCATACAAAATATGACCGGTTTCTTTTACAAACCAGCATGGGGGCATGGAATGGGCATACCGTAATCTCAGATGCCTATGCTAATAATGTTGTCAGCAACCTGAATATTGAATACCAGGACTATCAACCCGTTGTTGTATTCATCAACGGCGAGTATTGGGGAATACACACCCTGCGCGATAAAATCGATACGCGATATATTGCCTATACCCATGACTACAACAAGGATTCTGTAAATATGATCCAGGGAAATTACAAACTGGTGCAGGCCGGTACCAATGAAAACTACCTCGAACTGGCAGCATTTATCGAAACAAACGATTTATCAATTGAGGACAATTACGAGTATGTGAAAACACAGATCGATATTTCGAATTTCATTGATTATCAGCTCGCGGAGATGTACTTTTCAAATACGGACTGGCCGTCAAACAATCAGAAATTGTGGCAACCACAACGAGAAAACGGCAGATGGAGATGGATCCTGTTTGATCTGGATGCAGGTTTCGGGTCGCCAGATAAAAACATGATTGAACGATCCCTGGAATGGGTAAATGATCCAAGCTGGTTGAATGAACCTGTTTCTATCTTTCTCTTTAATAACTTGTTGAATAATAAGGATTTTAGAACCGAATTTCTCTCCAGGTATACGGAAGTATTACATAGCAATTTCAGTACGAATGTTATGGAGAAGAAACTCAACACCGTAAAAGTGAAATACGATGGCGAAATGCCCAGGCATATCCAACGCTGGCATTTCCCTGCTTCCGTTTCGGAATGGGAGACTGACATCCTTGACAATATATCCTCCTATATCTATGATCGCCCCTGTGCTATCGAGACCAATATCAGGAATCATTTTGCAGAGGATGAATTTGGCTTTTCATGCGTGCAACTATCAGATATATCCGATGAGCTTATCCTTGCCCCCAATCCGGGAGACGGTAATTTCTTTATCTACAATAACGGCGATCATGATTTCCTCGGGAATCTGACAATTACTGATCTGGCAGGCACGACATTTTACAGACTTGATTACCTGTTTCTCGAAGTGAACGAGCGTAAGTATTTCAATCTCTATGATTTATCAAATGGTATATATCTCATCCGGCTAAGCAATCACTATAAGTATGCCTGCAAAAAACTGCTTATCATGAAGTAAGCCATTTTCAGGAAGATTTCTGTTGGAACTACATGAAATGACAAAACCCGGAAATTGTTTTCCACCTCCTGAAACCACCAATTGAAGTCGGCACCATCTAAAAAAAAGTGCAATGAAAAAGATCTGGGGATGCATGATACGATCAGACCAGGTCTGCAACGGTCAAATGACACCCTGATCCTTTTCAAGAGCTCAGCGGTCTATTATAAGGGTCAATACGACCACCTGGGAGTCTGGCCCCAAACCAAAATTAAATTCCCTGGCGCTAAGTTAGCAGAAGATAGCAATACTCTGTACGGCTGGATCAGGCTCTGCCGGGTGTACGGAAACATAATCCTCGATGATATTGCCTGCACGGAGCCCTTTACGGAGCGATAGAAACTTCCTGGGGCACCCTATTACGTTTGTTTTGTAAAAATAGTATCTTTGACCCAAAAGATTCTTTATTCCGTTAAGGGGAAAAACAATCTGCATGCGTCACCGGACTGTCGCATCATGTTAACATACTAACCTAAATCAAACCAAATGATCAGGAGATTACCCATCGCTGTTGTATTCATCATCGTTTTGTGTTCCTGCGATCCTAACGACCTGAAGGATATCACCTACGACGAGACAGGAATGCTGGGCCTGGCCGATTCACCCTGGCCCTGTGAGGGTCACGATTCCAGGCGAACATCCCAAAGTCCTTATCCTGGGCCGGGCAGTGCTATGGCCAGTCTTATCTATGATTCATCACCGGATTACGCTATGGCCGATGCTTTATCACCCGCCATCGATGCTTCAGGGAATTTATATTGCGGCGCCTGGGTTGATATTCTGAAATTATCTGCAGACCATGAGTTTGAATGGCGGAATGAGCTTATGCTCTACTTAAGAAATATCCCCCCGATTGGCCGGGATGGGACCATCTATGTTGGTGGTTTCGATCAATACGGGGTTCAGAATTATACCGATGGGCAGATCATCGCTTTGGATGCATCAAACAATCAAAAATGGGTATTTGACTTGCCGGATCAGCATAACGGTGGTATTTTCGGGGCACTGGCAATAGGCTCAAACGGGACTATATATGCCGTTGACAAATCGGACGGATTGTTTGCGATCAGCAGCTCAGGGAAAGAATTATGGACCTATGAACTGGAAAGCTCAAGCTATTCATCACCGGCTATTGCACCTGATGGGACCATTTACGTAGTTGATTATGATGAGAACATCTATGCGATAAAACCGGACGGCAAACTGCGGTGGAAATACCCTGCCGGAAAAGATGTTCAGTATGAGGTTGTAGCAGGAGAGGATGGTACAGCCTATATTGGAACAGAGAATTCACTGCTGGCCATCGATGAAAACGGAAACAAACTCTGGGAATTCATTTTACCAGATGCCTCCACAAACCGGCCTTCCCTGGCAGATGACGGAACCCTGTATATTGCCTGCGCCGACCATGCCATCTATGCTGTTGACAGCGACGGAAACCAGGTTTGGAAATATGATACGGAGGGTAATATCACCGCACCCATTACTATCGATGCGAGTGGCAGCCTCTACTTTGGGACCTTTACCGATGCCGGAAAACTGATGTCGGTATCCGGCCAGGGAGCCTTTATCTGGGAATATCCGATTGAATTAGGATACAGCCAGCCTGTTATTGACAGCGACGGGGCATTGTATGCAGGCACCGTGGATGGGAAGATCTATGTGATACGAGAGAGTGAGTAGGGTATCAAGGATTTTTTCCAGGGAGTCGGGATTGATCAGGTTAACGGAACGCTGATCGGGACCGTCCCGGTAAGCTATACGGGAGGACCGGATGTTTGGAAAACAGAAACCATAGCACTGGAAGAAGTTACCGGAGTGCATGACGAGTATTTTGTGTTTGCTGCCGAAGACGATGAAAACATCCTGTATTTTGATCACTGGTATTTTACTGAAAGAACAGGAGAACATGATCTCCTTGCTATCAATGCCTTTGTAGAGGATTATAAGATTGACACCCTTCCCGGATACGATAGCACCTATATCAGAGTAATGGCCTTGTATACCGATGGAACCCGTGAGGATGTCACTGCCGGTACTGATTTCACCTTCGATCATTAGGGGCTGGTTTCCATTACCGACAGTCTTGTTAAAGGTCTTGATTATGGGACCCTAACGATCTATGCCAGCTATGGGGGCATCACAGAAAGCGTGAACCTCATTATCAAGAATATTAAAAGTGAACTTACTCTTTCGCAATTGCATGTGGATAATACGGAAATCGAACTCCTGGCAGGCAGTTCAGAAACCCTTATGGTTACTGCCAAATTTGTTGATGGACATTTTGAAGAGGTGACCCAAAAGGCAAGCTATGAGAATTCCAATCCTAAAGTCGATACTATCACTGAGGGCGAAGCGGATATTACCATCACTTACCAGGGGGATCTCGGTGAAGCGCAATCGGTTACAATTCATGTAAACGTTAGTGTGGGAGCCGGAGTATGGCTTGAGGCCGAATGTGGCACAGTGGGTTCGCTCTGGAACATAAACACGAACAATACCGCCTCAAACGGCAAATATGTGACCATCCAGTCTGGAAATAACAGCACGGATGCTGCTCCTTCGTATGCCTCAGGTCAACTTTCCTATACCTTCGACCTGCCGGCCAGCGACACTTATACTCTTTATTTACGTGTAATTTGCCCCAGTCCAGACGACGACTCATTTTGGCTGAGTATGGATGGAGGCTCGTTTGCCATGTGGAATGGGATCACCGGTTCTTCTTCGTGGACCTGGACCTATTTCCCAACCACCTACCAGCTAAGTACCGAGACTCACACACTTACCATTGACTACCGCGAAGACGGGGCCCGCCTGGATAAGATCTGGATCACCAATGCAGGGGCCGATATTACAAATGAAGGCGCTGATGCAAGAAATTGCAACACTGCCCTGAGAGATGACATTGTCCAAGATATGGAAGTATTCCCGAATCCGGTGAAACATGAATTAAATATCCTGCTTTCTCATGTGCCGGCAGATATCCGTATCTTCAGCAGCGATGGCAAGGAAGTTTTTTTTCAACATGCCAATTCCTTAATCACGTGCATTGATATGGCTCATTATCATCCGGGACTTTATTTTATTAAAAGCAACATTCAGGGACAAACCCTTGTAAGAAAAATCTTTAAAGACTGATTCACAGACCAGACGAACCACCCGCAAAAGCTCCCTTGGCCATTCAATCCTCTGTTACCGGTTATTTTAAAATCAGGGGTACAAGTTCATATCCGTCTTTCCATTGTATTTGCACCCAATAGAGCCCGCTCAGCGATTCGGGGATCGGGAATTTCAACGTGTGGGTGCCTTCCGGAAGTTGATAATGGCTAAGCCCTAAGTTGCCCGGCACACTGATCAGACTCACAGCAACCGGTCCGGAACAGTAATTTTCAAATGACAAATAAACGCAGTCATCTGCAGGATTAGGATATAAAGAAAGTATTTCAAAATATTCTCCTCCCTGAAATTCTCCCCGCATAAGCTGATCCATCCTGTTGTTAACTCCCAGTTCAGTGATCACTTCATTGACCCGTACATTGAATTCAGCCATGCTGCTCCATGGATTCCCATCGACCTCACTCAATGCGACAAAACGGATATACCTGCCCGTTGTCGGTTCAATCTCAATTTGCTGTTCATAGCTTGTATTCAATAGGGTACCACCCGCCAGGAGCTGACCCCAGTTTGCGGTATCCGCTGACAGGTATAGTTCAAACTCCGCAATCCGGCCATTGGGCAGATTTTGCCGCGGCAGGTACCGGACAGCCGTAACTTCCCACACTCTGCCCAGATCAAATTGCAATTCATGCGGGTGCGCCGGATTGGGATGTTCAGACCATGCGGTGTGCCAGATGGTGGACGGATCACCATCCAGGACATTCTCAGCACGCCCGTCTTCCAGTGCGGTTTCTTCACTGTCCGCATAAATGATCCGGATGGAGTCCTGCGGCAAAACGGAATCACGCAGGCAAAAAGTAGCGCAGAGGAAAACCGTGTCTGCCGGCATGGTTACATAAGTTGTGGCTTCAAAAATATCCGCTACATGTTCCAAATCACCGATCCACTGGTTGAATAAATAGGGCTCCGGTGCTTCATCGGCTACGATCTGAACCACCTCACCTTCAGCGTAGTTGCCGCTTCCCGATCCGTTTTCTGTGATCAGTGGGTACTGAACGCGAATCACGGGCTCCCCGACTTCCACATTAAATTCAGCAAGGGTACTCCAGGGTTTGCCATTCACCTCATTCAAAGCTATAAAACGAATGTACCTTCCTGTTGCAGGTGTAATGTCAACGATCTGCTCTTCCGGGGAATTCGGAAAACTGTCGCTCACGATAAAGGGGTTCCAATCCATGGTATCCTCAGTGATGTAAATTTCATAGGCTCTGATCCTTCCATTTGGCAGATCCTGCCGGGGAAGAAAGTGAAGTGAGCTTATCTGCCGGCGTTTCCCCAAATCAAAACGAAGTTCATGGGGATGGTCGGGGACGGGCTGAACGGACCATTCTGTATGCCAGATGGTACTGGAATCACCATCCAGCATATTTATGGCTTCACCGTTTTCACTGGCCGTTTCTTCACTATCAACGTAGATGATCCGGATTGAATCCTGTGACAAAAGCGTAGGTTCCTTTTCGTAATCCGCCGCGATGGAAACCGTTTGCGAAGGCATGATCAGAAAAGTTTCCGGGTTATGAGCATCATTCAGACAGCTTGTATCACCTGTCCATTGAAGGAAAATGTAATTGGGTGGCGGCGCATAGGCCCTGATCTCAACAAGCTGATGTTCCACATACTGACCACTGCCATCCCCACACTCAATGAAAAGAGGGTACGTGGGTTCCGTGGGTACGGAATCAGCAAGAACATTGAACTCAGCCATGGTCGTCCAGGGATGGCCATCGACTGCACTCAGTGCTGTGAACCGGAGATAGCGGGCATCAAGTCCTTCAAAAAGCAGCGTTTGCTCATCTGCAGTGTTCTCAAAAATACCGGAGGAAAGGATCATCTCCCAGCTAAGGGTGTCCATGCCAGCTTCAAGCGTATAGCTCGCTACACGTCCATTGGGCAGGTCCTGACGCGGCAGATAGCTTATTCCTGATACCTGGTAGGCATCTCCCAGATCCAGGATGAAGAAGTGGGGATGGCCCGGATTCGGGAGTACGGACCAGGCTGTATGCCATATCGTTCCGGCATCTCCATCCAGAATATTTTTCACCGCTCCCTTCTCCTGATCGGTCTCCTCGCTGTCTACGGAGATGATCTTCATCCCTGACTGAGGGATGATTTCGGGACCGGTCCGCTTATACAAGGCTTCCAGGGATACGGCTTTACCGGGCATCATAACCCGGGTGCAAGTAAGGTATGCATCCTCCACAAACAAGGTATCTCCCCCCCAGCGCTCAAATACAAAACTTTCCGGCGGATCATCCGCAGTAATGGTGGCTGTATCACCCTGAAAAAGGTACGCACTGCCTGATCCGTTCTTTACCTCCAGGAAGAAAGAAGGATAATCGGTCTGATTCATTGACAGTGCCGAGGAATCAGCTGAGAAAGGAGAGATCCAGAAGGAATAGTGGTAATCCTTCCCTTCAAACATCCGAAATTCAGGGTGGGGCAACGATAGTACGGTCCAGCTGTCATCGCCTCCCAATCCTCTCTGATGATAGGCAATGCGCAACTGATTAAAAACACTCTCTGTTAATTCATGCGGATGCCTCTTCGATTGCAACTCCCAGGGGGTATAGGCCGATACATTGAATTCAATCTGTGGTCGGGCAGCAATCATCATTCCCTTACCGGCGGAGTTGGTAAGCGTAAGCCACTGCACATCGGTACGTTGTCCGGTTTCCTGCGGCCGGATATACGGGATGAAGAAGTCCTCAACGGAGGACTCATACCACCCAACAGGGGCCGATTCTTTCCGATCCCAATAGTTCTCATGGGGCCCTCGTCCCAGCCAGGTGACATGATCATAGGCTTTTTCCACCGAGCAGATCATACTGATCTCAGGAATATCGGAAGTTCCCTCAGTGTGCAGTTGATAATTAACCTGTACGGCACCATTACCATACACCAGATGTTCAATGCAACCCGTAGACCCTGGTGCAGATGGATAGGAAAGCTCAGTGGTCATCTTCAGGATAGAAGGAGAAAGTTGCTCTACGATGGTGGAACTTACGGTTCGTTGTTCACCTGCATGCTGCCAGTGCAGATTGTTATGATATAGATATTTTGCCCGGTCGTTGTCTGTAAGAGCCCGCCAGAAATGGGGCGAAGGGCCTTCTTTTAAAACAGAAATACCCTCGATCGTATAGTTGGCAAAGGCTCCTTCCGACTGAATAAAATCCAGGGTCACCGGACCTGCTCCTATATGTATCGTATCGCCGGAATAACTGTAATTTACCGCCTCCATGCCTGTTGTATTCATTACCGCATGCTCTTTTGCTCCGGAGAGGAGGAACTGTTCACTCGCAACGATATGGCCCTTGTCAGCCCAGGGACGGTCAGTAATTTCTTTTAAGCTGAAATTGATATGGTAGGTGTGGAAGGGATTGAAAGCGGACAGATCGTAATCGATTCTCAGGGTCCGTTTACCCAGGGGAGGTATGTTAAGGGCGCTTCCTCTGAACGATCCCTGATCTATGGAAAAGCCATTCTGAACGATTTCCCATTCGAGGGCGTATTCATTCAGACCTGTGAACAGAAACTGATTCCCGATCTCGAAAATTTCATTTTGGAGGTCCATGGGCCGGATCCTGACATTTTGATACGCTTTCTTCACCTCCCATATCTCAGGTTGCAAACTTCGATCGGCATGCAGAATGCCGTTAGCGCAAAAATTTGTGTCACTTGGTATGGGTGTCCAATCCCCCCCGTATGAGAAATATTCCGGGGCGGACAGGGGCCACGCCAGGGCCTGGTCGACAAAATCCCAGATGAATCCACCCTGCAGTTTGGGGTTCTCATCAAATGCTTCGATATAGCTTGCCAGATCGCCCACACTATTCCCCATGGCATGGGCATACTCGCAAAGTATGAAGGGTTTCGTCCCGGAGTAATTTCTGATACTTTCAGCACTTTGGTACATGGAGCTTCCGATATCCGCAATACTATCATAGTGCTGATAGTGGGAGGGACGCGTAGGATCATGAACTTCTGCCCAATTTGCCATCGCCACGAAATTGCTCCCTGTATGCGATTCATTTCCGAGGGACCAGATTATCACTGAAGGATGGTTTTTATCCCGTTCCACCATGTTTTGAAGACGATCGATACAGGCATTGGTCCAGGAAGGATCGCTCCCGGGGATGCCGGGAGCTCCGTGCGATTCCAGGTTGGCTTCGTCCATAACATAGATCCCGTACCGGTCGCAAAGCTCATAAAAGTATGGATTGTTCGGGTAGTGACTGGTCCTCACGGCATTGATATTAAACTGTTTCATCAGCCGGATATCTTCTTCGATAAGTTGGCGCGAAACAGCCCGTCCGTTCTCAGGGCAGGTCTCATGCCGGTTAATCCCCTTAAGGTACAAAGGCCGTCCATTGATCAGCAGCAGACCGTCTTGTATTGCAACCTCCCTGAAACCCACCTTACACCGCTCTGTCTCTATAATTTCTCCCAAACTGTTCCTTAATGCCACCACGAGCGTATAAAGTTCCGGCTTTTCCGCTGACCATTTACGGGGGTTGCTGACCAGCCGGTTTTGCATAAGCTGAATTTCCTCACCGACTGCCAAAGAAACAGAAATCTCAGATTCGTTAAGAATAATATGTTGTTCGGCATCAAAGAGCATAGAAGATAAATGGTAATTACTGATTGGCTGATCGCTATAGTTCCGGACCGCATAATTCAATTTCAGTTCTGCATTTATATAGCCGGCATCCAGATCGGTTTCAATTTTAAGATCGGACAAATGTACTTTCGGGGTAGCATAAAGAAGCACATCCCGGAATATACCACTCAGCCTGATAAAATCCTGATCTTCCAGCCAGCTGCCATCTGACCAGCGGAAAACCTGCACCGATATGGTATGGGTCCCGTCCTCCTGCAGATAGGGTGTAATCAAAAATTCATCGGTGGTATAGCTATCCTCGGCATAGCCTACATAATTCTCATTGATCCACACATGGAATGCAGACTCCACACCCTGAAACGAAAGAAATACTTCCTTACCCTCCCAGCCGGCCGGAATCGCAAACTCCCGTTTATAGGAGCCCACAGGATTATACTCCTGGGGAGCAAAGGGGGCGGTAACCGTGTGACCAAGGCGCTGCCAGGGGTATAGAATATTCGTATAAATAGGGAAATCGTATCCCGACATCTGCCAGTTACCCGGCACTTCAATTTTATCCCAGCCAGCGGTGCTGTAATGGTTCCTGTAAAAGTCAATTGGCCGGTCATCCGGTGATTCCACCAGTAAAAAATCCCATATTCCGTTCAATAACAGGCAATTATTTGATTCATAGGGTTCGAGTGACAACGCCTCCTCAACATCGTTAAAGGGCATCAGCCCGGCATGTGCAGGAAGTCTGTTCACTTCAACGATCTCCGGAGCATTGTTCCAGGCATCACTCTGAGCAAGTATCGTTTCGTGAACACCCGTAAGCCGGAGTGATACTACAAGAATAATCAGGTGAAACCTGATTGCAGGGTGTCTGTATAAAACCATTGCGCAAAAGAATTGTATAGATGGACAATTGGGAAGTATCGGATACAATTTACTAAACGGCACCCTGTATTTCAACTTTTTTCCACCTACGTTTCAGGAGCAGTTATCAGAAGATCAACTGAGGTGACGAACTCGATATTCTTCTAGCGCTAAACAATTTACAGATCATCTGATGCATTATCAACTGCATGGATTACCCTTCGCTATTCAGCCAGATCGCTATGCATCCGGTTGATCAGCACATGCAGGGTTGCCCTTCAGGCATGGCGCTTACGCAGAGCAGCACTGTTCCGACAAGCAGCGGAACACTTATCGAGGATTGGAATGGAATAAGCGGTGCTGCCGTCTTTTCATTGCTCAGGCTCAACTCAGGCAATAATCGTAAAAGTTAACGCATCAAGCATGGGTCTTTAAGCCGATGGGCAGGGTACCTGGCAAAGCGGGAAAATTGACCTTAGCGGAACTTTTTAAGTCCGTGTTGATCCGAATAATGCAACACCTTGCGCAACCATCGAGGTTCCTGAGGCTGATTTAACAGGGCTTAAGAGTGGAAAGATTGAATTTTTTAATGATATTGAGGGTTCTGTTATAGTTGTTGGTTCATTGCACAATACCCTGAGGCCCGTCAATCAGAGTGAAGAAACCTGAACGGGTACGGAACAACAGAAAAAACAATTAAATGGACTTAATCATGCATCAAATGACGAAAAACCTTTTATTTTCAGTACTCATGCTGGGTGCTTTATACGCATGCGAGAGGAACGCTTCGGGGCCGGTTGTATATGATGAAACCGGGATGTCAGGATTGGCGGAATGAGGTTATGTTTTACCTGAGAAACATTCCTCCGATCAGCCAAGACGGGATCATTTACATTGGTGGATTTGATCAGTAAGGGGTTCAAAACTATACGGATGGTCAGATCATTGCCCTTGATGCGGAGAATAACCAGCAATGGTTATTCGATTTGCCGGACCAACTGAATGGAGACATTTTTGGAGCGCTGGCCATCGGTTCAAACGGCACCCTCTATGCGGTCGATAAATCGGATGGACTGTTTGCAATTACCAAAGCCGGAAAAGAACTGTGGAGATTTGAGCTTGAAAGTTCAAGTTATTCATCTCCGGCTGTTGCACCTGACGGAACCATTTATGTTGTAGATTATGATGACATTATTTATGCCATTGATCCGAAGGAGAAATTGAAGTGGAAATATACCACCGGAAAAGATATCGGATATGAAGTGGTGGCAGGCATAGATGGTACCGCCTATATTGGTTCCGTGAATTCACTTTTGGCTATTGGGCCGGATGGTGAAAAAGGCTGGGAATTTACCCTGCCGGATGCCGTAACAAAGCGGCCATCGCTGGCAGCGGACGGCACCATTTTTTTTGGTTGCGCTGATAAAAATATTTATGCTCTTAACGGCGATGGCAGCCAAAAATGGAAATACAACACCCAGGGATATACCTCGGCACCCATTACCATTGACGCCAGCGGCAGCATCTACTTCGGAACCTTCTCGGATAGCGGAAAACTCATGTCTGTATCAAGCGAAGGTACGTTTATCTGGGAGTATCCGATTGCATTAGGGTAAAGCCAGCCGGTTATTGACAGTGATGGCACTTTATATGTTGGCGCAGGAGATGGGAAAATCTATGCGATCACATCAACCAGGTAACTAAATTTTTTCCGTATTTCTCAGGGAGTGTCCCACTTTTGCTGAAGCTTCGGCTGGCAGCGGTTAATTGTTTTCGGGACGTAATACGGGTATTTCAGGAATGAAGTAAGCGGTCATTCCAACCTGCTGAAAACACAGATAAACTTATTTTTAACGGCAAACCGGAACGATGATTCCATTTGAAATGGGAACCTCACCCAGCCAGGATAAAAATGAAAGGAATGCTGAAGCAGTCATACGGTTCACAGCATGTATCCGACAGATAATGCAATCAATATAAACCATTCGATCCTGTAAGTGTTCCGATGCCCTTCGCAACAGGATGCATTTACTTCCCGAATGTTAGAGGATTTAAAAAGAGTTTAGTAATTTGTGGGGAATTATACCGTCAGGGTCTTTTATTGATCCACGCAGGAAGCAGCGGGGTAAGATGCTTATTGCAAATAGGTTTCATCAGATGGCAGAAGAAAACATTTTTCATAAATATCAACATTATACGATTGTATTCGTATTGGTTTTTTCTGTTGCAGGCCTTACGTTGGATACCATTCAGCAATTGGGATTAATCAAAGAATGGCTGATAAGAGGCGGATCAACTTTCCTGCTTACCGAAACCGGCAGCAGGCTGAATCTGGCTGTTCTCAATATACTTACCATCTTTGTTTTCCTTACGCTGCTGTTTTTTCTTTTTTTTAACAGCAGGGGCAATGTTCAGCTTGTTTCCGTTTTTTTTGTGGTGACCCTAAGTGCCAATACCTTTACAGCCTATTTCTGGTACTTTTCGGATGCTTCGATCCTAAGCGCTAACATTTTACGGGACCTGATCCTTTTCTTTATCCTGATTTTCGTGTCGGCCACCTGCATCAATACTCTTTTTACGGTAGCGATCACTGCTGTGGCATGGGTTTTCTACCTTTTATTCTCCATCCTGGCAGGTGATGTGTTCCTGATAGAAAACATTCCGGTAGCGATCATGCTTACAGGATCCTTTGCATTTGTATTTCGAAAGATCGTGATCATTCTCAAGAAAAGTATCCGCAAGCAGGAAGAAGAAGCACGCCGGGTAAAGGAGCTCAGCCAGTTTAAGGAAAGAATGTCGCATATGCTGCTGCATGATATAAAAGTCCCCCTGAACAGCATCAATATGTTGAGCCATCCGCCGCTATCAACATCAAATTTTAAGAAAATAAACGATCAGGTGCTGCGGGTATCCCGTATGTTGGGCAACATCATTGATGTAGAATCGGGGAACATTCTCAAAATTCGTTTAAAGAAAATACCATTCCCACTTTCTGCCTGGATCATCGAAGCCCTGGAGCAGGTGCACTACCTTGCCCTGAGCAAAAATATACGCTTACAAACCGAACTCCCGGATGTCGATCCGAAAATTCCGGGCGATAAGGACCTGTTGGAAAGATGTCTGATAAATATTATTGAAAACGCTGTCAAATATTCGCCTGCAAATTCCAGCGTACTGATCAGCAGCAGAATGGAAGAAAATGTACTGCATATTTCCGTTAGCGATAAGGGTCCCGGGATCAAACCGGAAGATCAGGAAAAGATCTTTGAATTGTTTTATACCATCCGGGCTCATGCAGGAAATGAACGATCGTCCGGAATGGGTTTAACCTTCTGTAAATTAGTGATGGAGGCTCACAACGGTCATATAGCCGTGGAATCAAAACCTGAGGGCGGAGCTACTTTTAGCCTAACCTTACCCTTGTCCTCCGAAAACCTGATACGTACCTTCATCAATAAGGGAAACAACCCGGTTCAACTATCCAAGGAAACCCGAAGGCTATTGAGGCCAATCGGAAAAAAATTAACTAACATAGCCTGTTACCAGTCCAGCGATATTGTAAGTATCCTGAATACAATTCCTCTGAACGAAGATAAGCAAGTAAGGGAAGAGATTGAGAAGTTCAAAGAATTGGCATTATCCTGTAATCAGAAGCTCTATTCCAGTCTGCTAAAAATGATTCAATGAAACCTACCACTATCCTGGTTGTGGATGATCAACCGGAATATCTTAAGGCCTACGCAACGTTGTTCTTTGAAGAACAGGTGCCGTATAAGATCATCAGTGCTATCCATGGCAAAATGGCTATCGATCTGGCGCGCAGTGAGCATCCGGACATCATTATCATGGACTGGCAAATGCCCGAAATGGATGGATTCACCGCGTTAAAACACCTGAAAAGTGACCCTGAGCTGCATACAATCCCGGTAATCATTGCATCAGGAATAATGCTTGAGAGCAATGATCTTAAAAAGGCTCTGGAAGCCGGAGCATCCGATTACATCCGGAAACCCATCGATAGAACGGAACTCCTGGCACGCACACATTCTCATATCCGCATGGCACATTATCTGAAAACCATCCGGGAACAGGAGCAGGCTCTGCTGAACGAACGGGACAACAGGATCGATTTATTGGCCGAATCTTCTTTTATGCTTTCAAGTCAGATGGGGGAGATGATCCGGGTGTTTATTCATGAACACGAGAAAATGACCGAGGCCATCCAGAACCAACGGAAAAGGGGAAAGAGTGGTGAGGAAATTACCGATATCATTCTCCAGAACCTTTTACAAAACCAGCAGGTATTCAAACGCTACCTGCAAGCGGGTCATGAACCTGTGAAGGACGAATTTTATATCCGCCAGCTTGTCACAAAACATCCCTCCCTGCTTCCTTCGGAAATAGAACTGTGTCTGCTCCTAAAGAAAAACCTGTCATCCAAAGAGATCGCCTCCATTACCTTTAAATCACCCAATACCATAAAAGTGGCACGCAGCAGAATAAGGCAAAAAATGGGCCTGGATAAAAAATTCAACTTGTTCAAATACCTTAATTCCATGCAATAGAACCAGCAAGCAGAAGCCTGCAACCCGATACACCGGTATTGCCGGATGGCTGATGATGCCTCCATAGCCTGTCCCGGACATTTTCTGCTTCATATACCTTTTCATAACCGTCGATATACTTAATACTAACCTTCCTCCCTTTCCATGAAACAATATTCTGGTTAATATTATGTCCTCGCTTTGATATTTCATATGCGCTGAATCATTAAAATCATGAGACTTACTAAATCCATACAACCATGAAAAAAAATATCAGTATTATCCTTTGTATTTTCCTTGTATCATTATACACAAATGCCCAGGATTTTGAAGAAGTTTTAAAAATAACTGCTTTCGATCGTGCCGTTGAGATGGGATTCGGCT
>JAFGEO010000146.1 GCA_016931575.1 Bacteroidales bacterium | reverse complement strand
TCCCGGAACGTAATACAAACGACGGATATTTTCCTCCTCATCCTCTTCAATTTCATAGTAGTTTCCAACAAAGGTCTTCTTCATCAGCCTTGTTGTCCCATTGTATAGCTCAGTAACTTTTCGCTCATGATTTGGGCCATATACAAAGTCCATGCTTAGGGTACCCTGTACAATTTGCTCTACTTTATTGAAGGAGGTCCAGTAAATATCCTGCTGTGCCCGGTTAATCACTGAGCCATCTGATCCGGTTATGGAGGTCAGGGCATACTCCGGAGCGCCGTTTTCACCATATTGGTAAGATCCCAGATCCGATTTTGAATTGTAACGGCCTGTTCCATCTAAGTTGTAGCTAATAGCATAGGCATTGCTACCCACCGTATAATCTGTAAGCCTGTCAAGTTCATCATACTGAAACGATTCAGTTATTCCACTCCCTGAATTGGCCAGCATATCACTCCTGGAGGTTAGGTTTCCGGTTTGATAAGCAAAGGAGTATTGCAGGTGTTGCTTCTTCTGTGCACTTGCATTTGTTGTGATTATTTCATTCAACTGGTTGTAGGGGTCATAGGAATATTGAGTAGTCAGACCATTTCCGTACTGTATGTCAGTTATTGCCCCCAGCTGATTGATATCCTCAATTTCCCAGATGTTATTATCATTTTCATCATTCACTCCCATGAGCATACCATGGGTATTATATTTGTAATTAATACTAAAATCACCCCCCGGATAAGTCATTTCCTGAATTCTTCCGAGAATATCGTATTCGTATGAATAAATATAATCTGTACTTTCAATGTTTTCAGTCTGAGAAATTAGCCGGGAATATTCATCGTAGGCATAAGTCTTACTTATATTAGTATTATTATTACTAATTGACTGTAAAAGGCCAAGGCCGTTGCCCGATGTAACATAGGTATAGGTTGTTGTACCCTCAGTAGTATTCGTTTTTGATGTAAGTCGTCCAATTGCATCGTAGGAGAGATCATACACTTCCCCATTCTGGTCTGTTTGTTTGGTTAAATTGCCTAAAAGATCATATTCATAAGTCGTAGTTCCTAGGCTGGGATCAGTCAGCGAGGTTTGATTTCCGGCAAGATCGTAGGTCATTTCAGTGATGATTCCGCCAGGAGCCTCAATTTCAACAGGCAGTCCTACTGCATTATAGGTATAGTATAAATCACCACCCTGATCCTGAGCCTGGATCACTTCTCCAAGAGAATTAGTCTTTGTCCAGCTCGAATGACTGGCAGCCAAATTGTTTGTTACAACCGTTTTACGAGGCTCAGGGTAGGAATAACTTATGTCCTGTCGGTAACTCTCAACGTCTGTTAATCTGCCATAATCATCATGAGAGTAATAGATATAGTGATCAACGCTCGTCCCTTCATAGGGTTCAGATTGAGATTCCACTAAACCTTTTGAATTATAATTGATTGTTGTTTTTACTTCTTCAAGTCCCATCGAAGGTGCACGCTCATGTACTTTTCGTCCAAAAGCATCGAAATATTCTTTTTTATAGGACCCATCATCGCTTAAGGTGGTTATCCTATATAAGTCGCCATTAATATAGGGATCATCGCTCCATTTGAGGTCTATTGAAGTGCTACTAACCGGACTGGAAGCTGCTTCCAAACGACCGAAATTATCGAATAAATTCGTTGTTGTAACACCCTGGGCATTGGTAGTTGATAGAGTATTACCTGTCCTGGGATCATAGGTATATTCATTTGTATGCCCAAGTGCATTTGTAGCTTCTATTGCGAAACGCTTTTTCGAATCGTATGTATAAGAAATCTTTTGCAGTTCTGTTGATTGATTATCCGTGAGTCTTTTCTGTATAAGATTACCACAACCATCATAATCGTTGTCTTCCCATATCTCAACGGATTTTCCCGGATTTATCTTAATTATATCAGGAAGATGATCACTTGTATAGCTTATTGTCTTAGATGTAGTAATCTCGGGTTGTCCATCTCGATTAGATGTGATGTTAATTGTTGAAGGTAAGTAAGAATTTGTTTCCGGCCAGTACTGGATAGTTTTTGTTATTAATTCTTCAACCGTGCCATTCCCAATTGTACTGATATCATCTGCTTTATACTCATCGGTAATATTTGTTGGATTTCCATAATCATCGAACTCGTTGTACTTAGTGGTAATTTTAATATCCTCCAGGTAGTTGGTCTCTATGGTTTGAGTGATATAGGGTCTGAAACGTTTGGCATAGGGATATTCCTCTAATGCCAATGATTTATTATGGGCAGTTAGAGTATTAACTCCAAGCTTTGTGCTAACATATGAAATATACGGATAATAGTATTTATCGTTGATGATTTTCAGGTTTGTAGAAGATGTGGTTACTATACCGGTAAGATTATTGGTACCAAAAAATTTACCGAAACCCAGAAATCCCTTGCCCATCCTGTGTATTTTTGCGCTTTCGTAGGTATATGAATTATCAGCCAGCGTCTCACTTCCCGCTGTTTGCGTAACTGAACTTACCACATACATTGCTCCCTTGAAATCGGATATAGGGAATATAGCTCCGGTACCCTTGGTGTAAACGGTGTTTAAAGGATCAGCAATAGATGTGTAATTTATGGTTGTAAGATTGTTGAAACCGTTGAGTAATTTGTTAACAAATCGGCTTTTATCATTTGGCCTGTTCAAATACGCCACTACAGTACCATCCCCTGGAGTTTTACTGAATATATCCTGATGTCCATCTCCATTAAAATCAGTGAATGCTCTTATATAATGTTTATTAACGTAAACATGACCCGGTATATCTGTAACGGATTGTGAAGTGAAACCATCGAAACCATTCGAATAATAATAGTCGAGATTGGAATTATTAACATTACGATAGGCATATACAATGTCTGTTTTTCCATCAGCATTGAAATCATGAAGGAATATGTTGTTATCAACCGGCGTTGCTTCCATATCAATATTGGGTAATGAGGGAGCCGTAGAAGCCAATAATTCAATGCCCGTATTATAAAATAAATTCCAGTCTTCGTCTCCGTGCCATGTCAAAATATCCACGTTACGATCACCATTGAAATCACCAGTATATAACCGTGTAGCATTATGGCTATTTATTTGCGTCGATGAGAATATCTGTGAATAACCAGAAAGAGACAATTCATACACTTTGATATCCGATTCAGAAACTGAAAAAATATCAGGTTTTGAGTCACCATCGAAATAGCTAAGAGATTTCATATTATCTCCTAAATTTAACCCAATACTCACTTCGGTAGGAGGAATTGATAGATCGCTACTATTAAATTTGTAAGTGCTTACAGAACTGGAATGGATATTGATCAATTCCGTAATACCATCCAGATCTAAATCAGCTGGATAAAATTGATAGGCATCGCCAGCCAGAAAATAATCATTCTCATCACAACTTAGAGTCGTCCCTAAGGATTCAAAACAATATACCTGGCTATTGTTACCACCATCCAGATCAACACAAACCACCAGGTCATTAAATTCATCACCATTAAAATCTCCCGGGATAAATTGGAAACCAACCGCATCAGTAAACTCCCAGGTTCCAGTATCGGTTCTGACAAAAGAATTATATTGGGCTATCCATACTTCCCATTCAAAATTCCGTTGAGTAGTTTCGTCGGTCTTACGACATTTTAAAAAATCAGTTAATCCATCTCCATTAAAGTCAGCAAAACCAAAATATAGTTCTTTTTCATTGTCCTCAGGAGTATATGGCCCTGTAAAGCTTGTATTTGAGGTTACTTTTGCACCCCATCCAACCACAGTGGAATTGTAGCGCTCACCAGCTGCGTTGTATTCTTCAATTTCATTCAGCCTTGTATAATCATTGAAGTAGTATTTGGGCACATACGAACGGACCAACTGGCCTTCACATAGAGTTCGTATCTTCCGCAGTATTTTTTTATTTGTTATTTTACATCCGGCAACATACTTATCTGAATAATCAGTCCTATCCTGGTAATAAAATTCAATGGTATTATAAGGATCGATACCCATGCTGTCGTTTCCTGTATAATGAATCGATGTAAGCCAGGTTTCACCATTAGTATCATCTCTTTCGTAATTATATGCGATATAATTACCCCTGCGATCTTCAATTCTGGCTATATACCAGGTAATTATTGTAGCATTATCGGGGGACTTTAAATACGCATTGCTGCCACCATAGTTTCCGTAGTATATTTTAGTACCATCCCTCTTTTCCACAAAAAAATATGCAGGTCCATAGCCGGCGTTACCTTTTGGAGTTATGGTTGAATAGTCGTAAACTTCCGTATAGTGCACCTGATCAATTCGCCCATAGGTAATGGGTCCGCCTTCTACAATCCGTTGACCATCTATCCAAAAGCGGTCACTCGATGTTAAGCTAACTGAAGTTGAAGTTCCATCGTAATAAAGAGATTTTCCGCCTCTGGTAATTGCAGAGATTCCGGAAAGACTCCAACTTTTACCCAGCAAACCATCACCTCCATGACTGTTGTAGGATATCGATATATTTGGCTGTATACCAGCCGTCCCGGGAGCAACTTGTATTGGTATGGAATAGTTGGCTCCACCGTTTGGAGTTACCTGGAATGAACCAAGGGTTGAACCAACAGGGAGATCCTCATTAAGGTTTCTTGTTGTCGGATTTAGATAGGTTTGATAATCGGTTCCATAAATCAACGACTCGTCTATTTCAAACACTAGATTTTCACACCATTCGTAAGTGTATGAATTTGGATTAAAAAGTATATAATCCCTAGCTCTGTATGCTCCATTGTTTCCGGAAACACCTCCAGTGAATGTAAAACTTTTAGCTTCAACATCGGAATTATCAGGAGGCAGTTGCGAAAACACAGTCACACCTTGAATAAATAAAAATAAGAATGGGCAAACAATCTTTTTCATGGGATTTGAATTCGTCGGATTTGATAATCTGTTTTTATGCCTCAATGAGATTACTGTTGTTTTATTATTCTGTAAGTATTCACCTCATTGTCAATTTGAATCTGAAGGAGGTATATACCATCAGCAAATTCCTTCAGATCAATATATGTAGCTTCATTTAAAGGTTCAATCATTAAAATCTTACCATCTAAAGCCGTAATGCGCATTTCACCAGTGGTTTCAGTTTTTAAATTGCTTAATTCCAGGTACAGTGCACCTTCAGTGGGATTTGGATAGAATGAAACCTTAATGTCCTTGATTATTTCGATGTGCGGGCTTTCTTCTGTTGAAGCCTTTTCTGAATAGGAATTACTAGTATTATCAATTTTTGATGTTAACTCATCCGATGTTCGACTATATCTATTGCCACAATCATCATAATAGTAGGTATATGTAATGGATTGGGCGCATATCGTTGATACAGATAGTAGAAGAAGGGCCCCGACAGTTCCAACTAGTACCAAGCGTAAAATTTTTATTCTCATCTTATTTATCATTCTTATCGATGGCTATTTGATTTTAACTTTCAGCTTTTCTACCTCCTGCTCCAAATCTTTAATTTTCTTTTGATCCTCAGCGTATGCTGAGAATATTATAGCAATAAGGCTTTCATAGTCTATTACTAATTTCCCATCAGGATATTCATATATTACTTCAGGAATGTAAGAATGCAATTCCTCTGGATCAAGACGTACTTTTATACGTACAGGGATACTTACACTACTCCGTTCGCTACTTATTGAATCAGCTGTTCCTGTGGTCATTAAATGAGAATCTACTTCTTCAATAATATTGAGCTGAGTTACTTTGTCAAGCTCGTATATTTTTAGTTTTTCCTTATCTGCTGGATATTTATCAATTTCCTGACCAATAGCCACTTTAGTAAAAAGGGTCAGCATCAACATGATACTATATAGGGGAATATGTTTCATTTTATCTGATTTAACATTTATAATTAATTTATCTGGAATTCCGAAAGTTCTTAATTTTTCATTGAATTGATTTGCTGCTCAAGTATCCTGATTTTTTTTTCCTGTTCAATGGTATAAAGAGTTAGTTCCTCTACTTTTTGTAAAAGAGTTTGGGTCAGCTTTCCGAGATCAACTCCTTGTTCTGTCTCTGTTGCCGTTGGTATTCCTGGTAAATGCTTATTTTGTTTAATATACTGTTCCAATTCCCAAAGAGTAGGTAAGTGGTAGTCAGCATCAAAAACAAAATCTGCACCAATATTTTTAATTTCTAGTTTTTCACATTCAATATTACCATCTACCAGGATATTTCCTACTGCTTCCATTACATATCCATTGGGGACATAATAATTGCCAGATCCCAGAGCTAAACCTCTTCCGGTGATTGACATAACATGATTCGAACCTAATTCATTAGGTGCATCTCCATATTGCCATAAATAAAAATCAAAAGCATTCTTATACTCATAACCAGAACCGGAGTGGTGACGTGTTCCAATCCAATGTGCATATTTCTGGTCTGAATACCAACCAAATGCTACCTGACACCTAGTACTTGAACTTGGAGGATAAGCATTATAGTTGCCCCCATTATCAAATAAAAACGGTTCTTCCCTTGGAAGATTTGGCCATGTAGGACTCTGAGCATAAGATAAACAGAAAAACACTGAAAGCGCTAAAAGAAGCAGCGATTTTCTTAGGATTTGTGGTATTGTCATATCAATAAATGTTAGTTATGTAATGAGTTAGAGAATTGTTTAATAAATTTTTGGAGCTAATTGCTCCAAAAAAACAAAGGTTGGCACGCAGAATGAAATATTATTGCATCGACAATATTTAGATCGATTTTAAATAATCGTATTTTTCAAGCGGGGCAGGATTGTTCTAATTTCTGAATCGGGATGGATGATTACCTGATCCTTGTGTAAGGATATATCTTTATAGACATAACTTTGGAGGAGGGGACAAAACTCGATTTTAAATCCTAAGTCACGTAAATCATGTATATAGTTACTGGCTTGTCGTTTTGAAACACCTAGTTTCAAAGCTAATTCAGTGGGAGTGCCTGTTGATTTTTTTTCTATTAATGACAGTAATCTGTCATATAGAATAACATATTTCCTGAGGGACATTTTGTGAAATGAGAAAGTTTTAAAAGTATAAAATCATAATACCTGATCATATCTGAACAGTTGCTAGTACATAACTTCAAATTCCTACAATGTAATTGTACAAAGAATATTTTATATATACAAAAGGTTACACGACTACTGTTTGTGATTTTTACAGGATTTCTTTGACGATACAGGGAAGGCTACCCCATGTTATTGGTAAGGAAGATTAGTTCCTGATCCGTTTAACACTATTTGATCCTACGCAGCTTCTCCGGATAATCTCTACCAGGATAGTAAGATCCCAGCTTACCGATTTGATCATTTTTTACTCCAGTTGTCTTGACGACAGTGTTGGAGTACATGCGGTTAAATCGCATATTTTCTTTTGCTCTTGTTACAAAGAAAGCTCGTTGCTGATGAAGATTGTAGAACCTTATAAAATCGATGTATGCTTTATCGATAATATAAAAGCTTTTAGGGAGTTCCTTAATTGATAGCAAAATCTTCTACTTACTTTTCTGCTTCTTTCTCAGCGTAATCGTAAAAAACGATGCAAAAAGACGGGGAGACAGTCTGGCTAGTGCGGCATCGGCTGTAAATATCAATCTGTATATAAAACCGGGAAGGGGCAGGCGGTGCCGGATGCCACCGGTCAGGAAATAGGCCAAAGAAGTAAAATAGCGGATAGTATCAATCTGATAAGTGGACTCAAGTGTCGCAAACCATTCCTTTTTTCTGAAAAAGATCAGGTAGGGGATAGCCTGGTTCGAGGAGCTTAGCGGGCCCTGACTTTCGTCAAGAAGTGGACGGTCGATACGGGTATCGGTACGTTCGTAGTGCACGTATCGGTAAATGGGTTTGGAGAGCAGGGAGAGATAGGGCTCGGTCAGGATGATCGTTCCACCGGTCTTAAGCTTGCGTTGTGCTTTTACCAGGAAATCAAGCGGGGCCGGCAGATGGTGCAGTACATTCGTAAGGCTGATGCAATCGAGGCTTCCATCTTCGATATCCACGAATGCATCGATTTGTTGACAGTCAAAGGTATGATTGAGATAATCGAGGGGAAGGATGTCTGAGGTGATTACCCAGGGATAGTATATTTTCAGGGGTGAGGTTCCGCTTCCGATCTCCAGGATCTTCTTTTCACGATGTCCGGGGATGGCTCCGATAGTTAAATCATACAGTTTACGATACCAAAAAAGGAGGTTCTTGTTCTTAAAGAGTTTCTCCCTGTTTTCCAGGGTAGTGTCCCGGTCCTTATCGAATATCGCTTCTTTCACGGCTTAGTTGAACTTGATTTTTCGGGCAGCATAAAAGCTCATTCTGAACAGCAGCAGGCCATGCCGGAACCGGTTAATCTGGGTTGATCCGTATTCCCTGTCGCGGTAACGTACAAAGATCTCTACCATCTTCAGGTTCAGCTTGGCAGCACCGAACAGCAGGTCGAAATCACCAAAGGGGTCAAATTCCCCGAAATATTTTCGGTTGGCCTTAATTTTTTCATAATCCCTGCGGAAAATAACCTTGGTGCCGCAGAGGGTATCTTTCAGATGCTGTCCGAGCAGGTAGGTGAAAAACCATCCGAAGAATTTATTGGCCATCAGGTTGAGTTGGCGCATGGCCTGCTTCTCCATCGGGTAAACGAGGCGGCAACCATTAATGAATTCTCCTTTGTTCTTTTTCAGTGCCTCGTAGAATTTGGGCAGGTCCTCCGGAGGTGTGGTAAGGTCCGAATCAAGGATCATCAGTACCTTACCCGTTGAAAGTTCAAAACCTTCGCGAACGGCGTTTCCTTTGCCTTTTCCCGTCTGCCGGGCCACCAGAATATTTTTATCCGGATATTTTTTCTGCACCCTCAGCATTTCCTCGTACGTGTTGTCAGCTGAGTTACCTTCAATAAATACAAATTGTTGAGAAGCGCCAAATTCAGGGGTCCGCAGGATGGCATTTTCAATGTTTCCGGCTTCATTACGGGCCGGAACCACAATGGATACTGTAAAGTCCCAGTCTTGTTTGATCTCAGGGCGTACGGTGAGCATATTCGTCAGACACAGGCGGTTAAATCCCGGGAGATTTGCCAGGAAGGCATTGAAGAAAAAACTTATCCCGGGGATATTTATCGGCAGGAGCGTTTTCCGGATGATGCGGATGGTTTCGATATCCTCCAGGCGCAGCATACTCTGAATGTCGCTTACAGTAAGCCAGTTCTGCAAGGGCAGCCTGACCTTAATTCCCAGCAGTTCGGCCAGTTTCATGGCAGGTTCCCACAAAGGGTTATAGAAGGAAATAACGATCTTGGTATGTTCGCTGCAGAATTGTTTCAGACCTCTGAAAGCCTGCTGGATGTCGGTGAGCATGCCGACCAAATCGGACAGGATGATGTAGTCGAAGGTCTCCTCCAACCGGATGTTTTCAGCATCCCCGCTACGGAAATGCAGCTTGGGGTACTGCTTACGGGCAATGTTTATCATGCCTTCCGAGAAGTCGATCCCCAGTCCGTAGGATGGTTTTACAGCATGCAGCAGGTTCCCTGTACCACAACCTATTTCCAGCACCCTGGACCCTTCAGGGATGACAAAGGCGAAATATTTTTCAAGCTGTTTGTGATAGTAGCGATTCCGCTGCCTGGCCCTGAAGAACCTGTCCGCTTTTTCATTATAATACTCCTGCAACTGTTCTTTTTTCACTATTCCGGGAAGCATGTTTTATGTAGCTTGGTTATTTTCCCCACTAATATAGGATTATTTCCAGATTTAGCTAAGCCGGATTGAAAAGCAAGGCCTAAAGCTTTCCGGATCGTGACAGACTTTCCTTGGTGGATCAGTGCATGTGTATCAAATTGTGTTGGAATTATCGGTTAGCATAAGTCTTAATCTAATAGTGCTTTTCCATTTCGCAATTTCTGAGTTATTCTACTTAAGAACCTTAAAATTTCTAGGATAACCCTGAAGTCTTCCCCTTTTGATTCTATCACGGCTGTATAAATGTTTCCTTCATTTATCGCTTTAGTTCCCTTGTAAAGTCCATTTGTATTATAAGAAAGCGTATCAACTGAAATACCATTTTCAAGTAGTATAATCGATGCATTATTGATAACAGATAATTGATCCTTCCCCAGCATTTCAGCGTTTGACAATTGAATTATGGGTAGACTATCAGCTACAATAATGCAATTCACAACTGGTTCCTGAGCAAAGAAAGGGTATTCCTCCTCAACAGGTTTTCTGCAGGATAGTATGTTAAGCAGAATACAAATGCCAATAGAGTATCCTCAAATCTCCAACTCTTGTCCCACACAATTTACCTAACTTATTCAATAGGTATTTGAAGTAGCAGTGAATATTAGGGAATCCGTACTTATATTTATACCGGCAAAAACACCTGCCCCTCCCTCGACATTGGAATATATCCATACCGGTTCAGAGAAACGAGGATCCAATTCCTGGTATAATTCAAGCGTTTCACAATAGTGATACGCTTCTTCACTTAAGGTTGCAAGGTGAAAAAAAACCCTTGGATTGTTCTCCAGTTTTGTAGTATCCGATTGATAAAATTTCACATGAAAATCATAGTAATCTTCTTCAATAAACTCGTTTGAGAAAAGTACATAGCCATTGCCATCATTCTGTCCAGTTGTGATCCCTAAAATAGGATCATTTATCATAGGGTATCGATGATGATATATAGAATTATTCCAATAATAAGAACGCATGGTTATAAAAAAGAAAAAATGACTGAGGGTATCCGGATTTTGCATTCTTAAAAAGACTCTTAAATACTGATACGTAAAGTCATTTTCCTCTTCTGTAATATGGTCATGTCCCAGGTAGGATAGATCGGATTTTTCAGGAATTGTACTTTCGGCATAAACCGGATCATATCCGGGGGCACTTACCTCAATACGATATCGTTTCCCAACTTCAGGAATGGCATTGGGATTAGTGAATATGCCAACTCCTTCAGTAAAGAAGATATTGGGCCTGTAAGTGTTAGTTTCTGCCCATTCGAGGTTATTCATAAAACCCCCATCCTCATAAACACGTACTTCAGCATCTTTTATAGTATCAAGAGGGATGACTGAATCTGTATTGGAGTGCGTCGAAGTAACTACCACCGAAAAAGGTTCCCCTGCCGTAAAAAAGCATTCCACTGCCAAATGAGGGGTATATTCATCCAATTCAATATCATAGGTTTTGGTCGTACATGAAAAACAGAATATAATACCGAAAAGAATTAGAAAAGATTTATTAAATGAGTTTTTCATCTAGGTCTAATTAAAGGAGATAGTATAACTGAAAGAGGGGAAAATCGGGATAATACTATGACTACGTAATTTCCCGTCATAGAAAGAATAATACAGTGCATTATGATGCATATAAGCATTATATAGTCCCATACTCAGTATATGTTCTGTTTTTTTCTTTTGAACCGTATAATTGATCACAAAATCAAGTCGGTGATAGTTCGGAAGCCTGTAATTATTTTTTGATATGTAAAAAGGATAAGCATTTGGGAAATAATAGTGCAGATACCAGGAAGGATTAGGCAAAGATGCCTCTTCCAGAGGAAGGGTTACGGCACTTCCTGTTGAGAACACCCAGTTTATGCCGGCTTCCCAACGTTCATTAAGCTGTTGCATAAAAACGATTTTCAGGTCATGCCGCCGGTCATATTTATAGGGATAGGGTCTTCCGTTATTTAGTTCTTCGAAATCCCTGTCGGACCTGGATAATGTATAAGCAATCCAACCTGTGGATTTCCCATGCTCTTTCTGAAGCATAAACTCCAATCCTTTGGCCTCGCCCACGCCTTGTACTGCGATATCTTCCCAGTACTCCTTAAGGTTAGCATTTTGCTCATATTCAAGCAGGTTATCCATTTGCTTGTAAAATCCTTCAATAGAAAGCAGGAAAAGCGTTCCAATCTTTTGTTTATAGGCCAGGTTGTACTGTTGAGCACGGGCAGGCCTTACCCGATCTGTTATTGGAACCCACTGGTCTGTAGGAAAACCTACCGAGGAGTTGGTCAGCAAATGCAGGTTTTGGGAAATAATTCCCCAGGCAGCTTCCAGGGAACTGTTGTCTGTAAGTTGAAAACGCAGACTTACTCGCGGTTCAGGTGATTGATACACTGTATCTTCCGTTAAGAAAGCTACATGACGGTAACCAATATAAATAGTCAGTTTGGATCCCAGTTTTATCTCATCTTCAATATAGGCTGCCAGCTCATAATTCGTTAGGATTGCCCCTGTATTTATGGAATCTACCTCAAGTAATCCACTGAAGTCCTGAAAGTCATATATATTCACACCGGGTTTAAACTGATGGCGTACAGCAGTTCCTCCCAGACGAATCTTATGATTATTATTCGGATAAAAATCCAGATCATAGGAAGTTCCATAGTCCTCAATTCCCGAGTTGAATCCCATACTATACCGGAGCGTTTTTGTATTGTCGGTTGTAGTGGTAATTTCTTCCCTGAAGGTATTTGTTGCGAAGCTGTACCTGCTATACAAAAGGGTAGTATTGGAGAACATACGCGGTCCAAACTGATGGTTCCAACGCAGCGTGCCTGTAATATTGCCCCATTTAAAACCATCTTCTTCTTCATAATGAACCCTTTCGGTTTCCGTTTCAGTATCTTCATTTAAGGCATAATGGTATGCATCATCACCGGTATACATGCTGAGATAAAGTCGGTTGTTGTTATTAAACCGATGGTTTAACTTAACATTGATATCCTGAAATTTATAGGACCACATGCCTTCTTCTTTCATTATCCACTTAAAAATGGGATAGCCTAATAATTCAAGGTAGGTACGGCGCGCTGAAACCAGAAAAGTAGTACGGTCATTGATCAGAGGGCCTTCAACCAGAAGCCGGGCAGAGATTATTCCTGCCGTTAAAGAAGTTTTGATCTTTTGCGCATTCCCTTCTTTCATCCGGATATCCAGCACAGAAGAAATTCTGCCTCCATACCGGGCAGGCATGGAACCTTTCATAAGTGTACTGCTGTTAATGGCATCAGAATTTATGACAGAGAAAAAACCAAAAAGGTGATTGATATTATAAACCGGCACTCCGTCAAGGAGAACCAGGTTTTCACCCGGACTGCTCCCCCGGACCACCATCCCGGCGGTTCCTTCCATGCCCGATTGTACGCCGGGAAGCAGTTGATAAGCTTTCATAATATCCTTCTCACCGGCAATTACTGGCAGAGTCTTGATTGAGGCCATCGAAATCTTATTTATCCCGATGGTGCGTATGTGGATCGGATTTGCTTCTCCTGTGACAACTACTTCATCGAGAGCCTGCTCTTCCTGGTATAATTTTATAAAAACAGGGCCTTCGCTTTTTTCCCGATCGATGAGATACTCCACAGAATGGTATCCAAGGTATGATATCTCCAACTTTTGAGTTTCCAACCCCGGTTTGATGCTAAAAAATCCGTATTCGTTCGTTACAGCGCTATTCCCAATAGCCGGATCATAGAGCGTAGCTCCGATCAATCGTTCTCCTGTATTTTGATCTTCAATATATCCACTAATAGCAATTTGAGAATTTTGGGAACACAGAGGTTGAATAGTCATCCCCTGGATAAAAAACAAAAGATAAAAGCATCTTCTCAATCTAGATCTCAAAATAGGCTTGAATACTATCATAATTATATAAACTGAAATAAAAATTTTGAGACTTAATAGCAAACTCATAACTTTTATATTTTAAGTTTTCAGGCAGGAATTCCTGCCTGAAAACTTAATTTTATTACTGGTTATATTGAATAACAGCTTTTGCAGCGCCCGAACCATCTAACCATATATGTTCATTTTCAGAATAATCACTATATGTCGGAGACCAATTATATACTTGCATATGTCCAATAATATCACTGGTATTTGTATATTGAAATGATGCTGTAGCTGAAAAATTAGCTCCAATCGGTAAAAATGCGTTTGCAACCGGAAGGGCACCAAAATTAAGACCCCCTGATGGTGTAAAGGTTATTGTAGTTCCCGGATCGTAATCTAAAAACCAAATATGATATGCTGTTCCTTTTATTCTCAAATTCCATGTAAATAAGTAACAATCATAAGTTTTCCAACTGTTACACTGTTCAGAGATGGATGACTGACCCATATTTTGATTATTTGGTTCTGTGACTGATGTCATCGTTGTAGCATCACCATAAATGATTCGTGCCTGCAATTCAATTTTACTTTCAAGAAGAGCCTCAGATATACGAAACCAGGTATTAAAATCCATATATAGTTTATCTGGATATTCTGCTGATTCAGCTTTTCTATATCCAACTTTATGGTATACTATATTACTAAATGTTGAGTAAATACTTCAGATACTGTGTTGCCTTTTTTACGCAGGAAGGTTTTTCACATAGGCAGAATAGATTTTCAGGTTGAATACATAGTATTTCGTATAATTAATTCACATACAGGCACTTAAATACTTTCTCTTCCTATCCACATAAATCATGGTAAAAGAATGAAAAATCATTTTTTCATGGTCAATACCCTGATTCACCCCCGAAAATCAAGTATTAAGCTTGTTTATAATAAACTTCATTGCCCTCAAAGTCTCAGGCGAAACTCTATCCTCATTTCTCAGAACGGCACAATTAACCTCGCCTCTAATGTAGAAAATATTTATTAGTATTTATACCCCCCCGTTATTTAGAATTATTCTGATTAAAACCAGACAAGGTAATTCAGGGAAGGCCATGGCTCCCGCCAATCCCTTTTAAAAGAATCAATAACTTCCTGAAAAGGTCTCTTCTTTAAAACTATTTTTGTAGTCGATTGAGTTGAGATAGTAATACTCAGGCATCACGAATTTATTGGGACCTTTCGGCTTAATTTCTTTTTACATACATAGGGTTTCGGGGAGAGGGAAGCGATCTTTTTACTGGTTAAGAGCTTACTTAAGCGGCAGGTTCACATTCTCAATTACTGAATAATGTGTATTTTCACATTCTTAAAACACGCTTAAATTATGGCCTCAACATCTGAAAAAGGGAAAAAGAATATACCCGGATTACTCGACATCATGCAGTTCCCAAAACTGGATCTGATCTTTTCAAAATATCTTACTTCCATTTTTTATATCTCGCTGTTCCTGATGGTCTTTTTCGGGCTCCTTCAATTTGATTCCAGAATCAGCATAGGCGGAGATGATTCAGATTACCTGAAGAGTGCCATGGAATTCAGCAGGGGGGAATCTTTTCCTTCGTTCCACGGAGTTTTTTATACGCTGCTGATCGGCTGGATGATCAAGCTGACGGGCTTTCAACTGATAGTGTTCAAATTGCTATCCCTCCTGTTCCTGCTGGGGCACCAGGTTTTCTTTTTTCTGAGTTTCCGCAGGCACGTTTCACCCTTTCTTTTGGGAGCTGTTCTGCTGATCACTTCGGTGAGCAGCGGCCTTTTGTATTATGGAAGCCATACCTTTACCGAGACCTTCTACATGTTCCTGCAGTCTGGATTGATCTACCTGATCGTTTCCATGGTTGTCAGCGGGGGGGAAGGATTCCTGCTGAAGAAATACTGGAAATTTTACCTTGGCGCCGGGGTGGTGATCTTTATGATGGCCGCCACCCGTAATATTGGCTATGCCGCTCTGGGAGCCGTACTCGTATTTTTCCTCCTGGAAAAGAAATACCTGCAGGGTCTGGGAGTGTTTGCAGGTTACCTCCTGGTTACAATACCCTATTCCATTTATAAGAAAGCTGCATGGGGGGTGCAGGGGTCCGACCTGGGTGCCCAGATGCAGATCCTCATGCAGAAAGACCCGTATAACCCTTCCTTTGGTCATGAAAGCTTTTCAGGGTTTTTCACCCGCTTTTATGAGAATGCGGGCTATTACCTGTCTACGGTGTTCCTGCAGGAATCAGGTTTCCAAAAGACCGATAATCCAAAAAGTTTTTACCTGGTTTCTATACTTATTATCGCCCTGCTTATTGCAGGATTCATCTTTGCCTGCCGAAAGAAGCAGAAGGTTTTTAAGCTGGTATTTTTGTATACCGGGGCGGCATTGATTATCACCCTGTTATCCTTAAACCCGATGTGGCGGCAGAGCAGGTTGCTGATTATCTTCATGCCCCTCCTGCTGCTCCTTCTGTTTTACACCCTGGCTGAAACTGCCAATCTGCTGGACAAGGCCTTCATTCGTGCTATCCTGGTCGGATTGCTGGGGGTGGTTTTCCTCAGTAATTTTGTCCGTAGCATGGGCAAAGCATCTGAAATGTCGCAGATCCGCGACAGGGTTCAGAAGGGGACAAAATTCTCAGGCTACACACCCGATTACAGGAATTTTCTGGAGCTGAGTGAATGGGCAGCGGAGAATACTCCAAAAGGAGTGAGCATTGGTTCGCGAAAGGCCAGCATGTCGTTCATCTACGGTAAAGGGCACCGCTTTTACCCGTTGTACAAACTGCAGTTTGTTAATACGAATAAGCTGCTGTCAGAAATCGATCAGGATACCCCGGTATTTTTTATGAATGACCTGGACCTGGAAGGTAAAAATGCTGCCCTGGTATCCTCTCTGAAAGTATACCTGAAGGCTATTATTTCCTTTGAGGATGATGTTTACAGCATGTACCAGCCCGGCACGGATGCCCTGCTTGCCGACTCCCTGCTTCGTGAATTAAGCATTGAACCCATACGATCGGTCAGCCGGTTTAAAAACGAACTGGTCAGCGGGTCGAAACGGACAACATCCATGATCCCTGACGAGTTGCTGGATAATCTTTACAGGAATCATGTACATTACCTCATAAATGCCAGTTTACGGGTAAATCCGGATATGAAAACGGACCGGGTAATCAATACCATCGAACGGTATATGGTGGCCATCAACAGCAAATACCCGGGGGTGTTTACCCTGGTGAAGCAGGTGGGCGAAAACCAGGATGAACCGGCACGCCTGTACAAAGTCAATTATGAGTACTGTAAATCCAGGGGTTGGGAACCTGCCCGGTAACCGGCTGTCTTCCAGTCTGGGCAAGACCTGAAAATATCACAACCCCTCCCGGATCCCGGAAGGGGGAAGGATATCAACTAAGTTGCAGTTACTCCTGCAATGCTGTTTAACAATGGTCCGCATTTGCTAAACAAAGGCTAACGGAGCTTGTTATAACCTGAAAGAATTTTAAAACGGTTCAAAAAGCTTTAAACCTGAACTATCAAGCGTATGAAAAAAGTATACCTCTTATCCATTCTGTTAGTGGCCGGCCTGGGATTGTCGCAAATTCTACCTTTTATCATCCCTGACTATGGTGAGTTACACCATGTGATCAAAATTGCCACCATGATATCCCTGGCTTTTATCATGATCCACGTGGGGTATGAATTTGAGATCAGGAAAGAAAAGCTCAGGGAATATGGCTATGATTACCTGATTGCCTTCACTTCCGCAACTTTACCCTGGATATTTATCAGCCTGTATTTTGTTTTTGTTTTAACTCCCGCAGGTTCCCGCGATGGGCAAACCTGGGTTGAATCCATACTGGCTGCGCGTTTCTCAGCCCCTACCTCTGCTGGCGTTCTCTTTTCGATGCTGGCAGCTGCAGGATTGGCAGGTACCTGGATGTTTAAGAAAACCAGGATCCTGGCAATTTTTGATGACCTGGATACGGTAATTCTGATGATCCCCCTCCAAATGCTGGTTATAGGATTTAAGGTGCAGCTGTTGATCATTGCAGTAATTATGTTTATTCAGATCTGGCTTGCCTGGAAATACCTGGATAAACTCAGAATGTCTGTCCGTTGGAAGAACGTACTGATATATGCTGTGCTCATCGCAGGGGTTGCCGAACTGGTTTATTTCACCAGCAAGATCATGGATGAAACGGTTGGGGTCCACATTGAAGTATTGCTCCCTGCTTTTGTCTTGGGGACCATGATCTCAAAACGCCATAACAGGATGAAAACAAGCGACGGGAAGGAAGAAGATCTTCTGGAGCATAAAAGTGAAAAGAACGTAGCATTCATTGTATCTGCAGTATTTATGATGCTGGTTGGACTGTCCATGCCCGTATTGGAAGGTGTTTCCAATGACTACCTGAAGGTCTTGCAGATAGACAGGGACCTGGCAGGGGCTTACGTTAAGGGCAGTGATGCTGCCGGCATTGTACCGGAAGCCAGGCAAACATTTGAATGGGGGATTGTTTTTGTTCATGTCCTGATCGTTACCTTGTTAAGCAACATCGGAAAGATTGTACCTGCCTTTGTATACCGGAATGAAGCACCCTGGCGTGAACGGCTGGCGGTGGCCATTGCCATGTTTCCCCGAGGGGAAGTGGGTGCCGGGGTACTCATCATCTCCATGTCGTATGGGATTGGGGGGCTGATTGTTACGGTGGCTATGCTGTCGCTGGCATTAAACCTGCTGCTTACAGGCTTGTTTATTCTGATTGTCAAAGCTTTGCTGAGAAAATCCGACCAATCCAAAATGGCTGCCGTAAACCGATGATTTCTCCCTGTTTGATGAAACATTTTTAAACCATATCGAGTAAGAACTTATGTCCCCAAAACTGTATTCATAATGCGACACATCGGTTCAGTTCTACTCACCTTGGCTTTCTCCTTCATTCTCGTAAAAGGTCAGATCAACAATAACTTCAATGTATTATCCTATCCGGCGGTTTATGAAGCCGATTCCGACTGGGGGGATTATAACAACGATGGCAAAATTGACGTGCTTGTCTCCGGTGCCCTGCAAGGCGGTTACCCGATTACCAGGATTTACAGAAACGACGGTGGGAATACCTTTACCTATGAAGAGAAAGCTCAGTTCAAAGGCCTGTCCAAATGTGCCGTGAAGTGGGGCGATTATAACCGGGATGGGTACCTCGACCTGGCAGTGTCAGGACAGGATACCCTGCTTAACAGGTTTTCAAGGATATACAGAAATAACGGGGACAGCACATTTACCTGGCTGGATCAGCTTGAACTGACCGCTTTTGCCAATGGTTCGGTGGGTTGGTCGGATATCGACCGCGATGGCGATCTGGACCTGTTCCTTACCGGGGATGCCCTGGTGGTTGGAAGGGTGTTCAGGATCTATGAAAACCTCGGAGATGACCAGTTTGCTGAGATTGCCGGGCACAATCTGCCCGGAATTTCCTATGGGGATATCGATTTTACCGACCTCAACGGGGACGGATTTCCTGATATTGCCCTGGCAGGTTACAGCATGAATAATCCGGTGGCTGATATTTACCTGAATGCCGGGGATAAAAGTTTTACTCCCCTGTCTGCAGGGCTGAAACAAACGCAATATGCTTCTATTGAATTCAGCGATTACGACCGCGACGGGGATTTTGATCTGCTCCAGTCCGGACAAGCCGATTCAATAGGTATTTGGCTTTATATCAATACGGATAACAGCTTTGAAATGGATTCTTTCACAAACTTTGGGGTTGCCCGCGGGGATATCTGCTGGGGCGAGTACGATAATGACGGCTATCCCGATGTGCTGATCGGAGGGATGGATAAATATTTTACCTACCATGGCGAGGTATTTAAAAATAATCAGGATGGCACCTTTACCCGGCAACCCGATTTCATAAACGATTTTATCTATGGGAGCATCGATTGGGCAGATTATAGCAACGACGGAGATATGGATGCTTTTGTGGCCGGATCCAACTTTGGAAGGATGTTTGTAAATAATATTGTTGTAAAAAATGCGGATCCCCTGCCACCCTTGAATTTGAATGCTGAGCTCGGCGATACTGCCATCACCTTTACCTGGTCTCCGGCTACCGATGATCTTACTCCGGAAGGTTCTCTGACCTATAATATCATTCTTGGAGTTGTGGGTGATACCGGAAAAATGGTGCACCCTCACGCGGATTTCCATACCGGATTCCTAAAAACGGTTGAACATGGAAATGCCGGGATGGATACGGTATTTGTGTTTCCGAAACCGCTTTCCGGTTCCTATATCTGGAGCGTACAAACGGTTGACAATGGGTTCAGAGGATCGGAATTTGCCGGATTTCAAACTTTGAATATTGCGGTGAACCCACCCACCATTCAAACCAGTCAGCTGACCATAGCTGCAAATTCAGCCGACTCTACCCTGATCAGATTTACCACTGGCGATGGTGAACAGCGGATCGTATTCATGGCTGAAGGTACCGTTGAACCAGCAATTCCAATGGACGATACTCATTACACAGCTGATAACAGCTTTGGCAATGGATCAGCAATTGACGGATCCGGTTTCTATTGCGTTTATGCTGGCCAGGATGACAGTGTTGTAGTAAGCAATCTGGTTGCAAATGAGAGCTATTCAGTAGTTGTAATGGAAGTTAATGGCAGCATGGGCATGGAGAAATACCTCACAAGCCTGTCAACCGAAAACTCCCTGGAATTCAAAACAGATCTTTTTAATACCTATGTTCCCGCAAGTATTCCCGCAACCTTTAACGGGAAAAACCTTTGGGCTGACCTGGATAACGATGATGATATGGACCTGCTGACCTATGGTTCGCAAGCTTTATTTGGTACCAGATTATCAGTGTATCTGAATACGGAGAATGAATTCCCGGAGAAGGAGGATGCCGGACTGCCTGCATTTATGGATGGCGATTTTGCAATTGCTGACCTGGACGGGGACAATGATGCCGATATCCTGATCAGTGGAGCGACCGATGATGAGTATGCCCAGATCTTCCTGAATGACGGGGCTTCCAATTTCTCCCGCCTGGAAGGTGTTGAAATTCCGGCCACGGTGTATGGTGAGATCGCAATCCTGGATTATGACCGGGATGGGCGCATGGATGTGATCCTTACTGGTATGAATACTACCGCGGGAGAGAGAACAACAAAATTGTTCCGGAACCTGGGAGGGGGTGTTTTTGGGGAGAACCAGCAAGTTGATTTTTCGCAGCTTAGCCAGTCGACTATCAGCTTATGCGATGTAAACAGTGATGGCTTTACCGATCTGCTCCTCAGCGGTGAGGCAACAGATAACGTACCGCTGACTGAATTGTACATCAATCAGGGTGGAGAATCCTTCGAACGGATTACTGATTCAGGGATTGATAATTTTCTGGAGGGGAAATCCGACTGGGCAGATATGGATGAGGATGGGGACCCCGACCTCATAATCACCGGTCTTATTGCACTGGAGCCCCAGGTCAGGAAATCCTGTATCTATCAGAATGATGGTAACGGCAATTTTTCAGAATACCTGAATCTGACGGATAGGGAAATCAGCAATGGGGATGTCAAATGGACCGATTTTAATCAGGATGGCCTCGTGGATATTATTCTTTCCGGGGAACAGGCATTTGATCAGCGCACCGCAGCATTTTATGCTCAGAACGATGATCACAGCTTTACCTTGGATGAAAGTGTTCAGGTAATGCCACTCGACTGGACTTCCGCAGCAGTGGCAGACTATGATAAGGATGGGGATCAGGATGTATTCCTGTCGGGCTTGATCGCTCAGAACACCCCCGTTTGCTACATCATGGAAAACAAAACCACAAAGACGAACCTGCCGCCTTCTGTTCCGGATGGTCTGGAATATACCCAGGAGGATGTAAAGATGACCCTGAGCTGGGAACCTGCAACGGATGATCTCAATTCCGGGAACGGAATAAATTACCATGTTTATATAAGGGCGGACGGAAGTGACACTTACATTGTCTCGCCATTGGCAGGTGTCAGCGGCTTCCAGAAGCTTTGCAACCAGCATAACACTGGTTCGGCCCTGAATTATTTTATCATCGATTCCCTGACGCCGGGTACTTATTCCTGGGGTGTTCAGTCTGTTGATGCTTCAGGCCGCTACTCTGACTTTTCAGTTGAGTCATCTTTTGTAAGGAAGCATCTGCAAAGTATTCAGTTCGACTCCATTTCACCGGTGAATTACGGATCTGAAAGTTTTGCGCTCTCCACTGAAAGTAATTTTGGACTTGAGATCGCTCTAACTTCATCGGATGAAGCTATTGCCCTAGTCGGCCCGGATAGGATGCTTGAGCCCCAGCTGGCCGGCATCTGCACCATCACAGCTGAACAGGCGGGTAATGATACCATTCTTGCAGCAGTTCCGGTTAGCCGGATCATGCAGGTTAATCCCGTTCTCCCGGAAGTCAGCACACTGAGCTATGATCTTTTGGACTATGATGATATCCTGGTATTTGGTCGGGTTATTTCGCATGGGGGCGAACCGGATGCAGTAAGAGGTCTTTGCCATAATTATAACCGGAATCCCGATCTGAGTGATCATGTCATCACTCTCGGAACCGGAGAAGGGAATTTTGAGGATACTATTTATCCTACGGAGATTGAAATTGGTTCCGGGATCTACTTCAGGAGTTTTGTGACAAATAGTCTGGGTACAGCCTATGGAGAAGAGTTTCATATCATTTTTAGCGATCTAAACACGCTTAGCAATACAGAGCCGGTAATCTATCCGAATCCAGGTCAAGGCTTGCTGAATATTCTATATAGTCAAAGTTTCCGGGGAGGAGTACTGCGCATTACCGACATTAATCATCGGGTGGTCTATATCCAGGACCTCGAGGCTTCAGATAGGAGTCCAATCAATATCAGTCACTTAACGAGTGGCATCTATTTTATCAGCATTGAAAGCCAGGGTGGAAGTATTCACCATGCAAAATATTTGTTGACGGGTAGGGAATAGTTGGGGATGCCCCAAAAGGAGCTATTGCTCCATTCTGATTACCTTCGAGATCTGGCCGGATCCCACCTTCATCGGAAAGGCATGAATCATGACTACCTTGTATTTGGCAGTTCCCTGATGAGGGATTTCAGTCTCCTCCTCCAGAATGGGAAGTATTAAGTCAATGTTTTCGGCTTGGAAACATTTCTGTAATTTTTTTGCACACCAGGTAGGGTAAAACCATTTCTATTCGGATATTAAATAGTTAAATTTAGAAGAGAATTTAACTTAAGTGATTTGAGCTTTGACAAGAGAAGAATTTAAGTTGTTATTTGATTCCTGCTTCGATTCCGTGCGTAGCTACCTGTTTTACAGGGGTGCAGGGATGGAAGAAGCCTCGGATCTGGCCCAGGATGTTTTTCTGCGCGTATGGGAAAAGCAGCTGGAAGTTGATCCGAAAACAGCGATCAGGCTACTGTATAAAATGGCCACAGATATGTACATCAGCAAATACAGAAGATCGACTCTTGAAATGAACTATCGGAATTCCATACAAAACAATAAGCTTGAGCTTACCCCGGAGGATGAGTTAAGCCATAAGGAGTTGTATGAGAATTATAAGAAGGCCCTGGCCAGCTTAAGTGAAAAAAACCGCATCGTTTTTCTACTCTCGCGGATGGAAGGACTGAAGTACCATGAAATTGCTGACCGATTGAATATCAGCGTGAAAGCAGTTGAAAAGCGAATGAATGTCGCCTTGAGCTATTTTAAAAAAGTATTGCATCAATCATGATAAAAGACGTAAACAACAGAGAAGATTTATCTGGATTGAACCAGGATCTGGAGAAGCTGGTTTCGGGTTCCGGAATTGCCTGGAGCAGGACGAAAGAAGAGATCTGGGCAGATATGGAGGTAAAAATTGAGGACAAAGGTGCCCGGCCTGCCCGCGCGATCGTTCCGATGCGGTTGGTCAGGTATGCCGCCGCCGCTGTACTTGTCTTGTTTATCGGGTTTGCTGCTGCCATGAATAGCTATACAAAGAAGATCGTCAGTCTTGCAGGGGAAGAAAAGGAGGTGGTGCTGCCGGATGATTCCAGGGTTAAGTTGTATGGCGAATCAAACCTGTCCTACAAGCCCCTGAAATGGATGTTTTTCCGGGAGGTGCATTTAAAAGGTGAAGGCCTGTTCGAGGTGACGCATGGGAAAAACTTCCGGGTGATCTCGGAGAAAGCTGAAGTCGCCGTTTTGGGAACCCGCTTTTTGGTTTATTCCCGGGGAAGTGATTATCATGTGACCTGTGAATCCGGAAAGGTGGAAGTTGTCGATGCATCGCACAGGAACAGGGTGAGAATTACCGGAGGACAGCAGGCCATCCTTAAGTCGGATAATAAACTCGAAGTGGTTCGCCCTTCTGAGCCGCAGCTGCAAAATCAGGATAAAACCCGGGAGCAAATCATCAATGAGGAGATCGACCACATCCTCTCAACGCCTGTCGAAAAGCTTAAAGTCCCGGAAAATGAAGCAGGAAAAATCAAAACGAAAAACCAGGAAAGTACCCGTGTGCACGAAGAAGAAAAAGTGATGCAGGGAACAGCTGATGCAGAGAGCGTGGAAGAGCCGGCACAGACCCCTTTACGGGAAATGGAAAATGCCAGGCAAGGGCAGCAGACCGAAGATCAGCCCGGAATATTGTCTGGGAACCGGGAGCAGCAACCGAAGGAAAATGCAGAAGCTAAGCAGGGATCAGAAACCAGGCAGGTTCAGGACAGGTTCCGGGCATCACTTTCTCCCGAACAAATCAGCATCCTCGAAGATAAGCAGATGAGCAGGGAGCAGATCAGGAAGGCTTTCCTGGAGTCGCTTTCTCCCGGGCAGCTGGAATTGCTGCAGGAGCAGAATGCCGAACGCGCAGGGATGTCACAGGGGAATACTGGCGGCACACAAACAGAAGGGGAAGTTAAAGACCAACAGAAAATGCAGATGCAGGAGCAATCGCGCGAAGGTGCCCGCAATCAGAATAAGGAGATCCTCCGGCAACAGATGCAGGAAAATAAGGAGAATATGGATGCCGGCGGGAATGGCTCTCAGGGCTCCGGGAAGGGGCCGGGGATGTGATCCGGGTCCAGGGAAACAGATAAGGCCTGTGAGGAGATGCTCACAGGCCTTTTTTTTGTATAGACTCTCACGCTCTGCACTCACCTGGTTATTTCTGCCCTTAGTCTCTCAGAGTTAATGTGGGCAGTGCGGTGCATGGATTGTCATCACATAATTGATGGATGGTGCGTGCACCTCCGGGGACCTCCGTTCCCATAGCCCGGGGCAACGCCCTGGGTTATGGTATCTCACCCTTTCAGGGTGAATGCTGAGCTACAATTCAGGGCTGTCCTTCTTTTCAAACATGCAGGAAAAAAGCCCCCAAGGGGCAACGGGCAATGGATTAGGGCAGTAGCCTGCTAATGAGGGGCAAATTATTCTCTGGGTGAACAATAAATTTGGCTTAGGGTGATAACTTTCCCCTGCATCGTATAACCAACAATATTTTCATGCAGAAGCTTCTTCCTGAATAATCATGCTTACTTATTTTCTTTTCCCTTACCTTTATCGCTGAATCCGGGCTTACGTTATCGCAAAATCAAGAAAACTTTTTTTTCAAAAAAAAGGTAGGGTAAACAAATTTTCATTCGGTTTAATGATAAAGAACGATCTGAAGAAAAACAATTTTGTTTAACGTAATTTTAAATAAGATGAAAACATTATCATTAACACTCAGTTTAGCAATGGGATTATTCCTGACATCAGGAGTAGTCAGCGCACAGGAAGAACAGACAAAAGATCAGGTTCAGACGATGGAACAGAACCAGGTACAAACCCAGACAGCTACCCAGGAACAGGAGTTGATCCAGAATATGGTTCAGACACAGAACCGGGAACGCTTTAAAGCCTCTCTGAACGAGGAGCAGATTGAAATTCTGGAGAACCAGGAGATGACCCGCGAACAGAAGAAACTGGCATTTGAAGAATCACTTTCCGTTGAACAACGCGAGATGCTCCAGGTGCAGAACCAGGAACAAAACCGGGTAGGTGAAGCGACAGGAGGTCAGCAGGCAGGAGAGCAGAATAAGGAGCAACTGAAAACCCAGGTCCGCGAGCAAAACCGCGAGAATACCGGAACGCAGACTCAGGAAGGACAGATGCAACAGGTACGTGAAAACTACCAGCATAACCAGGGTGGAACAAACGGCGGTAAAAACTAATGCCGGCTTAGAAACATAGACAACAGTATGGTCCGGGTGTTCTTAGAATGCCCGGGCTATTCGTATTTAAAATTAGTAAGAAGCAAAACTGAAAACGATCATGTACCAGGTATTTAAGATTTTTCGATCGAAAAAAGCTGCCGGCATCCGGAAGCTTTTCAGGCTAAGTGGGTGGCCAACATATTTTCTGAGTACCATTTTCCTCTTCACAGGACTTTTGGGTTTTTCCCAGGCCGACCACCTTGATTCGCTGCTCAATGACCTGGTGTACAACGATAGCGATCCCCTGATCATTCCGGGTGAACCTGCAAAGTATCATTTTTTCTATGCAGGTACTGCTGTTAACAGCAAAACGATGTATGCCGGACGGGAGATCGGGGAAGATATGATCAACATCTCCGGGCATATCTATTACTATACCTCATCCGGATTATTTATAGGCCTATCAGGCAGGTGGTTCAGCCAGCTTTCTCCCGGATACAATAACACGACCCTGTCGGTGGGGTACGGTAAGGCAATCGGTAAAAAAAAGGAGTTTAACCTGCGTGGTTCGTACAGCAGGTTTATTTATGCTGATCCCCTGTTAGCTGAACTCTACCCCGATAAAAACAGTCTCAGCCTGGGACTGAGCTACCGTAAAAAATGGTTTGGATCGAGGCTGTCAGGAAGCTTTTTATTCGGGGAAGGACTGGCATCAAATCTATCAATGGCGGTGTATTCGCGCTTTACCCTGGTTAAGCTGAAGAGGAACAATAAAGTATACACATCGCCGGAACTATCCCTCTTTCTGGGGACGGAAACAGTAACTACCGGCCAGACAGGCAGCATGGCTTCAGGATCTTACACGGGTACAAAAGAGGTTTTCGGGCTCCTGAACACCCAGGTGAATGTTCCGCTGGCCATTTCACTCGGCGACTTTGATATTGAGCTCAGTTGTACCCTGAATATTCCAACAACACAGGATGTCAGCATTGCCTATCCGGTATCGATGTACTATGGGATATCGGTTGGGTACATGTTGCCCATCGAAGCAGGCCGGTAGCCTCCGGTAATTTGTCAGAAGAAAAATACGGGGCCTGGTTGGCGGATCACGAGGAAGTCCTTTGTATCATCGGAGAAAGTATTACATTTATAGCCCAAACTTTATACCATTATCAAAAATTCAAGGTAAATGATTCATGTCTCAAACCTGAAGATGTCTTTCAATACAGTCGAGGCACTGAAAGGTATCTCATTTAGTATTTCGCAGGGAGAATGTTATGGATTGCTGGGTCCGAACGGTGCCGGTAAAACCACCACGATTTCTATCCTGAGCACCATCCTGAAGGCAAGTGAAGGCGAAGTAAGTATCGCCGGGAATGACCTGGGGAAGGATCCGCTCAAATGCAAAAAGAACATTGGTGTGGTGACGCAGGAAATCGCGCTTTATAATGAGCTTTCAGCTTACGACAACCTGCTGTTTTGGGGAAGCATGTACCATGTTCCGAAAAAGGAACTGGCAGGGCGCCTGGAAGAAACAGTGGATATGCTCGGATTAACTGACAGGCAGCATGATAAGGTAAAGACCTATTCGGGGGGAATGAAACGAAGGATCAACATTGCCTCAGCCTTGCTTCACAGGCCCGGGATCCTGTTTATGGATGAACCCACAGTAGGAATTGATCCGCAGAGCCGGAATTTGATATTTGAAGTGGTGGAGAAACTGCATAAGGAGGGAATGACAATCATTTATACCACCCACTACATGGAGGAGGCTGAGCGTTTGTGCGATCGTATCGGAATTCTGGATGACGGAGAAATAGTAGCCCAGGGGACTCTGAGTGAACTGAAGGCTTCGAAATCAATGAAAGAATCCGTTGTGATTTCTTTTACCAATCTGACAGATGAAGCTTATAACACTCTGGCAAAGAAATGGAAAGACCTGCAGCGTTTTGATGATACCATACATTTCTATTCGATGAATGTTCAGGGGGAATTGGCGAAAATAATCCTTACGTGTAATGAGTGCGGACTGGATTTCCGGCACATCGATATCCAAAAGATAAACCTTGAAACCATATTTTTAAGTTTAACCGGTAAAACGCTTCGGGACTAATGATAGAACTGGTAAAGAAAGACCTGAAATTATTTTTCGGGAACAAGCAGGACATGTTGCTGACTTTGGTGTTGCCGATTATTTTTATCACCCTGTTTTCTTTTGTTTTCGGGAAACTTGGCCAGCCAGGAAAGGGTAATTCAGGTGCGATCGTCCATGTGGTAGCGGGAACCTCGGTGATGATGCTACTATTTTCTGTTGCAGGGATCGGCGGTAGCCTTATCGATGAAAAGCAGGATGGGATGTTAAAGAAATTACTTTGCTCACCCATACATCCCAATGAGATCCTATTTGGGAAAATTATCTTTGCGAATATTATATCCCTCATTCAGCTGATCATCATGTTTATCTTTGCCTGGCTGGCTTTTGGACTGGACATCCTGCATCACCTGGCACCGCTCCTGCTGATGATTTTGTCGACCGCCTGGGCCTGCTCCAGTTTTGGAATTGTGCTGGCTTCTTTTGCCAGGACACGCCAGCAGGTACAGGGCCTTTCCACCATCGTTGTGCTCGTGATGAGTGCCATCGGGGGGAGCATGATCCCCATTTTCCTCATGCCAAAAATTTTACAGGATGTTGCAGTAATCTCTGTGAACTATTGGGGGATCCAGGGATTCTATGATATCTTTCTGCGGCTCCTTCCAATAACGGATACCGATTTCTTGTTACGGGTTCTTGCTTTACTGCTGATAGGGACTTCGCTGAATTTCCTGGCCTTTCAGATGTTTAAGCGAAATATCCGGAGAATTACCTAGGCGGGTTCATCAAAACATACCTGATTCGCACCATGCATTTCAAGTAAATTACTTGTTCAACTAAATAATTAGTTGTAATTTTGAACTAAAGATTTAGTTGATGAAAAGAAGAAACACTATACCGGCTGCTGGAATTAAGCCTTTGATACTGGTCATAGGCTTGTTTATGGGCCATGTTCATTCACAGGCCCAGGAGCATGAGGCAATCACTGTTCTGATGCAAAAATATGAGTACCAGGAGGTGCTCGAACAGATTGACAGGATAGAAAAACCGGGTGTTGATCTATCCCTGCTTAGGGTAAAAGCTGCCGCCTTAAAGGGATTAAACCGGTATCAGGAAGCTATTCAGGTAGTTGATCAGGTCTATAAGTCCGACTCGACTGATCTGAGAATAATCATAGAACTGGCAAATTGTTATCAGTCTCTCGGAGACTATAAGCAGGCGCAACAATTTTTTCAGAAGGCAATAAGGATTAAGCCTGAGAATAGGTATTTGTATCAGCAACTTGCTGATGCATACTATTTTGATGATGATTTCGTCCGTGCTATAGAAATATATTCCGGATTGTATGCAGGCGATTCCACCTACTACCTTTCAAAGCAACTGGCACTTTCCTATGATAACCTCCATCAGGATGATCCTGCGATATACTATTATCGGAAAGCGATTGCCCTGAATCCGGTAGAATTGCTGACCAGTTTTAATCTGGCAGGTTTGCTGCAGCTTAAGGAGGATTACGCCGGAGCCCTCCTGGTCACTGAATCGTATTTAAAGCATGATTCAACCAACCTGCGGATGCTTCAGCTAAACGGCTACTTGAATTTTTTACATGCCACCTATCCCCGGGCGGTATCATCCTTTGAAAAATGCATTTCCCTCAAAGACACTTCCGACTTTACGGTTAAGTATCTGGGATACAGCTATTACCGGGCGGAAGAGTACGAAAAGGCAAAAGATTACCTGGAAAAGGCATTTCTGAAGGATACCACCAACATCCAGCTATGCTACGCCCTGGGCTTATCGTGCGATTATTCGGTGTATAAGAAACTGGGCATCGGTTACCTGAACAAAACCATCGAATTAAGTACCCCGCCTCCGGAATTTTTATCGCGGGTATACCAGGATCTGGCCGCCGCAAATACAGGGTATTACAAATACGATGCAGCATTGGCGGCCTATTTTAAGGCCAGGGAACTGACGCCGAACGATACGCTGTTGAAATATCGAATCGCCAGCCATTATGATAACTGGATAAAGGATAAAAAGAAGGCGCTGGAGTACTACAGAATTTTTATGGCTACCCGTCCGAAGAACAGAAAACCCTTGCCAAAAGATCCCACACCGGAAGGTATTGTGCTCTCGTATTATGATGTTGCCGAAAAGCGAATCAGGGAGATTGAAGAAGAATTGTTCTTTGAGGGGGAAGGAAATTGACAGGGCTGGGGTTAAAACAGAATGAATGACAATGCGGCGGAGGCGGAGTTATCGGGAGTACGACTTGGAGTCGCACCCCCGATGACGCCCATTTCTTTTAGTTATCCGGTTTAGTCTCCCTAATTATTGTTGGCTATAGATTATTTATATTTTTCCACCCGCTCATCCCGGATCACCCCGCTCCAGTTCATCCCAAAAGCAAAGTCGTACCGGTTACCTTCCGAATCCCTATAAGGCTCCATATCCCGGGGAACATCTTCCAGCTGCAGCTCAACGGTTTTCATGTTGGCCGGCATCTGAAAGGGCAGGAGGGCCGAGGGCTCAACAGCGCCGCTCACCATATCCAGGATGGCCTGGTCCTGCACCCCCATATGTACCAGGATGGCCGATGCATAGGGTTCTATCTCGCTAAATATCATCGGTTTGCTTACGTTTACTACTACGATTACGGGTTTATCCCCCATCTTTTTGCGTGTGTCCGCCACCAGCTCCATATCGGATTTGTTGGCAGATTTTACCGATTTGTTTTTATAGCTCCTGTTCGTGGAATTCTCATAGGGACTGCCCCCGGCAATACTTTGCTCCCGGGCATACCCGGCCGTATACTCCCGGTACTGAAGACTGATGGGTAGGTAGCCATTGCCTCCTGATTTCAGGTCTGCTTCGTCATATCCTTGTCCGCCACGCGGATTCCTGATGCTCACCATGGCAAAATCAGCTTCTTTCGGATCTGTAACCACTTCAAAATACCTTCCGGCAATATCCAGCCTGAAGCAATCGTCCCAGCTCTCCTCAACCGGCCAGCCTATCCAGTCTTTCCCGGCAGCGGTATGCCGTTTGGGGATGTAGACTTTCAGCTTTTTCTGAACCGGCAATACCTGGTCCCTGTTCTTCAGCATGACGATCGATTTCAGTTGTGCCTGGTAGCCTGCTTCCATAAATTCCGGTTTCCCGACGGTCGCTTTGGTATGTTCGATATCCAGGTAGGGATTCTCAAACAGTCCTACCCGGAACATATTTCGCAACAACCTCACAGCAGAGGCTTCAAAGCGTTGCCTCATGTATGCTTCTCCATGCGTGGCAATCCCCATGTTATAAGCATCGATTACCGGCTGCATCTCATTATTTCCCCCGAACTGGTCGACGCCGGCTTCCAGGGCTTTATAGTGGCGCTCAACCTCGGTGAGCAATTCAACTCCCCAGCATTTCCCTGAAAATTCGCCCACCGATATAACATCATGGGTGATGCCCCAGTCAGTACAGACCACACCGTCAAAGCCATATTTCTCGCGTAGCAGATCAGTAATGATGTAGCGGTTAAATGAGTTGCCTACATTTTCTCCATTGGGATCAATGTTGTAGGAAATGGTATAGTAGGGCATTACCGCAGAGGCCATACTGGTTTTTCCTTCCAGCTTAAACGCCCCTTCGGTAAAGGCTTGCAGGTGGTCCTCCAGGTTTTCACCCGGGTAAACGGCATAGGCGCCATAGCCAAAATGGGCATCGCGTCCCCCTTCTTCGGGGCCGCCTCCCGGCCAGTGTTTTACCATGGCGTTGACACTGCTGTATCCCCAGCCATCAGCAATCTCTTTGTCTCCATACGATGTCTGAAAGCCATCCACGTAAGCCCTGGCCATGTCGGTCGTCAGATCAGGATCCTCGCCCAGGGTCCCGTCGAAGCGGCTCCAGCGGGGCTCCGTTGCCAGGTCGATCTGTGGCGACAGGGCAGTGGTAATGCCCAGTCCGCGGTATTCCTGTGAGGCGATTTCTCCAAACTGCTTCATAATAGCAGGGTCAAAAGTGGCTGCCAGGCCCAGGGTGGTAGGCCACAGTGAAATATCTCCGCCGGCACCGGCATTGTACTCTGTGAGGGCCCTGGTTTCGTGACGTGGATCAGAGCTGATATTAACCGGGATCCCCAGCCCTGTTTTTTCGGCAGATGCCTGTATGTTGTTGTTCCACTGAGCCGCAACAGCGGGACTCTCCACCTGGATGATCAGCACGTGTCGCAGGTTATCCTCAGAAAGAAATTTCTGTTGCTCATCGGTCAGGTCGCTCGGGGATGCCCCGCTTTCATTGAACAACATTCCTCCGTAATGCCCGGTAACCCAGCCTTCATTCTCGGAAGGAATTGCCTGGTGACTGCTGTACAGCATCAAACCGGCGATCTGTTCGATGCTCATTTTTGAAGCGAGGTCCCTTGCCCGTTTGTCGGCCGGCAGTCGCCAGTCTTCATAGGGGTCGAGCTTTCCATTCCGGTTCAGGTCCTTAAAGGCTTTTCCATCCTGGCCGATGATCATTTCTCCGGAGGCTTTTGCATATCCCAGGGTGCTGCCTCCTTCCTGACGAACAAGAATATAGTCGCCTTTATCCTCCCTGGTAAAATGGGTTGAGCAGCTTGATATAGCCAGGGCGGTAATTATCAAAATCAGGTAGATTCTTTTCATGGTACTGATTGGCTTGTTTTGTTATGTAGTATTAAAGTTTAATGAACATGCTCTTAACCTGTCTGATCAGATTCCGGCTGTTCAAACCAATGACTCCTTTTGACCGGGAGCTTTACAAAAGTAAAAAGAGATATGGGAGTTTTATCGTCCTGTCAGTGATTGTTAACAAATCAACTACCTGAAAAGTGGAGCGTGCCTGATGCTGGGAGTATGTTTTTCGGCAGGACGTGAAAAAAGCTCAGGCTGCAGCGGGTGGGGCAGCTGATGGAGGTGCGCACACTGATCCGTTCAGGATGACTGTTCCGATACAGGATAAAATAAGTTTTACTATGTTTGTTCAGAATGCTTAAAAACATGGCGAACGAGCAGCTAGTTCACGAATTACTTCTAAGAATAGCCAGGGATGATGCAGAAGCCTTTAGCAGCTTGTTTAATATGTATTATCCTAAAGTTCTTCAGTACTCCCGTTATTTTGTTAAATCAAATGAATCTGTCGAGGAAATTGCGTCGGATGTATTTTTAAAGATCTGGAACAATCGCAAAAAACTTACCCAGGTGAATAGCCTGGATGGCTACATTTTTACCATCACCAAAAATAAAGCATTTGATTATCTTGACAAAATATCGCGCCTTCCGGATTTTATATCCCAGCTACCATTTGAAATTCATTACGAGGACGATAATCCCGAGAACCAGCTTCTTGCCGAAGAACTTGGTTTAGTTATCAAGGATGCAGTTAGCGCATTGCCTCCCCGGTGTCAGGCTGTATTTTTACTGGCCCGTGAAGAGGGACTAAGCTATTCAGAGATCGCATCTGCCCTCTCTATTTCTGTTAAAACGGTAAATGCCCAAATGGTTACTGCCCTGAAAAGAATGGCTGAGGCTATAAAAGTCTACTTTGCCTCTTCCCAGTAACCTGCTGATAAATAAAACATAACGCCGGAGCATTTTTTTTCTTATCCTTATAGATATACCAGCAATATTTTCCGTCTATAACCATACAACGTTCACCCCATGCAAGACAAGGACACAACAATTTGGAATTTAATCGCAAAGCTTTTGGATGATTCTGCCAGCGAGCAGGAAAAAGAAATCGTTAACTCATGGATTGAAGAATCTGAAGCGAACCGGAAAACATTCGAAACGCTGAAAAGTGTAGGAATGACAAAGAAGGAGTTTCCGGAAGTGCTCAGGGACCGGGTGAGCTCAAGGGTTCAGGGTGCAATCATAACAAGCCGCTACAATCGTAAATTGAGGGTATGGAAATTTGCTGCCGCTGCTTCTATCCTGCTTTTTATCGCATCGGGAATCTTTTTGTTTATGAATAAAGTAGTCAGGCTGGATTCCGGGAATAGGGTTGAGGTTTTTTGCTCATTTGGGAACAAATCAAAAATCGTGTTGCCCGATGGTACCCTTGCATTTCTGAATTCAGGTTCATCCCTTTCATACCCCGATGAGTTTAAAGGAAAGTACCGGCAGGTTAGGCTTGAGGGAGAAGGTTATTTTGAAGTGGCACATGATTCGGATCATCCGTTTATTGTACAGAGCGGTGCTATAAACATCAGGGTTTTTGGTACCCGGTTTAATGTCAGAAACTATCCCGATAACAATGAAATAAAAACGACCCTTCTTGAAGGTTCAATAGGCATTTATCATGCTAATGATAAAAATTACCGGGATCCATTCTATCTCCGGCCCGATCAGCAGGCAAAGTATGATAAGACTTCAGGAAAGCTGGTAAAATTACCCATCGATTCCGACCTGGCCACCATCTGGATGGATGGAAAATACCTGTTTGAGAAGGAGCAGTTCAGATCGATCATTAAGCAGCTGGAAAGAAACTTCAATATTGAAATCGTGGTGCTGTCGGATGAATTGAATGATAAAGTCTTCTCCGGGCTGATCGATAAGAACAAAAGCATTTTTCAGGCACTGGATATCATGAAACGGTACAACCAATTTGACTACAGGCTGGAAAACGATACGATAGTAATACAAAGCAAATAACCCCTAACCTAATACTTATTAACTGCTATGAAAAATGTAAATACCTCCTGAAAAAAATGAAATCGGAAAGTGCGGCAACACCTCCCGATTTCGAATTCGTTTAAGTTACCTAACTCATTTTCTTTAAGTACCTAAACATATCAAAAGTATGAAAAAAAAATCTATGGAAGGGCTTAGTATGCTCTTTCCTGTTCATTCCAAACTGCTAAAGGTTATGAAACTTTCGTTTCTATTTAGTGTGCTGCTAACCATTAATATTACTGCGGCTGTTAGCTATTCTCAGGCTACAAAGCTGAACCTGAAAATGGAAGATGCTACTCTGAAGGAGTTATTAACAGAAATTGGGAAGCAGAGTGAATTTTCATTCTGGTATAACAATAATGAAATAAATGACAATCAGCCTATCAGTATTGATGCCCATGGCGAGACGGTAGATAAGATCCTGGATATAGCCCTGGAAGGTAAAAATCTTAGCTACGAGATTAATGATAAGACCATTTACATTTATGCTCCGAAAACAAGCAATGGATCCGCGAATACTTCTCAGCAACAACATCCTGTCTCCGGAACTGTCAAAGATGCTGAGACGGGCGAAACCATTATTGGTGCCAACGTTATGATTAAAGGTACCTCTCTGGGTACGATCACCGATATCAACGGGAATTTCAACCTGAACGTTCCTGATGGAGAAGCTGCGATTCTGGTTTCTTATATCGGGTATATCCAGGAAGAGGTGAGTATTACCGGACTGACAAGCATTGAGATTCTCCTGGTTCCCGATATTGAAAGTCTCGAGGAGGTTGTGGTAATAGGATATGGGACCATGGATAAAACAAATGTCACGGGTGCCATTTCATCCCTTAAGACTGATGAGCTCAATAAAGCGCCGGTTCCGAATATGATCGAGGCCATGCGTGGCCAGGTGCCCGGCTTACGGATGACACGCTCCAGCGGTGCGCCCGGTTCTGGAGTTGAGTTTCTGATAAGAGGAAAAAATTCCCTGAATAGCAGCAACGAACCACTGATTGTTATTGATGGTGTTCCGTCTACCGGTGGAAACCTGGCGGAATTAAGCAACAGCGATATTGAATCAATAAATATCCTGAAAGATGCCGCTGCGGCATCAATATACGGAGCAAGGGGTGCCAATGGAGTTATCCTGGTTAACACTAAATCAGGAAATAAAGGTAAACCTATGCTGGATGTATCTATCTCAAAAGGATATACCAACCTCATCCATGAATTGAACCTGATGGATGCCGACCAATATGTCCAGCTCAAAATGGATGCTGCTGCAGGTATGGGATTGAACAATAACCTGGAAGCGGTTTTGACGGATGCCATCGAATATGCCAACTATACCAATCCGGATGGCGTACAGCAAATTGACTGGCACGATGTCATTCTCAGAACCGGACAGGTAACCAATGCCGGCGTTTCTCTCTCAGGGGGTACGGATAAGATCTCTTTTTACCTTAACGGGGATGCCTATCTTGAAGATGGTATCGTGCAGTATTCTTCCTATGATCGTTATTCGTTCAGGTTAAATGCAGATTATCAACCCTATAAGTTTATAAAGATCGGGGCACGCGCCCAAATGTCCAGGTCAATCGCTGATGAAACCGGAAACCGGGCAGTAGAATCTCCACAGGGAGATCCGGACTTTACCGATTTTCTGCACAATACACCGCTCGGACGATTATACAATGAAAATAATGAGCTGGTTCCGACCGTACGTGGCGATCAGTTTGATTACAACCCCTTGTATAAGTACAGGGAATCAGAGACCGATCGCATCACAAGCCGGGTACTCTTCAATCCTTATATAGAGATCACTCCCTTTGAGGGATTTACCTACAGACTTAATGCCTCTGCCGAAGAAAGGCATGAACGTTACTATCGTTTTACCTCTTCGATCTATAACTCTTCAACCCTAAGCGATGAACCTGGAAATAATAGCATGATTATGTGGCACAGTCAGCCCATAACCTATCTGTTAGACAATATTCTTAGCTATATAAAGGATTTTAAGAAACATAAGCTGGACCTGACCCTGGTATATGGAATTCAGGCCTACGAAACCGACAGGATGGAAGTTAGTGGTGCAGCTACGGCAACCGATCTTCTATCGTATAATTCAATTAATACTTCTGAACTGGATTACCGCCGAATCATTTATACTACCGATGAATGGCGGAATATTTATTATGTAGGCCGGCTGGGGTATAGTTATGACAGAAGGTATGTATTTACCGGAACTGTCCGCTATGATGGCTCCAGTGTTTTTGGGCCGGAATACAGATGGGGGATGTTTCCATCGGTATCATTTGCCTGGAATGTTAACAATGAGTCCTTCATGCAGAATGTTGACTTTATCAATTCGTTGAAATACAGGGTCAGCTGGGGACGGATGGGAAACGATCGGATTGCTACCTACGGGTATATAGCTACAACAGATAATGTTTCCTATCCCTTTAGCGAAGAGGTATATTCAGGCTTGACATCCGGTAACCTGCCCAGCGAATACCTGCACTGGGAAACCAGCCAGCAGTTTAATACAGGTATCGATTTTGCGATCCTGAACTACAGGCTTACCGGTTCAGTCGATGTCTACAAGACCAATACCATCGGGCTGATCCTGGATCGGTTGATCCCTCCGGTAACCGGATTCTCTGATATGGTCAGTAACATTGGTGAGACGGAAAACAAGGGAATTGAGATCAACCTGAATTACCTGGTCATTAACAGCGTGTTCAAATGGGAAATCAGTGCAAACTGGGCCCGTGACCGAAATAAGATTATCCGCCTGAATGATGCGGTTGATGCCGATGGTAACCTGGTGGATGATGTAGCCAACGGATGGTTTATCGGCCAGGATATTGATGAGATTTATAATTTGGATTATGTAGGAGTTTACCAGATTGGTGAGGAAGAGCTCGCTGCAACAATGCATCCTGATAAAGCCTATTACTCTGCGGGATTCCCAAAAATCAGGGATGTGGATGGCGATGGTCTAATTACCATGGACGACCGTACCTTCCTTGGCAATCCGACTCCCGATTGGTATGGAGGTCTGAGAAATACTTTCAGCTATAAAGGAATTGATCTGACCATACTGTTCGAAGCGGTTCAGGGTGTAACCAAAATCAATACCTTCTATGGGAACCTTGATGGACGAAGCAATTCCGTTGTGGTGGATTACTGGACTCCCGATAATCCAACCAATGTTTTTCCGCAACCGCGGGCTGGTCGCGGGTATGATTATCCTGATGCAGTCAGGGTCCGCGATGCATCGTACATTGCTTTAAGGAATGTATCACTGAGTTATGCTATTCCCGGGAAACTTGCTGACAGGGCCAAAATATCTGCCATGCAGCTTTATCTGCGGGGGAATAACCTCAGGTACTTCACCGATTACATGGATGCTTACAGTCCGGAGATGGGCTCGGGACCTTACCCAATCACCAGAAACTGGACAATCGGTACCCATATTACATTCTAGACGGATCATCAAAAAACTGGTAAAATGAAAAGAATAACTCAACATATCTTAAAGACATTCATCGTATTGTCACTGCTCATTGCCTGCTCTGACGATTTTCTGGATACCGAACCCCGGGATAAACTGACCTTTAGCAAAGCGATCACTTCACTCGATGGTTTGGAAGGGGCAATTCTGGGCGTTTATGAAAGAGGCAGATCTACATATAATGATTTTGATATCTCTTTCTTCAAAATTTTCGATACCGACATTATCAGGGAAGGATCTATACGCGATGCTGTATGGGAAGGAATGTCATACTTCACTTCGTTTGATGCCAGCAATTCCGGCATCAGGAGAATCTGGAATATCTATTATGCCGGTTTGAATCGTGCTAATACCATCATTGAGGGTATCGATGCTGTTGAAATAAACGAGCAGAGTGCCCCTGAGGTTAAACGGAAAAATACCGTGCTGGGCGAAGCCCTGTTTTTCAGAGCCTATTTTCACCATACCCTCATTACCTACTGGGATAATATTATTCTGGCCGACAAAGTGTACAATGATCCCGAACAAACCTACACCCTTGCGTCAAGAGAGGATGTTTATGATCTTATTGTCTCCGATTTGAGTTCGGCAATTGACCTGCTTCCCGAATCAAACGATGTTGTCAGCAGGGGGAAAGTATCCAAGGGAGTTGCCCGTCATCTATTATCGCTGGTATACCTGGATCTCGAAAACTGGACCGGGGCTGCAGAACTTGCCGAGGATGTAATTGGTGACGGAGCGTATGGTTTTGCAGCACTCGACCAGATTTTTTCTGAGAGCTACCAGGACAACCGGGAGATTATCTTCTCATGGCAGTTTTCCAAGGGTAGCGATACCTACGGACAGCAATTGGCTCCATGCCTGACACCCATGTACGACCGCTGTAATGGTGTTGCCAGAAGCTTTGATCAGGGTGGCCGCCCCTATGGTCGCATGCTGCCAACGGAATATTACTGGTCCCTGTTCAATGAAGACGATCTTCGGCTTGAGGCCTGGCATAAACGTTACTGGATATACGATGTTGATATTCCGGACGATCCCCTGCCTGAAGGCGTTCAGATTGGTGATACCGTTACCGTTGAAAATATGGTGGAAGTGGGTGGCTTCGGGGCGCTCGTCATTGCACCAACTACAAAAAAGTACTGGGAAGGTGATGGACTTGGCAGGGTGACAGACGATGCCATAGGCTGGAAAAATGTTATACAGTACCGGTATTCAGAGGCTTACCTCATTGCTGCTGAAGGATATTTGCGTTCAGGAACTAATCTGACCCGGGGTCAGGAGCTGCTTGATGCTATTCGTGCCCGGGCTGGTCAGGATCCTATTGCCCTGAACGAAGAAAACCTGCTGGAAGAACATGCCCGTGAACTGGGGCATGAGGGTAGAAGATATCCTATGCTGAAACGTCTGGGTATTCTCCGTGAACGGGTTCAAATGGGAAGTCCTGAAGTGGGTGCAAATATGCTGCCACATCATGTTCGCTGGCCTATTCCGCAGAGTACCGTAGATCTCTGTGGAGTACCCCAGAATGAAGGATACTAGCAGGTAATTACCTGCTTTATCCCAGGCAGAGTTTAGAAAAATTATAGATTAGGATTAATGGAAATATGGCCCGCTACTTCGGTAGCCGGGCTATATTTTTGTTCAGTCTTCCAGAGGTCCTGAGAATATTCTGTCAGTCGTAATTCCTTAGTAATGAAGCTTGTGGCAATTACTTTTTCGGTTGTGCCAGCTTTTCCGAATAGAAATCAAATAAAAAGTCAAGTTGTTCCAAATCCGGTAGAGTTAACTGATGCGGATCCTCCTTCAAAATCATCGTTTGGTATTCCGGGGCCTTGCAGGGATACCATTCCGGGGCCCCTTTAAAGTTTGGGTTTCCCGTCCGGGCAAATTGTGCCCAGTACGCAGACATGGTCTTCTCCAGCTGGTAATCTGCTTCTGTCCAGGGGCGGACTGCCGACTTGTCAAGGTTGCCATAGGCATATGCGATCTCCCCGGAATGAAAGGCGCCGAAATCCTCCTGCCCACTGCCATAGGGGACTTTTTGGGTGAAAAGGTACTGATATACAGGTTGATTTCCGGTTTCATTCTGCAGGACCATCCAGGCAAAGCCCTGCAGTCCGAATGTAGTCTGAACTCCCAGTTTTACCTGGGATCTTTTAGCTTCCTCGTCTGTCGTTGCCGGGAAAACCTCCAGAAATTCCCGGGTCCGGTCACCATACTTATCCTGCACCTTACTTTTAAAGGTTCGTGCATCAAAAAATGGTCCGCCGAAAAGCCCCTCATCCTCATTCCAGCCCAGTAATACAGGTACATCATTTTGTTTGCCCTGTGCGAAGATCTCCTGCATCGGTTCGGGCAGAAAATAGCCGTCAATGATGGCTCCGGAGGCATACTGCTCCTTGATCAGGTCTTTGGAAGGCATTGCCCGGAGCTCTTTAATACTGGCTGCATTCAGATGAGCGGTAAATTCTGCACCTGATTTCTCAGCTTGTTCCAGGGTGTTCGTTCTTGCCCAGGTATCGGTTGGCAAAACAGCACCTCCACTTTCTGCAATAGCCCGGTGAAACAGCCCTTTGGCAAGGGGTGAAGCCACGAGAAAGTTTACGCTGAAGGCTCCTGCCGACTGCCCGGCAATGGTCACATTATCAGGATTGCCGCCGAAAGCCGTTATATTCTTCCTGATCCACCTTAAAGCAGCCACCTGGTCGAGCAGACCGTAATTTCCGGAGGCATGGTGAGGTGATTCCGCCGTCAGTTCGGGATGCGCCAGGAAACCAAATATTCCGAGCCGGTAGTTGATGGTTACAAAGACGATCCCTTTTTTGGCCATGGCCTCACCATCATAAACAGGAACTGCACCTGAACCACTTGTAAATGCCCCGCCATGTATGTAAACGATCACCGGCAGTTTTTCAACCTGAGAAGTTGCCTTTGTCCAAATGTTCAGGTACAGGCAGTCTTCACTCATTCGCCTGGCAGGTGCTATAAATTCCTCGGTCCACATGTAGAATGGTTGAGGATCGGCTTGCATGGCTGCTGGTCCGAAGTTGGTGCAGTTCAGTTCGCCCTCCCAGGCATCATGGGCCTGCGGAGCTTTCCACCGCAAATCACCCACCGGAGGGGCAGCATAGGGGATTCCCTTAAATACCGCAATCCCATTATCCTTGTTCCGGGTGCCTTTCACCTTTCCTTCAGCAGTATTTACTATGTCATCAAAGGTTTTTACTTCAGGGGCACAGGCAAAAAGTGTAAAAGCCACCATTAAGCATGCCATGTATTTTATCTTGTTCATGTTAAATTGATTTTTGTATTCTAAAGTTACTATTTAAATGATTTTGGGGATATTTTCCTTTTTATGCCTGATTCCTGGCCCCAAAGAATAGGGTAAATGCTTGATCAGATCAAATCCCGAATGGCTGTTTAAGCTATCAGGCTCCCTACCTGATAAGCCACCCGGAATGTATTAGCAAAGCTTTGCCTATAGCTCCACTGATTCTAATGATCTCCTGGCTTCTCTGTCAGGGTCATTCTTAACTTCACATTCGTCATTCAGGATCATGGTTTCGCCCTTTTCAATGGTATATTCAGGCCATTCCAGGATGCCCGGCACACTGGGATTGCCGGTTTTCATGAATTGAAGCAGTGCATCTGACATTTTTTCGGATAGTGCGCGCGGACGTGCTCCGCCACCGGTATGGCTCAGCATCAGGTCGGTGTTGTAAAACCAAAAGCTGATATCCAGGCAGTGAAAGGCACGCATCCGGTTATCAAACAGGGGCGGCTCCCAGCCAAACCAGGCTAAATACACCGGGGCATCCTGCAGTGCCTTTGCATTGGCAGTCGCAATTACCCCCTGGCGGTTGCTGCTGATAAGCGTCATGATCTCTACCGGTTTGGCATCAGGGAATGCTTTGGCATAGGCCTCATAGACCTCAGGGGCCTTATCGCCCAGGCCGCCACCAAAACCGGCACGCTGGCTCAGGCTTTCAATGGCTTTTTCTTTGTTGATATTCTCCTGTTCCGGCATGAAGCGCGAAACAGACCATTCATGAAAGGTTGTACTCAGCAACATGGGAATATCCGATGACAATTCATCGGTATAGAAATCTCCCTCGGGAAGGTTAATGCCATCGGCAACAGGGCCGAAGCCGGCTCGGAAGAAATTCGTAATTCCTTTTTCCTGTATATAGCGTTGCGAGGCTTTATTGGCGATGGCGATATACTCTCCCCAGGGCATTTCCTGCAGCTTATCGATTTCAGAAGGTTCCAGCCCGGCCTCTTCAAGGATATACTCCCCCACCTTACGCGAATCAACCTGATTTTTAGCACTGGTGCCTGAGCCGCTCAAGGGTACCGCTTTATGGAACAATCCTTTAGCGGCAGGCATAGCAGCAAGTACACATACTTTTGCGCCACCTCCACTCTGCCCCATGATGGTGACATTATTCGGGTCGCCACCGAAATGGGCTATATTTTCATTTACCCATTGAAGTGCGGCAACCATATCGAGTGCCCCGACATTGCCGGAGTTAGCATATTTTTTTCCGCCGACAGCCGAGAGATCAGAAAAGCCAATGGGACCCAGGCGATGGTTGATCGACACAAAAACGATATCACCCTTACGGCTTAAATTTTCTCCATTATATCCATCCTGTTCAATTCCATTTCCATTGGTATAACCTCCACCGTGCAACCAGACCAGGACAGGTCTTTTCTTACCATCGTTCAGGGCCGGAGTCCAGACATTCAGCTTCAGGCAATCTTCACTCACATCATCGTAGTTCCAGTGATCCGTAAAGGATGATATGGCATTGGCGTAACGGTCCTCCATGATTTGAGGTGCAGAATTACCCCACCAAAGAGCGGGCAACACCCCTTCCCAGGCTTCGGGTTCCTTTGGAGGCATAAAGCGGTTCTCACCTGCAGTACTGGCTCCATAGGGAATTCCCCTGAAATTGTAGATGTCGCGCAGGATAAAACCCTGGACTTTTCCGTATTTTGTTTGTGCTATGGCAATGGTATCTCCTATGAATAGTTGTTGGTTATCCATACAGTTATCCTTGTTATCTCCTGGATTGAAGGAAAAGAAGGCAAACAGGACCAACAGCAACAGGCTGGTTTTCAGATAATTTTTAGTTTTTATATGCATCGTCTCAGTCTGGGTATAGATTATTAAATACTTTGTAACAACATGGCGATTCAGGATGGTACCCCTTATTTTTAATTGTACGGGTATCAATCCCTAAGATAAGATTTTTTATTCAGTTAAAGGATTGACCCTAATTGGCTTGAATCGATAAATCTTTGGACACAGAAAACCCGCTCTCAAAACTCACACTGCTCTTGGTGTACACTCCGGCATCCTACAGAAGGATATCTTTCCATGATCCGCAATTAAAATTTCCCCCGGAGTTAGCCACAACTTATCCGAGATCCGACCTCAGATTCTTCATCCTCAGAACCTGCTATCGCACTGTATTCCATCTCTCCGGCATAAGAGAATACCCTCTCAGGAAAGCCTTAAATTGTCCCGGAAAACATATTAATTCCCTCCGGCAATCCCAAATCTAACCAGGCAAACAGTAATTCCCGTTAACGTCAGTATAAAAAAAACAAGCTGCCCAGCTGACGGTGCACAAAGCATACTATTTGTTGAATAGGTTGTGCGATTTGAACATTTTCTGATATGGTATCAATAACCTGCGTAAATCGAAATGCTCTGGAGGCCAATTCTTCATATATGGAAAAGGCTGATTTATTCTTATTTTTGGCATAACTGATATCCGCTCCAACAAAACAAATTACAGGTAGTCGCATGATGAAAAAGACACTGATAATTCTTCTCCTGACGGTAGTCCCGATGTATGGCCGGGCACAGGCTGTTGTCATAACGGAATCTGGCGGATGGCTGGAAAGTGCATTTGTAAAGTGGGAGCCGGTGGAAACTGCCGACAGCTATCACGTTTATTATAGCGGGGAAGGGATCACCGATCAACTCATCGATGACCAGCTGATCCGCGGGTACGGAAGTTATTTCCGTGCCGATATCCCGGGGCTGAAGGCAGGCTCGTATACCATGACCGTAGTACCCCTTACAGAAGGGGTTGAAGGGGAGGGCAGCCAGACTGGTGCTATCACTGTGGAGGCCCACGATCGTTCAGGTTTTGCCTTTTCGAACAGCAGGGTTCCCGGGGCCTACAAGGCCGATGGCACACCAAAAAGCGGCGCCGTAATTTTATACATCACTGAAAATTCAAAGAATACCATATCCCTGGAAGTGACCGGGGCCAATGCAAATCCCTGTGTGGGATTACAAACCATCCTCGAAGGCTTTAAAAAGGGGGATGACAACCGCCCCCTGATTGTTCGACTCGTGGGCCAGGTTACCGACCTGGATTACATGGATAAAGGCGATATTGTTATTGAAAACAGCAACAATGCTTCGGGTTTTATCACCTTCGAAGGTATCGGCGATGATGCGGTAGCTGACGGATGGGGGATCCGCGTGAAGAATGCCTCAACTATCGAGATCCGGAATATCGGGCTCATGAACTGCGACAGTGAAGAAGGCGATAACATCGGTCTGCAGCAAAATAATGAGTATATCTGGGTCCACCACTGCGATTTCTTTTATGGCCATGCCGGCAGCGATGCCGACCAGCTGAAAGGCGACGGGGCGCTCGATGCGAAAACATCGGGCTATGTGACCATCTCCTACAACCATTTCTGGGATTCCGGGAAGTCGAACCTCCTGGGTAATGGCATCGAGGATCCGGAGTACCTTACCTACCACCATAACTGGTACGATCATTCGGACAGCCGCCATCCCCGCGTGCGGAGCCATAGTGTGCATGTTTACAATAACTACTACGACGGGAACTCCAAGTATGGCGTGGGTTCTACGAATGCATCCTCCGTTTTTGTCGAAGGGAACTACTTCCGGAACTGTAAATACCCTATGCTGATTTCGATGCAGGGCTCAGATGTGTTCGATGAGGACCTCCAGGTGAATGATTATGTCAACCTGCCGACTTTCTCCAAAGAGGATGGGGGGATCATCAAGGCCTGCAATAATTTCATGACCGGGCAGCAGCGCTTTGTCGCCTATGGTGCCAACGGATTCCCGGATTCCAAAATTGATTTTGATGCCTATGTGGTTTCGGGCCGAGACGAGCTGATAGGGGATACTGTATTATCCTTCCAGGGTAGCAATACTTATAATAATTTCGATACAAATGAAGGGATCATGTACAGCTATATGGCTGACAGTCCCCTGGAGGCAAGAGACAAAGTGATGGCCTATGCCGGACGTGTTTATGGAGGTGACTTCCACTGGACCTTTAACAATGCTGTGGATGATCCTTCCTACGATGTGGATGCCAGCCTGAAGGCGGCCCTGGTAGCTTACCAGACCAGCCTGGTTTCGGTCCAGGGCGACAGTACCGGAAATGGAAGCGTGGATCCGGGGGATCCTTCGGACACTGCCACTGTGGTTGATTCTGCCGATATGGTTCACAATTTCACCCTGTCGGGCACATCAAATACCTTCTTCAGCATTTCAGGCAACCTGTCCGATTCCAAGGGAACGGTTAGCTATGCCGGACTGACACTCACTCAGTGCCTGAAGATCGAGTCGGCTACCCTTATTGCATGTACTACCCAGGAGGAAGCAGTACTCACGCTGGTGTTCAACGAAGGTTTTTCCGGAGTGATAAAGATAAATGGCACAGACCATTACATAACTGACGGCATACTCACCCTGACGATACCCGCCGGGTATTACGAAATCACCAAGGGCGATGTGGCAAACCTCTACTATATGAGCATTGCCTACGCTAGCCCCGATGATACCACTCCGGTACCTGTTGTTGAATGGTCTGATCTGACCCTGTACCCGAATCCGGTGTCCGATTACCTGCACATAGCAACCGATGCAGCTATTCAGGGCATCGAGGTATACGGCATCACCGGTGTCCTTGTGCAACAGACCGGGGCAAATAGCCGGATCGTGGATATGAGCATGCTGAATGCAGGCACCTACCTGGTAAGGGTGAAAAGCGATGAGGGGATCCAGCTAAGGAAGGTCTTTGTGAAGTAGGATCAATGTTTGAAGTTGGGAAGGGAGGAAATGCTGCCTGCCATTAGTCCTGAACATTTGTTTAGCTGTTTATTTGTTAAGATGTTTAGAGATGCTCCGCAGATGGTTCGGAGTTCAATACCTCTAAACAAAGAATAATTTTCTCTGATTTCCCTTCATCATCACTTGTGGTGATCATCTTTCCACCTTGATGTCCACCAGTCAGCAGGTCTTTTGAAAAGCAGGAATGATGGGATCAGTGATTCATGAAAACAGGGGGAATGGATTTTCTTTCTGTAAACTTACTATCCATGGCAGATCACGGATCTGTTCCGCTGATTATCCTGACCTGCTCAAGGTTCCGGGAGAAGAAAGCTCTCGGAGTTTCACCTACGATCATTTTAAAGTCACGAATAAAATGTGACTGGTCGTGAAAATTTCCAAAGTAAACAGAAGTCTGGAAGTCGGTGAACTCTCCTGAACTGATTTTTTGCCAGAGGTAGTTCACCCTGACGATACGTGCCAGGGATTTGGCACTGATCCCTGTTCGCCGGACAAAATTGCGACGGAAGGTCCGGGAACTTATTTTATGTTCAGAAACAATGGACTGAATGGGTAGCTTCCAGGCCAGGCTCATAATTTCATGGTAGATTTTATCGATCTCATCCGGCACATAGCCTGCTACCGGGTAGTGTTTTTTCAGGTACGACTCAAAGAAGGCTATCCGGTCCTCCATCCGGTCGAATTCCTTTAGTTTATCATACATGGGATATCCACCGAAAATATCAGCTCCGATGTGTGGCCGGGAAGAGGATTGATCCAAACTCAGTCCCAGGCTCCTGGTAAGGACAGCTGTCTTAAAAAGCACAATCAGGGATTCTATGGGTAATCCTATCTCAATAAGGGTCGAATTAAGTTTCGGAAGCACGATAAAGCTTTCGGGAAGGTTCTCCCCGGGCAAATCGGAATACCTGGCATGATGTATTTGAAAATTAAAAACCAGTCCTGCATATCCATTCGGAATAAAGCGATCCCGGAACAGGGGTTGATCATCCTCTTCTGACTGGATAAGCGTATATTTTTCGATAAGATGCTTGAGCTCCCCGGAGGCCTCTTGTTGCTTAAAAATCATTTGAGATCTGGTGTACGATAGCTGTTTTACATGCCTGTGCTAAAGATAATCGCAAATCAGTCCCGATTGGCTGAAATCCATTAACAATCGTATGGCAATAAGCATTCGCAGGTTGATCTACCGGCTTACGTTCACAACAGCACTCTGTCGCTCCATGCGCAGCAGACTGAAATAGCCGATATGCAGTAACAATATTCCGGTTACTACAAAACTTGGATACGTCCAGGGCCATTTGTTCAGCTGGTCGGGCAGAAAGGTAATATGTACGGGATTATTCTGTCCCAGGTGCATGTAATTGGCTCCCGTTGCCCAGTTGAGCAGGAATATAAAAAAAGCATAGCTGGCAAGCGTAAACATGGAGATCCGGAAAATCCGGTAGCTGTGCCTGAACCCGATACCAACCTGAAGCATGATGGGAATGATAAAGAGAAAATAGTGGCGGATGCAATAGTGGATGAACTCAAAGCTCATCGGATAGGTATGAAGATAGCTGGGATTGACGAAGGAAATGAATCCTGAGCCGAGGGACCAGTAACAAAAGATCTGCAGCAGGTCATACCTTTCTTTCAGCATTAGTACCGGAATTAATAAGGAAAGCGTATAACAGAGGTGCAAGGGAAAACGCTCGAAAAAGGGCTCAAATTTGAAGCTCCACAGCAGGATCAGGTTTAGCACTTCGAGGCCCAGGAATAAGGCAACGAACCAGGTGACAACTTTCCGGTTGGCAAGGATGCGCTTTACAGCTTCCTTCTTCCATAGTACCAGGAGAACCAGTGCAGGCATGATCGCCATGGTGATCAGGTGCAGCGAACCAAACATAGGTACCTCGACCTCAGTGCTTCGCGTGGGATTGAAAAAATTTTGCATGGGATTAAGATAGGGTAGTGTTCAGGTGAATAAAAATTTGAAGCACAATATAGAAATTTTTCTTAAAATGAAAACCCGATAGACAAGGCACTTTTTTATTACGCTCTGAGGCAGAATTCCTGGAATGCCTAACCTTATTTATTTCTAATTTAAATTGTGATTTTCTTGACTTCCCCTATTTCAGCGTGTATATTTGCATATGACACTACTGTCATATGACAAGTATGTCATAAACCTGGAAGACATGCCAAAACAAACATTTTTTAACCTGCCGGAGGAAAAGAGACAGACCATCATGAGGGCTGCCATGGAGGAGTTTGCCTCTGCGGGGTATGACCTGTCCAGTATTCAAAAGATCATCAAAGCTTCGGATATCCCCAGGGGTAGTTTCTATCAGTATTTTGAGAATAAGGCCGATTTGTTCGGGGAAGTGATGGTGGAGATTACCCGCCGAAAAATGGTTTACATCAGACCGGTAATAGACAGGGATGCGGAATATGGGTTGTTTGAGCTTATGAAAGAACTGGTTAAAGCAGGAGTGGAATTTGGCATGTGTGATCCCATTGCATTCCAGGTTGCCAAAGGGCTTAGCTCCAGCAAAACCCTGGATATGGTTGCTTTCCTGAATGAGTATAAGAAGGAGATCTATCAAAGAAATCATATCACCGAGGAAAGCATTTATCTTGCGGCAATTCAAAATTCACTGGGTAGGGGGGAGATAGATTCCCGGTTTTCTGTGGAGACCATCCTGGCCTATACGGGTAAAATTATGGAAAGCATGGGCGAGCTGTACTGGCATCATTTGGCAGAATATCATGACGTACATGCCGGAGATCACATACTGGATGATATGATCCATATATTACGATACGGATTAAGTTCAAACAACCTACCCGGAAAGGAGGCCGGAAATCATGATTGATGTAAAAAACATATACTACGCCTACCACCAGGACGATAAGTATGCGGTAAAGGATGTGAGTTTTCACATTGAATCGGGTGAAATTTTCGGATTTCTAGGCCCCAGCGGGGCAGGAAAATCAACAACACAGGGAATTCTTGCCGGATTGCTTGAACTGCAGAAAGGGGAGATTGTCATTGACGGGCAATCCCGGAAAGGTATGCCCGACAAGGCTTTTTTTAACCGGATTGGGGTAGGCTTTGAAATCCCAAATGTCTATAAAAAGCTGACGGGTCTGGATAACCTGAAATTTCATGCCAGGCTTTACGACAGGGAAACTGAAGATCCGATGAAGATCCTGGATTGGGTGGGCCTTGCGGATAGTGCAAAGATCAAGGCCGGTTCTTATTCCAAGGGAATGAAGCAGCGCCTGGGATTTGCCCGGTCCATGCTGAACAAACCGGATATCTGGTTTCTTGATGAACCTACGATGGGGCTTGACCCAAACACCGCCAACAGCATCAAAAAGCTGGTGAAAAGGAAGCAGGCCGAAGGAACCACGATCTTTCTCACCACCCACAACATGTTTGTGGCGGATGAGCTATGCGACAGAGTTGGTTTTATTGTCGATGGTAAAATTGAAGCGCTGGATACACCCAAGAACCTGAAGCTGAAATATGGGCAGCCCTCCGTGACGGTGGAACACCTGGTTGACGGGGTGCTGAAGGCGGAAACTTTCGGTATGGCCGGAGATGATAAGGCGAAACTGCAGGATTTCATCGGTAAACACGATGTAAAAACGATTCATTCCGGTGAACCTAGTCTGGAAGAGATCTTTGTTAAACTGACCGGCAGAGTCCTGGAATAGGGGGTACTATGAAAAAGTTAGCCAGTTTATACAAAAAGGATATGATCCTCGGCTTCAAGGATGTATGGATCATTCTTGAACTCGTGGTTTCTGTCTTCATTTCTGCCTTACTGCTATTTGTAATCCCCAGGGAGATTGAACGGGAATCAACAATCTTTATCCTGGATCAAACCGGGATCTTTAAATCTCTGACAGAAAACCTGCAGGACGATAAAAGCGGGAAAGAAGGGGAAGTATTTGTTAAATCGCGAAGAGATGTGGTGGAGGGAATGAAGAAAAACAGGACCGCTTTTGGCATGATCATCAATCCCCGGGATAGCGGGAAATTTCAGATTGATATGCTGACCCAGCCTTATTCAAGCGATGCCATGGTCGGTTTCTTTGAGGTGCAGATGAAGGATGTCTTTACGCTGATGGCAGGCCCCAATGCAGGCTATTCCCCTGAAGTGCTTCAAAAGGTTGAAGTCAGGGCATTGGATAACCGGATTGCGGAAGAGATACCTTTTAACAAAAGATTGGTCCCGTTGATCCTGATGTTTATTGTTGGGTTTATGGGAATGTTCACCATGGTATCGGTGATCGGACAGGAGCGGATCGATCAGACCCTCCGTGCTTTTAAGGTATCACCTGCCAGTCTCCCAACCCTCATACTTAGCAAGCACCTGATGTTATTAACGGTTGGGTTTATTACCTTTAGCATAGTGTTTATACCGGTTACCGGCTTTTCCGGCTACCCTTCAGCGCTGTTGGTCATGCTGCCAACTATTCTGATCGGATCTGCCCTTGGAGTGGCTCTTGGAGCTTTTTTTGATAACCCGATGTCTGCTATTGGCTGGGTATTCCTCTTCCTGGTGGTCTTCGGGCTTCCCGGGGTGTCTCTGTTTGCCCCGGTATTTTCACCTGACTGGCTGCGGTTCATCCCTTCCTATTACACCATATTCGGACTGGATGCAGCCATCTTCCCCGACGGATACAGCAACACACTATGGGTCTCAGTGGGAATTCTGAGCGCTGTGGCGGCCATACTGGTGTTTCTTTCATCATGGATATTTACCCGCAAAATCAGAAGGGAGGTCTGACATGAAACAGCTCATACAAGTTTTTATAACCGATTTCCGGATGAACCTGAAACACTGGATGGGAGCCTACATGATCCTCGTCCCCATAGCCATCTTGTTTATTTTGCGGTTTTTCATCCCAGGCATGGAAAGTACCAGGTCTACCCTGGCGATCGTTACGGAAGGCAAAAATGCAGTCCCCCGGGAGATTGTTGAGTTGTTGGATCCCTATGCAAGGATCAGGGAGTACCCCGATATTGAATCTATGGAGAAAAAGCTGAAAGGGATCGGTGTTGTTGAAGGACTTTATTGGAATCCTGGAAATCAAAAGTTTGTAAGTGTACTTGAGAAATTGCCAGAAGGTAATGCTGCAGCATCTGTTGCCGTCCGGGTGATCAGGCAACACTACTACCAGAAAGGGCATGGGGAAGAAGATGCAGTGGTAAGTTTCCGGGCCGGAGTGCCTTACGAATTATCGGGCCGGTCGGTTATTTCTCCGGTAGCGTCGATGGGAGGGTCAATATTCTTTGTCTTCATGATCATAATAGCCGCCTTTATGATCGGGCTGGGCGTGGTAAACGACAAGGAAGATGGCACCGACCGGGCGATCCGGGTCTCCCCGGTTACCAAAGCGGAATATTTTGTTGGGAAAAGCATATTTCCGGTCATCCTGTTCCTTGTTTATGCCATCATTACGCTGGTAGTACTGGGATTGCTGGATGTAAACATCGGACAGATGTATGTGATAGCTTTCGTTTCGTTGCCTGTTGTGCTTCTTTTTGGCTTGTTCCTGGGAGCTTTGGCGAATAATGAAAATGAGGCCATCGGAGTGGGTAAGCTTTTGTCATGGCTGGTCATGATGGCCATTCTTGGTGGTACGCTCCTGCCCGACAAGTGGCAATGGGTCGTCTGGTGGGCTCCTTTTTATTGGGTCTACAACATGATGGAGAGCATCTTCACTAATTCTGCTGAGTGGGGCGATCTGATGTGGAAGTCGGCGGTAACGCTGGTTTTGACGGCTATATTCTTCTTTTTACTCAGAAAGAAAATCATTAAAGGATTATCTTAAAATTCGTAACATAAAACTTTACCACGATGTTTTACCTGGGAATAATTTTGATTATTTATGCCGTGGCTGTTTTCCTGATTGCCGGAATGAAGCCGGCGAAAATCTGGAACATGCCGAAAATTCAAGGCTTCGTTAAGATCCTTGGTAACCTGGGGACCGTGATATTCTTTGTCGTCTGGGGGATCATAGCCCTGGGATTCGGGATCTGGCTGACTGTGGTTAACTGGCCGGGGTAGGCATGCAGGATAGATAATGAGTGCTGGGGCGTTGCCCTGGCTATTGCCAGCTGCCCCTGCGGGGCGTGAGCTGCAGGAACTCGATGAATTACGGCATTCTACAGTAGCAGAGCCTTCACCCTCCACCGCACAATTAGCAGTGATTAAAAAATGAAGCTTCCATGACCCTTGTTGCGTTGGTTTTATCATCTAAGAGAAGGAAAGTCACTCCGGAGTAACTCCTTACTATTATGAGGTTTCTACCTCCCCCCACTTTTAAAATAATTTTCTATATTCGGGAACAGATATTTTATCTTTCAGCAGTTAGCTATAAATAGCATATGAACCTACGGGAAAGAGTATTTTAGGAAACAGTCCGTTAGAGATTGCCTGGAAGCTTATTTTTATACCAGAAAAGAATTTAGGATGTTAAATTTCAGAGACTTGTTTAATAAGTCTGACAACAGGCTGCTGGCAATAGCAATCCTTGTTAATCTTATCGGATTGACCAATATACTCAATGGAGACTCAGCCTTATATGCCTCCATTGCGAAGATCATGGCGGAGAAGAATAATTTCCTGGAGTTATTTACCATTAACCGGGGAGATTGGTTGGATAAGCCCCACTTTCCGTTCTGGCTTTGGGCTTTGAGTATAAAAGTTTTCGGAACCAATTCTTTTGCCTTTAAGATGCCTGCCCTGGTATTCTACTTTATAAGTTTGATCTATACCTATCTGTTTACAAAAGAATGGTATGACAAAAAAACCGCGCTCATCGCTGTTCTGATGCTGTCAACCGCCATGCATGTTATCATTTCCAATAACGATGTCAGGGCGGAACCTTTTCTGATGGGCATGCTCATCGGTGCCGTTTATCACTTTTACCATGTATACCGGAAACCAACATTTCGTGACATTCTGTTTGGCAGTCTGCTTACCGCATGCGCGGTAATGACTAAAGGGGTCTTTTTACTAATTCCGGTTTTCAGTGCTGTTGCAGGGCATGCAATCGTCAGGAAGGAGTATAAAAAACTCCTGCAGCTCAGGTGGCTGTGGACTGCGCTCCTGGTCTTCGTTTTTATTCTGCCCGAGCTTTATTGCCTCAAGGTGCAGTTCACTGATCATCCTGACAAGGTTATCTTCGGTTAGAAAAACATTTCGCCCCTGAAATTCTTTTTCTGGGATTCGCAGTTCGGCCGTTTTTTTAATACGGGCCCCATAAAGGGAACCGGGAATCCATTCTTTTATATATACAACCTGATATGGGCATTTTTTCCCTGGTCTGTCTTTCTATATATTGGTGTTCCCCGGATCTTCAGGAACCTGAAGGAGTACCATACTTTTTTTGCTGCAGCGAGCATGTTGTTGGTATTTTCCCTCTCCCGATTCCAGATGGCACATTATACGAATATCCTCTTTCCTTTTATGGCCATCATTGTGGCACGCCTCCTTCTGGCAGCGGCTAATAGGGCACTCTGGGAAAAACTTAAAAATGTCCCGTACATCCTTGGAGGTCTGATTGCATTGTTTGTTATCGGATTTGGCATCCTGTTCAGGCCCACCAGTGGTTGGTGGATTGTGCCCATGGTGCTGCTGTCTGGAGCCACGCTGTGGATCATCCGAAAACGGGGCTATGATCTTATCAGTGACCTGACCTACAATCTGGCAATACTCATGGTTTTTGTCGGACTGTTCCTGAACCTTATCTTTTATCCTGCGCTGCTGTCCTACCAATCAGGGTATAAGGCGGCAAAATATATCAACGATCATTACCAGGGAGAATACACCGCGGTTTACGGTATCGATCCGCACCTGTTTCACTATTACCTGGACAATGAGCTACACATGAAACTTTCCATTTATGAGCTACTGCAAGAAAGTAATTCTGAGATGCTTCTTTTGACCACCGGGGAATATGTGGATGAATTAAAATCCCGGGAAGTGGAGTTTAAGATCGTAAAGCATTTTGATTACTTTAATATCACAAAGCTGTCCCCCGGATTCCTGATTTATAAGAAGAGAAGTTCAACCCTGGAAAAGAACTACCTGTTGCAGATTCATAAAGGAAATGCTGAATTAGCAGGATTTATTTCGCCAGGAGTTGACGGTAAATATCTTCCGCTGTTTTAAAAAGCTTTTCAGTGTATTTTCCACTGGTCTTTCTGCTGTTTACGAATGTCTTTTGCTCCGGGATTTCTGCTTCTACACCAGCTTTCTGTAGGATGGTCCGCAGGGTGCCGGCCGGATTCTGACAGTAAGCATCGTAATGGATAAAGAGGGTATTGGGATGCTCAATGCTCAGTACATTTCGATAGTAGTTGATCCAGATTTCCAGCCAGTAATCCAGTGTTTCTATATCCTCTAGCGTACCCTTTTCGGAACCTTCAAAGACAAAAGGTTTATGGTTGTTACCAAACTCATGGTGGCCCAGCCAGTTCATGTACTCCAGAACAAAGGGGTCCTCCTGCTGCAGCTTTGAATAGTCGCGGTGCTTGTCCATCAGGGACGCAGCATGGGTCAGGGGATCCCGGAAAAGGATCACCATAATAAAATTTTCGTTGTACTCTCTGACGGAACGATAGCGCAGGATGAAGTTGTTATTCTTTGCCAGGTAAGTTTTCCGGTTATCCAGCTTGATGATGCTCTGGTAATCGAGGTAATCGAGGTAATCTTCTTCCGGCAGCCTGTATTCCGAGAGCTGATCATCCTGAATATAGGCATCGTTTGCCTTCACTTTAAAGAAATACTCTTCCAGTGCCTCGTTGGAGTTCAGCCCGATCATGATCCCGTCTTTATGGCTTCGCTCTTTCAGCTTTGTATTTTTCGGTTTGTAGAACCTGGCCCAGATATTTGGATATAGCAGAAAAGGCATGTTGGCATAACTCAGTGATACGAAGCGATCAAATTCAGAGAGGCTGTTCATCAGGCTGGTCGTTCCGGCCCTTGCCAGCCCTGAAATAATGACAAAATCTTCCTGGCGGTCAAGCTTTTTGCGTGTTATCTTTTTGGTCTCTTGTCTGAACAGCCTATCGGCAATATAATAATTATTCAGGGCCATGCGGTGAAGGAGCTGGGAAAGCGGAGAATAGGCTGATGGATTTTTTTTTCCGGAGGGGATGAGAAAGGGAACTGTTGCTCCAAGCGAAATGGCAAGGATGGAATAAAAGGAGGTGAATACCAGGCTTCCCGGACTGCAATCCTCAATCAGACAGTAAATAACAATGGGTACACTTGCTGCAGCAAAAGCCAGAACAAATACCAGCAGGGTTTTCAGCATGGATCCAACCAGGTGGTTGGTGCTCTTCTGAATTCGCCTGATCTTCTCATCCTCATCCAGATCAGCCAGCATGTCATTCACAACTGCGACACTGCTTTCGGAAATATCAAAGAATACTGACTTTAAGGCTTTGATAATCATGGCAAGCAGCAGGAAACTGAGGAAGAGTACTGAATAAAAGATCATGATTTATTCTTCTTCCTGAATAGCTTTCTGATCTTAAGCCAGAAAATGTATCCGAATGCAAATAAGACAATCCCCCCGATTAAAAACATCAGGATGATCGTCCCGATACCCATTCCGGGTCCTATGTATAGCTCAATCATAATTCGTAATTACTCTTGTCCAGTTAGGTAAATGATGATAGCCCTTAAGCGGCGAATCAAATACGTTTTTATAGATTACTTCGTCATCCCGGATCACCCATATCAAACCGGTATTCTGCTCTTCGACCAGGTAGGTTGAAGGATCAACGAATTGTACCAGGCCTTCAGTCTGAGTCAGGATTTGGTTAGCTCTGAAAACAGAATCTCCAATAAATGAGATCTCTCCGGTTTCAAAATCATAATGTCCGATATTTGAGTACAGATCGCCTGCTATAGCAACACCTGTTGGTGACATTGGCGTTTTCATTGACTCAAAAGACCAGATAGTATAGTAGTTATTGTTGAAAAACACCAGGCTGTTGTCATCCAAAAAGTCCACGTCATGCTGATTAGCAAAAGGCCCTTCAATCATGCGAATAACTTTATCCGTAGAAGGCCTGAACTGTAGAAAAAAGGAGGCACATCTCGAACTCAGGAAAACATCCCCTTTCTTATAATATTTCGTGTTTTTCATTGCCGGTTCCACATCGTTCAGGTGTATTGGATCGAGGTAATTCGGCGACTTTAAAAGATTTTGTATAAGCCCGTTCTCGGTAAGTATCTCGGTAACAGATTTGTGATACAGTATCCTCCCCGTTTCCGGATCGAGCTTTGTAATGTAGTTGTCATTATAGTAGACGGGTATTCCATTAAGCTTATACATCGCTGTTGCTGCCCATGTCGGGGCGAAAGAGCAGATCCAGATATTTCCGTCAGCATCGATATTTTTTGAATGGTGAGTCCAGATACTATCCTGCTTCCAGAGCACCTTGCCCTTTGCATCTATTTTGACAAGTTCTTTTCCTTCAAAGGAGTATATCAGACTCTTGTCAGGAAACAGAAGTGGATTCATGATCCTGTCATGTTCCTCATAGGGATTCTCAATGTTCCAGGTATAAAGCTCTTCATCATTTTTGAGGTTTACCAGCGCAACGGTGCGGTTATCCTCCTCATTGGTATACGTTGTTAATACGATGAAATCTTCTTCCAGCCTATTGATGGGGGTAAAACCTTCGGGGGTGGGAAGGAAAGTAGGGGGATTCGTATTTACCTCTTTTACTGCCTGGGCAAAGGTGTCGGGGAAAGAAAACATGAATTCAATGGGCTTGTTTAAAATGCCAAAGTTTTTATCTCCTTTTACCACATGACTTACCATCCAGCCAAACATCGCCAGGGAGAAAAGGTAAATAACTATGATTGAAAATGTTGTAAGTATTTTTTTCAGCATGCGAACCAGCGCTATTTTTGAAGGCTAAAAGTAAATAAAAAATACTTCAGGGCATAATCATGTCATAAGAATACGCAGGTTTTAACGACTTATAACTTCATTATATTACCTTTTACATTTTCGGGAATGATTAACTTTGTTTGACCATTTAAAACATTGCCTTTTTTAACTTATGCAAAAGAAGATACTCAAACTTCTTCTCTGTTGCGTGCTCCCGATGGGGTGCACCTACCTCCCTGAATCGTCTGAGGAGCCTGTGGGTGTTGAGATTACTGAAACCAGGGAATTTATCTCCATCGATCCTGTGGGAGGATCTGATCCGGCTTCAGCAGGATTATTATATTATCCCGGGGGACTCGTCGATCCTCACGCTTATATCAGCCTTTGTGCTGCTTTTGCCGCGAGTGGTAACGGCCACAGGGTTCTTATTCTTAAAATGCCGGCTAACCTGGCGGTGTTGGATCTAAAAGCTGCACAAAGAGTTTTGGCGGATCAGGACGAACGAGACTGGGTAATTGCCGGGCACAGCCTTGGCGGTGCTATGGGCTGCTCTATGGTTGCTGAGGATGTTAACCTGTTCAGGGGGATGATATTGTTTGCTGCCTACCCTGCAGAATCCGTCGATTTGAGCACCTGGGAGCAACCGGTACTGTCGATAACCGCTTCGGAAGACCAGGTGCTGGATTGGGAAAATTTTGAAGCAGGAAAGCCCCGCCTTCCACAGGAAACCATCTATACGACCATCGCAGGTGGAAACCATGCCGGCTTTGGCAAATACGGCCCCCAAGAGGGAGACGGGACTGCAACCATCAGCCAGGAAGAACAGGAGTCACAGTTAGTAGATCTTATGCAAAACTTTTTCATTCAGAATGAGCTGCAATAAACCGTTAATATTGCTTTTTATTCTTGGGACCTTTGCCCTTTTTCCCGTCCGTGGACAGTTTGTTGAAGCCGGGCTGAATGTACCGGTCGGACTGGCTCATAGCGCCGGATTTGATTTCGGAGGGAATGGTTTGGGTCTGGAGGTGGATTACCTGCATGTTTTTTCTCCTAAACTTAAGGCCAGGGGAGGATTTGAATTCGGTTACACAGGATGGGGAAATCAGATCCTGTTGCCGCTGGGTGTCAGGTTTGGAGAGAAACACCAGATGGAACTGGAACTGGTCAACGGACCGGCTCTCTATGAGCAGCAAAACGGATATGTTACCGGGGGGGGAGTTTATTATACCTACACTCTTTTCGGGGATAGCATGCCAAGGCTTAAAATCTCAATAGGACTGCGATGTACAGTCCAGCCATCCTACCGGGAATACAGTAACTTATACACCTACTTCGATCTGCCGGTCAGGTTACACTGGCAATTCGGCAGAAGGAATCCTGCCGGTAAATAACCTGGCATACAATATTATCACCTTATTTCTTTTGCCTATTCTGACTTGCAGTTCAGGTCGTTGGTGTAAAAGTAGAGGTCAATGCTTCCGTCCATCAGGTACTCCAGGAACATTTCTGATTCATCTTTCCCTTCCTTCACAAGCTTACTGACATAATGCTTCCTGTCGTTTATGTTGTAAGCCAGGATTTCACCCGGAGTATACTTTTCGGGCTGTGCCTTCTCTTCTGTTTTGAAGATGCAGATCTGTGCATTGGTTTTGGTATTTCCTGACCCGGCCAGGCCATGTACGGTATCCTGTTCAAGTGTGATGATATAACCCTTTTCAAAGGTGTACTGTGAAAATTTACTGCTTAGCCCGATGAAAAGGAAGAGTAAGGAGAGGAGGACTTTTTGCATGAAATGGTTTTTATGCAAGGATAGGATTATTCCTGCTGGCTGATCGGGGCAATTCTCAACAAAATCAGAAGCTATTACCGGGATCCGACATTCTGCTTCACCAATATGTTAGGGCAGATGCTTGTCCGGGAACGAGTTTTTTTGTATTTTTAGAGAAGTTCAGCCTATTCGAAAAATTTTAACAACCTATACCTGCACGATGAAAAAAACAGCCATTTTGCTCATCCTCGTACTGACTTTTTCAAGTACTTGCTACTCACAGATTTCTGCAGGACTCAATGTTGGAGCAGGACCTGGATTTGTTAGGCTTGATTCCGAGAGGATTGTTGAGTTTGATGTTAAATCAAAAGCAGGTTATACTGGAGGTCTGTTTGTCCGGTACGATTTCTCAAAGTACTATGTACAGTTTACCCCTTCATACCTGAACAAGGGGAACCTGGTGGTGTACAATTCTTCAACTGAACAGGAGGCTAGTGCCATTCATAGAATCATACTTCCGCTATCATTCGGCAGGATCTTTTTTTCAGGACTCAGGGTCTATGCCGGAGTGGGAGTAGATATCATGCTAAATGATGAAATGCATATCGAAAATTTTGTCAGCAGCATCCCCATGTATTCCGATTACTCAGATGGAGATGAGGATATCTCCGAGGCAAACCTTGATTTTCATGCCGGATGCAGCTGGGAATTTTCTGACTTTTCTGTTGGTGTTCAGTACAATGCCTCACTCATGAATGATCTTTACCTGGACCTTGACTACGAAGTCCCAGGCCTTAGCACCAATTTTTATGCCTATTATGCGTTTTCAGGGGTTCATTTGATGCTGGGTTATAAGCTGTAGTTTCTGGCGGAGGATGGTCCCAATAAGCCTGTCTGGCTTAAAATACCTTAAGGATCAGGCAGTTGTTCTCTTATGCATAGTCGTGATCATTTCCTGATGCAGTATGATCTCGTGCCAATGGCTAAGCCTCCCGAAAGCATGTAAATCCCCTTCTGCATTATCCCAAGGAAAAAATATCGGAAAACTACATCCATTGTAACATATGTTACAAAAAATACTTGCTTTTTAAACTTCCTTTGCAGTACTGAATTCTAATGTTAATTTAATAACACAAAATTATGAGCATGTTTTGTTTTCAATGCCAGGAGGCTGCTAAGGGTACCGGATGTACAAAAATCGGAGTATGTGGAAAGCAGGATACTACTTCAAACCTGCAGGACCTGCTGGTTTATGTTTCCAAAGGAGTTTCCTGGTAGGCTGTTTTGGCTGAAAAGCACTCAATCCCCGCAGCAGCGGCTGACCAATTTGTCTTTGAAGCACTGTTTATGACCATTACCAACGCCAACTTTGATGATAAAAAGATCTCAAACAAGATCAGGGAGGGGATTGCGGTTAGGGAAAACCTGAGATCTGCGTTGGTTGATAACGGAATTGCCATACCAGAGGGTGCCCCGGATCCGGCAATATGGTCAGCATCCGACCAGCAGGCAATCACCAATAAAAGTCTGCTGGTGAGTATCCTGAACGAGTCCAATGAAGATATCCGCTCCCTGAAAGAGCTGCTGACCTACGGCGTGAAAGGGATGGCTGCCTATGCTGAGCATGCCTTTAACCTGGGATATACCGATAAGAAGGTATATGCTTTCATGCACAAGGCCCTGGTTGCCACCACACGTACCGATATCAGTGTGGATGAGCTTGTTAGTCTGACCCTGGAGTGTGGAGAGTACGGGGTGAACGTGATGGCACTGCTGGACAAGGCAAATACTGATTCTTACGGACATCCTGAAATGACAAAAGTGAATATCGGTGTTCGGAGCAATCCTGCGATCCTGATCAGCGGACACGATCTTAAGGATATGGAAGAGCTGCTGAAGCAAACGGATGGTACCGGGGTAGACGTCTACACCCATAGTGAGATGCTGCCGGCACACTATTACCCTGCTTTTAAGAAATATGAGCACTTTGTCGGCAACTACGGCAATGCATGGTGGAAGCAGAAGGAGGAGTTTGAGAGCTTCAACGGTCCGGTCCTTTTTACCACCAATTGTATCGTTCCGCCAAGGGAAAGCTATAAAGACAGGGTATATACCACCGGGGCATCCGGTTTTGAGGGATGCACGCACATACCCGACCGAACAGATGGTAAACCAAAAGATTTCTCAGAGATTATTGAACATGCAAAACGTTTGCCGGCCCCAACGGAAATCGAAACCGGAGAGATCATTGGCGGCTTTGCTCACAACCAGGTGCTTCAGCTGGCAGATAAGGTGGTCGATGCAGTCAAATCAGGCGCTATTAAGAAATTCCTGGTAATGGCCGGATGCGACGGGCGCATGAAGGGTCGTGAATACTATACTGAGTTCGCCGAAAAACTCCCGCAGGATACGGTAATTCTTACCGCAGGATGCGCCAAGTACAGGTACAACAAACTGCCACTCGGCGATATCGGGGGGATACCCCGTGTGCTGGATGCCGGTCAGTGTAACGATTCCTATTCCCTGGCTGTGATCGCCCTGAAGCTAAAGGAAGTGTTTGAACTTAACGATATCAATGAGTTACCCATTGCCTACAATATCGCATGGTATGAACAGAAGGCGGTGATCGTTTTACTGGCCCTGCTATACCTGGGGGTGAAGAATATCCATCTCGGGCCAACGCTGCCAGCCTTTTTATCGCCCAATGTAGCCAGGGTGCTGGTCGAGAACTTCGGGATTGCAGGCATTGGTAAGGTCGAAGAAGATGTGGCCCTTCATGTGGCATAGAACTTACTACTGCCCTGCTTAAGGGCAGGTGGCAGTCACCACGTCTTTTCACCGTGGTGACTGCCCGTATTCTGGTCTTCGCTGAAAGACTCACAGTGAATAGATATTAAAGTAGAACGATGGCAATAAAAAAAGTATGGATCGAAGAGGGATGTACTTCATGCGGAATGTGTGAAGAGATTTGTCCGAATGTATTTGAAATGCCCGATGAGGCAATGGTAAAAAATGATGCGGACCTTGAAGCCAACGAGGAGGATATCCGCGAAGCTGCGGATAGCTGCCCGGTCGAAATTATTAAATACGAGGAGTAATAGAAATAGGTAACTTAGTGGTTTTTTATGGCTCAGCCTTGCATTTCCCGTAGGGTAGAGAATTGCCGGAGAACCTTCATGATCTGCTGAATGTCCTCCGGCTTTTTTATGAATTCCCGGGTTCCAAAGCTATCCGAAAGGAGATGGCAAAATTACACATCGCTCCACCATCCTGACACAATGCTGCACATGCAGGAAGCAGGGTTTAGCTATCTTGTCGGCAGTTTATCGTAAATTGTGATTGATATGAAGCGTATACAACTGATTGGCATTATCACCCTCATGATGATTTCGCTGCAAGTCATCTGGTTTCAACTAAAAGCCCAGCCTTCCCACGACCCGACAGAGTTGGTGAAGGAAGGAGACAGGTACTGGTCGTTCAACACCGGGAATGGTATCTGGGTCATGTCGGCGACAAATGCCGGTTTCAGCAATTGGAGGGAGGAAGATCCCGTTTTTCCGGTTGGCACCTGGCCTGCGTGGATCAATACCTATGTTGACGGTTTCGGGGGCAATTTCTGGGCCCCGGCGATTGCCTATATGAACGGGAAATGGCATATCTACTATTCCTGCTCAAGCTTCGGGTCGCAAAACTCGGCCATTGGCCTGGCTACAACCGATTCCCTGGGCAGTGGAAACTGGGAGGACCAGGGAATGGTCACTTATTCAGATGATACCTGGCCGGTAAATGCCATTGATGCAGATATTTTCAAGGATAACGACGGGAAAGTATGGATGCTCTATGGTTCCTGGTGGGATGGGATCGTGATGACGGAGCTCGATTCGTTAACCGGAAAACCCCTTGAAGCCACCAACATTACCCATGTTGCCAACAATCGGTGCGAGGCCGGTCACCTGGCTGAACACGATGGCTTGTATTACCTCTTTTTTAACCGGGGAAGCTGTTGCAGCGGGATCAATTCCACGTACCAGATATTTATGGGCCGCTCGGCCAATCCAACAGGTCCCTTTTATGATAAAGACAGCATCGATTGCAACCTGGGTGGCGGAACTTCTTTTTTACACTCGGATGGAAATTACCTGGGCCCCGGACATTTTGGCCTGCTGGACACCCTTCTGAGCTATCATTACTATCATGGTGCTGCCGGAGGGGCATCCTACCTGAAAGTCTCAAAACTCAGGTGGGTCGATGGCTGGCCTGTTGCAGAATACGAGCCCACCGGTAAGATTGAACAGGGCCCCTACGTCATGAAAAACCGGCACAGCAACAAGATCATCGAGGTGGAAGGTGCCGGGACGGATGAGGGAGCCAATGTAGCGCTGGCTTCAGAAGCCGGACTCGATCACCAGCAATGGACCTTCGAATACCTCGATAACCACTACTACAGGATCTCCCCGGTGCATGATCCGGAGAAAGCCCTGGAGGTGGCTGGAGGATCTGTCAGCAATGGAGCGAATGTTCAGGTTTCATCCTATACCGGTGCACCGGGCCAGCAATGGTATATCGGCAGGATGGGGGCTTATTCCCGCATCATGAACCGAAATAGTTACCAGGCACTGGAAATTGTCAATGCCTATACCTACGATGGCGCCAATGCCCAGCAGTGGCCTTTCAATGAGCATTTTACCCAGCAATGGTATATCAAGGCACCCCTGGTGATTGAGGATGCCGGAATCCTGCATGACGACCAGGGAATCAGGGTATACCCCAATCCTTCAAACGGGAGCTTCTCTATCGATCCGGGAGAAAAGTATGCAGGGGGACAACTGGCAATCTATACTGCAAAGGGACAACTGGTATGCCAGGATCTCCTAAAGGTTAACGAGATATACCAGTTTCCCGGGGTGCTGGACACCGGGCTTTACCTCCTGCGGGTTATCAATCGGGACGGGGCGTACACCACCCGGCTCCTGGTTGAATAGGACCGGAACCATTCAGTATTCGTATTGGGAAAGGTGGTTTTATGAGCGGGTTCCCTGCTCGCGTTGATTGCGGAAAGCCTCAAGGTACCAGATGAATTGGTCCAGGAACTTTTGCGTAGATGCTTCAATACGTTGACTTTGCAGGTTCAACTTATCATCGAACAGGCTTTCAATTTCAGGAAATGGCTGAATGAAGGGTATGGCCGGCATCCCCAACTGCCCGGCCAGCATTCTGAGGTGGTCGGCAGCCCTTACACCCCCAAATGAACCATCAGAATAGGAGGCGATAGCCGATGGTTTATACTGGTACTCGGCATGAAAATGATCAAGCAGATTGGTCAGTGCCGGGGGGAGGGTATGGTTGTACTCCCCGGTGACGAGCAGAAATCCATCGGACGATACCAGACGTTTTGCCAGCCTTTCAAGCAACGCCGGAGCCGTTCCCGGTTCATAATCCTTGTACATCTTATCAAGCAGCGGAAGGGGATACTCCAGGGGATCAATAAAATGTACCCGGATATTCCGCTCGCTGAGTTTTCCTTCCAGGTATTTTGCCACCTGTATTCCCAGACGGTTCTTTCGTACGGATCCGTAGATGAGGCTTACTGTTAGTGTCATGGTTAAACAGAAAAATACAAAATTGGGTTCAGAGGAAGAACAATTCTTCAAGAAAAAAGTTTTGTGAGATCCGTGGTTTCTGGCATGTGTCTCTCTTTCTTTTCAAAATCCTGGCAATAGAGCTTATGGATTACGCTTACCCTGCCCCTGCTTTTTTGGCTTTGCGCTGTAACCTTTCAATTCTTTGTGGGGTATACTTGTAGCCAAAATCAATCCCAGTCTGTATGAAATATTTACCCATCCTTCTCTTCCTGTTAACCAGTTCCCTGTTTTATTCACTCGAAGCACAAAGTAATCTCTACTATCCGGATGTTATTATACAAACAACTGGCAAAGAAATTAATTGCCGGATACTGAGTTTTGACAACACAAGATTTGAAATAGCCGTCTACTCTTTTGACCGGGAAGTAGAAACCTATGTTGGAAGGGATAAAATTGCTTCTTACACCTACAAAGGCAGAGAAGTGATCCTAGGGGAGCTTGTCGGGGAGGAAGTTCAGGTGCCGGAAGAAATGGAGGTGGAGCCTGATGAACTGCCGCTTACCCGGAAGGCAGATACTACGGTAATAAAGACGAATGATGAAGGTGTGTCCCCGGATCCTGATCAGATTGAGCTTGCAACGAAACCCGTCAGAAAAATAACCGGATCAACCTATGACAGCAGGATATATCATAATACTGAACAAACGGACTGGAAGAAACCCTATTATTCCCTTCATACAGACGGCCAACCAAAATACGTTTTTCGGTTTGCTGCTTTACCACCAGGTTTTCAGTGGGAAGCCAGGCTAAAAGAAAACACTGTGATGGTTGCAAGTGCCTGGATGGGTTTCTCCTATCAGTGGTCAAATTATAGCGGCTCCACCTTATACCTGCAACCGGGGGTTTCACTATGTCCACGCTTCTACAGGAACCTGGAGAGGCGTGCAGACCTCGGGAAACGGGTTGATTACTATTCCGGATTTTATCTTGGAGTGCCTGCCAGTGCAATTTATGTTGGCTACCTTTACACGTCTCTGGGCTTTGTTACAGGCTTTCAGCGTACCCTGGGGAGAAAGGGGTATTGGAATATCTATTTCGGTCCCGGAATTGCAGGGTTTCTTCCTGATTATAAACTTACCTTTATCGGGGAAATAACCCTGGGATTTATACTTTCGGAGTAATTAACTGGCTCCCAGCCATCAGCAGCTGCAAATCCGGAGAAATATGGAAGAGCGGGATTAGTTCGTTTCGCCCCTACTGTCAGTGGGCCCGATTGATCCTATGGAACCTACTCCACTTCCACAGTTTCCTGAAGCCGGATATCCTCGCTGGAGGCACCGACCCGGATCTCAAAGCTGCCGCTCTCAACTTTCCAGCCTTTCGTTTGAGGATCCCAGAAGGCAAATTCCTGCGGATCAAGCTGCAGGGTCACTTCCTTCGACTCACCCTGCTTCAGAAATACCCGCTCAAAACCTTTGAGCTCTTTGACCGGTCGTTGCAATGAGCATTTCTTATCAGTGATGTAAAGCTGAACGATCTCGGCTCCGTCTCTCTCTCCACTATTGTGAAGCATGAATTTCACTTCCAGGGGCTCATCTTTTGACAGCTGTGTTTTGGAAAGCCGGAGACCCGTATATTCAAAGGAAGTATAACTCAAACCATGCCCGAAACAAAATAAAGGTTTAATATCCTTAAACTCGTACCAGCGGTAGCCGACAAAAATCCCTTCCCTGTACCGCAAATCATATACAAGCCTTTTATTTTCGACGCTCATCTTAAAATTGGCATACAGCTTCTCTCCTTCAGGAATATACCCATAGGCAGGTGAATCCTCAAACTGCTTTTCAATCGTGATGGGGAGCTTACCGGAGGGGTTGGTTTTCCCGCTAAGTATTTCAGCAGCGGCGATAGCACCATTCTGCCCCATATACCAGGTGTAAATTATGGTGCCGGCCTTTTCCCACCGGCTCATGTTGATGCCTCCGCCCGAGGTCACCAGTACGATGGTATTCGCATTGTTCTGAGTACAGAACTGCAGCTGCTTTTCCTGATCTTCCGGCAAGTCGAAAGGACGGTCGACCGCTTCCTTATCGCGTGTACCCACGCTCAGGATTACGATATCTGCTTCCTGCAGCTGTTTTTCTGTCGGGTCCCTGACAAAGCTTAGCTGGTGCCCGAATTCATCGATCAGGGCATCTTTCAGGGAGATGTTATCATAGCCCTTAACGTTGGCAGCACCACCCCCTCCGATGCGCTTGTCCAGAAAAAAGCCTGTCACCAGGATCTCCTGATCCGCAGATTTATCAATGGGGAGCAGACCCTTGTCGTTCCTTAACATCACGATTCCCTGCCGTGCAGTATTCAGCGCGATCTCCTCCAGTCTGTCATAATCAGCTTTATTGAGGGGCTGTTTCTCCCCCTCAAACGAACCCATTGCAATAAATGAGCGAAGGATACTTTTTACCATGCGGTCGATATCTGCCTCTTCGATCACGCCTTCTTCCAGCAATTTATCAGCATTTTTGGTTGCTTTGCTGAAGGGCATTTCCAGGTCCTGTCCCGATTTTATAGTTTTCTCACCGTCCCATACGGAGATCCAGTCGGTCATCACCATCCACTTATATCCCAGCTCCTTTCTCAATAGCTGGTTAATCACATAATCGCTCTGTCCGGCCCATTCGCCGTTAACGAGGTTGTAGGAGGTCATCACAGCTTTGGCACCCGCATCAATGCCCGCCCTGAATCCGGGCAGATAAATTTCATGAAGGCTCCTTTCATCGACAAGGGTATTGCTCTTTCTACGGTAATAATCGGTGTTATTGGCGACAAAATGCTTGAGGGTGGCAATGGTTCCCGTAGCCTGCAGGCCGGTAACGTACTCACTGATCATTTCAGCGATCAGGTAAGGGTCTTCTCCAAAATATTCAAAATTTCTTCCGCACTGGGAATTCCGGTAAATATTGAAGCCGGGACCCAGCAGGATAGGAAAGTTGGCTGCCCGGCATTCTTCACCAATGCTATGTGCATACTGGAAGCACAGGTTGCGGTTCCAGGTCGAGGCCAGCAGGATAGGGGCGGGGTAGGCCACGGTTTTTTTTGCAGGTTTTTTCCAGCCTTTGTTCAGAATGGCAGGATTGATGCGGACCCCCTGGGTTGCATCCACAAATGCCAGACTGGGTATTCCCAGGCGCTCTATTTCCCGGGTATAAAAGATCCTGTATCCGCCTATGTAGCTGAGCTTTTCTTCCAGCGTCATCAGCCGGAGAACCGAATCGGCCTTCAGGTCAGCAGCTTCGTATGAAAGCCCTGTTGGTTTATCATGGGTCTGGGCTGTGGCAAGGCCCTGGATCAGCATCAGTGCGATGGATAAAAATAGGGTTAGTCTCATGGATCAGGAGTTAGTTATACGAATATACCAAGTTCTCGCCGGATAACAAATCAGTAAGGGGGACATGCCTTTAAAAATTCATGCCGCATAATCCCTGGTCCTGTTATCAATAAAAACCTGAGTCCTGGCAGACAATTTCTACGGTTGTCCGGAACGGTGACTATTCTTTTCTTACCAGCACTGCCTGCAGTTTATCCAGTTGTGAGAGTTTCTCGATATAGTCAAAGAAATCAGGATATTCAGAACTGTCAAATGTACCTTGTGCCACATTCAGCTCCCGGATATAGGTGATGACGGAACCATCTACATTTACCGTGGTTCTATAGCTTCCAAATTTGCTGGTCAGAACCTGATTTTCAGGAATAGCTTCCAAAGCAAAATTCGACGGGATGGTATATTGAATGGTATCTGTCTGCTTATAGGCCCTGCGAATTTGGATATCAGACCTTCTGCGCTCACGGCTGTAAACCAGGGGTTCCATCCGGTTCATGAGGTTGAGGGTGATCAACATACGGTCGCCCATAACTGTTCCGTAATTCCGGAGCTCTAAGTCAATCTTCTCATGGATTACCGGCAGTTTGCTCCGCTGCTCTTCATGGGAAAAGCTATGTAAACTGAAATTCGGGATTTCGAGATCCTGGTACAACAGCTTTTTCTTATCCTGCTGATCCCCACGTAAAAAAGGTTCCATCTTTGAATAGTATGTACCTCCATACCGATTAGCGATTTTGGCGCTGCCATTTCCGCTTTCATCCAGGCTTATTTCTGCACAATGGATCTGATAATTTTCCTTTTCAGTATACGTAGGGGTATGCACCAGTTTTCCGCCCTCCTCCGTGATAAGAAGTACATCTCTGTTGTCAGTGAAGGTTCCGAGGTATCCACAGGGAGTTGTCTGACTGGTACATTCCAGCCAGAGGGTATCCTGCGTTAAGGGGACACACAAAAAGGCATGGTTGAACTGTGGTCCCGGGAATTCACGCTGGATCCGGGGCGCAGATGAACCAGCTCTCACCAGCGTATAGATTGACGGGATTCCGGCAGCTTTCAGTAAGGCCTGGGTATAATTTGAAAGCGCTTTGCAATCCCCGTATTTAAGGAGATCCACAACTTCTGCCGCAAATGGCTGAAAACCTCCGATACCCAGGGAAACATTCACATACCGGGTTTGACTTTGCATCCATGAATAGATCTTCTCAACCTTCTCTTCTGCACTCGTGCAGTCTTTCACCAGCTCCTTGATAAATTCGGAAGTTTCTATGGGAAGTTCATCGCGGTCCGCATTCAGCTGACTGAACCATTTTCCAAAATCCTCCCAGGTTTCAGCATTACCCTTATACCCGTCCAATTCGAAATCTGAGGCTGCCAGAAAAACCATAGGGGAATATTCCTGGATCGGGGGATCGTAGGGTTCCCATTTCACAGGGGGTAGCTGACTTACTTCCCAGGAGTAGATTTTGTTATTGTCCCGGGAGCTCATCGACACCTCAACCGGGAAATTCTGTTCATAATACCGAAGCTCCAGATCGCTGGGGACAATAGCCTGAAATCGGCTCTGTTCCACAGAAAGATCATAGGAAGGCTGCGGATCCCAGTAAGGGTAGTGCAGTAAACCGGTGTAATGGATCTCATAAGAATATTCCAGGGTGAAGGGCAGTGTACGGTGGTTTGTGGAAATGATTTTTACCCGATGATCCTCATAGCCTGCATAGCTAGATGGCCCGCAATAATCAACGATATCAGACGGGGACATCTTTGATATGCGCTTGCCTTGTTCATCATAAATACTGGCCTGAATTGCAGATACCCGGCTAAACTTATCGTAAGGGATATGGATTTCTGCCTCATCAAGGGCATCTTCATGCAGAATGGTGATGATACATCGAATGCTTGTGGTCGCTTTATTGTCAGCTTGTAGTACAAAGCTTTCATCATACATGCGCACCACCGCTTTCGCTTTGTTCATCATAGTTTCAGGTATGGTGGCTACCGGGTAGAATCCCTTTGCTGCCCGCAGGGAGGTTCCCAGGGTGAACAAAAGCAGTGCCAGGTTCAGAATTCTGTATTTCATTTCAGACCTTTTTAAGAATGAGGGGTTCAGCATGTTTCTTCACAATCATATTGTAGAACTCCCTGAGCAAACCGTAATCTCCGGAAAGGTGTATGACCCTGTTGATTTCAATTTTGTATACCACCATGATCTTATTCCCGCTGTGGGCAACGTTATACAGCATAGATGCTGCATTATCGGGGAGGCTGAAACGGGTAGATTCGGGCAATTGCTCTACCTCGTACCCTTCAGGGATGATGTAATTCACAATGATGGTCTTTGATCTTTGGTATGCGTAATCTACCGGATAGTTACGATTCTCGGTCTTGAAAGGATTTTCATCAACCTGGTGGTGAAACAGTGGATTGATATATATCCTGTCGCCGGAAGCGTTGATGGCATTTCTGATCGTGCAGGTATAGCTGTCTTTCAATGGTTCCTGGATATTTTCCAGATTGGTGATATCCATGGATGAGACCCTCAGGCCACTGTACTGATTTTCCATATTTTCCAGGTATTCATCCTGGGTGGCATAGCGCTTGTATTCACTTCTGAAATCGTATGCAGCATATTCATCACGCATGAATGAAGCCTCTCCCGACAGGGTATTATCTTCCTCGATCGTCAGGTTATAAACAGCATTGATTTTTTCCTTACCCTTTGCCGGAATATTAATGATCTGTGCCTGTTGATCTTTCAATATCAGGGCTGAATTGTTCAGGCAGCGGATGGGCAGGAGGTTCATTCCAAGGTACTCCTCGGTATTATCCAGCAGCAACTCTTCTTCACCGATCCTGGCATAGCACAGGGTATAATTCAATTTTTCAAGCGTTGGGAACGGAGGGAGGTAACCATTTGCACGGGTACTCATTACAACGGGATAAGCTTCAATATCCAGCTTTTTTAGCAGGGATACAAGCATCAGGTTGATATCAGCTGAACTTCCTGTTCCATCGTCATAACAGGATTTCAGACTGCTTGGGTTTGTGGCATAAAGTCTGGAGGATTCATCCCATTTTACCCGCCTGAGCATCGTATAGGCCAATTGAAGTTGTTCTTTTTTGTCACTGGTCTTTTCCTGGATTTCTTTTGCCACACTGTTCAGGAACAAATTCCCCCGAAGTGCCTCGCCAAAATAGGAATGCTGGTTTAACTGTTTTGCCACAGCATCCCATGTAGTCGTAACGGATTTATAAAAACGTCCGGGAATCTGATAGGACAGAATATCGAAATCGAACTTGGTAATGTAGTTCTTTGATGAGCTGGTATAGGGTTCATCCTTGAAAGCAGGAACATCTTTTGTTACCCAACGGTTTCGACTTGATTCATAAAAAGGAATATATCCGGTATAGTTTTTCCGGAAATCGATATATTCCGACTCCTCCAGCCTGAACTCACTCCAGCGTACAGGGATCTCCCGTTGAAAATACCAGGAATCAGGCAGCCCAAACATTCTCACTTCGATATCGATAATAGAACCAACTCTTACATTCGGCAAGGACACTTTTATGCGGTAATGATCCCCATAGATTCTCTCCCGGAAAATGGACTGAGCCTTGAGTTTATCAGTTACTATTTTGTCATCGACCAGGTTGTAGGTCCGGCCACGTATTGTAAGATCATCCGAACCGTTGAATACCCTGTTCGCCCAATCCAGCCCCTCTTTTTTAAGGATTTTGATCCGAAGGATATGGATGGTTGATAATTTCTGGTTGTCGAAGTATCCATAGTCACAAAGTACCACAGCAACCGCGCTTGTGTCCGGATCGTAAAGGGTCATCTGCAGATCAGCCAGATCGGGTTTGCCAAATTTAACAGGTGCTCTTGTTGCACTGAGATGAAGGCTTAATGTGCACAGCAGAGTAATGGTTAAGATGCGTGTCATCGTTGAATATTTTTAGGAAGTTAAACATGTCTACTACCGGGGTACGTGTAAATTCAAAAAAAGGTTTGTAAACAAGTTAGCTAAATCCTGTTTCCAGAGTAATTTAGGGGTACTAAGTTTTTAAACATTGTTGAATTTTCCATTCACATCATTCAAAGTGGGAGCGATTGTTTTCGTATGAAATCACTAACTTTAGCTGAATAACTGAATTAAAACCAGAGACATGAAGAAAGATACATTTTATTTCTACAGCTTACTCTTTCTGGCGCTTTTTGCCTGTACGCCAAAGTCAGGGGAGAAGAAAGGCCACATGCCCGAAGAAACGATACGTTTTGAACCTCCCGTTTCCCTGGAAGTGGCATCCGCCTGGGCCGATAGTATGGTGGGGCTGATGACCCTGGATGAAAAGATTTCGCTCATTGGCGGGGACCGCATTTTTTATACAAATGGAATTGAAAGGCTGGGCATTCCCCCGGTATTGTTCGCTGATGCCACACAGGGTGTGCACCTGAGGGATAGCTGGTTCGGGGGTGAATACATTTATGAGCAGGCTCTTCCAAAATCTACTGCATTCCCTTCTCCAATTTTACTGGCATCCACCTGGAACAAACAACTTGCTCATGATTATGCTGAAGCCATCGGCGAGGAGTGCCGTGCCGGAGCCATCCCTGTCCTGCTTGGCCCGGGGATGAATATCTACCGGCATTCGCAGTGCGGAAGGAATTTCGAGTATTTCGGGGAGGATCCTTTCCTTGCCGCCAGGATGATCGAGAATTATGTTGTCGGACTCCAGAATACAGGCACCATTGCCACCCTGAAACACTTTGTAGCAAATAATACGGATTTCTTCAGGCGTAAAAGCAACTCCATTGTCGATGAAAGGACCCTCCACGAGATCTACCTGCCAGCCTTTAAGGCGGGTATCGATGCCGGGGCAATGGCCGTTATGACTTCCTATAACCTGGTTAACGGCGAATGGACCGGTCAGAGCGATTATGTTATCAATAAGCTTCTGCGTCAGGAGCTGGGATTTCAATGGCTGGTCATGACCGACTGGTGGTCGGTTTACGATGGGGAGAAGACCATCAGGTCGGGGCAGGACCTCGAAATGCCTTTTAGACTGGCTACAGAACAGGCTGCTTCCCTGCTTAGGGAGGGGAAGGTTGATGAGCCGGATATCGACCGGATGGTTACCAGTATCCTGAAGACCCTCTATGCCATGAAGGCCTTTGGCAGGGAAAAAGATGAGAACTTTGATCAGTGGGATGCGCATGAAGAAATTGCCCTGCAAACTGCCCGTGAAGGCATCGTCCTGCTCAGGAATGAAAACAATATTCTCCCGGTTGAGGATGACAGGAAGATCCTGCTTACCGGTGAGTATGCGGATAAGGTGGCCGTGGGCGGCGGAGCTGCAAACGTTAAAGGCTACAGGCATGTGGTACTTAGTGATGCCCTGGAAGATCTGTACCACGACCAGCTAACGGTTTCCCTGAAGGCTTCCGATGAGGAAATCCGAGAGGCCGATGTGGTGATCCTGAATATTGGTACCTACGACAGCGAGGGTGCCGACCGGCCATACGACCTGCCAAAGGAAACAGAAGCCGAAATTGACAGGGTATGTGCGCTGAACCACAATGTGGTACTTGTGGTAAATTCAGGGAGCGGGGTGAATTTGAGCCGATGCCAGAAAAAGTTGTCCGCTATTCTGTATGCCTGGTACCCTGGGCAAAACGGTGCCGCAGCAATTGCCGAGATTATTTACGGGAAGACCAACCCTTCAGGAAAACTTCCGATAAGCCTCGAAAAAGATTTCAGAGACTCTCCGGGCTATGGTTACCTTCCGGACGGAGAGCAATTATATTCCGGCTGGAATGATGAGAAAGAAAAATTATACCCGGTTTATGATGTCCGCTATGACGAAGGTATTTTCGTTGGCTACCGCTGGTACGAATCCAAAGGCATCGTTCCGCTGTATCCTTTTGGCTACGGTTTATCGTATACCGATTTTCACTTTAGCGACCTGAAAGTGTCTGAAAGCCGGTTTGGTAAATCGGATAAGCTCATCGTCACTGTCTCTGTTAAAAATACCGGATCACGATCCGGTGCGGAAGTGGTTCAGCTTTACATAGCGGATGAAGAGTGTTCGGTTCCCCGCCCGCAGAAAGAACTGAAAGCTTTTGAAAAGGTGGAGCTTAAACCGGGTGAGACCAAAGAGGTCAGTATGGTCCTCGATGTGAATGATTTTTCCTTCTGGAGCCCTGATTTAAAGGAATGGACTGCTGAACCGGGGACTTTCAACATCATGGTAGGTCCGTCTTCAGCAGAAATGAGGTATTCTGCCAGGGTGATTCTGCAGTAGATTCAGGATCAAAGGCTGATGGAGCTGGCTTGTGAAGGACATCGTTTCTGGGATATCGTACGGTGTGGAATTGCTGAACAGCAGATTGAGAATCATCCAATGGCGGATGGTTTTGTTCCCGATTTCGTATCCGGGCAACATGAATTCTATCCTTTGCCGGAAGGTGAGATCATCCGTTCAAACGGCGTTCTGGAACAGAATCCGGGATACTGAGAAGCTTTAATGCAAAGAAAAAAGGCTGCCTTCGGGGGGCCTTTTTTAGTATAAGCAGCCTGGTCATTGTTTGTTGAGATACCAGATCGCCTAGCCCCTCAAATCAAACCACCTGCTCCAGCTAAAAATTCCCTTTCCCTGGTAGTACCGGAAGCGAATTTTCTGAGCAGTTTTATCGATCTTGCGCCATCCCACTTCCAGGCAACCCTTGCAGGTCAGGTCGGTGCTATATCCCATTGATTCTTTGCGCATCCTCTCAGCCTCCACATAGCTGATCTTCCGGATGAGCCCGAGTTTCCACTTCTGCTCTTCCAGCGATTCTTCCAGGTCATTATTTGCCAAAACTACCAGGTCGACACCCTGATAGCGCGTAATAGTTCCCTGGTACGGAGGCATATTTTTACCTTTTTCCAATTCCTCAATGTCCGCCCAGAGCGAGGGCCGGCGCTTTTTGTAGACAATAAAATCGGCTTGCTTTCCGGTGCGGGTATCCTGAAAAACAACGCTTCGGTACAGGCTGCCATTCTGTGCCTCCCCTATTAATCCAAAACTGACAATTTTCAAGCTGTGGTCAGAGGGCATGCGTAATCGTTTAATTTTGGTGCAAGTTAATAATTAACTCAGATGATTTAATCAATTCAGGCTGTTGATAAGCGGTCCGACGGCCCGAAAAAATAGTTCCCGAAGCGGTTAATACATTCTGATGATCATTCCTTTTAACTTTTATATATTTGTGAAAATTTAGTTTCGCATCTGCTGATTTAAGACACTCTTTTCGTCTTCGGACAACGGAGTGGTTAAAGATTCTCAAATGAAAAAAATAAGCAATATAACCGGACTCTTTAAAAAGTTGCGGGATAAATACCGGTTGAGTATCTATCGTGACGAGTCCTATGAAGAAGTATTGAATTTCCGTCTTTCCAGGTTTAATCTACTGGCCTGGGGGGGGATCTTTCTCATTATTCTGACCGTGGCTATATTTTCCCTGATCGCCTTTACGGATCTCATAGAACTGGTCCCGGGAATTACCGATGAGGAAATAAAGAAGACCAGCATCGAAAATGTCAAGCAGCTCCAGGAACTTGAAAAGCAGCTTAGCGCCCTTGAAGAATATAATGAAATGCTGAGGCGGCACCTGACCGGGGAACCCTCCAGGAATTTTGACAATATAGGGGATACCCTGCTGACCTATGATTCTGTAAACATCGAACCTTCCAGGTCTGAACTTGAATTCAGGGCTAATCATGAAAACCGGAACCGGTTTGGTGTTAAATCCCAAAAGCCAATAACAACTACCCGCGGCATTTCTGAAATATATTTCTTTCCTCCGGTCAGCGGACATATTACCAACTCATTCGATCCGGCATCCAACCACTATGGAACGGATGTGGTGAATACACAAAGTGAAATTGTTAAAGCTACCCTCCCGGGAACCGTCATCATGGCATCCTGGACCCTTGAGACGGGTTGGGTCATCGAAATCCAGCATGAACATAACCTGATCTCGGTATATAAACACAATGCCGAGCTGTTGAAAAATGTCGGTGACTATGTAAATTTAGGGGAGGCAATCGCTATTATAGGCAATTCAGGAGAACTTACCACCGGGACTCACCTCCATTTTGAGTTATGGTTCAACGGTGCTCCCCTGGATCCTGAAGAGTACATATCATTCTGAAATTGGTGCAAAGAAAATGGCGAAACGAGTAGGTATACTGGGTTCTACCGGTTCGATTGGTACGCAGGCGCTTGAGGTGATCGCCGGGCATCCCGACGAATTTTCCGTAACTTTTTTGACGGCCAGAAACAATGTGGATCTGTTGATCCGGCAGGCTCTCGAATTTGTTCCGCAGTATGTTGTTGTATCCCGCGAGGAAAAATATAGTGAAGTCAAAGACGCACTCTCAGCCCTGCCAACAAAGGTGCTGTCAGGAGCCGACAAACTTGTTGAGGTTGTACAGATTGATGAGCTGGATATTGTTCTGACTGCCCTGGTTGGATTCTCCGGACTCCTGCCTACGATCAGGGCACTGGAAGCCGGCAGGAATATCGCACTGGCCAATAAGGAAACCCTGGTGGTTGCCGGTGAGCTCATTACAAGTCTGGCACATAAGAATGGCTGCTCCATATTCCCTGTCGATTCTGAACATTCTGCAATCTTTCAATGTCTGGTCGGTGAGCAGGAGAATCCTATTGAGAAAATTTTCCTGACGGCATCAGGGGGACCCTTCCGGGGTATGTCTGCCGGCCAACTCATGAAGGTAAGCATCAGTGATGCGCTGAACCATCCGAACTGGTGTATGGGAAACAAGGTGACTATCGACTCCGCTTCCCTGATGAATAAAGGACTTGAAGCAATTGAGGCCCGCTGGCTTTTCAACCTGGCTCCCGATCAGATCGATGTCGTGGTCCACCCGCAGTCCATCATCCACTCCATGGTACAATTCCATGACGGTTCCATAAAAGCGCAGCTCGGAATTCCGGATATGCGCCTGCCCATACAGTATGCGCTGGGTTATCCAACCCGACTGGAAAACGGATTCAAGCGATTTTCATTTACGGATTATCCACAGCTTACCTTTGAACAACCCGATAGAGGTGTATTCCGGAACCTGGCACTGGCCTTCAGCGCGATGGACTCGGGTGGAAATATGCCCTGCATCATGAATGCAGCAAATGAGATTGCCGTGGAAGCCTTCCTGAGTGAAAAGCTTGCCTTTTACCGGATGCCGGATATCATTGAACAGGCCATGCAGAAGCTTAGCTTCATCAGGCATCCCGGTCTTGATGATTACCTGCAAACCGATGCTGAAGCACGCCGTTTCGCAGAAAATCTTATCTGATCAAAATATTCCAGTCTGTTTGACCTTCTGACGAATTATTCTAATTTTGCAGGGCTATAATAATCAGTTTCCCATGGCATTTCTTTTTTTGCCTCCCGAATCTGAAAGAATTTCACACTAACTAGATAATAAATGAGCCTCTTAATTAAGATCGGACAACTTCTGTTATCCTTATCCATACTTATCATACTTCATGAACTGGGACATTTCATTTTTGCACGGATCTTTAAAACCCGCGTGGAGAAATTTTACCTCTTCTTTGATCCCTGGTTTTCCCTGTTCAAAGTTAAAAAGGGAGATACTGAATACGGCATTGGCTGGTTGCCCCTGGGTGGCTATGTGAAAATCTCGGGGATGATTGATGAATCCATGGACAAGGAAGCAATGAAACAGCCTCCCCAACCCTGGGAATTCAGAGTTAAACCAGCCTGGCAGCGCCTGCTGATCATGCTTGGCGGCGTAATGGTCAACCTCTTTCTGGGATTTCTGATCTATACTTTCATTCTGTTTACATGGGGAGAACGCTACCTCCCGAACGAGAACCTGACAGACGGGATCTGGGTGACGGATTCCATCATGCACGATATTGGCTTTGAAACAGGGGATAAAATCATTTCTATCGATGGGAAAAAACCCGGTAACTTTTCCGGAATCCTGGAGGACCTCTTTTATGGAGGTGAAGTGGTTGTAAAACGGAACGGAAAGGATACCGCCTTCCAGCTTCCTGAGAACTTTGCTGAACGCGTTATCGATAATGATGACGGCAAGAACAGAGGTCCCCTGATTTACCCAAGGATACCCTTTATCATCAGTGAGGTTTCCGGGAATTCCATCAATTCAAATGCCGGACTTGAAGTGAATGACAGAGTGATCGGCTTAGATGACTATCCGATTATGTATGCTGACCAGGTTCCACCCCTGCTCGACTCCATCAAAGGAGATACCATAAGAGTCCTTATTGAGAGAATGGAAATGGATAAAGGACAGGTAAAAAGTACGGATACCCTTAGCTTGAAATTACAACTGACAGAAAACCGAAAAATGCAGGTAGCCTACTATGGTCTCATAGGTTATGATGTACTGGACAGGCTGGGTGTTTACACCTTTGTTACCAAAGAATATGGATTCTTTCCCGCCATCCCTGCCGGGTTTGTTAAGGCTAAGGAAAAACTGCAATCCTATATCCGCCAGTTTAAGCTGATCTTCAACTTCGATACCGGAGCGTATAAAGGCGTCGGAGGATTTGGGTCCATTACCAAGCTGTTCCCTCCTGTCTGGGATTGGCAATCTTTCTGGGGAATTACTGCATTCCTTTCATTGATGCTGGCTTTTCTAAACATACTTCCTATTCCAGCTCTGGATGGCGGACACGTCATGTTCCTGCTGTACGAGATCATCACCGGTCGCAAACCCGGGGACAAGTTTATGGAATATGCACAGATCGTCGGAATGTTCCTGCTGCTTTTCTTATTATTGTATGCGAACGGTAACGACGTTTATAAATGGATACTCCATTTAATCGGAAAATAATTTTTACCTTTGAGTAAAACTAACTAGAATGACAGCATTTGTTTTATTTTTGGGTACTACCGAGATCGTTCTCATCGTACTCATCCTTTTATTGCTTTTCGGAGGGAGAAAGATCCCTGAACTCATGAGGGGTCTGGGACAGGGAATGAGAGAATTCAAGAAGGCCTCCAAGGATGAAAAACCCGGAAATGATAAGGACGCTGTAGAATCTGAGAAGTAATTTCAGGACTTGTTTATTTCATAACCCTGAGGCGATTGTTTTCAGTTTTTACCTTTTAGTGAAATGCAGAGAAACCCTATTTCTTTACTGATCGTTGTATCTATATTTTTTCATTCTTCTGTGTTTTCTCAGTCTTCAGAATCCATTGGCAATTCAGGTATGATTGCCTCTGCATCCGTCATCGAAAAGAGCAGTAGAGGAAACCTTGAAGCCTGTTTTAAACACCTGGATCAGAAAACTCCCATTGAGGTTACCCTGAATGATGAGGTGCTGACTAAAATCGACTTCTTTCTCAGTCAGCGGCGCGGTGATATTGAACTTGCCCTGCAGCGTGCAGAAGTTTACTTTCCCCTTATTGAGGAAATGCTTGATAAGTATGATTTGCCCCTGGAACTTAAATACCTTGCCGTGATTGAGTCTGGGCTGAATCCTCTGGCCCGTTCGAGTTCTGGTGCCGTGGGGATCTGGCAGTTTTTGTACAACACCTGTTCGTTGTTTGATCTCCAGGTGGACTCCTATATCGACGAAAGAAAAGATCCCTATAAGGCCACCGAGGCTGCCTGCAAATACCTGAGTTACCTTTACCTGACGTATCATGACTGGAACCTGGTTATGGCCAGTTACAACGGAGGACCCGGAGAGGTTCGGAAGGCTATCGAACGTTCAGGCGGGAAAACCAATTACTGGGAAATACGCCCCTATTTGTCGGCTCAGGCAAAGGCCTATGTGCCTGCTTTTATCGCGATGATGTACCTGATGACGTATCCTGAAAATCACGGTTTGCATAAGCGACCTGCGGATTTGGGCTACCGCATGACCGATACCCTCAGGATCAGCTACGCTGTTTCCTTTCAACAAATTTCATCCGTAATTGGGCTTCCCGTAAGCCAACTGGCGGAAATGAATCCGATGTACAGCAAACTGTATATTCCCAGAAGGGAACAGGCCTGCATTCTGATATTACCCAGGGAACTCATTCCCGTATACCTTCGAAACGAAAAGAAAATCCTGACCACCAGCGTTCCCCGGACAGATTATAATACCCTGTTGTCGGAGGCTGGTTCGACCCTTAACCGAAACAGGGTTGTTCATGTTGTGCAGCGTGGCGAGTTCTGTCATAAAATCGCCATCAACTACAATTGCACCATTGAGAATATCAAAGCCTGGAATAATCTGAATTCAACAACACTCTATCCCGGGCAAACTCTTAACATCTGGGTACATCAATAATTGAGTATCCTGAAATTAAGGCAAGATTTTTGTAAGGGATATCGAAAAAAAAATAAACTATGAAGAAGTATTCTTTCCTGACGTTATTGATTTTTATGTTGCTGTTTTCATGTAATCAGCCTTTCTTTAACTCTGATATGAAGCCACCAACAGGAGAAATGGGTGAAATTTTGGTTGTGGTTGATAACGAAGTCTGGATTGGACCCGCCGGCGATAGCCTCAGGCGATTGCTGGAGGCACCGGTATTCGGGCTTCCACAGGATGAATCACAGTTCATTATTAAACAGATCGAACCGGCTTCCTTCACCGATAATAATAAATTGCACCGCAATGTGTTGCAAGTGATCATGGATTCCGAAGATGGGAGTGCAAAAATTCAGGTTCATCAGAGTCCCTGGTCAAATACGCAAAGGGTTGTCAGTCTGATAGCCCCGACCGAAGAGAAACTTGTACAGCTGGTCCAGTATAAAAAGGAAATCATCCTCAAGGAATTTCTTGATGCTGAGAAAAAAAGGGTGCTCACCCTTTTTAATACCAATAAAAACGGAAAAATCACCGAAAAACTCACGAAGAGTTTTAAAATTGACCTGTCCATTCCGGCCGGCTATGCCATCGTGGAGCAGAAAAGTAATTTTATGTGGATTCAGCAGTATAATCAGGGAATACGACAAATGGTTTTCATTTATTCCCTGCCCTATACCGGTAAAGCACCTCTAAACAGGGAATTCGTTCTCAGGGAACGCGAAAAAATGACCACGCTGTATGTTCCCGGATCGTATGAAGGATCGCATATGATGATTGAACCCCTGCTGGATCCCGGTTATAAGGAATATTCCATGAACGGGAAAATGACCTACGAGCTCAGAGGATTATGGAGAATGAGTGAAGGTACGGAAGGCAGCGTAGCCATGGGTGGACCCTTTGTGAGTATTTGTCAGCTGGACACCGTGCACCAAAGGGTGATAATGATTGACGGATCGACCTACGCTCCGGAAAAGAAGAAAAGAAACCCGATGCTCGAACTGGAAGCAGTCCTTTCATCCCTTAAAATTTTGTAAAACAGAACCCGAACCGATTGTGATGGATCTTATTCCCAAAGATGATTTTCTGAAGAAAAAAAATGATGAGGAAATAGTCCGTAAAACAGCCGGACAGGTCATTAAGGATTTTTCACTGTTTGGGCTGGATATTGACTTTCCTGTTAACATTCATATGGCCTATGATGAACTTTTTGATCAGCTGACCCTTGTGATAGAGAAGCTTCTCAGGAATAATCAAAGCAGGCTCTACTCACTCCTGTATGCTATTGATATCAGTGAAAAATCGATAAATAAAGGGGCCCGGGAAATGGGCGATCTCCCCCTGCAAGAAACCATTACCCACCTTATTTTGGAGCGCGAGCTAAAGAAAGTTCTTACCCGTGAACATTTCAGGAACGCTAATCCTTCAGAATAAGCGCTTTAGCTTGTTGAGCAATCGCGGTAAAAATCTCGTCTAGAATTACTATTTTTAGCGAACTTTACAGGATAAGGATTTGCAGCACCTGAACTCCGGTTAAGCCGGAACTCAGAATGATGATACCATACCGGTTGAACAGCTTTTAAGTACATGCCACAATTCTTTTCTATGTAGGTTTTTAATTGGCAGACGATGAAGAACAATAAAATAGTAGTTGGGATTACCCACGGCGATATTAATAGCATCAGTTATGAGGTCATAATTAAAGCACTGATGGATAACAGGATTCTGGATTCCTATATTCCTGTTGTTTATGGTTCCCCGAAAGTGGCCGCCTATCACCGAAAAGCACTGAATATCGATAATTTTAGTTTTAATACGGTCAAATCACCTGAAGAAGCAAATGCCAAACGGGCAAACATCATCAATTGCATCGACGAAGATGTCAGGGTTGAGCTCGGTAAATCAACTTCGTATGCCGGCAAGGCTTCCATAGAGGCGCTGGAAATTGCTACCCAGGATCTGGCAGACGGCAAGATCGATGTGCTGGTAACCGGGCCGATCAATAAATACAACATCCAATCGGATAAATTTCAGTATGCCGGGCATACCGATTTTCTGGAGTCGCGTTTCGATACGGAAGGAGCATTGATGTTTATGATCAACCAATATTTCAGGATTGGTGTGCTTACAGCCCATATTCCCTTGTCCAAAGTACCCGAATATATCACCAGGGACAGCGTCATGCGGAAAGTCAGGATCATGAACCAATCCCTGATCAAGGATTTTGGCATTCGGAAACCCAGGATAGCTGTCCTGGGATTGAATCCCCATGCCGGTGACAATGGTGTAATCGGAGATGAAGAACAAAAGGAGATCGTACCGGCTCTCGATGCCCTGCGTGAAGAAAATATTCTGGCCTTCGGGCCCTTTCCGGCTGATGGCTTCTTTGGATCGGGGCACTTCAGTCGCTTTGACGGAATTCTGGCAATGTACCATGATCAGGGACTGATCCCGTTTAAAAGCATGGACTATCATGGAGGGGTTAACTTTACCGCCGGCCTCCCAATCATCAGAACATCGCCCGCGCATGGTACCGCATTCGAACTGGCAGGTAAGGACCAGGCATCCCCTGAATCACTTCGCCATGCCATTTATCTCGCCTGCGATATCTTTGCTGCACGCAATGGTTTTGCAGAACTGACAGCCAATCCCCTTAAATCCTATGACATCTCGGATCTGTAATCCCGGAGGAGATCCTGCTGAACTTTAAACCTAACCGTATATGATCACCTAGCTGGACTCATCATGCTCGAATACATAAAAGGAAACATAGCTGAGCTGACACCTACGCAGCTGATACTTGAACAAGCCGGAATAGGCTATGCCATCAACATTTCGCTATTTAGCTACACCCAGTTGCAGGGGGCAACTGAAGTGCAGATATTTCTCCACCAGGTGATCCGGGAAGATGCACACCTGCTTTTTGGCTTTTTCAGCCAGGAAGAACGTAAGGTTTTCCGGCTACTGATCTCAGTTTCCGGAGTGGGTGCCAATACTGCCCGCATGATCCTTTCCTCCATGTCTCCGGATGAGGCACAGCATGCCATTGCCGACGGGAATGTGGCCTTGCTTCAATCCATCAAAGGTATAGGTGCAAAATCTGCTCAGCGGATTATCGTTGACCTGAAAGACAAGGTTGTGAAAAGTTCGGATTCTGCGCAATTATTCAAACCCGCAGACAATACATTAAAGAAAGAAGCGTTATCTGCACTGGAGATCCTTGGTTTTGGAAGGAAACAGGCAGAAAAGGTTATCGATAAGCTGTTGTCAGCTGAAGAGGAATATCCGGTCGAGGATTTGATCAAAAAAGCCTTAAAACTTTTATAGTAATACCATATTTCGAGTGCTGTTAATAAAGGGAAGAGCAAAATATAGGGAGGGTGTTGCAGGCAAAATCTTTTTGCTGACCTGTCTTGGCGGCCTGTTATGGCTCGTGAACGGACAACCATTGGCAGCACAGGTTTCTCCTACCGATACCCTAGGGACAATCGAAGGTTTACGATACCCCTTAGTGGAAGACAAGTATCCCTTCTCTGATTCTCACGTACAATCACCCCTGTACCTTCGCCCCCCTTCCAATATTAAAAGGGAAGTGGTCTATGATCCCGTATCCAAACGCTACGTCTTCACGGAAAAAGTCGGAGAGTATGATATCCGCCCTTCCGGTTCCATGTCTATGGATGAGTACCGTAATTTTGAAGCCAGAAAATCCCAGAGTGCCTATTGGCGTGAGAAAGCCCCGGAAGACCTTGGTGCCGGCCCGTCCTTTTTGAAGAACCTGAGGTTGGGGAACCAGGATATTGACAAGGTGTTCGGATCTGACCTTATAAACATTACCCCGCAGGGAAGTGCAGAGTTGATTTTTGGTTATACCATTACCGAACAAAACAACCCTTTGATCCCGATGAAAAACCGGAAAAACGGATCTTTCCTTTTTAAAGAAAAGATCATGATGAACGTCACCGGGGCCATCGGCGATAAAATGGAAGTGGAGCTGAGTTACAATACCGAAGCTACTTTCAATTTTGAGAATAAAACAAAGTTGGAATACGCCGGGAAAGAGGATGAGATCATTAAAAAGATAGAAGCCGGGGATATCAGTTTCAGCCTCCCGGGTTCTCTCATTACCGGTAGCCAGAGTCTCTTCGGTCTGAAAACGGAATTGCAGTTCGGACACCTGAATGTCACCAGTGTCATGAGCCACCAGGAAGGAGAATCCTCTACCATTACGGTGCAGGGTGGTGCACAGCTCACGGAATTTGAAATTGATGTGGATGAATACGATGCCAACCGTCATTTCTTCCTGTCCCACTTTTTTCGGGATCATTACAACGAATGGTTACAGAATCTTCCCTATATTGAATCGCAATTGCAGATCCAGCAGATCGAAGTATGGGTGGTAAACAAACAAAATAATTTTGATGAGTCCAGGGATATCGTGGCCTTCATGGATCTTGGTGAAGGAAGGGACGCCAATGGCCTGCCTCATTACTATTCTGACCTGGATATCATTGGTCCTGTAAAGGGGAACGATTTGCCTCCCTCAAACGATGCAAACGGATTGTACGCAAGATTCCTGGGTTATGGTGGTATCCGCGACCTCGGATCGGTGGAAGCTGCTATCGAATCAATGAGTGACGGGGAATATGATGCCGGACGCGATTATGTGAAGATCGAGTTGGCCCGGCCGCTTTCAGACAGGGAATATACTCTCAACCCAGAACTGGGTTATGTTTCCCTGAATTCACCACTCAGGAATGACGAAATCCTGGCTGTAGCCTATACATTTACCTATCGGGGCAAGACCTACAAGGTCGGTGAACTTTCCAACGACCCCTCTGCTGGTGCCCTGATCGTAAAATTACTGAAAGGCGAGACTCAGTCACCGAAATTTTCCAATTGGGACCTGATGATGAAAAACGTCTATTCGATTGGGGCATACCAGGTTAGCCAGGAGAAATTTGTGCTTGACATTCTTTACCGAAACGATAAAACCGGAGTCCCCGTCAACTACCTGGGTGATTCAACCATTTCGGTTGATATGCAGAATCAACCGCTGCTGAAAGTCCTTGAACTCGATAACCTTGACGGCCGGAATGAGCCTAATCCGGACGGTATGTTCGACTTTGTCGAGGGTGTTACCATCAATCCCCGGAACGGCAGGGTCTACTTCCCGGTACTGGAACCATTTGGCTCCGATCTCCGGGAAAGGATCGAAGGGGAAAATCCAGGCTTTGCTGCCATCAAGGCTGCGGATAGATATGTTTTCCAGGAACTTTATGATTCAACAAAGACGCGTGCCGAACAAATAGCTGAAAAAAATAAGTTCTTCCTGAAAGGGGTTTACCGCTCCTCTTCAAGTTCCGAAATTCAGCTCAATGCGATGAATGTCCCCAGAGGATCCGTAAAGGTGACAGCAGGTGGACGTCAGCTTGTTGAAAACCAGGATTTTACGGTTGATTACACCCTGGGCAGGGTGAAAATCATTAATTCGGGTCTGATGGAGTCAGGTACGCCAATTAAAATATCGCTTGAGAGCACCGCTACCTTCCAAATGCAGACAAAGACCCTCCTGGGAACCCACCTGGATTATCGCTTTAACGAGAATTTTAACATCGGGGCAACCGTCATGAACCTGACCGAACGTCCCATTACGGAAAAGGTGAATATGGGCGATGAACCCATTTCCAATACCATCTGGGGATTGAATACATCATACCGCACGAAAAGCCAGCTGTTGACTACCCTGGTTGATGCACTGCCCTTTATTCAGACAAAAGAAACCTCCAGCATTATGATGGAAGGGGAATTTGCACACCTGATCCCGGGACAGTCAAAAGCAATCGGCAAGAACGGAATCGCCTATATCGATGATTTTGAGGCAGCGCAGACTAAAATTGAGATGAAATACTTCTCTAGCTGGACACTGGCCAGTGCCCCAAAAGACAACAGGGATTTTTCCTGGGGAGATGAAGATGGACTGGCTTCCGGTTATGGCCGTGCAAAACTGGCATGGTACGTGGTTGATCCCCTATTCTACAAAAATACAGGATATAATCCCGGTAATGATGCGATTTTTGAGGATTTGAAGTCACACTACGCACGGCGTGTACGCGAAAAAGAGATCTTCCCCCAGAGAGAAAGCGATATTCCGGGGCAAAATTTTCTGACGATCCTAAACCTAGCTTATTATCCGGATGAACGCGGGCCCTATAATTATAACCCCAACCTGACCGCCGAGGCGAAGCTGCCGAATCCGGAGGATAACTGGGCAGGTGTCATGCGCTCCATCTCACAAACCGATTTCGAAACCTCGAACATTGAGTTTATTGAATTCTGGCTAATGGATCCCTACCTTGAAGATGAGGAACATACGGGCGGGGACCTTTTTATCCACCTGGGAGAGATCTCGGAAGATGTACTGCGCGATTCCCGGAAGTCATTTGAAGGAGGCCTCCCGGCTGATCCCTCTGACCTGTCGGACATCCTGATCACGGATTGGGGGCATATCCCCGGTCAGAAAACTTACCTCAATACTTTTGAAGGTGAGGAGGCCAGACCTAACCAGGATGTCGGCCTCGACGGCCTCAATAATGAAAATGAAACTAATTTTTTCAGTAATTACCTGGATAACCTTAATGCTTCTGCTTCAGAGATCGTAAGTTCAGACCCTTCTGGTGACGATTTCCGGTATTACCTGAATGAGGAACATGATTTGAATAATCATGGAATTTTTGAACGCTATAAAGATTATAATAACCTGGAAGGAAACTCGCCCTCCCTCTCAGGAACATCGGAGACCACAGAATCAAATTCCAATATGCCCGATATTGAGGATGTAAACAATGATAATACGCTCAATACTGTCGAAACATACTTCCAGTACAGGGTGAGCCTGCGTCCGGGTGACCTGGATGAAATGGGTAAAAATTATATTGTGGATGAGATCGAAGTCGATGTGGATGAATTCGATATCCCTGTGAAATGGTACCAGTTTAAAATACCCCTGGACGATTGGGAGAAAAAAGTTGGGGATATTCAAGATTTTAAATCTATCCGTTTCATGAGGATTATGGTTTCCGGCTTTGAGCAAAACGTATTCCTGCGCTTCGCTACCCTCGACCTGGTTCGCGGTGAATGGCGAAGGTATACCTCTGAAATTGCGGAAACCTCTCCGGTAGTATCCGACCAGGAAGATGCAGGAAATTTTGAGGTTTCAGCCGTGAACATCGAAGAAAATTCACAGAAAGTCCCCGTGAATTATATTCTGCCAAAAGGAATATCAAGGGTAACCGACCCTGGGAATCCCCAGGTGGCACACCTCAATGAACAGTCGCTCGTGATGAAAGTTAACGATCTTGAGGATGCTGACGCCAGGGCAGTATTTAAAAACATTCAGCTCGACCTGAGGCAGTACAAGAACCTTGAGATGTTTATTCATGCCGAAGCGCTACCTGGGCATGAAGGTGAGATCGATGATTATGAATTGTCTGCATTTATTCGGCTGGGTTCCGACTACCAGAATAACTACTATGAGATTGAGGTGCCCCTGGAGCTGACTCAGCCAGGTGTGTATAACGGCGATGTTATCAAGGACCGTGAGGCAGTCTGGCCTGACAATAACAGCATTGAGTTTATCATGGAAGAACTGGTTGAGTTGAAACAGGAACGAAACCGGATGGTCAGAGAAGACCCGCTTAACTATTCAATACAAAGTGTATACTCCAAACCTGTTGAGGTTTACGAAGGAGGCAAGGTGGTAAAATATAACACCATTAAAGTAAAGGGGAATCCCAATTTCTCCAATATCCGGCAAATCATGCTGGGTGTCCGCAATCCAGGCGATGCCAATAACTATGGGCTGAATGACGGTCTGACCAAATCTGCCGAGATCTGGTTCAACGAGCTTCGTCTGACCGACTTCAACAATAAAGGCGGATGGGCGACCAATGGAAGGGTTCAGGCACAACTGGCCGACTTTGGAGTGGTGAGTATCGCAGGTAGCAAAAGTACTGCCGGTTTTGGAAGTATCGAAGAGAAAGTCGAGGAACGATCCATGGAAGATATCAATGAGTTTGATATATCTTCAAACATGGAACTGGGTAAATTCTTCCCGGAAAAGGCCAAGGTCTCTATTCCCCTGTATGTTGCTTCCTCGAAAACCATCATCAATCCGGAATACTTTCCGAAAGACCCGGATATCAAGTTTAAGGATGTCCTTGAGGAAGCTGCAACACGGGCTGAAAGGGATAGCCTCAAAGTAATATCACAGGATCATACTTCACGGGCCAGCATCAACCTGACGAACATTCGCTGGAACAAGAAAATAAAGAAAGCTGATGTTCTCTCTCCGGCCAATATTTCAGCCAGTCTTGGCTATACCGAAACCCTGGAAAGAAACTACAGCACTGAATATAATAACCTCTGGAAGTATAACCTGGGATTGAATTATGTATTCAATACCCGGCCGAAAAATATCCAGCCCTTCAAGAAATCCAAAGTCATGCGGAAACCTATTTTCAAGCTTGTCCGCGACCTGAACTTTAATCCCTATCCCTCCCGGTTTACCTTCGGAACAGTTATGGACAGGAATTACCAGGAAATCAAGCTTAGGAATGTCTATGAGGATGTTGAGTTGCTGATTGAACCTACGGTCAATAAGGACTTTACCTGGGACCGTAAATACGATATGAAATGGGACCTGACACGTTCCCTGAAACTGGACTATTCTGCCACCAACATTGCCAGGATCGATGAGCCACAGGGGCAATACGACCTCTTTAAAGATGAAAATGAGGTCTGGAAGGAAGAAGTATGGCAGAATATCATTGAAGGGGGCAGGAACATGAACTTCAACCAAAAGGTCGACATCAGCTATAACGTACCCATCAACAAGATCCCCTTCCTTAACTGGGCGAACCTGAATACATCTTACGGAACAAACTACTCCTGGACCCGCGGGGATGTCCTGTCAGATGAGACCCGTGTGCTGGGTAATACCATTAAAAATTCAAATACCCTCAAAATTACCAGTAACCTCAACCTGAGAAGTCTGTACGGTAAAGTGCCATACCTTAAACAGCTGGACCAAAAAATCAAAAGCAGGGGGCCGAAGAAAGAGGAAGATGAAGCCCGTTATAAAGAAGTCCGCTATGAAAAGCGCAGCTTCCTCAAGAAGGATTCCCCCAGGGCTATTACTCATAAGCTGAAAACAGAAGAAGTTACCGTAACGGTTACCGATGTCGAAGGGAAGGTGATAGCTGTTAACCTGAGGATCATTAATGAGAACCGGATAGAGATCACTGCAGACCAGGATGTAAGCGGGGTGAATGTGGTCGTCGTTGGTAAGATACCACGCGGAGAAAACCCACTGATCTTCATCGCTGATAATACGCTTCGCCTGCTAACTGGCTTTAAATCCCTAAACCTCTCATGGACCAGGACAAGCGGAAGCCTTCTTCCAGGTTATCTGCCTGAAACAAGCCTTTTTGGATTCAATCTTCAGGACGACTATTATGGAGCTCCCGGGTATCAATTCGTAATGGGTATGCAGGATACCGGCCTGGTTCGAAAGGCTATCGATGCAAATATGATAACCCGCGAAAGAACCTTCAGCCAGCCTTATGAGTTTAATACCAGGGATGAAGTCAGCTACCGTGCATCCTATGAGCCTTTTAAAGGATTAAGGATCGACTTTACCGGATCGAGGTCCTACTCAGAGTTCAATGAGCAGATATTCTTCTATGATGACTCCCTGGGAAATTATAATGACTTTCAGGTGGATCATATCTACCGAAGTGGAAGCTTCTCCATTTCAACCGTCACCCTGGCAACGGCATTCGAATCGCCCAGCGAGGAAAACAACTATTACTCCGAAGCTTTTGAACAGCTGAGGATAAACCGGTCTGCAATCTCCCGGCGGCTTTACCGTGAACGAATGGGCCTTAGTGAAAACTACACCTCAACGCTTACTCACGGAAATTCAGAAGCCCTGTATGATGGCTATGGATCAACATCCCAGGAGGTGCTTATCCCCGCATTCCTGGCCGCCTATACTGGCGTCGATCCTGAAAACGTAACGCTGGAAACCTTTTTCTGGACAATTCTACCTAACTGGAGACTTTCATTTGACGGACTGTCAGAACTGGATTTCATCCAGAAACTGATGAAAACCCTTTCCATTTCCCACAGCTATAAATCAACTTATTCGATTAATGGTTTTGGAACAAATGTGAGCTACTTCGATACCTTCGATCCCGGCTATTTTGACGCCGATGAAGGGGTATACGGCCTAATACGGGATAGTGAGAACGATTACATTTCCAGGTACCAGTTTAATGCGATCTCCATTAAGGAAGAACTCAGGCCGCTGATCGGACTGGACATGACCTGGCATAACAGCTTCCTGACGAAAATTGAATTCGGCCGCTCAAGGACAATAAGCATGAGCCTGAACAATAACCAGATCAACGAATCCCGGAATAACGATTATACCCTTGGAGCGGGATACCGTTTTAAGGAGGTTCCGGTAAATATCCGGACTGGCGGTCAGAAGCAACAAGTGAAAAGTGATCTTAATATACGCCTGGATATCACCATGCGTGATAACATGACCGTTCTGAGGTTCCTTGCCGACGATCCACTGGTTGAGGATGATAACCGTGTTACAACCGGGGGTAAGGAAACAAAGATCGGACTTACGGCAGACTACGTCTTTAGCGACCGTTTCAGCATGCAGTTTTTCTTTAACCGGGATGTTGTGAACCCTTACACAGCAACAACCTACCCCACAAAGGAAACCAGCTTTGGTTTTAACCTGAGGTTAACGCTTTAGATTTTCAACTCAGCAGGATTGATTACTCAGTTAATCATTTTTTTCAGGATCTGAATGATATTTGTATATTTACAGGAAAGGAACTTAAATTAGTTGATCATGAATATTCCGGAAAATCTGAAGTACACTAAAGACCATGAATGGATTAAAGTAGAAGGCGATACTGCTGTTATTGGAATTACTGATTATGCCCAGGGGGAACTTGGGGATATTGTCTTTGTTGAAATTGAAACACAAGGAGAAACACTGAACCAGGGTGATGTTTTCGGTTCTATCGAAGCCGTTAAAACCGTATCTGACCTGTTTATGCCCGCCGGTGGAGAAATCCTTGAAGTTAATGATTCTATTAATGATACGCCGGAACTGATCAATACTGATCCTTTTGGTAAGGGATGGCTGGTAAAAGTAAAGTTGACCGATCCTTCTGAAATTGACGGTCTGCTGGATGCTGCACAGTATAAAGAGCAGATAGAGGCCTAGAAGCCCGGTAAGCTGATTGAGCGCAATATTTTTCCTGCAGGATCAGAATAGACGGAGTTGATCATCATCCCAGAGGGTTGGGTAATTCTCATCAAATTTCTTCAGGATTTCTGTGATAATCGCTTCACGCATGAACTTGGCCTTGTTTGTTACTTTGAATTTCTCACAGTACTGGTTGATGGCGCTCAATTCCCTTGAATTAAACCGAATGGTTTGAGGATTTTCCCTTTTCAGACCTGGTTCTTTTATTTTTCTTTTCATATCAACCGGTTTGTTCAAAATTACGAACAATTAACCTGTGTACAATTGCTTAATTATGAACACTATTGGGCTATAATTAGTCCTGACTGACAACAGCCAGGATTGATCTTTTTCTAACTTATTGTCGCTTAAAAAAATAGAGTCTGCGACTATCTCCGGGAATTATCAGGAATGCTTACTGAAAGCAGGAATAGGGTGTTGAAAAGTTTTTCAGCTTGTCAGGGATCAGCTTCTGGGCACTCGCTGTTAAACAGTATTCTTTTTGACCAAATAGTACCCTGCAGTGCATAGTCTGAATTAACCTGTTAGTTTCGCGGATCACCGCAGGTAAATGAGCTTAATTTTCACAGGGGTCACGGTGCAGTTATTGAGCTTTATCTGTGGGAACCATTCTCTCAGGTATAAAAGGGATAAGTATGCTGAAAAATTACGGGTGTTCAGGAGGCCATCCTGGCGTTGAGCTGATTTCTATTCTTCCTGTTTCAGGACAGTTACTATACCCCGGATGCTGATCAGCCGGATTAAAAAGGCTAGAAGTATTCCGGATGAAGCCAGGAGAAGGGTTCCGGTTAACCAGCTTAGGGAAGTTTGGGAAAGAACAATGGAAGCCAGGATCAGGTAGGTCAGAAATCCTCCGATTCTCAACAGGAGTTTCCCATGTATCTTCATTCTGAATATCTTAACAACCAGGATAATATGAATGATCATCGTGAAGAACTGCGCTGATGCATTCGCTATCGCAGCTCCGAGAACTTCATGTTTCGGGATCAGGACCAGGTTGAGTGTAACACTGATAATCACTGCCCCTGCCGCCATCAGGTTTAATTGCTTAAGATTGCCATTTGCCGTTAGGAGGGCACCGAATGTATAGCTGATGCACATGCCGAAAAAACTGATAGTCAGGATGGCAAAGGCATCGGCTGATGGCTGAATGTGTTCGGTATAAAGAATCTGAAAAAGCTCCTGGCGGTAGATTATTGCCGGGGCAATCACACATAGCGAAGGGATCATCAGGAGCAGGACAGATAACTGAAGAAGTCCGGCAACCGGTTTTTTCTGGTGAATAATCCTGGAAAAGATCGGTAGCAGCAGGATCGGGAAAAGTAGGGCATAATTCGACAGGAAATCCAGGATCCGGAAGCCATGGGCGAAAATTCCGGCTTGTTTATCCCCATCGGGAAGAAGCAGGCCCAGGAAGATGGAATCTGCCCGGTAATACAGGGCCATCAGAAGTACCAGGCTTGCATAGGGCAAAAGCTGCCGGATAATGGGGATGAACTGCCTCAGGTCGATGCGCGTGATCCTGGAGGTATTTTGCCGGAAAAGTAACACTATGCCGGTAAGAAGTGCGATGCTATAGGAAAGGGTCTGGGCGGCAATAAACCAGTTTATTTTGAATACCGCCTGGGTAACAGGGTATATCAGCAGGGAGCCAACAGTTATGATCATGATGCTGCGATCGAGTACCGATACCAGACTTTCCGTCTTAAAAAGCTGCAGCCCCCCCAGATTTGCCCGAATGAACAGTATAAATGAGGCCAGGAACTGATTCAGCAGGATCAGGATAAAAAGGTACAGAAACTCATCGGGAAGAAAATCCCTGAAAAGGGCGACACTGAAACAGACTGCTATATAAGGTATTAGCAGGATGAGCTTCAGAACGATGATGTTGGAAAAAAAAGTGATCGATTTCTCCGGATGCCGGGCTGTCTCCTTGCGTATAAAATTTTCTATCCCCAGGTCAAGGAAAATCTGAAAAATAATAGCGATATTCAACAAGGTGAAAAACCGCCCGTAAATCTCAGCACCCACAGTATTCTGGACCACCCTGTCGATCCCAAAAACATAAATGGGCTTTATGATCAGGTTCAGTACAAGAAAAAAACTGAGATTGGTAATGAATTTCCTTTTCAACTGTATTTTCTTCTGGATCGTGGCTACGAATATACTATATTGAAATGGCATACATGGTTTATAGGTAGAAAATTGTATAGCTGAAGTAAATTTTCTAAATTCGTCCGCCTTTAATTAATGCTTAATAATCAATTGATTCCGAATTGCTCAAACGATTTCTAGATTCTGATCAACACGAAGCCGGATGCGATGAAGCAGGAAGAGGTTGTCTGGCGGGCCCGGTTACGGCAGCAGCAGTAATATTGCCTGCCGATTACAAGAACCCCCTGCTAAACGATTCCAAAAAACTGACTGAAAAGATCCGAAACCACTTGAGGAGGGAAATTGAACATTGTGCTGTGAGCTACGCGGTGTCCTTTATTGATAATAGAAAGATTGATGAGGTGAATATTCTGAAGGCATCTATCCTGGGCATGCACAATGCCCTGGGGAATCTTTCGGTTGTCCCCGAATATATTCTGATCGATGGTAACAGGTTCTATAAATTCAGGGATATCCCTCATACATGTGTAGTTAAGGGTGATGGAAAGTACCTGGCTATTGCAGCTGCCTCGATACTGGCTAAAACCTACCGTGATGAATTTATGGAGGAGCTGCACCAAAAGCATTTTCAGTACGGTTGGAACAGGAATAAAGGCTATCCTACCAAAACACACAGACAGGCCATTCAGGAACATGGACTGACAGAGTTTCACAGGCGCTCTTTCCAGCTGCTCAATACGCAGATGGAGATAAGCTTTGGTGAAAGCAGGTAAATGAGCTTAGTTTTTTTAATTATATAAAGTGTTTAATAATAGTGAATCATGAAGAAATTTCTTGCTTTTGTTTTCAGTCTCAGTATTCTCAGTGCCGGAACTTCCAGGGCAGATGAAGGAATGTGGATGTTGCCTCTTTTACAGGCACTGAACATGCCGGAAATGGAGGAAATGGGAATTCAGCTTACTGCTGAACAAATCTACAGCATCAATCATTCAAGTCTCAAGGATGCTATCGTCATTTTTGGCGGGGGATGTACGGGTGAAATCGTATCATCTAACGGACTGATTTTTACCAATCACCATTGTGGCTATGACGAAATACAATCCCATAGCAGTCTTGAACATGATTATCTGACAGATGGGTTCTGGGCAATGTCAGGGGCAGAGGAATTGCCAAATCCCGGACTTACCGTCAAATTTCTTGACAGGATTGAGGACGTGACCGATCAGATCATGAAGGAGCTTTCAGATCAAATGCTTGAGGAAGACCGGGAGGCAAAGATCGAGGAACTGATACAGGCTATTAAAGACGATGCAGGTTCCGATGACCATCAGGTGGCCTATGTTGCCCCCTTTTATGAGGGGAATAAGTATTATCTTTTGGTTTATACTGAGTATAAAGACGTCCGACTTGTAGGGGCACCCCCTTCTTCCATCGGTAAATTCGGATACGATACTGACAACTGGCAATGGCCAAGGCATACCGGAGATTTCAGTATTTTCAGGGTATATACGGCACCTGACGGATCACCGGCCGAATATTCCGGGGAAAACATTCCCCTGAACCCCAAATACTATCTTCCGGTTTCCATCGATGGTGTGAAAGAAGGTGACTTTACTTTTGTCATGGGGTATCCCGGCAGTACCGAAAGGTATAAAAGCTCTTTCGGTATCCAGGAAACCATTGACGTTGAAAATACCTGCCGCATCCAGATCAGGAGTCGCAGGCTCAGCATCCTTCAGGAAGATATGCTTATGGATCCGAAAGTGCGCATTCAGTATGCATCGAAATTTTCGCGTTCGAGCAACTACTATAAATACTCTATTGGACAGAACAAGGGGGTAGCTTCATTGAAAGTGCTGGAGAAAAAACGAGAGGAGGAGGCTGCCTTTCAGAAGTGGGCTGAAAGCGATACGCTACTGGAAGCCAGATATGGCAATGTGCTGAAAAACCTTGAAAGTATCTATCGGGAGAACAAACCAAAGGTCTACAATGCCATGGTTATTGTCGAGGCTTTTTTCCGTTCTGCCGAGATCATTGACCTGGTTACGGAATTTCAACGTCTTCACAGACTGATGAACAGTAAGGAAAGGGACGATGCGGCTATTGCTGAGGAAATTGAGGAACTGAAAACCTTTACCGAAGAATTTTTTAAAAATTATAACCTTTCAACAGATATCAAAATTAACAAGGAGATGTTCAGGCTTTATTCAAGCCTGGTGCCTGAGGAACAGCTCCCCTCCGTGTATCAAATAATTAATAAGAAGTTTAAAGGGGATACGGACAGGTACATCGAAAAGATGTTTGCACAGACATTTTTCACGGAGAAGGACAAGGTTGTAAAATTTCTGGAGAATCCATCAGCTAAAGCACTGGAAAAGGATCTGGCATACGAGACCGGAACGAGCATCCTGTGGAAATATTTCGAAGAACTGGATGGTATCGATCAGACCGGACTTGAGAAACAACAGCGGCTTTACCTTGAGGGGAGACTGAAAATGGATCCTGAGAAGCTCGGCTATCCGGATGCCAATTCTACACTCAGACTAAGCTATGGAGTGGTGGATAGCTACTCACCTGCCGACGCGGTACATTATGATGAAATTACCTTCCTTAAAGGTGTGATGGAAAAGGAAGATACCGCCAACTTTGAGTTTGTTGTGCCGGAAAAACTGAAAGAATTGTATCACAGACAGGACTATGGAAGGTATGGCCTTGATGATGGTACCATGCCGGTATGTTTTATCACTAATAATGACATTACAGGAGGAAATTCAGGTAGTCCTGTTCTCAATGCAAGGGGCGAACTGATTGGTCTCGCATTCGACGGAAACCTGGAGGCCATGAGCGGTGACATTGCTTTTGAACCCGACATACAACGCTGTATTTGTGTTGATATCCGCTATGTGCTGTTTATTATTGATAAATATGCAGGTGCCGGTTACCTGGTTGATGAACTTAAAATTGTAAACTGAATTCACTATCAATAAGATGGACATTAAGGCAGTAAATATTCTATCGGTATTCATGGTGCTTTTTGCCGTGATAGATATAACGGGGTCAATTCCTATTATTCTGGATATAAAGAAGAAGACCGGGGGCATTTCTCCCTTGCGGACTACCCTGATCGCGTTTGGACTTATGCTGGCATTCTTTTTTGGAGGCGAGCTCTTACTCAGGTTATTTGGGGTGGATATTTCATCATTTGCGATTGCCGGTGCACTTGTAATATTTTTTATTGGTCTGGAACTGGTCCTGGGTATTGAAATTTTTCGCTACGATGGAATGAAAGGGAGCTCGATCGTTCCTGTGGCTTTCCCGTTAATTGCCGGCGCAGGATCCATGACAACACTGATCTCACTAAAGGCCGAGTATTCGCTGAGCGAAATCCTTATCGCCCTCAGCCTTAATATGGCAGTGGTGTATCTCGTTCTGAGAGCTACCCGCTTTTTTGAGCGCATTCTTGGTGAAGGAGGGATTCAGGTACTGAAAAAATTCTTTGGAATCATATTGCTGGCTATCGCAATTCGCTTATTTTTATCAAACACAGGAATTAAATTACCGCATGGCACCTAAAGTAACCGTATATACCGACGGGGCAGCAAGTGGCAATCCGGGTCCCGGCGGGTACGGAGCACTGCTTCAGTCAGGGAAACACTATAAAGAACTTTCACAGGGCTACCGGTTAACCACCAACAACAGAATGGAGTTGCTGGCGGTTATTGTCGCCCTTGAAGCATTGAAAATTCCTGGAAGTGAGGTCCATGTGTATACAGATTCAAAATACGTTTGTGATGCCGTTGAGAAAGGATGGTTGTTCGATTGGGAAAAAAGCAGATTCAGGAAAAAGAAAAATGTCGATCTTTGGCAACGCTTTCTGTTAATTTTTCGTAAGCATAAAGTAAAATTTCACTGGGTAAAAGGACATTCGGATATACCGGGAAACGAACGATGTGATAAACTTGCCGTCGCAGCTTCTAACAGTGCCGGGTTGCTGATCGACGAAGGGTATGAGGCCGATAGGAATGAGGAGGTAATGTAATGATTTAGAGAGAATTTTATATCTTCACTACGAATTCATGTTAGGTGAATGCAAAACAATTCGCAAATAGAACGCATTCTTCAGTTTAGGGGGGACCTGAATTATGATATAATCGGGGAACTTATTGGCTTGCTTAAAGACAGGATGAAACAACGGGAAGCCCGTTATGGTTTGTATAAGAAGCTGCTAACCCTCCTGATCGAATCGCTGGAAAATATTGTCAGGTACAATATCGAAATTTCCTCCCAGGAAAAGCATATCAAGAAAAATCCTCCGGAATTATTAGTGTCCTGTTCCCGGGAATACTTTACACTCAGCACATCCAACCTGATACGGAATGAAGATATCCATGGGCTCAGGGAAAGAATCACCACCTTAAATAACCTGGATAAGGAAGCCCTCAAAGACCTTTACAAGGAAACTATAACAGATGGCAAATTCTCAGAAAAGGGAGGTGCCGGACTGGGCCTGATTGAAATGGCAAAAATTATTGATCAGCCCATAGGTTTTGCCTTCACCCGGTTAAACGATAAGTTTTCCGTTTACAAGCTGGAACTGTATATCCGGAATGACAATGGGAAACCAACCTGATCCGGGCCCTATACGGGTTCGAACAACAGATTGTCCAAAAACGCACGTTTCCATTATTCTAAAAATAGTGTAATAATCGATATATGAAATACTTAAGGCATGTGGCTCTATTATTGTTTTTAAGGTGAAGTTGGCTCATATGTTTAAGAATTTCATCATAATAACCCTCCGTAGCCTAATTAATCACTGGCTATACACCCTTCTCAATATACTGGGGCTTGCAGTTGGAATAGCCTGCTCCCTTCTGATATCTATTTATCTGATCCATGAGATGAGCTATGATAAATTCCACCATGACTCGGAACGGATTTACCGGGTGAGTCTTGAGGGTACACTCAGGGGCCAGCCCCTCAGAGCCGCCATTTCTCCGCCTCTGATGGCAGAGACGGCTGTGGAAAAATTCGACGGTGTGGAGGATGCCACCCGGATTATTGTTGAGGGAGCCTGGCTGATTAGAAATCAGCATAAAAGTTTTAATGAAGATAAACTGTTCCTCGTCGATACAAATTTCCTTGATTTCTTCACCTTTCCAGCCATTAAGGGTAACACTAAAGACATGCTGGGAAATAATCGGGGCATAGTACTTACCCGGTCAATGGCACTGAAATACTTCGGAAAGATTAACGTGGTCGGGAAGGAACTCCAGGTTGAAACCTTTAAGGAGCCTTTCACCATTATGGGCGTGCTGGAAGATATTCCTTCCAACTCACACGTTCATTTCGATTTCTTAATTCCCATTAAGGCTTTTAGGGAATACCCAAAAAAAACATGGATCGTTAACCATGTTTACACCTATATCAAGCTGAAACCAAAGGCAGATCCGGGCAGGGTTGAGGGTCAGCTGGACAGCCTGGTTTGGAAGTATGTGATCCCCGAAGCAGTCAATTCCCAGGGGTACTCCTATGAAAGCTTTCTGGAAAAAACAAATGTAGTCAAATACAAGCTGAACCGGCTTGATAAAATACACCTGACCTCAGACCTGGATGCTGAACTTGAAGACAACAGCAAAGCTTTGTATACTTATACTTTTGGCATCATTGCCATCCTGATCCTGATTATTGCCTGTTTCAACTTCATTAACATGTCAACGGCCAACTCCGCTAACCGGGCACGGGAAGTTGTGCTCAGGAAGGTGCTGGGTTCCAACCGCAAGCTCATCATTCTGCAGTTTCTGACAGAGTCTGTAATTTTCAGTTTCGCTGCACTCTTTATTGCCCTTCTGCTATCAGAGATCCTCATGCCGCAATTTAATAAGTTGCTTGGTCTCGATCTGAAATTCGATTATCTGAAGAATTTCTCCTCCATAGGGATCATCCTTGTATTTACCCTGCTACTTGGATTGCTTGCAGGTATTTATCCTGCCTTTTTTGTCTCATCCTATAAACCCGTAAGGGTATTGCATGGCGTGCTGAGCATGGGTGTAAAAAGCAGGAAACTTCGTTCGGCATTTGTAATTATCCAGTTCTCAATTTCAATACTGATCATTGTACTGGCCCTGGTAGTCTACAACCAGGTTAGGTTTATGATGGACATGGAGCTTGGTTTTAATGCCGATAAAGTACTGGTTATCAGAAGACCTGATGCCCTGAAAGAAAATATCGGAAAGTTCAAGGAACAGATCCTTGAAGACCGGAACGTTGAAGCTGTTTCGAATACACGGTCGCTGCCCGGCAGAACTTTTGCTGCTGCAAGTTTTACAGTTGGACAGGACAGTCTGCGAAGAAATCTGTTTATGAACCGCATGGTCGTCAGCCGTGAGTTTTTTGAGACGTATCAGATTGAGTTGCTACAAGGACGCCTTTTCGATCCTGAAAAGGATACCGCTGTCATGGGATGTGTAATAAATGAGGTAGCTGCACGGAAAATTGGAGGTGGCACTGTCATCGGACAATACCTCAAACCACCAAAACTTTATAATGAGACCGAGGACAGTATGCTGATTGTTGGTATCGTGAATGATTTTCATTTTGAATCTGTTGATAAGCCGATTGATCCACTGGTGATCCTCCTGATGCATGGGAATATGGAAGGTTTTCTGAATGTCAGGATAAGCGGGCAGAATACCCGGCAGGTTATTGACCGGATAGAAAAGGTTTGGAAAGTGTATGCTCCTGCCTACCCCTTCCAGTATTTCTTTCTCAATGAAGACTACAATAAAAATTATGCCTCATTTATCCGGACCGGGAAAATCCTCCTGATCTTTGCCATCCTGTCTATATTGATAGCTTGCCTGGGCCTTTTTGGTCTGGTGCTTTTTACCTCAAATCAGCGCACCCGTGAAATCGGGATCCGGAAATCACTCGGGGCTACCCAATTCAGAATCGTGATCATGGTCATCGGAGAAACCTTACTGCTGGCAGTGTACTCCTCGCTTATCGCCTGGCCGCTGGCCTACTACCTTGGAAGGCTATGGCTGAAAGATTTCCATGCGCCCATCGGATTATCCCCTGCATTTTTTATTGAAGGAAGTGTAATTGTTACCGGCCTGTCTCTGTTGGTCGTCCTCTATCAATCGGTCATGGCTGCCAGATCAAATCCTGCAGATTCCCTGAAAGTAGAGTAAGCCTGATGCCCTTACAGGTCGAAGACAGGCTCGATATTCACCTGGAAATCAGCAGGCCGGCCATAGTAAGGGAAGGAAGTAACAATGATGTCAACTCCTGTATCCGCAAACTCCTGGATGTTTGATGCGCTGATACTGCCCGTAGCGGCAATTCTGAGCGACGGATTTATCTTGCGTATCTTCGGGACGAGCTTTTTAAGCTCTCCTGCCGGAATTTTGTCCAGTTGAATGCCGTCGAGCTGAGCTCCGGCAATTTTAAGGGCATCTTCAGAATTCTGCACTTCAACGGTAATGCTTCTGCCGGCAGCGCGCTTGGCAATTTGAGGGAGCTTACTGATCATCATGTCCAAACCCCCAATAAATTTGATATGGTTATTAAAGATGAGCACCGTGTCAGAAAGGCCCAGTCGGTGTGCATTTCCTCCCCCGGTCTGTATGGCTTTCAGGGAAAGTTTTTTGGTGAAGGGTTGCGACTTTCGGGTTGTGACCACGCTGATATCTTTGTTAACTGCCTGGGCAAGTGTTACCAGTTCCCGCATCCGGGTGGCAATACCCGAGGAGAATTCCATCAGGTTGGCGGTTACCCTCCAGATGGAGTGAATATTTTTTGCAAGTCCTTCCCCTTCCAGGAATTTTATGCCTTCATCGATATATTCCCCGGAAACTGATAGCAGGGTAGGCTGAATATGAAATTTCTCGAAAATCCTGATCACTTCCTCTGTACCACAGAGAACAGTCGAATGCCGGGTAGTAAATGATATTCGGGCAACCTTACTTCCCAGTTTTACAGAAAGTGATGTCAGGTCAAAATAGGGGAGATCTTCAGTAATGAGCTGATCAATCTCAGAATCAGTAAAGTATATCATATTTCAGATGAGTGGATTGATTATATCTTATTCCTAAGGTACTAAACATTTTTAACCTTCAAACCTGAAGGCTTGAAATATTTGTTTAAGTAACCGGCGCATCAGGTGCACTCTTCAATTGGCTGGAACTGCATTTACCGAATGAAAAAGGGGCTGATCCTGAAGATGCAGCCCCTTTGCAATGATTAGTTTTTAATGCTATGCTTTCTTCTTGGATTTTTTAGTAAACCATGCAGCAAATAGCATAAAGCCGCCAAAGGCAAGCATAAAAAGTCCTGAAAGAAGGTTAATGTTTGCATCCAGCGAAATGGAATACATGTCATCACCATCGGTCACCAGTCCGAAGATGCTTAAAATCACTCCGAAGATGGCAAACATGAGTCCAATAGGAAGTTTTATATCTAGTCCCATAATAAATGTGTTTTTCGGTTACCAAAATAGTATCGTAAGAATTATTGCGATGACACCAACGATCACGGCAAGGACATTGGGTCTCTCGTACCAGTTCTTACTGTCATCAATAGTCTTTGGGGTAAGCTGATAAACAAGTCCCTTGAGCTCCTCATCTGTTTTCGTCCGCTTGGTGGCAAAGGAAATGATCAGGGTAACAACAAGTGCAACGCCGAAGGCGATCATAGCAATGGAGAAGTTCTGTGCCATTTCCGATGGGAATTCATGGACCACCGATAACCAGCCTCCTTTTACAAGGGTGGTGGCTCCGGCAGGAACTGTCAGACCGTGAACGAAAGCGGCAGAAATGGTACCGCTAAGCAGACCGTAAAATGCTCCGTGGCCTGTTGTTCTCTTCGTGAACATACCCAGCAGGAATGCAGCAAAGAGCGGTGCATTGATAAAGGCGAAGATCAGCTGCAGGAAGTCCATCACATTATTAAACAACGAAGCCACATAAGCTGTAAGGATACTGACCAGTACCCCGACAACGGTTGTGATCTGTCCTACTTTCAGGTAGTGTTTATCTGATTTGCCCGGAACCAGGTAGCTCTGGTAAATATCATAGGTCCATACGGTATTGAAAGCAGTAACATTACCGGCCATTCCACTCATGAACGAAGCCATGAGGGCAGTAAGTCCCAGTCCGAGGACTCCCGTTGGGAGGTAACGTTTTAACAACATGGGGATCACCATATCATAATCAAGTCCGGTACCCTTAGTGGGCAAACTGAACAGAGAATCTTCTGAATTCAGCAGCGCCATGGCGATCATTCCCGGGATGATGACCAGGAAGGGGATGAACATTTTTGGGAATGCACCAATCAGGGGTGTCTTCCGTGCAGCACTCATCGATCCGGCAGCCATCGCACGCTGTACAACGAGGAAATTGGTACACCAGTAACCGAAAGAAAGTACAAAGCCTAGTCCCATGATAATTCCTATCACATTCCCCATGGGATGCGATGAACTGATATTAGCCCAGGAGTGCTCAAAACCAGTAGTAGCAGGGTTTAGGGCCAGCTTGTCGACCATACCGTCCCAGCCTCCGATGTGGACAAGTCCCAGAATAACCAGCGGCAGGAATCCGATAACAATCAGGAAAAACTGAAGCACTTCGTTGTAAATCGCTGAGCTTAATCCGCCGAGGTAGGTGTAAACCAGGACAATGACCGCCGAGACGAGCAGGTAGAAATCGAATTCGGTAAAAGGGCCAAACTCAAAATGGATCGGGAGCAATACTTTCGCCAAAATAGCGAGTGCATACATAGAGATCCCTGAAGAAAAAATAGTCATTATTGCAAAGGAGAATGCATTGAATGCCCTGGTTTTCTCGTCGAAGCGCAGCTTCAGGTACTCAGGTACCGAGCGGGCTTTTGATCCATAATAGAAAGGCATCATGAAAATGGCCAGAAAGATCATGGCCGGGATAGCCCCAATCCAGTAAAAATGAACGGTTGCCATACCATACTTGGCTCCTGAGGCTGCCATTCCAATTACTTCCAGAGCGCCCAGGTTGGCAGAAATAAATGCCAGTCCTGTGACCCATGCAGGGAGTGATCTTCCGGCTTCCAGAAAAGCACTGGCATCCCGCATGTACTTCTTAAGTGCCCAGCCAATTCCAAGCACAAAAATGAAATAGATGAGCATGATCGCCCAGTCTATCCATGTTAATGAAAAACTTTCCATGTTGTTGTATTTTCCAGATTAGACATTGTTTAAGTTAGGCTATTCAGTAGGTTGAAGACAAAAATAAGGAATATTCAATGCTTTCACAGATTCCTGAAATCTTTCTACTACATCACTGATTTCTCAGTTTATTTTAGGGTATTTTCCCCGATTGTTTTGCTTTATAATGTATTCCAGACTGTTCCCGGAGCCTGTTGGCACTCTGTTCAGCAGTAAAATCCCGCTGGGGATTGGCCATCATTTCGTATCCTACCATGAATTTTTTTACAGTTGCTGATCTTAGCAGTGGCGGGTAGAAATGCATGTGCAGATGCCATTCCGGATGCGGTTTCCCGTCGACCGGAGCCTGGTGAAACCCCATAGAGTAAGGGAAAGAGGTCCGGAAGAGGTTGTCGTAGCGGACGGTGAGGGCTTTGTAGCAATCTGCCAGGGCGGTTTTTTCCGGGTCGTTTAATTCCGGCAGACTGTTTACCGGTCTGTTGGCAATGATCATCGCCTCAAATGGCCAGGTAGCCCAGAAAGGAACGAGTGCCGTGAAGCTGTCGTTCCGGTAAATGATCCGCTCATTTTTTTCCTGTTCCATTGCCAGGTAATCAGACAGCAGGGTGCGCCCATTCTCTTCAAAGTAAGCCGACTGGTTTTTCTGCTCTTTGGTGACCTCCACGGGAATGCTGCTCTGGGCCCATATCTGGCAGTGAGGGTGAGGATTGCTGCATCCCATCATGCTTCCCTTGTTCTCGAAAATCTGAACATGATTAATGATATCAAGGGCCCCGAGCGCCTCATATTGAGTAACCCACAGATCAATAACCTTGCGGATATCCGGAATGTCCATCAGGGGAACGGTTAGGTCGTGCCGTGGTGAAAAACAGATCACTTTGGCGATGCCCCGCTCTGAACGGGCAATGAACAGTCCGCTTTCATCCAGCTTCCCATCGGGGGTATCCGGCAGGAGGCTGCTGAAATCGTTGGTAAAAATAAAAGTATCGGTATATGCGGGATTCTCCTTGCCTCCGGCCCGGGTATTTCCCGGGCACAGGTAACATTCCGGATCGTAGTCGGGAAGTGCTTTTGACTCATCCTTTTCTACCTGTCCCTGCCAGGGGCGCTTGGCCCTGTGAGGAGATACCAGCACCCATTCTCCCGTAAGCGGATTATACCTCCGGTGGGGATGATCTTCGAGATTAAAACCTGCCATACTATGCTATTAGATTAACCTGCCGGCACCATCAGATATTTTAACCCGATAGATAATGGGGTTAATTCCTGTCTGTGCCGGGTATTCCTTCAGAACTTCCTGAATGAAGGGTTCAGTACATCCTTTCCTGATGAGGTTGATGGTGCAGCCACCGAAACCTCCTCCCATCATCCGGGCACCAAGAACATCTGGATTTTTTCGGGCAATTTCTACCAGGATATCCAGCTCTTTACAGCTAACAAGGTATTCTTTGCTCAGCCCGTCATGGGTAGCATACATGCGTTGGCCAAATGTAACAAAGTCATTCTTTAATAGTGCCTCGCAAGCCTCATTAACCCGCACAACTTCATGTACAACATAGTGGGAGCGGAGGTAGACATTTTCACTCATCCCTGAGCGAACAGACTCCAGCATTTCCGGGCTGGCATCACGTAATGCGTTTACCTCAGGATACTGCTTCTTCAGGATGGCGACCCCTTCTTCACACTCTTTCCTGCGGACATTGTACTCCGATGAAGCCAGGGAGTGACTGACACGGGTATCGCAGAGAATAACATCAACCTCGTTATTGGTCAATGGAAAATATTCGTAATCGAGGCTGCGGCAGTCCAGCTTCATGACATGCCCTTCCTTACCAAATATGCTGGCAAACTGGTCCATAATCCCACACATAACCCCTGCAAATTCATGTTCGGCTTTTTGTGCCATGAGAATCAGCTCTGAGTTGGGGATTTTATATGAAAACTGGTCGTTCAAGCAAACTGCAAAACCACATTCCAATGCCGCCGAAGAAGACAGGCCTGCGCCAAGGGGAATGTTTCCGCCAAATACACAATCGATACCCTCAGGCTTCAGTCCCCGTTTGTTGAACTGAACAGCTACCCCAATCAGGTAATTGGCCCAATGAACCTGGGTCTTTTCTAATTCATCCATGGAGATCTCAAAGGATTCTTTGTAGTCTATCGAGAAGAGACGAAGCTTATTTACCTTGTTCTTTTTTACACCAAAATAAATCGCCTTATCAATGGCTGCAGGTAAAACGAAGCCATCATTATAATCGGTATGCTCCCCAATCAGGTTAATTCTTCCGGGAGCCTGGTAGAGCTCCGGTTCATGGTGAAATAATTCGATGAATTTGCTTTCAATCTCACTTATAATTTTACTCTTTTCTGTCATTGCTGTAGTATTTGCGGTCTAAAATAGAGGAAAAATCCTAATCGAAGGGTATAATTATGTTCTTAAAAGGTGGTGATTACGTTTTTTAATACCAGCCTCGTAGCCTTTCACCTGAATAAATGAGTTGATACTTCACTTTTGAAAATCTGTGTCGTTTCCCTAAATTGCGAGGGAGAAAACAACGCCGATAATTTCGTGAAATCATGGAAGATAGGGAACTCATTGAAGAACTATTGAATGATCCGGACCTTTCCGATTTTAAGTGGATTGACCCCCGGAGCGTGTCCGTTGCCCAGTGGGTGAGGGTGAAATGCATGTTTAGCTGCAGTGATTACGGACTGGGATGCTGCCCTCCAAATACCCCCTCCGTGGAGGAGTGTAAAAACTTCTTCGGAGAATATACTTCTGCGATTCTAATCCGGTTTTCCCAATTTGCCGATCGGAGAAATTATCCTTCAGACTGGTCGAAGGAAATGACCTCGAAGTTGCTGGAACTCGAACGTAGAGTATTCCTCCTGGGGCATGAAAGGACCTTCCTCCTGAATCAGACCTGTTGCGATACCTGTAAACACTGTTCAGGAAACCGTGTGGATTGCCTGGATAAAAAAAATGCCCGGCCCAGTCCTGAGGCATTTGCTGTAGATGTCTACCAGACCGTTCGAAATGCCGGGTGGGAGATGGAAGTCGTAAAAGAAAATCCGTCACACTTTCATCGCATAGCCATTTTGCTGGTAGAGTAAGCATTTTTTTTCTGTGTGGAAACGTATAAATCTTTTTTCTATGATACGAAAACTTTTTTCTGCCTTTTACCTCCCTTTACTGGGACTTTTCATGATCACCTGTTCGGGGAATGGAGGTGAAACCGATCAAAAACAGGAAAAACATTTCTGGCCGGCAGATAAAGCGCCGGAGAAAATCGGAAAAATGCTCTGTGATGAACTTTTCACCCGACCTGACTACATGATGTATATTACGCCGGAAATAAGGACTATCCATTATGCCGAAGCCTGTGCCGCATACGGTGTGGCAAGGTTTGCCGGGGAAGTGGGAGATAAGGCGCTGCTGCAGACGGTCATCTCCCGCTATGAAAATATTGCTGACAGTGGACTGATCAGCGATGTGGGGCATGTCGATGTGAATGTCTATGGTATCCTGCCACTGGAAATATACCGTCAGACCGGAGTCGATAAATTCCTTTTGCAGGGTAAGGAGCTGGCCGATAAGCAGTGGGTTGATCCCCTGGCCAATGGCATGTCGAACCAAACCCGGTTCTGGATCGATGACATATACATGATCAGCAGCCTGCAGGTGCAAGCCTACCGTGCAACAGGAAATGCTGTCTACCTGCAAAACGCATCGCTGGAAGTCACGGAATACCTTATCCGCCTGCAACAGGAGAATGGACTCTTCCATCATGGGGAGAATGCTCCGTTTTTTTGGGGACGGGGGAACGGATGGGTTGCAGCCGGACTGGCCGAACTTATATCGGAGATCCCCGAAAAGGATGTGTATTACAACGATATCCTAACCGGCTATAAAAGAATGATGGATGCCCTAGTGAAATACCAGGCTGAGGATGGAATGTGGAGGCAATTGATCGATCATGCGGAAGCCTGGAAGGAAACTTCTTCAACAGCTATGTTTGGTTATGCCTTGCTGATGGGAGTTGAGCACGGGATTCTTGAAGGGCCCGAATACCGGAAAGCCTATCAGAAGGCATGGCTCGCCCTTTGCGATTATGTCGATGATGAAGGAAAATTGAGGGAGGTTTGTGTAGGTACCGGCCAGAGCCAGGATGCAGAATTTTACCTCGAACGGCCCAGGGTTACCGGCGATTTCCATGGTCAGGCTCCTATGTTGTGGTTTGCTGCCGGTCTGATCGGGTATGAAAGTCAGGAATAATATAGGTTAAATGTATCCCGGTTAACAGGGGAAACAATCGTTTTACTTTCCTGGAATATCAAGATTATTAGATAAATAGTTGACATCAGTCCTTTTTTTTTCTAGGTTTGATCCTGTATTTGGTTTCATCTTTGATGTTGTTATGCAAAATTCATTTAACCATGAGAAAGCATCTGAAAGTACTACCTGTTTTCCTGATCATGTCCTTTTTTCTTGTTTCCTGTGAACTGGTCGGGAATAAAGCGAATGCACCTAAAGTGACCATTGTTCAGCCGGATAATGGCAGTTCCTGGACTACTGCCGACCTGATTTCCTTCACCGGGGAAGCAAGCGATGCGAAGGATGGAGTACTTACCGGCACACAACTTACCTGGGTATCCGACATTGATGATACACTAGGACAGGGAACAACAATATTTACCCGCCTGTCGGCCGGTGAACATCAGATAAGACTTATAGCCGTCGATTCGGAAGGAGAGGAAGGAGCGGATGTCATTAACATCACGGTAAGCCAGGGGGCCTTGCAATTCGATAAAGACTATTCCGGTTTCCTGCATGTACACTACACAAGCACCTATCCTGAATGGGACGTGGAAACCCAGGTTTCAGCAACTATCGTTGGCGATTCAGCGTTAATCCATTTTGGCACAGGACTCCTGATATACTCAGGGGAAACTATGGTATCCGATGATTCCAGGATAATCCGTGAAGGGGAATGGGCTCTGATACCCACAGGCGAACTAGTACAGGCAGGGACTGTCATTAATATTGAAGTCGATGGCGGGGTTACCGTGCAGAATGATATTCAGCAGATCTGGGCACTCTCGGAGGGCGTGTGGGTTCTGGTTAATGAAACACCTTTTAATGAGACCCCGGATGCAAGTCTTATCTTTAACCTGGATGAGGCTCTGACGGCGGAAGGATCACAATGTGGGATCACCGTGGCCACAGGGTCCATTATCTGGACTCTTACCCTGATCGAAGGATAGAGCAGAAAATTCAGGTATATTTGCTGGAAACACACACTTGACGATGGAATTCAACAAACTTCAGGCTGCGGATCTTAAGGGTATCCTGAAGATTTACAATTATTATGTACTGAAGGATACGGCTACCTTTCATACAGAGCAGCTTTCCCTGGACGATCTCAGGCAGATGATTCCAATGGGGGAGGACCGCTATCAGACTTATGTAATGAAAGAGGCGGGCCAGGTTGTGGGATACGGTTATTACGGAAGGTATAAAAACAGAAAGGCCTACGACCGGACAGCCGAAGTGTCTATTTATATCCATCCGGATGCCAGGCACAGGGGATATGGAATCGCCTGCCTGAACCTGTTGGAAGATGAGGCACGTAAGGCCGGAATATCAGTGCTCATTGGTGTAATTTCAGCTGAAAATTCAAGGAGTGTGCGACTTTTTGAAAAACAAGGCTTTGAAAAATGTGCCCATCTTAAAGGTGTTGGAGAAAAGTTTAACCGCATCCTGGATGTCGTATTCTTCCAAAAAAATTTATAGCCCGAAATAGCTGATATAAATAAAAAGATAGGTGAATCAATTTTCAGGATAAAGGCAAAAACATAGTAACAGTCTCAATATTAATGCATATCTTTGCGCGATCAAGATTTGAGAATCTGGGCTTTTATATCTAATAAATCTCTCCACTTTAGCCATATCTGCACTTTTTTTTGAATCCATTTTTTAATTATAAGTAAGAGTACGCGGATAGTACCTGCTTCATGGTATTACTGAATGATCAAAAGTCATGAAGTAAAGATTTCACGGTTTTAATTTGTTGAACAGCGACTGATATCGATGATCGTTTACACCAAAATTGATTTTGACTGAATAACCAGACAGTAATCCCGGTAACCAGGTATTTATTCACTTCTATATATTACACAGGTATAATACTAAAAATAGAATTACGATGAACATTTATGTAGGAAACATTGACTTTAAAGTAACTGAAGAGGATTTACGTGACATTTTCGAAGAGTATGGTAGTGTAAGTTCGACAAATCTTATCAAGGATAAATTCACAGGACGCAGCAAGGGATTTGGTTTTGTTGTGATGGAAGATGAAGTAATTGCCAAAACTGCTATTGAAGAACTGAACGGCGCGGTGTTGGAAAATCGTGAGTTGATTGTTAATGAGGCCAAACCCCGGAAAGAGCAGTCTGGAAGTTTTAGGAGAAGATAAATTACGCACAGGAAAAATTATCTGATACAATGAAACCAGATCCTTCGGTTTCATTGTATCAGATAAAGTCAATTTTTTTTATTCATCAATCAGGGATACAAATACCTGTAATGAATTTACTGTTGGCCAGGAAGTCTGTTTTGAAGTGAAGCAGGGTGAAGGGATTGTATGCAACAAATGTTGTTTGTAATGTTTAAATCAGACTAGTTTGAAAGAATTTTATATAGGTGATTTACGAATACCCATTCCAATTATTCAAGGAGGAATGGGTATTGGTATTTCCATGTCCGGTCTTGCTTCTGCAGTGGCTAACATGGGAGGTGTCGGAGTGATTTCCACAGTAGGAATCGGCTTGGTGCGAAAAGGGCCCAGGGCAAATTACCGGCAAAGTAACATTGATGCTATCCGTAATGAAATACGGAGGGCACGTAAGAAAACCCTGGGGGTACTTGGGGTAAACATTATGTCTGTTATCACAAATTTTTCGGATATGGTGAAAACTTCCATTGAAGAAAAGATAGACATCATCTTCTCGGGAGCAGGATTGCCTCTTGACCTGCCGAAATATCTCAGGGAAGATTCAAAAACCAAACTGGTTCCGATTGTCTCTTCAGCCCGGGCAACTTCGATCATATGCAATAAATGGGTGCAGAATTATAATTATCTGCCGGATGCTATTGTTGTTGAAGGGCCCAGAGCCGGCGGGCATCTGGGATTCAAAAGGGATGAGCTGGAGCTTGAAAGTAACCGCCTTGAAAATATTATTACCGAGGTTATGAAGGTGGTAAATGAAATAGAAGAAAAGTATCACAAGCATATCCCGGTGATTGCTGCCGGAGGGATCTATGATGGCGATGATGCCTTTAAAATTATGGAACTGGGTGCCTCTGGGGTACAGCTGGGTACCCGCTTTGTAACAACCCGGGAATGTGATGCATCGCATAGGTTTAAAAAAGCCTTTGTCAAAGCAGAGGAACAAGATATTCAAATTATCACCAGCCCTGTTGGTATGCCGGGAAGAACGATTTTTAATAATTTCCTTAAAGAAGCCTCGGAAGGGAAGCGCAAACCTAAATCATGCAAATACCACTGCCTGAAATCCTGTAATCCGAAAACAACCAACTATTGCATTGCTGAAGCTTTATTTCAGGCGTATAGGGGAAAACTCTCCGATGGATTCGCTTTTACAGGTGCCAATACTGCCAGGGTGAGCAAAATCTCTACTGTGAAGAAAGTATTTACAGAGTTGGTGCAGGAATATTTCCAGGCAAAAAAGGATCATAAGTAGAAGCTGAATGCGGCAACTTAGGATAACAAAACAAATAACTCAGCGCGACGGAGAGTCCATAAACCGATACTTTGCCGAGATTAACCAATATCCGATGATATCGGCTGAGGAAGAAGTGGAACTTGCCCAGAGAATCAAGACAGGGGATGATCAGGCGCTCGAGAGACTGGTGGTCGCTAACTTGCGCTTTGTGGTTTCCGTGGCAAAACAATATCAAAATCAGGGACTGTCTTTTCCTGATCTTATCAACGAGGGTAACCTCGGACTGGTAAGAGCGGCCTCCAGGTTTGATGAGACAAGAGGGTTCAAATTTATCTCCTATGCAGTATGGTGGATCCGGCAATCCATTGCCCAGGCAATTTCCGATCAGACCCGGGTCGTACGTCTTCCTTTAAACCGAATTGCCTCAATGAAAAAAATAACCCGGGCAATTCCCTATCTTGAACAGGAACTCGAACGAGAGCCTACAGAAACTGAAATTGCAGACTACCTCGATTTAAGTGATGATGAGGTGAAAACAGCAAACCATTTTAAAATGCGTCAGGTTTCTTTCGATTCTCCTTTATCGCAGGACGGAGATAGCGATTTCAGCCTCTACGATGTGATTGAATCAGGCGTTATCCCGGCACCTGATGATCTGCTGATCGATGAATCAGTAAATACCAATATCGGCCGGGCCCTTAAGAAACTTCCTACCCGGGAAGCCGGAATTTTAATCATGTCTTTTGGACTTTTCGGATCCTCCAGCCATACCCTGGCAGATATCTCGAAACATTACAATATGTCGACAGAACGAGTCAGGCAGGTTCGTGCAGAAAGCCTCAGAAGACTGCGAAAATTGCTTAATAACAGCGCCTATTTTTCAGAGTAGTACCCCTGAGAATTTGATCCTCCGGCCTTGGAGCGATTGTGTATCCTGATGTTTTTTGTTCAAATACTATTTGCTAATTAAGATTATTAGCGTATAATTGTACTATACAAATAAAACAATATACAAATAATAAAATGATAAGTTTCATTTTAGACCCTAAGGCAGGTACCCCGTTTTATCGTCAGATTATCGATCAGATAAAATTCGGGATAGCCAGCGGCAAATTGCAGGTGGGAGATCAGTTGCCCACAGTCAGGGCCCTGGCAGTGGAACTAAAGGTAAATCTGAATACGGTGGCAAAAGCTTATAAAGAACTGGAGATCAGGAATGTACTTGAAACCCAGCAAGGCACCGGAACCTTCATTGGCAACATCCAGATACAGATCCCGGAGAAAGAAAAAGAAAGGAAGCTCAGGGATATCTGTAATGAATTTTCGACTGTGGCTTTTAGTTACGGGTTTTCTGTAGAAGATATTATCAACGAACTCCAAAAATCAAATTAGTATGAGATCAAAAATTCGCCAACGTACAAAAGGTGCTTTGAATCCTGTTTCTGCTGCCGTTCTGGTAGCTCTGGCAGGTGTTTCAATTGGATTCTATTCAGGAGGCTGGATTAGTCAGCCAATTATGTTTACCTGTCTTTTATTGTCCGTATTCATAGCCGTCTCCATTCACATTGCTGATCAGTGGGAAAAGGCTGTGATCCTCCGAATGGGGAGGTACCGGGGATTACGTGGGCCAGGATTTTTCATGATCATTCCCATTATCGACCGGATAGAAACATACATCGACCAGCGGGTAAGGGTTACGGATTTTAAAGCTGAACAAACGCTAACCAAGGATACCGTTCCTGTTAATGTGGATGCAGTAGTCTACTGGACAGTCTGGGATGTCGAGAAAGCAGCCCTGGAAGTCCAGGAATACGAAAAGGCTATTGCCTATATTGCACAAACGGGTCTGCGTGATATCATTGGAAAACATGAGCTTGCCGATTTGTTACAGGAAAGGGATAAAATTGCCGATGACCTGCAGAAGGTGCTCGATAACAATACCAATCCCTGGGGCATTACCTGCCAGAATGTGGGTATTAAAGACATCATTATTCCCCAGGCCCTGGCCGATGCCATGAGTAAGCAGGCACAGGCTGAACGTGAAAGGCGCGCCCGTGTTATTCTGGGAACTGCTGAGACCGAAATTGCTGAGAAGTTCGCCAAGGCAAGCGAGCATTACCGAAATAACCCGGTAGCTCTTCAACTCAGGGGAATGAATATGCTGTTTGAAGGTTTGAAAGAGAAAGGATCGATGGTAATTGTTCCCAGTTCGGCCCTGGATTCGATGAATCTGGGGGCAATGGGTGGACTTGTCTCCCTGGCAAAAGTAAACGATATAGATATCCAGGCACCCGGACAATCAGAATGAATTCCGGAGAGCCTGACACAGGCTCTCCGGAATTTTTATTGTTGTGGCAATGGGGAAAACCTAAAATTTGTACCTTTAAGTAGGTCTATATGCCACCCTGCCCATGGAAAAGAACCGGGAGTTAGTAGAAATTCAGAATAAGATCATCAATACGGCCCTGCTGGGAGCGATTGTATATATATATCCTGCTGTGGGCGCTTCAATGCTTCGAATCCTGGATATTGGGTGGAACCCGATTTATTTTGCTCACATTGGCATCTGTCTGGCGATAACCGCATTCTTTCTTTTTCGCAACCGGATTTCTTTGCATATCAGGGTACATGGCATTCTTTCATTGGCCATGCTTGCCTCCCTGGCTGGGATTTATACTTTCAAACTTGCCGGGGGTGGATATTATATGCTCTTTTCGATAGTACTTGCAGTGCTCTTTTTTGGTGCACGACAGGGTATAGTTTATTTCTTGGGGTATCTGATCACGGTAATTCTCATTTATTTCCTGCACAAATCAGGGATTACACATAGTACCGTTGATTTCAATTCCTACCTCGATAAAGAGACAACATGGATTTCCAATGTTTCAGGTCATGTTTATGTTTCTCTTGTCCTCATTTATACAGCAAATCTGTTTCATAAATATTTTACCGGAAGTATAAAAGACCTGACCGGAAAGAAGGATGAACTCACCCGTGCTATAAACAAGCTTATCTATAGCGAAAAAAAGTACAGGATGCTTTTCGAAGGCAGCATGGATGGTTTCCTGTACTTTAATCAGGAATCGAAGATTCTGGATTGCAATAACAGCTTATGTGACCTGCTTGGGCTAAAGCGGGATGAGGTCCTGAATAAAAAATACACGGAACTGGGGGTGTATTATCCTTTGAAGTCGGAGTCGGAAGTCTTGGGGAAAGATCTGCCTACCCGGGCAGGAAGCACCGGTAACTTAAACCGGGAGTTGATTCACAAAGATGGGAATATCATTCCGGTTGAAATTAATATTCACTGGCTTGAGATTGAACGTAAAATATATTTTTGGGCAGTAATCCGCTCCATTCTGGAACGAAAGAACATGGAGCGGCAAATTGCCCGAATCCAGATTGAATCGGAGGAAAAGGAACGCAGCAGGTATGCCCGGGAACTGCATGACGGCCTTGGTCCATTGCTGTCAACCTGCAAGATCTATTTTCATTCGCTGGATAAAGTCAAAAATGAAGAAAAGAAAGCCGAACATAAAAAGCGTGCGATCGAATTGCTGGATGATGCCATGCGCAGTATCAAGCTACTGTCCGCAAATATCAGTCCCGACATTCTGAGAAAGTACGGACTTGAGCAGGCTATCCGGTCGTTCTGTGAAAAGACCAGCCTTGTAGCTGATATTAAGATTGAAATTCATTCAAATTTTGATGACCGGCTGCCCGAGGTTGTTGAGTTTACGGTTTACCGGATGTTAATGGAGCTTATTAATAATTCGCTGAAATACTCAGAAGCTTCAGGTATTGAGATGTTTCTTTCAAAAGTAAATGATAAATTAACAGTTGAGTATTCGGATAATGGTGTCGGATTTAACTATCGGAAAGTTAAGGATGATCCACGCGGATTCGGGCTTTTAAACCTGGAAAGCCGCATCAGACAGCTGGGAGGAAAGTATCATTACGAGTCCTCGCCCGGGAAAGGAGTAAAGGTTTTATTTTCTGTTTTAATTTCGGAAACATGATCAAACTGGCCATTGTTGAAGATTTACCCATCATCCTTGAAGGTACAAAAGTACTTATCAATCAGATACCTGATTTTAACGTGATTGGGGAATACCTGAATGGGGAGGATTTACTTAAAGGGCTGAAAAAGGAGCGTCCTGATGTTATCCTAACGGATATCGATATGCCTGTTATGGACGGCATCAGTGCCACCCGCGCTGCCACGAGTCTGTATCCCGACCTGAAAATCATCGCACTTTCCATGCATCAGGACAAGAAATATTACTACGAAATGATTACTGCCGGAGCAAAGGGATTTGTTCTGAAACAATCCAGTGTGGAAGAGTTGGAAAGTGCCATCAGGGAGGTATATCATGGGGGAAGTTATTTTTCCAAGGAGCTTCTTCATGGCATTATCATGGGAATGCAGAGCCTCGAAAGCGAGATTATCAGGGAGAAGAAGGAACTGCTTAAGCTAAGCGAACGCGAAATCAAAATGCTGCACTTTATCTGTGAAGGCTTATCCAATAAAGAACTTGCTGACCGTTTATACGTCAGTATCAGGACCATTGAAAGTGCAAAGACCCGCATGATGCAAAAAACCCATTCAAAGAACACCGCCGGACTGATCATTTGGGCGATAAAAAACCACATTGTACAGATCTGATTGATTCTTAGTGTTTAAAGCCTGAGGGAAACAGCTTCCGGACATTCGCCAGTCAGCCTGCATTCCAATGTCCCTATGGGTAAAAACCCATGTGGTTTTCCGCATATTTCTTCACGTAATTTCCGTTTCCATTTTGGGTGAGTTCCTGCTAACAAGGCGCTTTACAAGAGCGTAATATTGTGTATGGAAACTAATCTGAAGAACATGTTGAGGGGTAGAAGGATTAAGATCATCATTGCAGATGACAACGAGGACTTTTTAGAAGGGGTACAGATCCTTCTGGCAACGCGAGACGATACTGAGGTTATAGCAGTTTATAGGGATGGGGCAGAATTGTTGGATAGCCCCAAATTGTACGATGCTGATTTAATCATCTCAGATATTCAGATGCCCTCGCTAAATGGTATCGATGCAGCCAGCAGGATAAATTTCAGGTACCATCACATTCCCATGATCGCCCTGACCATGCACATGGATAAACTGTATCTGAATGATATCATCGGAGCAGGGTTTAAAGGGTTTGTTTATAAACCGGATGCTGCGATCGATCTCTTTCCGACAATTGATGCAGTACTCGATAATAAGTTTGTTTTCCCCAAAGGTATAATGGTAATATAAATCTGAAGTTATGAATGATTTTGTAAGACAGGCAATAATTGTGGGGAGCACTGCTCCACCCGCCTATTTGGTTTTGAAGCTGATCTTTAAAAGATCAATTATGTTCACCGTAAGCTGGAATATTGTATTATACATATTTTTTGTCAGCTATATGACGTTTGTCGGTTCGAAACTTGGAGGATTAAATACCCTCTGGATTACGCCTTTTGAATTTGCGGTTGGAGCCGGAGTTTTTGTTTATATCAACAGGATTTTGCGTAAACCCCTGGAAAAGTCAATCAGTCAGGTAAAAGCATTATCTGAAGGTCATGTCGACATTCATGTTGAGCGATCAGAGTCAAAAAGTGAGCTTGGAGTGCTTAATAATTCCCTGATGCTCCTTGTCGCTACATTTAAAGGGATTCTGAATGACATAAATGCCAGCGCTGATAACCTGGCAAGCGCCAGTCAGCAGATGAGTTCATCTTCGCAGCAGCTTTCCCAGGGGGCCAACAATCAGGCCGGATCTATCGAAGAGGTATCTTCTACCATGGAAGAGATCTCTGCCAATATAGAACAGAATACTTCAAATGCCATGCAAACCGAGCAGGTTGCAAAGGAAGCCAACCAGGGTATTCAGGTGGTTGCCGAACGATCGAGGAAAGCTGTTCAGTCCAATAAGAATATCGCTGAGAAGATCACAATCATTAATGATATTGCTTTTCAGACCAACATGCTTGCACTTAATGCGGCTGTTGAGGCAGCGCGCGCCGGAGAGCATGGGAGGGGCTTTGCTGTTGTTGCAGCTGAAGTCCGCAGATTAGCTGAACGCAGCAAGCTTGCGGCAGAAGAAATCGTTGGCCTCGCCCAAACCAGCCTGGAACTGGCAGAAGGCGCCGGTGAAGTTATGGGCGAAACCCTGCCAAAAATTGAGAATACCTCCAGGCTGGTCCAGGAGATTACAGCTGCAAGCTCGGAACAGAGTAATGGGGCAATCCAGGTAAACACTGCGCTTCAGCAACTTAGCGGCATCACACAACAGAATGCCGCAGCAAGTGAACAATTGGCAACCAGTGCCCGGCAACTCGCTGCTCAGGCAGATCATCTGAAAGAAATCATGTCATTTTTCAGAACGGGCCAGCAGGCGCCGGCAAAAACTGAAACACGACCAATTGGGGTAACAGAAAAGCCTCACAATGGCCATGCCAGAGTGAAGATCGCAGGCACCGGTCTTACGCTCAATGGAATTACAGAAGAGAAGGAATTTGAAAGGTTTTAGAGAAATGGAAGAGAGTTTATCGTACCTGAGCTTTAGGATAGGTAATGAATATTATGCAATTCATGTCTGTAGTGTGCAGAGCATCATCGAATACACACGCATCACTAAAATTCCACAAACACCGGCGCATTTCCTGGGTATTATCAACTTGAGGGGGGAGGTTCTTCCGGTGCTGGATCTGCGAGTCAGATTTGGTTTAACAAAACCTGAAATAACACTGGACACCTGTATCATCGTTGTTGAAATTGCTATAAAGGGCAAACAAATGCTGATAGGCACGCTGGTTGACGGGGTTTCTGAAGTCATTGAAATTGAAAAGGACTCTATTGATCCTGTTCCTTCACTTGGACGTGACCGTTTTGAACCCTTTATCACCGGGTTCCACCATCAACAGGAACAGTTACTGATGATCCTGGATATCCATAAAATTTTTGCCAGCGAAGAAATCGTAGCATCGAAGAAGCTGGCCGGGGTAGCCTAGGTTTGACTATGGTGAAAAGCCCTGCTGATGTTTTTAGCAGGGCTTTTTTTTGTTTCCGGGAACAGAAAACGAAACAGGAAACAGTTTTCATAGGCTGTAGGAAAATATAGCTTAACTTAGCACCGGTTTATTCAGATAATCTCAACAGTTTAATTTTGCGGGTAAAACTTCACAGACTTATTTCATATGATAGCAATTGGAGAGTATAATGTGCTGAAAATAGTCCGGCATACCAGCGTTGGTTTGTTTCTGGGCGATAACGACGGGGATGAGGTTTTACTGCCAAACAAATACTGCCCGCAGGATTATCAGTTGGGAGAGGATATCAGGGTCTTTGTCTATCCTGATAACCAGGGCCTGAAGATTGCCACCAACCTAATACCCAAAATACTCCTGAATGAGTTCTGCCTATTAAAAGTAAGTGCAGTGAATGATATCGGTGCCTTTATGGATTGGGGGCTTGACAAAGAACTTTTAGTACCCTTTAAAGAACAGCGTCAGAAGCTTCAGGAAGGTCGATGGTATATTATTTATTTGTACATGGATGAAAAGACAGGACGTCTTGTAGCTAGTAATAAGCTCGAGAAATACCTTCAGAATGAAGAGCTTACGGTGGAAGAAGGTCAGGAGGTCAACCTCATGGTAATGCAAAAGACCGATATGGGTTTTTCTGTCATTGTGAATCATAAGCACAAAGGATTGATCTTTCAAAACGAGGTTTTCCGGAGCCTGAATATTGGCGATAAGCTGGTTGGGTACGTAAAAAAAATCCGTGAAGATAATAAGCTGGATATTTCCCTTCAAACGACAAGCTTCAAAGAGTATAATGATAAGAATACGCAACTGATCCTTACTGCTCTTGATGAAAATAGCGGGTTCATTGCCTTAACCGACAAGAGTCTGCCCGAAGATATCTACGATCTCCTGGGAATCAGTAAGAAGGCTTTTAAAAAATCGATCGGGACTCTTTATAAGCTGAAGAAAATCATCCTGGAACAGGAGGGGATACGAAAGGTATAGAGAACTGCGGCCCTTTCAGGGCAGCAGCAAAAGGATAGGTGTAGCGTTCGTATCGTCGGTGAAGCCCTGCCAAAGTACCCTACCTGTCAAAAAACACATTCTTTGAGCTTGCGCTCAGCGGAATAGCGTAGATAATCGCATATTCTTCAGGCAATAGTTTCATCCTCTTTACGGCCTGACCCACCGTATACATAACGCGGTTATCCACCCGGTTGTCCATCGCAATGCTCACGGCCGAACCGATGGCTATACCCAGATCGCCGGTATTGAAAACACAGGGGACACCAGGGTACTTATCTTTTTCATCACAGTTTTCATAGCCGCACATGCCGCAGATCTTTAGCCGTAGGGGAGCGATCTTCGTTGCCAGCAGGACCATATAAGGGGCCTGCAGGATGTTCCCGGCATCCCGTTCAAAGGAGTGGGGCCAGTGTTCTTCAGCAACCAGCTTTTTCATGGTCCCGGCAATTTTTTGTATGCCGGCCTCATCTACCAGACTGATATGGATGTTGTCGGTTCCCTTTCCCTTAGGTGCTGTGCGGGCTGCAATCATCATGCGTTCTGCTACCTGCCGGATAGCTTCTTTTCGGATTTGTTCCTCTGTTTGCATATTCAATAGTGAATTTCTTTCACCATCAAAGATAGTACTTCCTGCAAGATCACAGGGGGATCTTCTGCCTGCCTTTTGATTGATAGTGCTGGAACAGCGGACGGATCGTGCCGGGATCCATTTTAGTTTCAGAGTAGGGTACCCTGTCAGACTTTCGTACCGTCAATGACCCTTTCCTGAATCATGAGCAGGGTTTCGATCAGTGCGCTCAGTTCTTCATCATCTGGCACAAAGGGGGATACTACTTCCAGGCTGCAAAGCTGGATTTTTTCATCCAGCTCATGGATGCTCTCCTTTTGCCTGACCGGTATTGGCAGGTAAGCACTACTCTTTTCTACCAGGTAGGAGAGGGTATGCCCCTCGGGGAGTGTGTTTTTTGACATCAGGTATCCAACCATGAATTTCTCAAGGGCAAGGGTTAACAGGTTCAGAATGAATTTATTGTCGAATTTCTTACTGCTGAAACTCTTCTCCACGGTTCGCGTCAGGCTCACAGCCTCCTCCATAAATGCTTTGTACTCTGCCATATTCGTAAGTTTTAACTCATTCTGTAATACATATCCAATAATTCTTCTTCGCGTATGGTATTCTTTTTAATTTGGGCGAAGAGCCTGATCTGTTCCAGGATTCCGGAAAGGATCTCCTGATCGGGCCGGATTCCCCGGGTTTCAAAAAAGTGCAGAATGGCGTTGGTGCCTGAATGTTTTCCAAAAACGATCTCCGGATGGTTTTTACCAAATTCGCGGCCATCCAGCAGCTGATACGTGCCAGGATCCTTAAGCAGGGCGTTGGTATGGATGCCTGATTCGTGTTTCAGCACCGAACGTCCGGTAATGGGTTTTGACTCGCTGAGGGGGCGGCCTGAGGCCGTCTCAACATAGCTGGCTATATGCGGCAGGAAACGGGTATTGAGCTTGTCAGTCGCCCCCAGGGTTTTTCTGCAGGCCATCACCACTTCATCAAGACTGGCATTTCCTGCCCTTTCGCCGATCCCGTTAATGGTTGTGCTGACTGCAGCCGCTCCGGCAGCAATGGCAGAAATGGTATTCGCCGTTGCCATACCCAGATCGTTGTGTGCATGGTACTCCATGGGCATTTCCGGCACAGCATGGGCCAGCCTGCTGATCAGGCTATGGGCAGAAAACGGGTTCTGGCATCCGATGGTATCAGCAATGCGAACACGGTGAACTCCCAGTAAGGCGGCCAGGCTCATATAGCTGCTCAGGAAATTAAAATCGGCCCGTGAAGCATCCTGGGCTCCCAGCGAAACGTATTCGAAATAGTCCTGCGCATACCGGACGATTTCAGGAATGGATTCCATCACCCAGGATTCACTTTTACCCATGGCGGTAAGCTGTACCTGCGATACAGGAAAGGAAATATTTACTCCGGCAGTTCCGGTCCGGATGGCATCATCAATGTCTTTCTTTACCGCCCGGCACCAGGATGAGGTCCTGAATCGAAATCCCTGCTGTGAAATGGTACGCATGGTTTCCTGCTCGGTCCTGCCCATTGCTGGAGTGCCCAGTTCAACTTCGTCAATACCGCATACTTCAAGAAGTGTGGCAATGGTTATCTTCTCAGTGGGACTAAATGCGATACCAGGAGCCTGTTCGCCGTCACGAAGCGTTGTATCGATATACCAAGGGGTTTTTGTCATTGTCATTTGTTTTAAAACAGCACAGCAAAATTTCCTTACACCACTAACATGGATCATGTATCAATCAACCTAACTTCATAGGATTAGCCTGTATCGCAAAGTATGCCATTGGCAGGAAGCGCCGGCCACATGAATCAGGATCGCAGTTCAGACAACCTTGCTCAGGATCGTGCTGATACCGCATACTGTATGGAAATATGCTGTGCTGAAAGTTTTGCATGTTAATCTGAAATAAGGTAGTCTTCAGCTGCTTCCCCATTTTCCAGTGCATCCAGGATCTCATCAATTTTTTCCTCCGAATCGATTCCTCCATACCAGAAATTCAGGGGATGGATGACCATGGCGGGGCCCTGCGCGCAAACATTCAGGCAGGCAGTGCTTGAAACTGCAGCGTCGATTCCGCGGTCCATGCATTCATCGTTAATGTATTGGATAAATTGGGCAGCGCC
>JAFGEO010000145.1 GCA_016931575.1 Bacteroidales bacterium | reverse complement strand
TTGTAGCCCCAAAGACACCCATTTTAATGTATTATATTAAATCAAATAAAAAATTTGATAAAGAGTCATACTCTGTGTGAGGATGGTATATAATATTCTACCTGAGCCATTCTCTTTATAAGAATGGCTTTTTTTATGACTTTATAGGGGTGATTACATAAAAACAACATGATGGTAAAAGGATTTCCGAAAGTACAGGGATTATATGATCCAAAAAATGAACACGACAATTGTGGAATTGGATTTGTAACGCAGATTAAAGGTGTCAAGTCACATGAAATAGTATCGAAAGGGCTCGAAGTTCTTGTGAATATGACTCATCGTGGGGCAGAAAGTGCTGATAATGTATCCGGTGACGGGGCAGGAATCCTGATCCAGTTACCCCATTCGTTTTTTCAGTACAAGGAGATTAAAGTCCCTGCATTGGGGCGTTATGGTGCAGGCCTGGTTTTTCTTCCAAAAGAAGTTAAACAAAGGAAGCTTTGCGAAGCCATGCTGGTAGATATTATCACTCAGGAAGGACTCGAAATCATAGATTTCATCGATGTGAAGGTTGATAGTTCTGTGCTGGGAGATATTTCACGTTCGACCGAACCGCATATTAAGCAGATTTTTGTTACAGGGAATTTTCCGGAGCAGGATATCCTGGAGCGCAGGCTTTATATTGCTAGAAAACTAGCTGAAAAGTCTATCCGCGAATCCAGTATTAAGGACAAGGATGCCTTCTACCTTCCCAGCCTGTCTTCAAAGGTAATGATCTACAAAGGCATGCTGGCACCGGACCAGGTGGAACGTTATTTTGTCGATCTTCGTGATCCGCAGCTTAAAAGTGCCATTGCGCTGGTTCACTCCAGGTTTTCTACCAATACCTTCCCAACATGGGATCTGGCTCAGCCATTCCGTTACCTGGCACATAACGGGGAGATCAATACAGTAACCGGGAACCGAATGTGGATGACAGCCAGGGAGTCAATCATGAGGTCCGATCTCTTTGGAGAAGATCTGGACAAACTTTTCCCGATCATTGAACCGGATAAATCTGATTCAGCATCCTTTGACAATGCACTGGAATTTTTGGTTTTAACCGGTAAATCGCTTCCCCATGCACTGAGTATGTTGATTCCGGAATCCTGGAATGATAAAAACCCCATTCCACCGAGCCTGAAAGCATACTATGAATACCAGTCAACCCTCATGGAACCCTGGGATGGCCCTGCTTCCATAGTTTTCTCGGATGGTCGATATATCGGTGGCACACTCGACAGGAACGGGCTGCGACCTTCCCGTTTCGTGATCACAAAAGATGATCTGATGGTGATGGGTTCCGAAGTAGGCGTTCAGATCTTTGAGCCTGAACAAATAAAAGAAAAGGGCCGTCTGAGACCAGGTAAAATTTTATTGGTAGATACTAAAATGGGGATCATCGTACCTGACGAAGAAGTTAAACGTCAGCTTACCGATCGTAATCCCTATGCGCAGTGGCTTGCCGAGAACCGGATTGAGCTGGAGGAAATTAAGGTTAAACAAAGGGTTCCTACTTCTCTGGGAAATAATCATGCGAAATACCTTAAAACATTTGGTTACACAAAGGAAGATGTTGAGGTATTGCTTAAACCCATGTCACTTCAGGGACAGGAGCCAGTACATTCCATGGGAAATGATACTCCCTTAGCTGTTTTCTCAAATAAACCCCAGCGGCTTTTCAACTATTTCAAGCAGTTATTTGCCCAGGTTACCAACCCACCGATTGATCCAATTCGTGAAGGACTTGTTATGGCACTTACCAACTACATTGGATCTGTATCGAAGAATATTCTTTTCGAGACAGCCGGCCACTGTAAGCTGATTAAGTTTAGAACACCAATTGTATCAAATACGAACCTGAATAAATTAAGGAACCTGAAAGAGGAAAATTTTTCTCATATTGATATTCCTATCCTGTTTCAGGCGAATACCAAGAACCCGGGTAAAGCTTTGGAAGAAGCACTGGACAACATTTGTAAGAAAGCTGAAGAAGCTGTGGATGCCGATAAGAATTTCATTATTCTTACCGACCGGGGAATTTCCGCTGACATGGCCCCCATTCCCTCCTTACTAGCTACTGCCGCAGTTCACCATCACCTGATTCGTGCCAAGAAAAGGATGCAGGTTGGGATTGTGGTTGAAACTGCCGAAGCAAGGGAAGTAAATCATTTCGCTTTGCTGATTGGGTATGGGGCATCAGTAGTGAACCCCTATGCAGCTTTCGCCATCATTGAAGATGCCTGCCTGACTGGTGAAATCGAGCTGGATTATGTGAAAGCCAGAGAAAACTACATCAAGGCAATCGATAAAGGTTTACTGAAGATTATGTCGAAAATGGGTATCTCTACCTTACGGAGCTACCATGGTTCACAAATATTCGAAGCCTTAGGGGTAGACAAAAGTGTCATCAATAAGTACTTCAAAGGTACCGATTCACGCATCGGAGGTATTGGTTTCGAAGAAATAGCAAAAGAAACCCTGCTTAGCCATGAGCAAGCCTTTACAGAAGATCCGAAAGGAAACGGGCGACTGAAAACTCAGGGAGTGTACCATTTCCGGAAGGATGGAGAGAAACACGGTTGGAATCCTGAAACAATTGGACTTCTGCAATGGTCAACACGTGTAAACAGTTATGAGAAATACAAGGAGTATAGTCAGCTGGTTGACCAGAATAACCGTGCACCGCATTTCCTGCGTGGCTGTGTAAACATCAAGGCCAATAATCCAATTCCCATCGAGGAGGTTGAGTCCGAAGCCGAGATCATGAAACGTTTTGTTTCCGGGGCTATGTCATTCGGATCAATCAGTAAAGAGGCCCATGAGGCACTGGCCATCGCCATGAACAGTATTGGGGGGAAAAGTAATACCGGTGAAGGAGGAGAGGATCCCGAGCGGTTCAATTTACGTGAAGACGGTACTCTTGCACGAAGTGCCATCAAGCAGGTTGCTTCGGGCAGGTTTGGAGTAACCTGTAATTACCTGACGAATGCCGATGAGATCCAGATCAAGGTTGCTCAGGGAGCCAAGCCTGGTGAAGGAGGTCAGCTTCCGGGGCATAAAATTGACAAGATCATTGGCAGGATCAGAAATTCCACTCCCGGAATTACCCTGATTTCGCCACCCCCCCATCACGACATTTATTCGATTGAAGACCTGGCTCAGCTGATTTTTGACCTTAAGTGTACCAATCCCAGGGCTAAAATTAATGTTAAGCTGGTATCTGAAAGAGGTGTTGGAACGGTTGCTGCAGGTGTGGCCAAAGCCTATGCCGACAGTATCACGATCTCCGGCGCAGAAGGGGGTACAGGAGCCAGTCCTCTGAGTTCAATCAAGCACGCTGGTCTGCCGATGGAACTGGGTATCTCCGAAGTACAACAAACCCTGGTCATTAATAACCTGCGCGACAGGGTGCGTCTGCAGACAGATGGTCAACTTAAAACCGGTCGCGATGTGGTTTATGCCGGATTGTTGGGAGCTGAAGAATTTGGATTTGCAACTGTCGGTCTGATTGTCCTGGGATGTATCATGATGCGTAAGTGCCATTTGAATACCTGCCCCGTGGGTGTAGCTACACAGAATAAAGAATTGAGGGAGCGCTTTTTAGGAAAATCTGAATACCTGGTGAATTATTTCACTTTTGTAGCCCGCGAGATTCGTGAGATCCTTGCCGAAATGGGTTTCAAAAACTTTCATGAACTCGTGGGAAGGACTGATCTTCTGGAGCAGCGGAGTGACATTGATCACTGGAAAGCATCAAAGGTGGATCTCTCCAATATTCTTTACCGTCCCAAGGAAGCTGAAATTCATCAAAATCACTGCGTTTGCCTGCAAAAGCACAAAATTGAAGAAGTGATGGACCGCAGTCTCATTAAGATTGCCAATAATGCCATCAAGAATAAAAAGAAACTATGGATTTCCAAAAATATCCAGAATACCGACCGTACTGTTGGAGCTATGCTCTCGGGTGAGATAAGCAGGCTGCATGGTGAAGTTGGGCTGCCTGACAGCACCATTAATTGTAAATTCCGTGGTTCTGCAGGACAAAGTTTCGGCGCTTTCCTCGCAAAGGGTGTTAACTTCCTGCTTGAAGGAGATTCCAATGACTACCTTGGAAAAGGTCTGTCTGGAGGCCGGATTTCCGTGGTTCCCCCAAAGGGATCAACCTTTATTCCTGAAGATAATATTATCATCGGCAACACAGTGTTGTATGGGGCAACGAATGGTGAAGCCTATGTACGCGGAGTGGCCGGAGAACGTTTCTGCGTTCGAAATTCAGGAGCGAGAGCCGTTGTTGAGGGTGTTGGGGATCATTGCTGCGAATACATGACCGGAGGGAGGACAGTTGTTCTGGGTCGTACCGGAAGGAACTTTGCCGCCGGGATGAGTGGTGGAATCGCATACGTTCTGGATGTAGACGGTAGTTTCGATTATTTCTGTAACAAAGGAATGGTAGAGTTAGGTCCTGTCCGCGATAGGGATGACGAACTGGAATTGCAGGAAATGATCAGTAAGCATTATGGCTACACCAACTCTGATCTGGCTGAGCAAATCCTGACAAACTGGGATGAATATCTTCCTCGTTTTGTTAAGGTAATCCCTTTCGAGTATAAAAAAATTCTTGAAGAAGAAAAACTCGAGAGACTCAAATCTCAGATTCAGGCGACAGAGGATGAACCTCATTTTCATTATTAATTCAAGTAAATACACGAACAAGATACTATCATGGGAGACCCAAAAGGATTCATGACAATTGGCCGGAAGCCGGCCGGATATCGTCCAAAAAATGAGCGGATCACCGATTATGGAGAAGTGGAACAAACCCTTGGGGAAAATGATCGTAAAGATCAGGCCTCACGCTGTATGGATTGCGGCGTTCCCTTCTGTCAGTGGGGATGCCCGATCATGAACAATATGCCCGAGTGGCAGGATGCCATTTACAGAGGAAATTGGGAAGAGGCTATTGAAATTCTGCACACAACAAATAATTTTCCTGAATTTACGGGCAGGGTATGTCCTGCGCCATGTGAGCATGCCTGTACCCTGAACATCAGCGAAGAGCCGGTCACCATCCGTGAAAATGAATGTGCCGCAGCTGATCAGGCTTTTAATCGCGGATTGATTAAACCAAATCCACCGAAAAAACGGACAGGGAAGAAGGTGGCCGTGATCGGATCGGGACCTGCCGGACTGGCATGTGCCGACCTGCTGAATAAATGGGGTCATAGTGTTACGCTTTTTGAAAAAGACGAAAAAGTAGGCGGGTTACTCCGCTTTGGGATCCCCGATTTCAAACTGAACAAAAATGTAATCGACAGAAGGATGGAAATTCTTCTTGCCGAAGGACTCGAAGTGAAAACCAGTTGCCATGTTGGTGTCGATGTTCCGGGCAAGGAACTGCTGAAAGACTACGATGCCGTTGTCCTTGCGATCGGAGCAATGAAACCCCGCGATCTCGAAGTAGAAGGGCGGGAGCTGAAGGGCGTTCATTATGCGATGGATTTTCTCACCCAGCAAAACCGTGCAGTTGCCGGAATCAGGATGGATGAAAAGGACCGGATCCTGGCTACCGGGAAGAATGTCCTGGTAATAGGAGGAGGTGATACCGGATCGGATTGCGTAGGCACTTCCGTACGACAGGGAGCTGTTCACATTGAACAGATTGAGATTCTTCCAAAGCCGCCTGAAAAACGTGATCCAAATAATCCATGGCCCTATTGGGCAAATACACTTAGAACTTCTTCCTCACATAATGAAGGCTGCGAACGAAGCTGGCTGCTGAATACCAGGAAACTCATCGGGGATAAAGCCGGAAATGTAAAAGAAGCCGAGGTTGTAGAGGTTGAGTGGATAAAAGAAAACGGCAAGTTTCAAATGGTCGAAAAGCCTGAAACAAAACGGAAAATTAAAGCTGACCTGGTTCTGCTATCCATGGGTTTTGTACATTGTGTTCACGAAGGTCTTGCAAAAGAGTTGGGTCTTAAATTAGACGGAAGGGGAAATATCGTCATCAACGAGGATAGCAAGACCTCCCAGGGCAAAGTCTTTGCAGCTGGAGATGCAGTTTCCGGAGCAAGTCTGGTGGTAAGGGCAATCGGAGCCGGTCGGAAAGCGGCAACCGATGTGAATGATTTTTTAAAATAAGGAATTATCTTCCCTGAACTCATTCATTCAAGGCTGTCCAAAAAGGGCAGCCTTTTTTATGCATACAGTTTTAGTATTCTGAAAGTTGAGTGTATAGTTTTAGTATCGGAAAGCCTCTTTTATTTTCGGAAAGAACGGAAGTGAAACAGAAGTTTTGTTATTTCGTATAGAGTTTTTATAACTAACTAAACCATTCAAGATGAAAAAAATTCTTTTTTCACTGCTGATTATCATCGCAATGGGACTGAATTCTAAGGCCCAGATCATGAGTACCTCCTCTACGTTGGGACCCGGCCACTTTAGCCTGGGCATTGAACCCGGGATTTATGCAACAGGTGGGGTAGACTTCAATCTGTTTCTTCATGGCGGTATTGGACTGACATCGAATGCAGACCTTTCTATGAAGCTCGGATTGTTAGGTAATGCAGTATATGTTGGGGGAGATGTTGAGTTCGCACTGTCAAAACGCTTCTCAATTGCTGCAGGGGCCCATAACCATGGTGTCTTTGGCCTTGATTTTACAGCACTGGCAACCTTGCCTCTGGGACCTGCAAGGCTATATTCAGGACTCGATTCCGATTTGAATTTCATTACTAATAATGATTTGCAGGCAGCACTTTGGGTTCCCCTGGGGTTGGAGTTACCACTAAAACGACAAATGATCTTTTACTTTGAGACAGAAATTAACCTAACTCCGGCCGGAAGCAGTTTTATCGGGAGTGGACTTAGTTTTCTATTTTAATTCCTGCCTGACATATCAGCTTCTCCAGACTATGCTATCAATGAATGTTTTGACATTCTATTGGACCACCAGCGCTGCTCTGGGAAAACAATAAGCTCTACGTATTTCGCTTAGGGAGAACACGTAATTTGATGAGTCTTTTTTTTCGGCTGTTGATTAACCATTATATTAACAGCATGATATCGAAAAGAAGCATGAATCGGATTATGGCTGTTTGGTAGCGGCTGTTAAGCCAATTATTGACCATGTGGAAGAAATTACGTCCCTGAATGGAAAGCTAATATGTCACATCGGACAGGGGGTGTTGAATTTCTTCGCCGCTGGAATCCTTCACGTATAAAGCGAATGAGATAGCTAATAGATAAACTACGTAGTATGATAGACATAACAACAAATTATCTGGGCCTTAAACTTAAGAATCCCTTTATTGCAGGTAGTTGTGGTTTAACCTCTAAGATAGAGGATATTGTAAAGCTGGAACAGGTTGGGGCAGCTGCAATCGTTCTCAGATCAATCTTCGAGGAGGAAATACTTTTTGAGGCAGGGCAGACACTGGCTGAAGCAAGAAAGAACAGGCCAATATTTGATTATATGTCCGAAGGTCTGGATAATCTTGAAGCTTTTGCAAAAGGGGGAAGGCAGGATAAATACCTGCAGTTGATCGCAGATTCTAAATCACGGACCGGGATCCCAATTATTGCCAGCATCAACTGTGTTTCCGATTCGGAATGGATCTCCTTCACGGAAAGAATACAAACCGCAGGGGCTGATGCTATAGAACTCAATATCTCCATGAATCCAATGGATAACTCCAATGCAGAAAAGGAGAAAACTATAATCAGTATAATAAAAAAGGTTCAAAAAGTGGTTAAGATTCCCCTCGCAATAAAAATCAGCGACCGGTACAGCAACCTTTCCGAAACAATTCTGAAACTTTCTAAAACCGGCATTTCAGGAATGGTGCTGTTTAATCGTTTTTTTTCTCCTGATATTGATATCTATAATTGTAAGCTTGTTCAGGGACGCATGCATAGCGGAGAAACCGAATATCTGAAACCTCTTCGCTGGATTGCCTTAATGTCGAATAAGGTGGATAATGTGAGCCTTGCTGCTTCATCCGGTGTGCACGATGCAAATACAGCAATTAAAATGATACTGGCAGGTGCAGATGCGGTTCAGCTTGTATCAAGCCTGTATCTGAACGGGAAGGATTATCTGACCCGGATGCTTAGTGATCTGGAAGAGTGGATGATGGAGAAAGGTTTCTTTTCAGTGCAGCAGTTTAAAGGAAAAGCATGCTACCAACAATCCTATGATCCAAAGATCTTTGAACGGGTCCAGTTTATGAAATATTATGGAAGAATTGCAATGGAATAGGAATAGCATTCAAATTTTATACGGAAGAACCATCTACATCCCTGCAGGGGGTCCTTTTTAACTATCCTATAGAATACTTTCGGGGTGGAGGCAGACTTTCAATTTATTCCGGAAAGTCATGAGGTGTTCCATGAAAACACCCGCCAGTGCAATTCCCGCAGCACCACATTTTTCCCTGATAATGGGATACGGTATGATGCATTAGTTACTATATTTACGTAGTAAAATACGCTGAAAACATACTAAAAAGTCTTAATGCTTTCATCGGGAATGTCATCAAAATACCTTAATATTCAGCAAATTATAAGTTTGTAGGGGGATTACCTTTCCGGAGTTTACTCGTTTTTATTTTCCTGCTGACAATTAACGGAGATGGTTGAATCCGGAAAGCTTACTAAAGAGATTACGAAACAAGCTGAGAAAGAATGAAGGTACCAGGCGGAGAGTATACCATCGATTGGCAGAATGCGCTCATTTCAATTCTGAATATTCTGAATGAGAACAAGGCCCTGGAAGAGACAATTCATCGGATATGTAATGCGGTTCCTCCTGCCTATCGGTCCATTGGATCTGTCTCAGTTAAAATTGAGTTGGATAACATGGTCTTTCAAAGCGATCGTTTCAAAGAATCCACAAGGATCGAAAGGAGGTCATTTAGCTGCCAGGCACCCCACCCATGTTATATTGAGATACACTTCGAACTGACCGACCCTGACATTTCGGAAGATCCGTTCCTGACCCATCTTGCTACCTTGTTGTCAGGACTTGCGTCAAAACATTTCCTGGAAATAGTATCCCGTAATAATACGGAACGGCTCAAGGAGCTTGAAGGCCTGAGGAGAACAACGGACATCATCAATCAGGAAATTGATCTTGAAGAATCGCTTCAAAAAATTTGCATGGTGCTGCCTGAAGCCTGGCAGTATCCTGAACATACCGCAGCGATAATCACGTATGACAATAAAGTTTTTAAAAGTAAAAAATTCAAGGAAACTCCATGGCTCCTTCGAAGGAGCTTTGAAACTCCTGACAAGAAATCAGGGGCAATAGAGATTTATTATTTAAAGGAATTCCCACAGGCTTTTGAAGGACCCTTTCTGGAGGAGGAAAAGAGCCTTCTCGATAACCTGGTGGCGATTATTTCCGGTACTGCATCAAAAAAATTACTTAGCCAGTTGTTGTTACAGAATACAGAACGGCTGAAAGAGTTACAGGGGATCAATCAGACTACCCTTATTCTGAAACAGGGAAAATCTATCGAAGAATCACTTCAGATTATTTGTTCGGTTCTACCGGAAGCATGGCAGTATCCGGAGTATACAGCGGTCCGGATAATCTTTGAAAAAAAAGTATTTTGCAGTCAAAATTTTGCTGAAAGCCCCTGGGTACAAAGGCAGGAATTTGAAGCTCCCGGAAGGAAGAAGGGGCTTATTGAAATCTACTATCTAAAAGAATTCCCACGGGCAGATGAAGGGCCGTTCTTAAAGGAAGAAAGAAACCTGCTGATTAATCTCTCAAATCTTATTGCCGGCTCAGCAGCCCGAGAAGTATTCGCCAAATTATTGAGTGAAAACAAAGAGCGCATAAAGGAACTTCGTGCTATTAATCATACTTCACAGATTATAGCGAAAGGATTTCCAAAAGAGGAAACTTTGCAGCAAATCTGTTCACTTCTTCCAAAATCATGGCAGTATCCTAAGTACACAGCGATTCGGATACGCTATCATGGAATGGAGTTTACCAGTAGCGAGTTCAGGGATACAGTCTGGAGTCAGAAAGAAAACTTTATTACGGTCGATAATAAGAAGGGTAGCATCGAAGTATTCTATCTGAAGGAATTCCAAAAAGCATATGAAGGGCCTTTTCTAAAAGAAGAACGTAATTTATTAATAAACATTAGCAAGCTGATAAGCGGTTACCTGAATGACATTCTGGGCAGGGAATATGTTAGAAAAAACTTACAGGAACGTCAGGAGAAGGTGAAGTCGACAGCTTACAGGGAATCGCTCATTAAAAATAAGGATCCGCTACAGCTCTTCTTCAACAAGCAGATTCTGGATAAGTACATCTATCTGGATATGATGAAGTTTAAGGTCAAGGAAATTTTATTTGTTGCTACGCTATACGACTCATTTACCCTTCAAACCGAAGAAAGTTTCTTCGAACAGTTTATGGGGGAAATTTATCAGTATAGCTTATTTTCTCTGCCTAGAATAACTGCGGTAACTTCCTCCGAGGAGGCACTGGATTTACTCGAGAAAGTTCATTTTGACATGGTGATTCTTATGTCGGGACTGGACCGGGAAACTCCGGTTAAGCTTAGCCAGCAGATAAAGGAAAAACAATCTTCCCTGCGGGTTTTTCTTCTGATAAATCAAAAGGCTGACATTTCCTATTTTGAAGAATTGGTTCCCAGGATTAATTCTATCGATAAACTTTTTATCTGGAACGGTCATTCCCAAATATTTTTTGCGATCGTCAAATTACTGGAAGATAAAATCAATGTTGAAAATGACACAAAGATTGGTCTGGTGAGGATCATTCTGTTAGTGGAAGATTCCGCTCATTATTATTCTAAATACCTTCAGATTCTGTATTCCATTGTGTTTGGACAGGTTCAGCAACTATTGCCTGAAGTAGAGAAGAATGAGCTGGATAAAATCGCCAAAATGCGTTCCCGGCCAAAAATTCTGCTGGCAAGAAATTATGAGGACGCCCTGTTTGTGTTTAATAAGTACAAAGATTTTCTGCTCTGTGTAATCTCTGATGTTGAATTTGACAAAGAAGGAAAGTTGGATAAAAAGGCGGGAATTACTTTTATTAAGCATATCAAGTCACATGTGCTGAATCTCCCTATTGTTCTTCAGTCATCTGATGATCAGAATAAGAAGCTTGCCAAAGAACTGAAAGTAGATTATATCAATAAAAATTCAGAGACATTGCTGAACGATCTAAAACGGTTTTTGCAGCAGAACATGGGTTTTGGAGATTTTATTTTCAGGAACAAACAGGGAGAGGTGCTTGGCAAAGCTCGATCTTTGCGGGAATTTGAGCAGAAAATCAACCAAATACCGGATGAATCATTTTATCTACATGCCCTGGAAAATCAGTTTTCACTCTGGCTGATGGCCCGGGGTGAGATAGAACTGGCGCGCACCCTCAATCCTCTGCGCATTGGGGATTTCTCAAATATCAAGGAATCGAGGGCTTTTTTTAATAGACAGCTGGAGGAATATAAAGCCGAAAAGAAAAGGGGAAAAATTGTAGCATACGATGAAACATCAACGATTGACGATTACAATATCGTCACATTTTCCGGGGGTTCTTTAGGGGGTAAAGGCAGAGGTTTGGCCTTCATTAATGCTCTGATCAATAACCTGGATTTCTCGCCCATTACCCAGCGGATTAACATCAGTTCCCCAAAGACGGTTATTATCGGGACCGATGAATTTGATTATTTCATGGAGCATAATCGTCTATATAAAAAAGTACAGGAGAAAGGGGCTGATTATCTCGAAATAAGAAAACGGTTTGCAGAAGCAAAACTTTCTATTGGCCTGATGGAAAAGCTAAAAGTTTTTATCGATCAGATTGATAAACCCATTGCGGTGCGTTCGTCCAGTTTGTTGGAAGATTCTGTATCTCAACCTTTTGCAGGTATATTTGACACCTACATTGTCCCCTATACCGGACAGAATAAAAGGCAGGTATTAACTAAATTGGCCAAAGCTATTAAATTGGTGTTCTCCTCAATTTTTTCTGATGACTCGAAGGCCTATTTCAGAGCGATTCATCACAAAACTGAAGAGGAGAAAATGGGAGTTGTCCTCCAGGAATTGGTTGGGGAACAATACGAAAATTACTATTACCCTCACATTAGCGGAGTTGCTCAATCCTATAATTATTATCCTGTGGCACATATGAGTCCCGAGGAAGGCTTTGCCGTCATTGCCATGGGATTGGGCACTTATGTGGTGGGAGGAAAAAATTCGTATCGGTTCTCCCCGAAATATCCGCTCGTTGAAATGTATACTACCAAAGACCTGATCAATTCCTCCCAGGTATCATTCTATGTTCTGGATTTGTACAAAAAAGATATCGATTATGTACTTGATGGAGAACTGGCATCGTTGTCTCTCCTTGATATCAGTGAAGCAGAGAAGCATGGAACCATGAAACACCTGGCTTCAGTGTACAATGCGGCCAATGATCGCATAGAAGCCGGCCTGTCTAAACCCGGACGAAGAATTCTGAATTTTGCTGACATTCTGAAATATGATTATGTCCCCCTGGCCGATACGATCCAGATTATGCTCAAAACAATAAAAGATGCCCTTGGGTCTCCCGTCGAAATTGAGTTTGCCGTAGACCTCAACCAAAAGAAAAATAATCTACCCACTTTTTACTTATTGCAGGTTAAACCCCTGGTAGGATTTCAACAAGTTAGTAAATACAATCTTGAAGAGCTTGACAGGTCTTCAATGCTGGTTTACTCGGAGTCCAGTCTTGGTAACGGGGAAATTGATACCTTAAAGGATATCTTGTTTATCGATCCCTCGAAGTTTGATAAGTTGAAAACTATTGAAATGGTTGCAGAGATGGAATATATGAATGAATGGATGAACAAAGAGAACCGACAATATATTCTGATAGGTCCGGGACGATGGGGTACCAGTGATCGTTTTCTTGGTATCCCTGTGAATTGGCGTCATATTTCAAATGCAAGGATAATCATCGAAACGAGTCTTGCTAATTTCCCGCTGGATTCATCGCTGGGATCGCACTTTTTTCATAATGTTACATCAATGAATATTGGGTATTTTTCCATACAGGATTCCTCCAGGAATGATTTTATACGATGGGATCTTTTGGAGACTTTTGAGATCAGACATCAGACAAAGTATATAAAACATATTCAGTTTGAGCATCCGCTTAAAGTAATTATGGATGGCAGGACAAAGAAGTCCGCGATCTTTCTAAACAACATCAGGAATGGATAAAATCACCATTGGCATTTATGATGAACACCGTTTAACCCAGGAGGGTATTCAGCTCCTATTGCAAAATAGTCGGGAAATTGAGGTTGTGTTTAATGTTTTTTCAAAAGAAGAATTGAATAATTCATTAAGCACTAAAAAAATTAACATTCTGATTATCAATGTACATAAAGTAAATACTAGTTTTCTCAATCAGATGATGCAGATAACTATTAACTATCCTTCTGTCAAAACACTTATTACCTCTGTTCATGATGATGAAGAGATGATTCTTAAGGTGATTAAGTGCGGGGCAAAAGGTTTCCTGGCTAAAGAGTCAGGATTCAGTGAACTGAGTCAGGCAATATTTATGTTACGGAACGGGCATGAATATTACAGTGACTCAATCACTCATCTTCTTCTTAAGAAATATATCTCCAAGATCCAAAGTGATACAACAGAAGGATATTCAAAGATTAATAGTTTGAGCTCAAGGGAAATTGAAATTGTGCGGCTCTGGGGTGATAGCCTGACAAACAAAGAAATCGCTGACCGGCTTTTTATCTCTGTCAGGACGGTAGAATCACATAAAAATCATATCATGCAAAAACTTAACCTGAAAACCGCAGTTGATCTGGTGAAATTCGCAATCCGGAATAATATTATCGAAATTGGTTGAACCATTTAGTTGTATGATCACCCTAAGAGGATCCACAAACTTGTGCCAGGATTCAGAAATTCGCGTAATCTTATCGGTGAATCTCGGAAATTAAGCTGTCTTTAGGATCGATTGCACAAAAGTTTAATACATTAACGCCTAAAAGGGACAGGTTTCCTTCTCTTTTTTCGTATTTACAAACCAAAATAAAAATCCCAATGGCTGATTTATTAAACATTCAGGTTAATGATTTTATGGCAAAAGTTATTGCCAGAAACCCTGGCGAAATAGAATTCCATCAGGCAGTTCAGGAAGTTGTGGAATCTCTTATGCCCTTTATCGAAGAAAATCCAAAATACAGGCATAACCAGATATTGAACCGTATGGTTGAGCCCGAACGCGTGATCATGTTTCGGGTACCCTGGGTTGATGACAACAACGAGATCCACATTAACAGAGGATACCGAATTGAAATGAACAGCGCGATTGGCCCCTATAAGGGAGGACTGCGATTTCATCCTACGGTAAATCTGGGGATCTTGAAGTTTCTTGCTTTTGAACAGGTATTTAAAAACAGTCTGACTACTTTACCGATGGGGGGTGGAAAAGGTGGATCCGATTTTGATCCCAAAGGTAAATCTGATAATGAAGTGATGCGTTTCTGCCAGGCTTTTATGGCTGAATTATACCGTCATATCGGACCAAACACCGATGTTCCGGCTGGAGATATTGGTGTCGGGGGTAGAGAAATAGGCTTTTTGTTTGGTCAGTACAAGAAACTGAAAAATGAATTTACCGGCGTACTAACGGGCAAAGGTATTGAATGGGGAGGGAGCCTGATCAGGCCCGAAGCCACAGGATATGGAGCCGTTTATTTTGCCGATGAAATGTTAAAAACACGCAAAGACAGCATTAAGAATAAGATTGCTGTCGTATCTGGTTCCGGGAATGTAGCTCAGTATGCTACTGAAAAGATCATCGAGATGGGAGGTAAAGTGGTTACCCTTTCTGATTCAACAGGCTTTATATATGATGCGGATGGTATTACTAAAGAGAAACTGGCTTGGGTGATGGATCTTAAGAATAACCGGAGAGGCAGGATCAAAGAATATGCTGATAAATTTAAAGCTGAATATGTCGAGGGTGAACGCCCTTGGGGTATAAAATGTGATCTGGCTCTACCTTGTGCAACACAGAATGAGATCAATGAAGAAGATGCCAGGGCGCTGGTCACTAATGGCTGTTACGTTGTATCTGAAGGTGCGAATATGCCATCAACCCCCGAGGCAGTTGAGGTATTTTTAAATGCCAAAATTCTTTATGGTCCCGGTAAGGCAGCGAATGCCGGGGGTGTCGCAGTTTCAGGACTTGAAATGACACAGAATTCCATGCGTTTGCCCTGGTTGCGTGAGGAAGTTGATAATCGATTACACCAGATTATGACCAGCATTCATAAGACGTGTGTAAGCTATGGAAAGGATGATGAAGGGTACATTAATTATGTAAATGGGGCAAATATCGGAGGCTTTATTAAAGTTGCCGATGCCATGCTGGCTCAGGGAATTGTATAAGGATTTATTAAATAGCTTATGATCATTGGAGCTGTCGGATTACGGGCAGCCCTTTGGTCAATAGCTCATTTCAACCAGGTATCCGTTATGCTTTCGGAGGTTCATAACTTCTCCTGATTCGAATATCAGGTATTGCCCTTTAATACCTGCCAGTCGGGAGCGAATGGTATCGTGTTTATCAAGCGACAGGCTGCTTAGTTTGTTGGGAATATGCCTGACAGGGTATTCAAGCTGCACGCTTTCTGCAGATCTGACGAGGTATTTCTGATATTCCCCGGAAAGCTTTTTCGCTGCTTCAGTTGCTGCTTCAGTCATGTCAAACTCTGAGTTCTCATCCGAGAGCATCTTCCTCCAATTGGTTTTATCATTAAAATGAGCCTTTAAATCTACCTCAATGCACCCGGCAAGGTAACGGTTTGGCGTTTTAGCCAGCTTGATAGCCTGCGAAGCACCCTGATCAATCCATCGGGTAGGTATTTGAGTGTGCCGGGTAACACCCACCTTCATGCCACTGGTGTATGCCAGATAAACATAATGATCGATAAGGCAGTGAGTTTCGGCATACTTCATATCCCGGGCAATGCCTTCATGCGCCAGACATAATTCAGGTCTGAGAACGCAATCTTCGGTTTCGGGGGCGCTGCGAAAGCAGGGATAACAATACCCCTGGGCAAAGGAGGTTGTTGTTAAACTGCCACATCGGATGCAATGGATCTGGTGTAGAAATTTGATCTCAATTTCCTTTCCAATCAAATCGTTCATAAAAATTTCCATTCCACCCAGGGGCAGGGTGTACTGAATCGGATTTGACATTAATGATTTCAATTTCAATAAATTACCTCGTATTTTCATACTTTTCATTACTGTTTTTAACAAGCAATTATAAAATATTTGGAACTATGTATTGCATAGTACCAAAATAAGTATATATCTTTGTATAATCAAATATATGATTATGCAAGTTATTTATAAAATACGTATTCTGGTAGTTATCATGGCGTTGATTGGATTCCTGATTATCCTGAGTGTTGCGCTGACTGCATGGAAAGACCTTCATCAAACAAATCAGCGAATGAAAGGAGCCCTGAAGAATCATAGGGTTCTTGATTATGTTTCGCTTCCGCTTGATGCAGATACACTGTTAACTACCTGCAAGAAAAATTTTTCAGGAGAAAATATATCCATTATACTTTAAAACCAAAATCATGAAAAGAACATTAAGTGTAAACATTGGAGGGATGGCTTTCTTCATCGATGAAGATGCATACGGAGCGTTGAAGAAGTACCTCGACAGTATCGGATTGGCATCCAATTCCTTAGAGGGGGGCAATGAGATTTTTGAAGATGTAGAGATACGCATTGCCGAGTTATTTGCAGAAAAACTGAAAAACAATAAGCAGGTAATTACCCTTAGGGATGTGGAAGAAGTTAAATCCATTCTTGGTGAGCCCGAAGATTTTTCAGGGAAAGACACGGGTCAGAGGGATAGCTATAACCAGCAAAACTATGCCCGGCGGATGTACCGCGATCCTGACAGCAGGGTAATAGGTGGAGTATGTAGCGGATTGGCAGCCTACTGGAGCACGGATGTGTCCATTATTCGGATCATTTTCATCCTGCTGGCGATATTTGGAATGTTTGGGGTATTTATTTACCTTGTTCTGTGGATCGTTCTTCCTGAGGCGAATACGATCGCCCAAAAGCTTGAGATGCGAGGGGAACCGGTAAACCTGTCGAATATTGCGGCCTTCTTCAGGAAGGAATTTGAAAACGTTAAGAGGAATTTCAGAAAGAAATAGGAGACGATCATGAAAGCAGAAAATGCCAAAGCACAAATGAGAAAAGGGATTCTGGAGTATTGTATCCTCCTGATCCTGGAAAGAGGCGATGCCTATGCAACCGATATAATTCATCAACTGAAAGAGGCTCAGCTGATCGTAGTGGAGGGAACTCTGTACCCTTTACTTACCCGGCAAAAGAATGCAGGTTTACTGAGCTATCGATGGGAAGAATCAACACAAGGTCCACCCAGGAAGTACTATGCACTTACAGAGGAAGGGAAAGAATTCCTCAAAGAATTAGATGTGGCCTGGCAGGAATTGGGGAATGCCATTCAGGATATTCGAAATAATTCACTTGAGAAAACCAAATCATGAAAGAAACGATTAAAATTAATCTGGCACAACGTCTGTTTGACCTGGACGAGGATGCCTTCAGGAAATTAAAAAGCTACCTGGATACGCTGAAGAAATATTTTGGCGCCAACCCGGAGGAAGCAGAAGATATCCTGCACGATATTGAGCAGCGTATGGCTGAGATGCTTGATGAGAAGCTCAAGGATACCAAACAGGTGGTAACCCTGAAAGATATCGAGGAAGTAATTGAATTAATGGGAACCCCTGAAGATTTTGCCCGGGAAGTTGAGTACGATGCTGATACCACTACTCAGAATGAGCCAAGGTATCGCTCAGGTGGAAATGACCGGGATAACCGTAAACTATTCCGTGACATGGATAATAAAATCATTGGCGGAGTAGCAGCAGGACTGGCATCATATTTCCGGGTTGATTCGGTATGGCTTCGCCTGGCTTTCGTCGTACTGATTCCCTTTAATGGGATAGGCCTGCTCTTATACCTGATCCTGTGGGCTGTGGTTCCTGCTGCAGTCACCCGCTCGCAAAAACTCCGTATGAGGGGGAAACCCGTAAACATTGGGAATATTGAGGCCTCCGTAAAGGACGACTTCAGCAGGTACCAGGAACCGGAAAATTATCCCAGGAGTCCCCGGACTGGAAATGGTTTCGGGAATGCAATCGGGGAAATCCTGCGTATCGGGGTGAAGGCAATTGTAGCCATGATTGGGATTGGACTTATTTTTTGCGGACTGGCACTGATCATTAGCCTGATAGTGGGTTTAACTGCGGGGAATATCTGGGCAGGCTGGCACTTTCCCGGGGTTCATTACAGTCCGGCTTACTTTAATTTTTTTGGGCATAATCCCTGGTTTATTCTTGCGGTTTTTCTGGTAGTGCTGATTCCGATTATTGCTATCCTGATAGGACTTATGAGGCTAATTTTTAACACCTCCGGAATGAATACAGTTCTTTCTGTTTTTATCTGGATATTTTGGACCATCGCACTGGTTTTTGTGATTGTAACCCTGGCAGTTGGTTTATCGGGTAAGTCTTTTGGCTATGAATTCACCGATACAGAATACATCAAAATACCCGAAAACAGGACCTTGTATCTTGAGCTGGATGAAAGCAGAAGAAAAGCTTCCTCATTTGAGCATTATACAATCTTTGGAAGGGATTTTAAAAAATCCCGGTGGTCGGATAACTATGTGGTCATACCAAATCTCCAAATCATCCGCTCTGATGATGAGGCCATGTACCTTGAAATTGAGTACACCTCCTTATTCCCGCTTGAGGAAGAAGATCACTGGCAACCCCATAAATACTACAGTCTAAACGACAGTATCCTTGAAATTGATGAATACTGGTTTTTTGATGAGGACGATATCTGGAAGCTTCCTGAACTTAACCTGGTTCTGTATGTTCCCGATGGGGTAAAACTGATCATAGATCAGCGCTTTAATTCAATGGAAATTACAGATGAGGAAGGCAATACCTGGCCGGGAACTTCTGGGGATCAAAGACTGCAGATGAGTCCGGAAGGTCTGGAAGTGATTGAAGAAGCGGATGTATTGGAGCTCAGCGAATAATTTAAGGATGCTCAAAGCATAAAATATGGAAATAGGGGAATAGCCTTTTTATTTTCTTCTGAAATTCACGTTATTTGTCCTCAAATCTTTTGAGGAACATGAATGATTATAAAAGACTAAACATCCTGATTGGATGGGGTGTGTTTTTAATAGCAGCAATTACCTACCTGCTTACCCTCGAACCAACAGTGAGTTTTTGGGATTGCGGGGAATTTATAGCTGCTTCTTATAAACTTGAAGTTGGTCACCCACCGGGAGCTCCCCTGTTTCTGATAGTGGCGAGAGTATTTACCCTTTTCGCCGGAGGGAATGCGGAACGGGTTGCAGTAATGGTGAATGCTTTTTCCGGACTGGTCAGTGCATTTACCATTCTCTTCCTTTTTTGGACCATTACGCACCTGGTGAAACGATTTGTCGGGAAGGATGATGAACCAGGTATGGGCGATAAGATTATCATTTTTGGTTCCGGTATCGTCGGTGCATTGGCATACACATTCTCCGACACATTCTGGTTTTCTGCAGTTGAGGGTGAAGTATATGCCACCTCCTCGCTCTTCACAGCCATTGTTTTCTGGGCGATTCTCAAATGGGAAAATGAATCAAGTGAAAAATATGCTAACCGCTGGCTTATCTTAATAGCCTATCTGATGGGTTTATCCATTGGGGTGCACTTGCTTAACCTCCTGGCTATTCCTGCTATTGTACTCATTTACTACTTTAAGAAATATAACACAAGCCCAAAAGGTCTCATTCTGGCCCTTGTGATTTCTGCCGGCATTCTGGGAACAATCATGTATGTGATTATTCCTGGTTTGGTTAAACTTGCCATTCAATTCGAGCTGCTTTTCGTAAACGGTTTTGGACTGCCCTACTTTACAGGGGTTTTCTTTTACCTGATCTTGCTTGCTGCCGCTGTTGGCGGGGGTATCTATTATACCCAAAAGAAACATAAAGTCCTGGCCAACACGATCCTGCTTGCTGTTGGAGTGATCATTATTGGTTATTCTTCCTATGCGATGGTGGTGATCCGTTCACTGGCAAACCCGCCGATGGATCAGAACAACCCGGAGCATATGTTTAACCTGTTGTCATACCTCAACAGGGACCAATATGGAGACAGGCCCCTGATCTATGGACAGGCTTTCAATGCACCCTACCTGAAAGATTCAGAAAACCGGCCGGAGTTTGAAAATGACCGGCCTGTTTATGTTCAGGAGGATGGAAAATACCGGCGTGTGGCTTTTACCCAGAAGCCGGTTTATGACAGTGATTTCAACATGCTCTTTCCCCGCATGTACAGTCCGGCCCAGGATCATGTCGAAGCCTATAAGCATTGTGCAGATCTCGGGGATTCAGATCTTTACCAGCCGGTGTATCAAAACGGGCAAGTCCTTAGAGGAGCAAACGGCAAGGAAATCCTGGAACCCAGGAAGAAACCCTCCCTGAAAGATAATTTGGTCTTTCTCTTCCGCTACCAGCTGGGACATATGTATTACCGCTATTTCATGTGGAATTTTGCAGGACGGCAAAACGATATCCAGGCCCGTTACAGGCACGAGATAACTACAGGTAACTGGTTAACCGGGATCAGGGTGGTTGACGAGAAACGCTTGGGAAACCAATCTCAGCTGACCAGTGAAATGCTTCAGAATAAGGGAAGAAATACCTACTTCCTCCTGCCATTGCTTTTAGGGCTTATCGGGATGATCTTTCATTACAGGAAGGATCAGAAGAATTTCTGGGTGGTCTTGTCACTATTCTTCCTTACAGGAATTGCGATAGTACTTTACCTCAACCAGACTCCATTACAACCCCGCGAAAGGGACTATGCCTATGCAGGTTCATTCTATGCTTTTGCTATCTGGATCGGCATCGCTGTGGCGGGACTCTACCAGGCAGCAAGGGAACTGACCTGGGACAGGCTGCTAAAAATCGCCCTATGGGGAGGGGGAGCTGTGCTTTTAATCGGGGTCTATGATTATGCTGCCACCTCACGACTCAGTTATGTATGGACCTACTTTGTATTGTTGATTCTCCTACTGATGGCACTTGCTCTGACAAAGTATATTGGATCAGTTGTCAGCAACAATCGCTCTCTGTCGTCAGGTATTCTGGCGATTTGTCTGGCAGTGCCGGTACTGATGGCTGTTCAGAACTGGGACGACCACGATCGTTCTGACCGGTATACTGCAAGGGATATTGCCTATAATTACCTGAACTCCTGCGGTGAGAATGCCATTTTGTATACCATGGGAGATAATGAGACCTTTCCCGTATGGTACCTGCAGGAGGTTGAGGAAAAACGGACCGATGTGCGGACGATCAACCTGAGCTATTTAAATACGGATTGGTATATCAATCAGATGCGGCTAAAAGCCTATGATTCGAAACCTGTTAAGATGACCCTTCAGCCGGAGCAATTGTATTTCGGCAGACGGGATAATACCTATCTCCTGGCTGGCATACCGGACATTTCTGTAGAAAGGATGAGGCTTGAAGATGCCATCTCCCTGATCGCGGATGATTCCATTCAGCCCAGGCTTTTCTCGCAACTTAATACCGATGACTCCCTGTATTATATCAATACAAATTCCTTTACCATGCCTGGAATGCAATGGCAAATCAAGGATTATGGTCTGACCAAAGCCCAATTAATGGGATTGGATTTTTTAGCCAGCAATCACGGTGAACGACCCATTTGTTGGGCAGGGACAATGGGAGACATCCGGAATGAACAGGTTTTCCTCGGTTTGGCAGATTATCTGGAATCTACGGGTCTGGCCTACACGCTGAATCCCGGAAAAACCTCTTCAGTAAACCGAGAAGTAAGCTATGATAACCTGATGAATAAATTCAAGTGGGGAGGGATAGATAAGAACAAGGATATTTACCTGAATGAAGATTGCCTGAGAATGTACCGGGCAATGCGCTATAAGTTTATCGGACTGATCAGTGAGTATTTATATGAGGAAGGAAATGGCGACAATTCAAAAAATACTGAAAAAGCCAGAAATCTTCTGGACAAATCGCTATCGCTGTTTCCTTTATCCCTTATGCCCTATGATATGTTGGCTATCGAATATATAAGGGCATATGCCAAGCTTGGCGACAGTGAAAAAGTCTTTGGTCTGACAAAGGAAGTTACTGAAATACTGGATGAACGGGTAAGCTATATACAAAGTCTTAAATCGCCCTTCAATGAGTACCTGGATGAGTATTATGTTCAGGTAACCCTGGATTCCTATTGGGAACTTTTCAGGCTAATAAAACAGGAAGGCTATACTCAGTTTGAAAGGGATATCAGGAGCAAATTGGTGGATTTCACCAGGAGTAGCTACCAGCAGGAGAATTTTGAATTGGCAAGGGCAATCTTATTGAGAATTGGCAAAGAACAGGAACGCTGGATCGGGTTCTATTCAAGTTACAAAGATTCCAACAGTTTTAAGAACATTCAGTTTTTCCAGGATATGAAGGAACAGTTCATGAGCATCAGCAGAGAATATAAAGATGCGGAATTCCTGCAGCAGAACCGGATCAGGCAAATTGGAAGCGATTTACGCATGGCCCGGATATTTGATCAGCTGGGGAAGGATTCTCTTGCAATTGAGAGAAGGCGGAATATCACTGATGCCATTGAAAAAGACTTCAGTGAGCCGGGTAGCGGATCGGCCCAGCAAATTATTCTTGAGGTCTACAAAAACCTTGCGACACAGATTACCTCTTTCAGGGAGTATCCGACGGTACAGACCCTTGAGCAGATAAATGCTGAAAAGGTATTGGCTGACGCCTATACACTGTATGATCTTGCACGCAGAAGTAAACCTATAGACAATAATGTTTTTGAGGGATTGGTGATCTACGAATGGGAACTGATCAAGTTTAATTATTTATCAGGAGACCAGACAGGTGGACAGAAACATGAACAATCCTTCATGAATTTCATACAGGATTGCTACCAGGATCGAAATGGGGAGATTATTCAATATGCTGTGAATGTCGTTTATCAAGATTTTATGCAGAACATGCAAAATTTTGAAAGAACCTCTTCCAGGCAGGCTGGCGGCGAAATGTACTATGGGTATATGATGTTATCAAAATTTGCATCCTTCTTCAGACTGATCGGTGATACCGCATTCAGTGAGAACATTGAAAAGGAACTTAGGAAATATGAGCCTGTAATAAAAAGAATCTCAAATCAATAATGGCATACTGGCATATATCCGCCTGGACGAAATGGATGTTCCCAACCGTAAGATGGGATTTTAGGAGCGCCGGCAAAAAGTTATATCTGACATTTGATGATGGCCCGACTCCGGGGGTAACCGAAGAGGTTCTGAATATTCTTGACCGGTATAAGGCAAAAGCCACATTTTTCTGCCTTGGCAGGAATGCTGAACGCCATCCGGAAATTTACCAACTGATACAGGAGCGTGGGCATTCGGTGGGAAATCATACCTACAGTCACCTTAAAGGCTGGAAAACATCGAGTGAGTTGTATTACAAAGATATTGAACTGGCGGCCCAGAATATTAAATCCGGATTATTTCGTCCCCCCTACGGGCAAATCAAACCATCCCAGGCAAAATACCTTTCCGGGAAGTATAAAATTATTTTATGGGAAGTGATGAGCCATGATTACGAGTGGAGGGTCTCTGAGAAGAAATCCCTGCAATCAGTTTTGAAGTATTCCCGTGAAGGGTCTATCATTGTATTTCATGATTCTGTTAAAGCCTGGCCGAAACTTCAGACTATATTACCCCGGGTGATCGAGCATTTTTCTGAAAAGGGGTTTAAATTTGATGCAATAGTATAGCCATGATTTATGGAACGTATTGCTCTGAAAGCTAAAAAAGTAGTTTTTTTTGTTGCTGAAACTCCTCCTTCACTTTCAGGTAGCGGTATTATGGCTTTTCGCATGGCAAAATACCTTAGCAAGCATGCCGCTGGTGTGAAGATGGTCAGCTTCAATTACAATTCGAAATTACTACCAAGAGAACAACAAGAGAAGGTCCAAATTCGGAGAATAACCTACTTCAATTTGAACATCCTTACTAAGTTACTGTCTTTCCCCTGGATGATTATTCAATATGTGCGACATTCCATTGGACAGGATATTTGTTTTATATATGGATCTTATATGCCAGGATATGAAATAATTATGCTATTTAATTTAATATTTGGAATTAAGACATTATTTACATCTACCCTGTTAGGGGATGATGATATGACGACCATTCTAAATAAATCGAATTTCGTTGGCAGAGCTCTCCGAAAATACTTATTTCGAAGGATCGATATCTATTGGGCAATAAACAAGGAATTTCAAAAGCTTTTCATTGAACAATTGGGTGAAAACAGACCTCGGGTGATACTGAGTAGTCGTGGGGTGGATACGAGCCTGTTTCATCCGGTAACTGCCGAAGTGAAAGCAGCTTTGAGAAAGGAATTAGGATTCAAGGAGGAGGCCCTTATTCTGTTATCTGTCGGCTTTCTGATAAACAGGAAAGGATTTAAAGACATTTTTGAATCGCTATCTGGTCTGGATTTTCCATTTTTGTATATCGTTGCTGGTGCTTTCACCAGGCATCCCTATCATAGAATGTCTAATGAAGAAGTTAATGAGATGAATTATCTTTACGATCTAGGAAATAAATTGTTAGGTAATCGAATTATGTTTACGGGAGGAATTGAAGAGGTACATAAACTTTATTCTGTTGCTGATATTGTACTGCATGGCGCCGATAGGGAAGGGACACCCAATGTTGTACTTGAGGCTATGGCATCTTGTAAGCCGGTTATCATGAAAAAACTTTCAGGGATGGATTTTTTCCTGAGAGATAACGAGAATATTATTGTATATTCTGGCGTTGGTGAGTTGAAGGCATCAATAAAAAAACTGATAAATAACCCTGTGCTATTAGTAGAGCTTTCTGAAAATGCCTGTAAGGAGATTAGGGAGCGGCATTCATTCGAAAGCGTTGCTCAAATTATATTCAAGATCGATGAGGTGCCGACGCAAAATAGTAATTAATGCATCTACCGTTTTAATTTCCGGCGGATTCTACCTTACTCATAGCATTATTCAGGCTCTGATTGATGAAGATATTTTTGACTTAACTATTCTATGCCCAAATCGAAAAAAATATCGCAAGTTGGAAGGGAAAAATTCTCAACTTTTAGTTGTTCCGCAGTGGTTGCTTAAGAGGAGGTATAGGTTTCTTTTTGACTTTTTCTGGTTGCCGGCTAAATTAAGGCAGTTGAAACCGGAACAGGTGTTCAGCTTTACAAATATTCCGGCAAGGACAAGAATGAGACAAATTTACCTGCATGATAATCCCTACTTTCTGGCTACGGGGATTAAGAAATTTGGGCTATCAGGAAAAGAAATTATTCTGCAAAAAATCAGATCCTTCTTCACAGAACAAAGGATGAAATTTGTTGATCTGACTATTGTACAGAGTCAGTATTATGAAGAAAAACTTAAAACAGCTTTTGGGAATGATCTTCAATCAGTAATCCTGACCCCCAGTGTTTCAAAATTCATGCCCTTATATGAAAGTAACACTTTAAATAATGTAGATAAAAAATTTAAAATTATTTGTTTATCTAGATATTATGAGCATAAAAATCTGGAGATATTTCTTCAGGTGGCCCAAAAAGTAAGATCTCAGAGTCTTCCATTTTGCTTTTTTATCACAATAGATAAAAGACAGCATCCAAAGGCAGCAAAACTGCTTCAGCAAATACAGGACCAGAAATTGGATGACATTCTTATTAACCTTGGGAAAATAAACTATCTCAAAACAAGAGAATATATCCGTTCTTGTGACGCAATGATCTTACCATCTTTCCTGGAATCATTTTCATTAACTTTCATAGAAGCCTGGGCAAATAGAAAACCTTTGTTTGTTGCGGATACTGAAGCTAACCGAAGTTCCTGTTTGGATGCCGCTGAGTTTTTTAATCCTTTTAGTGAGGAATCAATTATTCATTCGCTGTCTGCTCTGGAATCAGAAGATAAAAAAGAAAACCTGATAAGGAAGGGTGAATTTCGGATCAGGAGTTTGTCCTCATGGAATGAATATGTTACACTGGTAAAAGAATTCCGACTATGAAAATAATTCTTTTATCATACGTGAATCGTTCAGGTTCAACCTACCTTGCTAATATATTAAGCAGTTCAGACCAAATATGCGTTTGCCCGGAGGCAGACCTGCTCTATGATCATTTATTAATTCACCCGGACAGGCTTCTTCAGAGTAAGGATTTAATACGACTGAATCAGTTATTTAAAAAGGATAAAAAGTTCATCAGATGGAAACTTGAAGTGTTTTTACAGGAAGTTAATGGTATGACAGGATGGGAAGCATTTCAAACGATTCTCAGGCAATTTCGGAATTACCATTTTCCACAAGCAGAGTTTGTTCTCTTTAAGCACCAAAAGCTTTTTCGTCTTTATAATGCTGCTTCAACCAGGGATTCCAATACTATTTTTTGGATCAATATAAGCCGGGATCCCTTTAACATTTTTGCCTCCCAGAAAAATACCATTTCTCCTTCTACAGGAAAACCCATGACTGATAATCCAGTTGAATTCATCGATTTTTGGAATGAATTTACTTCCAAAACCTCTCAAATGAGTAATAATTCGATAACAATCCCTTATGAAGAGTTAATCTTAAAGCCCCAGAATTGGCTAGAATTTCTCTCAGTATTCTTAAACCTTAAGATCATATTGGATATTGATAGAATCAGTGATTCAAAATATTATAAATGGATTGACTATCAGTATAAGCAAATTCATCCAAATATTAACCGGGCACCACAAATTGAAAACCTGGATAAATGGAAGAAGGCACTGACTTCCTATGAAGCTTATACAATTTACGCTGAGGCTCAAAAAGCCGGATTTGCACAGTATGAATTTATACAGCCAAAACCTTCAATGTATTCTATTTTCCTGCTTTTTTTAAAAATTTCCAGAAGGAAGAAGCACCTGATCAGCCGGGTAAAAACCCAGCTTAAAAATTCAGTATTGAAAATCCGCAGCACATCAAATTCAGTTAAAAAGCTTCTACGGGGTAATCACATGATATATAGGATCATAACTGCTATGCAGGGATGGCGTTTACACAGCTATTTTTCAGAAGTTAAACATATTTTAATTTTTATAGGCTATCCAAGATCCGGCAGTAGCACACTAGCTTCTTTATTGGATTCACATCGAAATGTACTGATTAGTCATGAGCTGGATATTTTGTATTATTTACAGAAGGGATACCATCGAAATCAAATGTTTTATCTGATGATAAGGAATTCTCTGCAAAAGGCAAAAGAAGGGAGGTATAGCTCCGGATACATGGGATTGGTAGAAACCGGGAGCAATGGTCATTCCAAGAAGCTTAAAATAGTCGGGGATAAAAAAGCAGGTAAAACGAGCGCTCGTTTGACTCAACAGCCCGATCTGATTAACACCTTTCAGCAGGTATGCAAGACTCCTGTTAAATGCCTGCATATTGTTAGGAATCCTTTTGACATGATTGCAACTCAAACCATAAGAGGAAGAAAATCTTCCGGAATTTCGGGCGAATGGGATATCGAGAAATCCACATCATTTTTTTTTGAAAAACTTGATGTCATATCGAAAATCAAGCAGAAAAACGTCTATGATGTTCTTGATGTCAGACTTGAGAACCTGATCCAAAATCCGAAGAGGGAATTAACATTGATTTTGGATTGGCTGAATCTCGAAAATTATCCGGGATACCTGGAATCTTGTATGGAACATTTGTTTAAAAGGCCAAATAAGACCCGGCAGAAAGTGAATTGGAGCGAAGATCAGATAAGGAGGGTGCACCAGAAAATTCAGGAGATCTCATTTCTGGCGGGGTATCAGTTTGATGATTAAGGTGTTATTTTATGCAGACCGAGGACGGTGAAATTATGATCAGCTGCGGGGACATGGAAGCTTTAATTGTCGGAATTTGGTATGCAGGATCATTTTTAAGACGATAGAAATGGAAGTACATGATCTCCCGATTTGTAGTATAATCAAGCATCTTCCCCTCTTTCCATCTTATTTCCCAGCACACTATCTGTTGATTTTTTAGTATTTCATCGGATAAAAGGCTGTTGATGAAAGCAGTTTTTATCTTCGGATTACGTTTTATAAGTGTGTTCAGGTCTTGTTTTTTAAAAAGTGTAATACACCAGCGGACAAGAAGTCTGACTGGTTTTTGAATTCCCCGGACTTTACGAATAGGTGAAAACTTAAAGCGTTCTGGGAAACTGTGGTGATAAAAAGTATTACTAAGGATTAGTTTCCAACACAAAGCTTTCTGGTATAGCTTGTTAATGTCACCAGTATTTCTAAATAGAGTGAAGTTTCCAGCCAGACTGTTTTTTCTGGAGCTGATCACATCATAATTTTCGAGGCATTCAGGAGTTATAAAATCTGCGATAGTCCCAAAAATCATATCCAGGTCGCAATACCCCCAAAAATCTGCATCGGTCAGAAAATCTTCAAACAGATGTCCGAAGGTGGGTTTGAAATCACAGATTTTATAGGGGTTAAGTAATCGGATATGCAGGCCTGTTTTTATTTTTACCAGTTCTTCAAATTTCGGTTTTGAATAGGGGATTACTTTAACATTTGGAGGCAGGCTGTCGGGAGCTGGTTGATCCGTAAAAATTACAAATGTGAAGTCAGGATTGTACTTGCAGCTATAAATGAAATACCTGGCCAGTATTGGTAAGGGGCCAAAGTAAACAACAATCAGTTTTATTTTAATGGTTGGCACTTCGAAGTATTTTTCTGATTCTGGCATAATTTCGAACAAATATAAGGGATATCCGGATCAAAACAGGCGCCCGTACCAACGTCAGGTACCAGCTCAAACTTTTTCGCAATATCCTACCAAATGAAGGATTGTTTTTATGGAGCCTTATCAGATAGTCATAAAGTTCAGGATTTTCAGCAAGCGTACCAGGGTCATGATAATGGATAAAAACAGCTTTTTCATGAATGATTTTTCGATGCCGTATGGGGTAGTTATGCACTTCCTCTAATGGGGAAACTTCCAGGTCATTTTTCTGGATCGCCAGGGAGAAGGCTAATTGATCCCGGTGGAAATAATCGAAATCGAGGGCTTCCTTTGTATCAGTATGCGAGAGGAGCATAAAATATCTTTTCCAGCTTTTACATATTTTTTGCTGAATATCTTTATGCAGAAATAGAACTCCGGTATTGAAGTACGGGGGGCCTGATTCGAGATCTACCGTTGTTGCAATTTCCTCCCTGGGCATTGGCAATCCGGCTAATTGATAAAGTTTCTTCCAGTCAAGCCGTGTTCTGACATCCGCCGGTTTAGCAGCAAGTTTTATCTTACCCTGCAGGAAAGACAATTCCTTCTTTAGTAAGATGATATCACTATCCAGGAAAAGGATATTTTCATCCGTCTGCAGGGAAAGGAGAGACTCAAACTTGTTACTCATCCAATCGCCGGGAGATTCAGAATGTCGGCGATCTATGAATTCGTTTTTGAAATGGTGGATCTCGATAGAAAGTTTTGAAAATATTTTTAGGCAGGATTCTGAAATTTCTGCTCCGGGATTAGAGGGTATTGCTGCCAGCATACGTTGTCCCCGGGGAAGGTTTTCTCTGAGACTATATGCCAGCAGAAGAGATTTTATCTCTAACTCACCGCCCTGGGCTATAAATACTATGATGTAAGGCGATAGACTCATGGTAGTGGGTAATCAAATTCAGGGAGCTTATCAATTCCTGTTAGATCCCTGAGTGAAGCATTTGATTCTCTGTACTGAACACAAAATTTATCGAGAGTTTGTTCGTTGCGATTATTCATCTTATGGGTAGTTACATTTGGTTGTTTCATCAGGTTATAAATAAATGGCAGATGAAGGAAATTCTGTTTGAAAGGGGTGCCCCGTTTACTTAAATGATTAAGTACCCGTTTCAATTGAAGTTGTCTGGAGGAATACCCTGAATTCATCGGAGAAAAAACTATATTTCCCCCCGGGAGCATTAGATTTAGTTTGCTACAGAATTGATGAAGGAAATCAGCACCGTTTTGAGCTAGTTCTTCATAAAGAAAAACCTTGATTGAATCAGGGGTAACAAACTGTCGGAGCAAGTGAATAACCTGATCATAGCAGAGAAAATCTTTTCCAAACAAAAGAGAAGTCTTAAACGGTGGTTTTTGTTCCAGAAATTTCCTGAGTGTGTATGTACCTCCTTTTTTTATATATAGATTGTAAAGTGAGTAGATCATATCTTGCTGCCTGCGGATAAGCAG